>CAZEXS010000062.1:0-20053 GCA_964516915.1 uncultured Gammaproteobacteria bacterium
GTTATATTGATATATGCGTTACTGCTTTTTTTATTAGTAGATAACCGTTATGTCAATGCCGTAAGTAAAAGCAGAATTGACTTAAAAAAAACTGATAAGAGAGTTGTTGTGCGTAATCCTAATCAAATCTTAGTTGTTCAGGTAAATATGAATAGAGCGGAGTTTCTAGAACAAATCGAGGATTATAAAGCATTCGCAGTTAGCAACAGTTTCTATTTTTCGCTAAGGTTTTTACCGAAGAGTATTGGTATTCAAGACGTCGAAATAGTGGATGTGTGGATGGGCGATAAACTGCGTGAGGCAAAGTACGATCATGCTGTTTATATGTTTCATTCATTGGAACATAGCTATCTGAGGGTAGCGTTTGTTGAAGAAGGGTTTCCTGATGGAATAGATCCTAAGTCAACAGCTCGGTATTTTGTCGATCATATTTTGAAAAAGAAAGGGTTCCGAACAAGGGATATTACACATGATTATCAATAAAAAGTCGGGTCCAGATTGACCCTATTTTCCGTTACCGATTGTAAGGACTAATTAAGGATTAACCACCTCAATACTTTGTACTAAAATTAATTCACAGGCGCCAGCGCCTGTGTCGTTTCTTGTTTTAGAGGTGTTCCAGCGCCAACTATCGGTTTTCGATTTTACTTTTACTAAGTCACCCGATAGCCGAATGATATCGCCTTGTCTTATACGCTTTATGCTCTTTTTGGCTGAGTCGTTGGCAGGGATCAAATGCATATTTGCACTGTAGGTCTCAATTTCTCGACGTGGAATTGGAAAGCTTTCGACCCGCCATCGGTAAAAGCGTCCTGATTGCGATATTTGAATTTTTTCTAAAATACTCTCATCTGACATATTACCCCATCCCAATGCGAGATCCGTGGGTGACAGGTCTGCCTCCCGCCCTGAACGATAGTTCTTTTTCGCCAGTACTTTAGCGGTCAAATCAAACGTGGCAACGCCTTTAATTTCATAGTTCCCAATTGAGGTATTGATCGACGATCTGCCATTATTTTGCTTAGGAACCCCGGGTGCCATTACCCCTGGCCCCAGAGTAACAGAGGGTTCAGGCCGATTAAGCATTTGCCAAGCAGCGCCGACCATGATGATTAGCACAATAAATTTTTTCATGGCTCACTAGGTGTTTGATCTAAAGTTTAAACAGCATAAACGGTTTTGTAATGGTCAACTACCGCTAATAGGGCGCTTAAAGGGCGCTGCTGATTGATTGCTCACAGTCGCTGCGGACGATTTTGCTTCATAATGATAAATAAGGCAGGCATAAAAAAACCCGCTATAAATCAGCAGGTTAATTTATTTGTATGGCGCGCCCGGAGGGATTCGAACCCCCGACCAATTGGTTCGAAGCCAACTACTCTATCCAGCTGAGCTACGGACGCTTAATTCTTTGAGATGCGGAGTATAATCTAAAAATAAAGTGGTTTCGAGCATTGAATAAGTTCGATCATCAATAAAATATCGCCACATTTTGCAATGCCGATACAACTAAGTCGCCATTCGAATTCCATACCTGCATATCTTGGCTAGAATAGCCGTCTACGGCATGTTCGGCGGCCGACCTCATCAGCCACCAGCCGTCGTCAGTGGATGTATCTTCGGTTAAGAAATTGAGCATCCATGTCATGCTGCTGAGCGGCGCAAACTCTTCAAACATCGGCATTACCGCCGGTGGTGGCATGTCAGCAATGCCTAATAATGCAACCATATCTGTGGCGTTTTTATCTTTATGCTGAACCCAAATATAATGTTCACTTTCGGTTGAGCCAGTCATCGGGTGGCCGCCCTTTGCGAGTTTGCAATTGTAGTGCTTTGCGAATGCTGGCTGCATCTTCGAATTAAAGAAATGACTCGAATCCTCCGCTGATGGCACTTCTGGCTTATCGGTAAACTGTTTATTAAGTCGTGATTCGCGACTTAGCCCAAAACAGAAAACCGCCTGTGTGACTAAGCCTTGCTGGCCGAACATTTCAGCGCTGATATAGCTCACTGACCTGCCTTGACGCATCACTTTGACGGTGACTGATATGTCGTCGACGACCGGCCCCACAAAATTGATCTGCGCGGACCTTAGTGGCGGTAAGTCTGGGTGACTCACCGTGACGGCTTGCAAACAGATGGCGGCCGAAAGACCGCCATAAGTCGTGCGCCCCTGAAGCCAGTTGTCGCTTATCGTGAGGTGGTGATTGCCATCTGCGTCTTGCTCAAGGCTGCCTAACAGCTCAGTGAAGCTTAATTGATCGTTCACGTGAGTTTTTTTCTAAGCAGTTCATTGGCCATTTGTGGGTTGGCTTTGCCCTTAGATTTTTGCATGACTTGGCCAACTAAAAACCCAATCACTTTTTCGTTGCCATCTTTGAATTGTGCTACTTGGTCAGGGCAATTTTGAATAACGTCATCAACAATTGATTCAATGGCGCCCGTGTCGGTTATTTGTTTTAGGCCTTTCGACTCAATAATTGCGTCGACTTCTCCTTCTTGGTTCCACAATGCCGCAAACACTTGTTTTGCCGTATTACCCGAGAGAGTTTTATCGGCAATGCGGTCGAGTAGGGTGGCAAGTTGTGAGCTGGAGATAGGCGACTCGCTAATTTCAAGCTCACTTTTATTCAAGTTCGCGAATAACTCGCCGCTCATCCAGTTGGCGACGATTTTTGTTTCAGCCTTAGTCGCGTTCACGGTGTTTTCAAAAAAGTCAGCCACTTCTCGGTCGGCCGTCATCATTGCCGCATCATCCGCCGACAGACCCAGCTCAGTTTCAAAACGCGCACGTTTTTCGGTTGGTAATTCCGGTAGGGTGGCACGCACTTCCTCAATGAAGCTGTCTTCAAGCACCATAGGCGGAAGGTCTGGATCTGGAAAATAACGGTAATCGTGAGCTTCTTCTTTAGAGCGCATAGAACGCGTTTCGTGCTTGTCTGAATCGTAGAGACGTGTCTCTTGAACGATTTGACCACCGTCTTCTAGAATGTCGATCTGTCGTTCGATTTCGTATTCCATGGCACGCTCAACAAAACGAAATGAATTGATATTTTTCAATTCGGTTCGAGTGCCAAGTTCTGTTTGTCCTAAGGGGCGAACAGAGACGTTTGCATCGCAGCGAAAAGACCCTTCTTGCATATTGCCATCGCAGATTTCGATGTAACGCACCAAACTGTGTAGTTTACGCAGATAGGCAACGGCCTCGGCAGGAGAACGCATATCGGGTTCTGACACGATTTCGAGTAGTGGTGTGCCAGCTCGGTTTAGGTCAATGCCGGTTTGGCCATGAAAGTCTTCATGCAATGACTTACCTGCGTCTTCTTCCAAATGTGCACGGGTAACGCCGATGGTTTTAGAGCCTTGGTCGGTTTCTATTTCAATCTCGCCAAAGCCCACAATGGGCAATTCCATTTGCGAAATTTGATAACCTTTAGGTAAATCCGGATAGAAATAATTTTTTCTGGCAAATACATTGCGCTGATTAATATGCGCGCCGATGGCTAAGCCAAATTTAACCGCCAGCCTGGCCGCTTCTAGGTTCATAACAGGTAACACGCCAGGCAGAGCAATATCAATCGCGCTGGCTTGCGTATTTGGTTCTGCACCATAAGAAATAGAGCTGCCAGAGAAAATTTTAGATTGAGTTTGCAGCTGGGTATGCACCTCAAGGCCGATAACCACTTCCCACTTTTTATCCCAAGTAAACATTAGCTATCACCTCGTGCCGACAATTTCGCGATTGATGACGGTGTTTGCAAATGCCAGTCAGTCACTGTTTGGTATTGGTTAGCGATATTTAAAAGTTTGGCTTCTTGCAAATACGGGGTAATTAAATGCATTCCAGCGGGCAAGCCACTTGTGGTAAAGCCTGCAGGAATTGACGCAGCCGGTAAGCCAGCCAAGTTAACGGGGATTGTGTAAATATCGTTTAAATACATGGAAACTGGGTCTTTGGTACGGCTGCCTGCTTTAAAAGCGGGGCTAGGGGTGGTTGGGCCAAGAATCACGTCGCAGTTTTCGAAGGCGCTGTTAAAATCGTTTGAGATCAGACGGCGCAACTTTTGCGCTTGCGCGTAATAGGCGTCGTAATAACCCGACGACAGCGCGTAGGCGCCAATCATAATGCGACGCTTTACTTCGTCGCCAAAGCCATCACTGCGCGTTTTGGTGTACATATCGACTAAGTCCGAGTACTCCTCGGCACGCAAGCCATAGCGCACCCCATCAAAGCGAGATAGGTTAGATGAGGCCTCAGCCGGTGCAATCACGTAATAGCTGGGCAACGCCAGCTTAGAGTTTGGCAAGGAAACCTCGATAATCGTGGCGCCCAGCTTTTCATATTCTTTTACCGCATTTTCGATCAAAGCTGCCACGTCATTATCCAGCCCTTCATCAAAGTACTCTTTAGGCAAACCAATTTTAAGGCCTTGTAATGAATCACCTAGTTGAGCAGTGAAGTCTTCGGCGGGCACGTCCAGTGACGTAGAGTCTTTGGCGTCAAATCCGGCCATGGTATTCAATAATAAAGCGGCATCTTCAGCGGTATGCGTCATTGGGCCGGCTTGATCTAACGAAGAAGCAAACGCGATCATGCCAAACCTTGAACAACGACCGTAGCTGGGCTTAATGCCGGTTAAATTGCAAAATGCCGCGGGTTGGCGAATTGAACCGCCGGTGTCGGTGCCCGTGGCTGCAGGCGCTAATAGCGCTGCCACCGCCGCCGCAGAACCGCCGGAGCTGCCACCTGGAACCAGTTTTTCAGTAGCCTCGGCAGTTGAATTCGTATCACTCCAAGGGTTAGTCACATTGCCATAGTAGGACGTTTCATTTGAGGAGCCCATTGCGAACTCATCCATATTCGTCTTGCCTAAGCTGACCACACCCTGTTGTTGCATATTCGAAACAACCGTTGCGGTATATGGCGCAACGAAATTCTCCAGAATTTTTGAGCCGCAGGTGGTCTTTGTTCCCTCAATGCAAAAGATGTCTTTTTGCGCTACAGGTATGCCCAATAATGGTGAAGTGTCACCCTCTGCACGTTTGGAGTCTGCTTCCGCTGCTTGCGCCAATGAGAAGGCCGCATCGACGCTAATAAATGCGTTGAGCGAACTTGTATTGATGCGATCTATGTAAGATTGGGTCAGTTCGACACTCGAAATGCGGCCGTTGCCTAGGTCGGCCGATAGTTGGGCCAGGGTCTTGATGGTCAAAATCGTCTACCTGCTTTAAATTAATTGCTTTGACGTTGATTAAAAGTAACTGTGTTTGGCTCGCGAAGGCTCAAACTGGAGTCTACGAAGCTCGCTAATCGAGAACCTTAGGTACCAAATACAAGCCATCTTCAGTGCTGGGCGCAATGGCTTGATATTTGTCGCGATTATTCGGCTCGGTTACCGCATCCGCACGCATACGCATAGTTGCATCGAAAGGGTGTGTCATTGGTTCAATGTCACTGGTGTCTACCGCTTCCATTTGCGCGACCAAGTCAAGAATGTTGCTCAGTTCGTCGCGATATCGTTCAGCTTGTTGTTCGCTAACGTTCAGGCGTGCGAGGCGTGCGATGTCGTGCACGGTTTTGATATCTAGTGCCATAGGTGGTAAGTCTTTATGTTTTGTATCGCTAGAGTTAGCAAAGTTTGGGTGATTTAGATCAACAGAAATCTATTATAACAAGCAAATGGTCATTATTTGACCGAGTAACGGAATATGTAGCCGGTATTTAGCGTTTTGGGTCAAAATTATTGATTTAAAACTGAAGGCTTAACATCTAAAACCTTAAAACTTAAAAACCCTTCAATTAAAAAGGCGGGAAAACCATTAAAGCAGCTTATTAGAATGATCTTGGATTAACAAACCATGAAATTACCATAGATAGGCTTTTTGTTGAATAGCGCCGTGACGCAATACGCTGTACAATCGCTGCTTCAGTTCAGGGTTGCCTTAGTACTTCTTAATTGACAGTACTACATGTTTTACTTGTTCTTCATGCGCGCTTGCGCATCCGGGTCTCTTTAATAAAAGTAAGTCCTGTTGCATTACCAATGATATGTTGTGCGAATTGGCTTGGCCAAACGGCAGAATAATAAAAATATAGAAAACACCAAACCAGCGAAAGCATTATTCAATTATGTTCCGAAGTATTTTAGGGCTCTTCTCAAATGACCTGGCGATAGATCTAGGCACCGCAAACACTCTTATCTATGTTAAAGAAAAGGGCATTATATTAAATGAGCCTTCGGTGGTTGCTATTCGCTATGCGCCTGGTGGTGGCTTGAATAACAAGAGCATCTTAGCGGTTGGTGCCGAAGCGAAAAAAATGCTGGGTCGCACACCGGGTTCAATCAAGGCGATCAGACCAATGAAAGACGGTGTTATAGCCGACTTTAACGTGACTGAAAAAATGCTTAAGTACTTTATTAAGAAAGTACAAGAGAATCGATTTTTGCAAGGCAGTCCACGCATTATTATTTGCGTACCATGCGGTTCGACTCAAGTTGAACGACGTGCAATTCGGGAGTCGGCTTATGGCGCGGGTGCTCGCGAAGTATATTTGATTGAGGAACCGATGGCGGTGGCGATTGGTGCTAACTTACCTGTAGCTGAGCCTACGGGCTCGATGGTGCTGGATATCGGCGGTGGTACGACGGAAGTAGGTGTGATGTCTCTAGGCGGTATGGTTTACAGTACTTCCTTGAGGGTGGCTGGTGATACCTTTGATGAGGCCATTATCAACCACGTGCGCCGCAATCATGGATTGTTGATCGGTGAGGCCAGCGCCGAGCGAGTCAAAAAGGCCATAGCTACCGCTTGGGATAAGTCGGAGGAGCGTGAAATGGAGGTTAAAGGTCGTGATATTGCTGAGGGCCTTTCTCGCGCCGTCACCTTGAGCAGTAAAGAGATCTATTCGGCGATTAGCGACCCACTTGAATCAATTGTACAAACCATTAAACAGGCGCTTGAACAAACCCCGCCTGAATTGAGTGCCGATATAGGTGATAAAGGCATGGTGATAGCGGGCGGTGGCGCATTGATGCGAGATATGGATCGACGCTTGATGGAAGACACGGGTTTGCCGGTGGTGATTGCGGACGACCCGCTGACCTGCGTTGCGCGCGGTTGTGGGCGAGCCCTCGAAGAAATGGATAATCTGGGTGATGTGTTTGCTCACGAGTAATTTATCACGCTTTTTTCAACTATTTAGTGACCGCCGGCGTTGTTTACGTTTGCTTATGACTTAATTGAATAGTTATGACATATATTTTCGAACACCGATTAATCATAGAATTCGTTGGTAAATAACACAGTTGATTACTAAACAGGCTTTCTTTAACAAATCAGGCAATGGAAAATCAGTTTAGAAAAAGCAATGGGTGGGGGCAGCTAGGAATTGTTGTCTTTATTTCATTGAGCTTGATGCTGGTGGACGCAAATACATCGTGGCTAAATAGCCCAAGAAATATCGTGTCAGTGGTATTGAGACCCATTCACGCATTGGCATCGGTGCCGGCCATGGTGAGTGACTGGGTGGCCGGTGTCACCTCTGCCGAGCCAGATGTGAAAATTGCTTACCAAAATTTGCGCAATGAGTATTTCAAACTCAAGTCTGAGACACTGTTATTAAGAACTTTACAGGATGAAAACGCTGGATTAAGGGCGTTGCTAGACGCCACCAAGCGCCTTGAAGAAAAAGTAACCTTGGCGGAGTTGATGCAGGTTGATTTAGATCGAGACAATCATCGAGTGTCTATCGGGCAAGGTTTGAGCAGTGCGATCTACGTCGGTCAAGCGGTGATTGATGATCAGGGTGTGATCGGTCAGGTGACCGAAGTAATGCCTTTAAGCAGCATAATCGTACTCATTACCGACCCAAGTCACGCCTTGCCTGTGCAAGTTGAACGCAACGGTTTGCGAACCATTGTCCGAGGTACCGGTAGCTTATCAAGGTTAGATGTTCCCTATCTCAATCAAAACTCTGACATTCGTAAAGGCGACGTATTGTTGAGTTCAGGCTTGGGCGGGCGCTTTCCGAATGGTTACCCGGTGGCTGAGGTCAGTGACGTTAAAGTCATCGAAGATCAGGCTTATATTCAAGTTTTTGCCACGCCAATAGCGAAGTTAGATAGATCGAATCATGTACTTTTGTTATCGCGCGAAACGGCCAGTAAAACGGTTTCAGCCGGCGCTAGGCCTAATAGAGAGCTAGAGTCACAAGGTATCGAGGAGGTTGACCGTGGCAACTAGCTCTGAGTCAAACACTCGAGTTTATTGGGCGTTTGCTATTTCGTGTTTTGTCGCGTTCACCTTGATGTTGGTTCGCGTGCCAGATTGGTTGAGCTCGTTTTGGCCTGATTGGATTGCTCTGGTGATTGTTTATTGGGCCTTATATGCCCCTCATAACATTGGCCCTAAAGCAGGCTTTGTGATCGGCACCATGTTAGAAGTGTTAATGGCCAAAACCTTTGGTGTGCTCAGTTTAGCGCTGGCCGTATTAGTATTTTTAGTGAATTTATCGCACCTTCAGTTGCGCGTTAGTTCTCGATGGCAACGTGTATTCTTAGTAATTTTGTTTGTGGCGATTTTCAAGCTTATCAATTTATGGTTCGAAGGCATGGTTGGTGGTGATAGATTGACCGCGCAGGACTGGTATTCGTTATTGGGCGATTTAGCGGTTTGGCCGTTTTTAACTATTGTACTTGACGAGTTACGACGAGTTTATCGTCTTCGTTAATGTGGGGTTGGCGTTAGAATTCAATGGCAAATGAGAATATTGAATTAAAGGACTATCTGCGTGAAACCAACCTGATTCATGCACGCCTAATCGCACTCGTAGTATTGCTGGGCGTGCTAGGTGTGGTTTTGATGGGTCGCATTTGGTATTTGCAAATCGTAAGCCATCAACGCTTTGAGGTCTTATCGAAAGACAACCGTGTTCGTCTAGTGCCGGTTGCCCCAGTAAGAGGGCAAATTTTTGACCGTAAAGGCAAAGTATTGGCGGAAAACATTCCGGTTTTTACTTTAGAAATCGTACCCGAAAATGTCAAAAACATGGGTCAGTTGCTCGATGATATAGCCAAGCTAATTGAGCTGACCCCAAATGAAATAAGCAAGTTTCGTGGCCTGGTGCGTGCCCGCCCGGACTTCCAAGCGCAAGTATTGAAAGTTAATTTGTCAGAGGAAGAAGTAGCTCGCTTTTTAGTCAATAAACACCGTTTCCCCGGTGCTGAGGTGCAACCGAGATTACAGCGCAATTACCCATATGGCGGCGAGATGGCGCACGTGCTTGGTTACGTTGCTAGGATCAACCAACAAGACTTAGAACGCGTTGATACACAGGCCTACAAAGGTACGCAGTACATCGGTCGTTTGGGTATTGAAGCCAAGTACGAAGATCAATTATTAGGTCAGGTAGGCTTCGAACAAGTGGAAACCAATGCCCACGGCCAACGTGTTAGGCGTTTGGACTTAAACCCTCCGGTGTCTGGGCATGATATACATCTGAATATAGACGTTGATCTTCAGGTTAAAGCGAGAGAATATTTAGAAGGGCGTCGCGGTTCGGTGATTGCGATCGAACCCAAGACCGGGGGTGTTTTGGCCTTCGTCAGCAACCCAGTTTACGACACCAATGAATTTGTTAACGGAATAGGCCATCGATCTTACAATGCCTTGCGCGATGATGTGGATCGACCTTTGCTAAACCGGGCGCTGAATGGCCGATATGCGCCGGGGTCGACCATCAAAGGCTTGGTGTCCTTGGCCGGTTTGGAAAATGGCTGGAACCGCAACACGTCGATTACCTGCCCCGGTTACTACAAGCTCGGTGGCAGTAGTCATCGATATCGTTGTTGGAAACGATCCGGGCACGGCCCTATGTCGATGATTGAATCGATAATGCATTCATGTGATATCTATTATTACCAATTAGCCAATTGGATGGGGATCGATAAACTTCAAGCCTATTTAAGAAAATTTGGACTGGGGCAACAGACGGGTATTGATCTTATTGGTGAGCCCTCTGCGCTAATGCCATCGCGAGACTGGAAACGACGAGTACATGGGCAGCCTTGGTATCCTGGCGAGACGTTAATCACCGGGATCGGCCAAGGTTTTACGCTCACCACACCCATTCAGTTGGGTGCGATGATTGCAACCATCGCCAATCGAGGCAAACGGATTGAACCGCGATTGGTCAATCATCTTAAACAAAGCGGTGAAACGAATTTGATACCGCCTCGAAACGAATTGCCCATTGTCGATGCCCAATCAGAGAACTTTGACCAAATCATAGAGGCCATGCGAGCGGTGGTTGAGCACCCTCGCGGCACGGCGCGTCGCAGCGGGTTAAATGCTGAATACAGTATTGCCGGTAAAACTGGTACCGCCCAAGTCGTGAGTATTCCACAGGGAGAAGAATACGACGAAAGCAAGTTGACTGAGTTTCAAAAAGACCATGCCTTGTTCGTTTCCTTTGCCCCAGTAGAAGACCCTAAGATAGCGGTGGCGGTCATCGTCGAAAATGGCGGCAGTGGAAGTGGCGTTGCGGCGCCTGTGGCACGTAAGGTCATGGACTTTTATTTGCTTGGTAAAGACGCAAATGCCATTGATAGCGAGACTTTGCTTTCGTCTTCCTCGGGCTCACAGCTTGATCTGGAAGCGACCGGTGGAGCAGGGCAATGATGCGTTTTAAAATCGACTTTCCTTTATTCATTGGCCTGGCCATTCTCTGTATTGTTAGTTTATTGATTTTATGGAGTGCCGGCGGCGAAAGCTCGCGTTTACTCTTCAGTCAGAGTGTTCGAATGGGGGTTGCCGTGATTGTCATGTTGGCGATTGCTCAAGTACGCCCTGCGACGTTATTCAGGGCGGCACCCATTTTGTTTGGACTTGGCATGATCATGCTTATTTTGGTGTTGGTGGTGGGTTATACCGGCAAAGGTGCGCAACGTTGGCTAAACCTTGGTTTTATGCGTTTTCAACCTTCTGAATTGATGAAAATAGCAGTACCAATGATGGTGGCTTGGGTATTGACTAGAAAATCATTGCCGCCCTCGACGTTTAACTTAGTCTTAGCCGCTGCCGTATTGGCCGCACCGGCCGCGCTTATTTTGCAGCAGCCAGACCTTGGCACCACAATCTTGATTGTGATGTCTGGCGGGCTCATCATATTTCTCGCCGGTTTGGCATGGAAGTTTATAGCGATTCTTGCGGCATCAATGACGATTGCGATTCCGTTAGCCTATAGTTTTTTGTTGCACCCTTATCAGCAACAACGTATCCAGACCTTATTTGACCCATGGGCTGACCCCTTGGGTGCTGGGTATCACATAATTCAATCTATGATTGCGATTGGCTCGGGCGGGGCGCAAGGCAAGGGTTGGATGGATGGTAGTCAGTCGCAACTTGAATTCATACCTGAGCGACACACAGACTTTATTTTCTCAGTGTTTGCCGAAGAACACGGATTTATCGGCTTTTTGTTTTTATTATTACTGTATCTATTGATCACTGGGCGCGGTTTGTACATCGCGTACTACACTAAAGACACATTTTCTCGCTTAGTGGCAGGCAGCTTTTCGATGACGTTCTTTTTCTACGTTTTTGTTAACATTGGTATGGTTTCGGGCATGTTGCCCGTGGTTGGAGTACCATTGCCACTAATCAGTTATGGTGGCACATCAATGGTGACATTGATGGCCAGTTTCGGCATATTAATGAGCATTCATCATCATCGAAGTTTAATGTCTAGATGATGGTTTATTACTTTGGAATAAAAAATTAATGTTTTTAAAAGAAAGGTTTAGAGCACTATTTACACCTGCTTTGTTGTTGGCGTTAGCGATGGCAAACGGTCTGGCATTGGCCATCGATTTAGATGAGCACCCGAAGGTTAAAGCGGTTGCAGACCGATTGGTTACTAGTGGCCATTATCAGCAATCTGAGCTGGACGTGATATTCGCGCAAGCAAGGGTTAAGCAAAGTGTGCTAGATGCGATGATGAGCCCCGCTGAATATAAATTCACTTGGGGTAAGTATCGAAAGCTGTTCCTAAAGCCAGATCGAATTCAGCAAGGCGTTGATTTTTGGAAAGCGAATAAGGCTCAACTCGAACGAGCAGAAAAGGAGTATGGCGTTCCCGCTGAAATCATTGTGGCGATTATCGGCGTTGAATCCAAGTATGGAAAGTTTAAAGGTAAATACAAGGTGCTTGATAGCTTGGTCTCGCTGGTAACCGGTTTTCCACGGCGTAGTAAATTTTTTGCGAGCGAGCTTGAAGAGTTCCTTATTCTTAGTAAAGAAAATCAGCTAGACGCTACCAAGATACTGGGCTCATACGCTGGTGCGGTTGGTTATCCGCAATTCATATCGAGCAGCTATCGAAATTATGCGGTCGACTTTAATAAAGACGGCAGCACCGATCTGATTGGTCAGGTTGATGATGCTATTGGTAGTATCGCTAACTACTTTATCGAGAACGGTTGGCAGCCAGGTGAGCCGGTAACATCAGTTTCGACGGATCAAGTGACGACACAGATCAGTGATTTAGCCAGCCGAAAACGTAAGGTACAACATACCGCTGAATTTTTACGTTCTAAAGGCGCAACACTGGCTGATGATATAGCGGGCAAGGAAAAGTTGGGCGTCTTAATGTTGAATGCGAACCCTATTGTTCCGAATAAGAAAATACCGGATACCGTGATTGTGCGCGCGGGTGATACTGCATGTGGAATCGCGAGAAAGCATAAGGTGTCATGTAAAGAAGTTTTTAAACTGAATAAGTTAAACTCAAAAGGCGATATTTTTCGAGATCAACGTCTTAAACTTCCGGTTACAGATCAAAGTCAAACTGCGGTGAAATCGACCGATAAAACAGGCTGGAAAGTCAATCAATCTGCGAGCGCTGATAAAGCTAAGGCTGAGGACGACCCTCAACCTATTTATTTTTATACCCATCGTAATTTTTACGCTATCACTCAATATAACCACAGCGTGCTTTATGCGATGGCCGTATATGATTTAAGCGAGGCAATAGCTGAATCTCATGCACAATCTCTTTCAAAAGCAAACTGAGCCTAATTTAACTTAATGACATCTGTAAACATCACCAAGGCAGTAACATGTCTAGGGCTACGCGTGGTTAGTTTGAAACTTCCTAGATTGAGATCCGCTGGTTTGAGATCGCATAACTCGATAAATTGGCTGTGGGTAGTCCTGTTCTGGCCTGGCTTGTCGGTAAATGCAATGCAAACCGCCGAAGTAGTGCCGGTTCCAGTCGCTGCCACCAGCCCAGAGATAAATGCAAAAGCATGGGCTTTGATGGAAATGAACAGTGGTTGGATTGTGAGCAGTAAGAATGCGAATACCAAGCGTTCGCCAGCGAGCATTACCAAGCTCATGGCGAATTACGTGCTGTTTTCAGAGCTTCAAAAGGGCACGATCAGTTTGCAAGACCGTGTACCAATCAGTGAGAAAGCGTGGCGGGCAGAGGGTTCTCGTATGTTTGCCGACGTCAGCACCAAAATTGAATTAGAGCTACTGCTTAAGGGCATGGTGATTCAAAGTGGTAACGATGCCTCAATTGCTTTGGCTGAATTTGTCAGTGGCAGTGAACCGTCATTTGCCGCTTTAATGAATAAAAGCGCGCGTGAGTTGGGGTTAAGGAACAGCTTTTTTGTTAACAGCACTGGTTTGACAGCCAAAAATCATGAAATGACGGCGGTTGATATTTTGACCTTAAGTGCGGCTTTAATTCGAGAGTTTCCTGAGTACTATGCTTGGTACTCTCAAAAAGAATTTAAGCACAATGGTATTGTGCAACGAAATCGTAACAGGTTGCTATGGAAAGACAGTTCAGTTGACGGGCTGAAGACAGGCTACACCGACGCCGCCGGCTATTGTTTGGTGGCAAGTGCCAAACGAGGAGAACAACGTTGGATTGCTGTTGTGTTAGGGACTGAAAGTTCAAAAGCTCGTGAAAAAGCCGTTTTATCCTTGCTTGAGTTCGGTTTCGACAATTTTGAATCGACAACATTGCTGGACGAACAAGGTGGCTTGGCAGCCCTTAAGGTCTATGGCGGCAATGCAGATGAACTGCGTTTGCAGGTTGAAACGCCGGCTAATATTGTGGTTCCCTCTGGCCGCTCTGGTGACGTTACGCGCCATCTTGAACACGCGACGTTTGTTGAAGCACCCATTAGCGCCGGGGCGGCGGTGGGTACCGTCAGGTTAATGTTGGATGAACGAGAGGTCTACAGCGCGCCGTTACTGGCGATGAGCACCATAAAGCAGGCCGGTTGGTGGAAAGGCTTGATTGATTCGGTTAAGCTTCGCTGGCGCAAGTTTTTAGATGAATGAGTGAAATGCGCATTGATGAGAGTCAGTGAGTAAGAGTCAATTAATATAGATAGTGTTATGACAGACGATGCTAAAGACGGGTTTGATTTAATAGAGTACCCGACAGACTTTGCCTTCAAAGCAATGTGCAAGGCGCAAGAGGGCTCGCCAGCTCAAGACTACATTAAAGGACTGGTGCTGCCGATGTTGGATGATGATGCCTTACTTGGCGTCAGCGGCAATACCAGTAAAACAGGTAAATTTGAATCAGTGACGGTGAGAGTCCGTCTGCAAAGTCGTGAGCAATTAGAGTCCATTTATAAGTTGATAGCGGCCTCTTCGCGAGTCGTAATGACGCTTTAATTGGCCCTGTTTCGTATTAATAGCGAGTCATTCATCGCCGAGACTTTGACCTGTTTTGTAAGCGCCAGCCAGTTGAAATATGACCATGACCATGAAGCCTGATCAGGTATTCGAGCTTTTAACCGACCAGGGTCTAGCAGTAGATCTTAAATGGTTTGGTGAGGTTGAATATCAAGTCTCACACGACGCGATGAAAGAGTACGCAACCACGCGTACTGAGCATTGCCCCGATGAGCTTTGGCTATTGGAACATCCGCGTGTATACACACAAGGCACGGCTTGTGACCAGAGTACCTTTGTCGATTCTGGCATACCAATCGTCAAGACCGATAGGGGCGGGCAGATCACGTATCATGGCCCGGGCCAAATCGTGATGTACGTATTGCTCAACTTGAAGCGCCACAAACTTGGTATTAAGGCGCTGGTTGCAGCACTTGAGCAATGCGTGATTGACGTATTGGCGAGTTATGATTTGCAATCAGTGCGTCGCAAAGATGCTCCCGGCGTTTACATCGATGATGCAAAGATAGCCGCGCTCGGTTTACGAATTCGTCGCGGTAACAGTTATCATGGTCTTAGTCTGAATATTGACATGGATATGACGCCGTTCACCAATATTGACCCCTGCGGTTATCAGGACTTGCAGGTCGCGCAGTTATCGCAAAAGCTGGCTGAACAATCTCAATCAAGTAAAGGCGATGGTCGCTCGCTTAACACTTTTGAGGTCGGCCGTATGTTGGCGACGCGATTTGTCGAGTTAATTTAGATGGGTTGTGCGTTTGATAGACGCTGTTTTATTTGCTGCTTCTAATGCTACTTTTAATATTATTTTTAATGCTACTGTGTATATCGATTACGAAGTTCGGTTAAACGCTCGGGTGTGCCTATATCGTGCCAGACCCCGTTAAACTCTTGGCCTTGCAGCTTACTCTCGGAAATTAGCTTTCTAAAAATCGGCCCCAGCGCGGCCTTGCCTTGATCGAGCTCTGCAATGATTTTTCGTTGATAAATGGCAATACCACTGTAGGTCAAACTTCGATTAACTGTGTTGGCCTGGGGAATCGTCAGAAAGCCATCGTCGTTCAATACAAAATCCCCCTTGAGGTTATGAGAAGGGTTTTCATACATTACCAGCTTTGCGAATTCCGGTAGATCTTTTAGTAGAAGCCTGAAGTCAAAGTCGGTCCAAATGTCGGCGTTAACGGTTATCAATGAATCGGATTTAATCAACGGTAAGGCGTTTCTGAGCCCACCTGCTGTTTCTAAGGCACCACTGGCTGATTCGTCAGAATAGCGAATGTTCAACCCGTATTTAGAGCCATTCCCCAAGTGATCGATAATCATTTCAGCCAAATACGCCACGTTGATCACAATGTCTCTAAAGCCATACTCAGCCAAACGAAGCAAATGATGTTCGATGAGCGTTAACTCGCCGATCTTGAGCAAGGGTTTGGGTGTGTGTGCGGTTAATGGCAGCATGCGTTTCCCGTGACCGGCGGCCAAGATCACAACGGTGGTATTTTGAGGTGAGGTTTGCATGACTAATCTGGTTTTACTAACGCTTTTCTAAAGTGCTGTGCGAATGGTGCTTGATAAATGACCTTTGAATGCTTGGAGCTCATCATAGGAATCAGCGTAAAGGTCGAGTACTTCTACGACATATTTTGCCACCAATGGCAGGTCATCTAGGTAACCAGGTTTGCTGTCACGATAATTTAGACGACAAAAGATTCCCAATACCTTGAGATGGCGTTGCAAGCCGGTTAGGTCATACCATTTCACTAGTTGGTCGAGTGAGAACGACGGGTTCGACAAACGCTGGTGATAGAGTTCTAGCCACTCTAATTGTTGTGCTCGTGGCCATTCGATATAACAGTCTTTGAATATCGATGCGAGGTCATAGCTGATTGGGCCACGAACTAAATCTTGAAAATCAATGACACCGGGGTTGTTATCACTGGTGACCATCAAATTTCTGGAATGAAAATCTCTGTGTACCCAAACTTGCGGTTGCTCTGCACAAATTCTGCACAAGAAATGTTTGGTGTTCCTCCACGTAACCTCTTGTTCTGAAGTCATTTTTTGTGACAGGTGACGTTCTAAAAACCACTCATTGAAAAGCTCCATCTCTTGTTCGAGCTTAGTTTTAGAGTAATCATCAATATTCACTTGATTAGATCTGTTGATGGTCTCTGAACTGTCGGCGCCACTTTGTATTTTAATTAGTGCGTCAATCGCATCGCTATAGAGTTGGTCAGCGCGTTTTGTATCGCCTAAGACATCTAAGTAGTCAGTGCTGCCAAGATCCTCCAGCAGGATGAACCCAAGATCTAGATTTTGCGCGTAAATTTTAGGGCTGTGTACAGCTAGTCGGCTCAGCATCATCGAAATGCGCACAAACGGTTCACTGTTTTCTTTATCAGGTGGGGCGTCCATGGCGATTAGGCTGCTGCCCGACAGCTTGATGCGAAAATAGCGTCGAAAACTGGCGTCTGCCGATGCCACACTCAACTCAAAATGTTGGCTGCGTAACTCTGACTTTAGCCAGAGGGTAAGTTGTTCTAGTCGAGTATCCAAGGCGGGTCGTTAGCTGTTTTTTTAATTGCTGAACAATTCGTTTAAATTTGCCGTCACTGAATGCTTTTATAGTGTATTAAATGGCGACTATTTAAAGCAGTGATTGTTTAGTTGTTCTATAATGATGATTGGTAAGTATAACGAATGCCCAGCGCTAACTCGCTAATTTTTGATAGCGCATAGATTATAAGCGTTAATTGTAACAGCGAATTGGGCTCATACACTCGAATAACATAATTAAAATTGAAGGTACGCCAATGCGCGCAAGACTGAAACCAGTATCCGCAGCCGCTTTATTAAGCGCTCTTGTTTATTCCGTTTCCCCCTTTTCAGCGTTAGCCGCATGCAAAGGAATCAACTGTGTGTGCCAACCCTCTGAATTGAACTTTGCGTCGCCAAAAAGCAAACCTAATGCCGATGGGCAATACGCCATTTCTCTGGAGGCAGATAATGTGTTGTCGCAGGGTGAGGATCTAGTAGAACTCTCTGGAAATGCCGAAGTGCAGCAAGGTCGGCAAACCATTGTCGCGGATAATTTGAAGTATTATCGAGAAAGTGAGCGAGTGGTCGCTACTGGTAATGTGGAGATGATTTCGGAAGAAGGTGACTACCTTTCAAGTGACTCAATAGACGTCAATGCAGCGACTCAGATAGGCACCTTGCAAAACACACAGTTTAAATTGTCTAAAGGGATAAAAAGTGCCGATGGCGTTGATACCGCTCTTATTGAAGCACGTGGTTCGGCCGATGTGGTCAACTTAGAAGGCGAGGGGGTTGTGCGCTTCAACAATGCCGACTATACCAATTGCCCTGAAGGCAATAATAGCGTGGTGGTTCGCGCCTCAGAGCTTGAGCTGGATAGAATTGGTGGAATAGGGCGTGCGCGAGGCGCGACAATTCGATTTAAAGGCGTGCCTATATTTTATGCGCCGTATATTAGTTTCCCACTTAATGATCAGCGGAAGACTGGCTTCTTGACTCCTGGCTATGGGTCCGATGAAGAGTCGGGCAATATCATTGAGGTGCCTTGGTATTGGAATATCGCGAAAAATCAAGATGCCACGATTACTCCACGTTATTATACCGACCGTGGTTTGCAAATAGCCGCAGAGTATCGACATCAGTCCCAAAATTCGTCAACCTTCATCTACGGTGAAATCTTGCCTGAAGATGATTTGTATGATGGCAATGATGAAGATCTTTTGACGGGGGAACGCCGCGACCTTATAAGCATTCAACACCGCCAGCAATTTACAGATAGTCTTTCCGGAAGCATCAATTATAACGATGTGTCTGATATCGACTATTTTAACGATTTGCGCAACGAGGTTCGTTACTTTAGTGCTACATACGTACCGCGCGATGCTCAGCTTAATTATTCACATGAGTATTTTAATCTCAGTGCTAGGGTGAATGAGTACCAAATAATCGATGACCGCATTACCAGTGCCCCCTTTGAGCGTTTGCCGTCGATATCGTTTAATACGCGGTTACCTGATGGGCCGTATGACCTGAGTTATGGTGTCAACGCAAGCTATACTGACTTCGTGTCGGACACACGAGCCGATGAAGGTCAGCGATTATCTTTCACGCCCTACGTTGAGCTACCGTTCGAGAATGTATGGGGCTATGTTAAACCTAAGCTATCGTTTCATCACCGTTCGTATTCCTTAGACCGCGCTGATGTGACGCTTGATGATAGCCCCAGTGTGAATGTTCCGGTTTTCAGTGTTGATAGCGGAATCTATTTTGAGAAAAATACCTCTTGGTTTGGTGACAGCGCTCTGCAAACATTAGAACCAAGGTTGTTTTATGTCTACGCTCCAGAAGAAGATCAGAGTGATTTACCGATCTTTGATACCAGTCAGATCTCCTTGAACAATGTTGGGAATATTTATCGGGAAACGCGTTTTTTTGGTGGTGATCGAATTGGCGACACCAATCAAGCAACGGTTGGTCTAACGTCACGAATAATCGACAGCGAGTCAGGTAACGAACGCTTAAAGTTCAGTGTTGGTCAGCTAATATTGTTGGATGATCTTCAGCAGAATTTACGAGCAGGCCAAGTGATAGACAGTGGTCTGGGCGATCTTTTGCTTGAGATGCGTACCAGCTCGAAAGGGGCGTGGTCGACTTACAGCTTTATTCAATATAGTCATGAATTGGAGGAAGCGTTACGCACTGCGCGTTTTACCTTTGGCTATCAACCTCGTGATGATAATCGAAAGAGTGTAAACGTAGGTTATTATTTCAGCGAGGGTGGAGATACCGATTTAGAGCAAATAACTTTTGATGCTAACTGGCCGTTGGCCGACCGTTGGCAAGTGTTTGGTTCTGGTCGTTATTCCCTAGAGCGTTCAGAAAACATCGCCTCAACGGTTGGCATTGAATACAATGGTTGTTGTTGGAAAGTGCGTTTGCTCGGAACCGACCGAGTTGACTCGAGTAATTTGAGTAACCTCGATCCAGATGACGACGATAAAAGAACGTCTATATTCTTAGAGTTTGAGTTAACATCGCTTGGTCGCCTTCAGACAGGTATTCGTTAGACGTTACACTGCGTTAACACTGCTGGCTTAGGCCTTTTAAATCATAGATATTCTATAAATTGAATATAGTCGGCTTTTGTCGACCTTCTCAGAACACTCGCTAAATAGATCTTTTTGTATGACTAACTTGAACCAAATCACCACGCTAGCAAACTCGATTCGCTTAAACTGTGCGTCTAAAATTAGCTATGGGCGAACTGCTGTAGTGACAACATTAGTGACAGCATTGT
>CAZEXS010000063.1:0-18947 GCA_964516915.1 uncultured Gammaproteobacteria bacterium
CACGACCACGACCACGACCACGACCACGACCACGACCACGACCATGACCATGACCATGACCATGACCATGATCATCATCACGGAGATGATGGCGGCATGTCGGTTGTAATGAGCATCGCGAGCGCTGCTACTGATGATGAACTGACGGCTTTGGCAGAAAAAGTATTTGTGCAGTTTTCAGATCAAGCTGAATCAATCAACCACGGCCAGCCCATCACCAGTCTCGACAAACACTATCGACTGGAACTCGAAGGCCGAGACGGATATCAATTCGGCTTTACGGTAAATGAAGAGCAAGCCGTTGCTTTGTTTGCCGGCCACGCACCTACGGGCTTGAGTTTAAGTGTATTGAGCTCGGATAATAGTGTAATCAAGCCGGCCTGCTCGAAACATTTTCATGACGAGCATACCCATGACAGCAAAGTATCGTCTACTTCGGTCGAATTACCCGGTTTGTTTCAAGGTGACAAACTGAATGCATGGCTTGAAGAATTTTTGATTGAAAATGGCCCAGACGTCTATCGCATGAAAGGGGTTGTAGGGATAGATGGGCAGGAATACAAATTTGTATTCCAAGGTGTTCATATGATTTTCGGAAGCCAGCCAGCCGGTTCTTGGGGTGATGAAGAGCCTATCAATCGTCTTGTGTTTATCGGCAAAAATATGGATGACGATTACATTAAGAAATCGCTTGAAGAGTGTTTAGCGTAACCGAGACTTGAATATAGTTAGTCGTCTAGCCCTAACAGTGCATTTTTTACCGCTGTTCTGAATGGGCTGGCTATTGGGCGGGCGATCTGAATTTGACGCATGGCCGATTCTACGCTCATCGCCTCATAGTGGCAAAGATAGCCAAGTACTACCGCGGGGGCTCGACAGATGCCGGTATTGCAATGAATATAAATTCGTTGCGAGTCCAATAGCAATTGATTCAAATGCTGAATAGGCTGGCCGATTTTAGCGGTCATGTCTGTTTCGTCAAAGTCCTTGATTGGGAAACGCTGAGCATTGATATCACCCTTTTGATACCAGTTTTCAAGCTGCTGCCATTCAAGTTGCCGTGAGCTTAGATCGTCGTCGGTTTGCAATGAAATCACGGCCGTAATATTCATTTGTTTGAGGCGTTCTATATCCTCTTCACCGCTTGGCCCGCTGCCCACATAGACCCTGGACTGAATGAGATCGAAGTTAATCACGTCTAAGCAATAGTGACTGTTACTTCTTTGCTACCACGTACTCTAAAATTTCGACTATTTGTTGAGCGTCCGTCGCCCAAGCCATCGCCATCGAGTCGACTTCCTTTAGCGGATGAATGACGTCGGTGTTATGCAGGGTAATATACGGCTTGCCCAGGGCAGCGCATTGACCAGCATCGAATGCGGCGTTCCATTGCTTGTATTTATCGCCAAAGCGGATAATAGCCACATCGCAACGATCGATCATTGTCTTGGTACGTATGCCATTAATCTTGGATGATTTATGATCTCTCCAAAAACTATTCTCTTCGTCACCTAATAAATCACCGGCTGCGTCACTCGCAGCGTGATCAGTTACCGCCGAGCTAAACTCAATTTGCAGGTCACGCTTAGCGCAACCATCTTTAATTTGATCTCGCCAATCAGTGTGTATTTCACCGGATAAATATACGTTTAACTTCATCATAATTTTTTGAACTTTTTACCTTCTATTTTTATTTTTTTGCTTCTGAATTTTTCTTGAATGGAATATTTATCGACTGGTTTAAGCCCACTGTAGAAAAACACCATTTAGAACATATCGGCAAAATTACGAGTGCGTTTAATTTCACTGCTATTGGGGCTTTCTTGCCAGAGCAGATTACCATCGAGGCGTGTCCAACCGGTAATTTCAATCGCGCAAAGACTGCTGTTAGACATCAGAACATCTTCGCCGGTCAAATATAGTAATAAATTACACAGGCTTGACTCATGACTCACCAAGATAATATCGCCACTCGACATATCGATATCCTTAAGCGTACTGGTAATTTCTTGTCCACGCGACAATTTATCCAAGCTCGGATTAACCACCACTTCGCCCTGATAACCAATCACATCGGCCGCAATATTAGCAGTTTCTTGTATTCGACCCAATGGCCCTGTATGAATTCGGGTGACGGCAGACAGTTCTGAAGGTCGACGACTCATAACATCTTTGAGTGCTTCTGAACCTTCAGGAGTCAGTGCGCGTTCCACATCGCTGTCGGCACGCGCAGTCATACCGTGCCGAAGAAGAAAAACCTTCATATTTTTTAACGTCAGAACTTATTGAGTTACTGGCAATCTAAGGGTTAATTTATCTTTTCCAACATAAATATTTCCTTGATAACCGCTTTCGACTACCGCATCGGCATAGTCTTGTTCAGATAGTGCTCCGCCTGGCACTTTATAAGGGCCAACCGATTTTGCGCCGATGGGAGGTATTAAATGCGTTAACATCAAATTATCAATATTGGCACGCGAGGCTAAGGCGCCAAGGTCTCCGGCCGTACTTTGGCGTAAGAAGATCGGCACTGGGAAAGTGCTGCCACCATCTGGGCCAAAGATCGGGTGCATGGTTGAATGCACTAATATATCAGCCCCCTGAGACAGCGTCTCAACAGCCGCTGATGTGGAATTTTCGCGCGGCAAACTGGCTTTATCATTACCCGCATCTCCGCCAATTACCACCGAGCCTTTGGGCGTATCAACACGATAAGATAGGTGGCCTGGAATGTGTCTTGAGTTAATAGCGCTAACCGTAACATCACCTGATTTCCAAACCTGAACCGGCTTGGCTGCCGTACCTTTCGATGCTGGTTCTGCCACCACCGGTATGTGATTAACTATCGAAGCGGGGCCGTTCGAATCACGTTTCTTGCTTTCAGCACTGCGTTGCGCAATTTCTCCTGCTTGTATTGAGGCATCGGCGATATGCTCTCCAAAATTTGCACAGCTTAAGGTTCTTGGTTCGGGCTTGAAGGAAGTCTTATCCTCACTGCAGACCAGATCTACTGGCTTACCAAAAAAGTGCCAGCGAGTCTGAAGAATATCAACCAAGCCAACAGTATGATCTGAATGTAAATGTGTGATAAAAATAGCGTCGAGTTTATTAACGCCCACCCCTAATTCGGATAAACGTAAACTCGTGGCGCGACCAGCATCAAACTGCAAATGCACATCACCGCAATTGTTTTCGACACGGCCATATTTAACAAGCGTACCACTGCCGGCAAGGCCGCCAAATACAGAGGGTCCGCCCATAGTGCCGGTTAGGCTGACTTCGAGACAGGTTTTTTGATCGTTGCTGCTTACTTGACTGTCGCCACTTTGCACGTGAGAGCAAGCGGCGCAGAAAACAACAAGCGCACCAAGAATGTAAACTTTTACTGATTTCACCCAAACACCTCTTTACTAAATACTTGAATGGCTTCGAGATAAGCTCAAACGATTTATCTGCCACCGCTGGAATGCATCACTTATACTTCGGAGCCCCAATCATGCGTCTCTAAAATCTCTCGCACACGATTTAAAAATGCCGCCGAGTAAGCACCATCAAACGCTCGGTGATCAAAGGATTGTGCCAAAATGCCAACTGGCCTAATAGCAATAGAATCACCTTGCTCACTTTCGAGGACCACCGGTTTCTTTCGGATGCCGTCGGTAGAAATAATGGCTACTTGCGGCTGATTAATAATGGGTGCGGTCATCAATGTGCCAAATGGGCCAGAGTTCGATATCGTATAAGTTCCGTTTGCAAAATCGTCAGGTGATAACTTACCCGCATGCGCTTTAGTGCTTAATAGTTTTATCGACTCCGCTAAATCGGCAATGCTCTTATTCGCGCAATCTTTGATTACCGGAGCCACCAAACCATTGAAGTTTAAGTCCACGGCAATGGCAAGATTAATGGTCGCGTGAAGCTGCAAAGCATCGCCATCTATACTGGCATTAACGCGTGGGAACTCGCCCATCGCATAGACCAGCGCTTTAGCGATAAACGGTAAGTAGGTTAAAGAATAGCCTTTTTCAGCCTTCCAACTGGGGCCCACTTTTCTACGAAGTTCATCCACGGCACCGTAGTTCACTTCCACCGTTTGCAACACATGCGGACTGGTGGCTTTTGACATCACCATATGCTCGGCGGTGAGTTTACGAATACGATCAAACGGCAGTAACTCAGCTGTCAGTGATGGTGGCGTTAGAACCGATTTGATGCTGGCGCCGGCAAGATAGGCTAGAAGATCTTTTTTAGTAACCCGCCCACTTTTTCCTGAGCCTTTGATTCGAGCAATATCAATATTATTTTCGGCACTTATTTTACGCACTGCCGGAGACAGTTTTTTACTGGCGTCTGACCCACCATATCCTAATTTGTTTGACCCACCATACCCTAATCTACTGTGCCGTGATTTACTGTCCTCAGATGACCTCTCATTCGCCCTAGAGCTCTCAGCAAGAGAAACGTCTTCACCATCTTTATCTGAGTTTACAATTTCAGTATTGCTCGCCGAATCGGAACCAGAGCCATCGTCTTCGATTTCAATCACCGCTAATACCGTGCCGACATCGACGGTTTCACCCGCTTCAACATTGATAGCACTAAGCACGCCATCATGAGACGCCGGCACCTCAACGGCCGCCTTGTCTGTTTCAACATCAAGCAAGGCCTCGTCCTTTGATACCTTATCGCCGATCTTTTTATGCCACAGGCTGATGGTGCCCTCATTAACCGTTTCACCGAGTTGAGGCATTAAAATGTGTTTATCAATCATGCCGCCAGCCGGCGCAACTTGCTTAGGCTCAAGTTCATCATCAGGCTCTTCGCCTTCAACCTCGATAACCGCCAGAACGGTACCCACATCTACAGTATCGCCCGCCTCAATGATGATTGATGTGAGCACTCCGTCTTCGGGCACTGGCACTTCAACCGCCGCTTTGTCGGTCTCAACATCGAGCAAGGCTTCGTTTTTAAGGACTTTATCGCCCACCTTTTTGTGCCAAACACTGATGGTGCCCTCATTAACGGTCTCACCTAGCTGGGGCATTAGAATTTTCATGGAACGTTCTCTAATCTAGTTTACTGACTATATCGACGATTTTATCGGTACTGGGAATCATCAAATCCTCAAGCTTATCAGCTGACGCGAGCGGAATATGTGGGGTCGTGATTCGTTTAATCGGTGCATCCAGTTCCCAAAACATTTCTTCGGAAACAATAGACGATATTTCTGCACCCCAACCACACAACCTAGGATTTTCCTCGACCGTCACTAAACGACCGGTTTTTGCCACCGACGACAATATTGATTTTGTATCAAGTGGCACTAAACATCGCGGGTCGATCACTTCACACGATACGCCGTGTGTTTCTTGCAATATTTCAGCGGCCTTCAATGCTTTCGGAACCATGGCGGCAAGCGCCACGATAGTGACGTCGTCACCTTGACGCGCAATGTTTGCCTCACCAAGGGGTATAACGTATTCGCCATCGGGGACTTCAGACTTCAAACCGTACATCGATTTTTGTTCAAAAAACATGACTGGGTCTGGGTCACGAATAGCCGCCGCAAGCAGTCCTTTAACGTCAGCCGCATTGGAAGGAGCAACTACTTTCAAGCCTGGAATGGCCATCGCCCAGTTTTCGATACTCTGAGAGTGCTGCGCACCAAACCTAGCACCACCGCCGTTTGCACAACGAAACACCAGAGGCACATCCACTTGACCATTGGTCATATAACGCGCCTTTGCGACTTGATTTACCACAATGTCCCAACACACTGCGAAAAAGTCCGAAAACATAATTTCCGCAATCGGTTTTAAACCAGTCATTGCCGCGCCCATTGCGGCACCTAAAATTGCTTGCTCAGAAATAGGCGTATCACGCACTCTCAGTTCGCCAAACTCGTCTAGCAAGCCAACCGTCGTTTTGAAAACGCCACCGGCTTCAGCAATATCTTCACCGAGAATGACCACGTTTTGATCAAGCCGCATTTCTTGGGCAATGGCCTCGGCCACCGCTTCACGATAACTTAGTTGCGCCATTCTGCACCCCCATCAGCCCAGACATCGGTAAAGGCAATTTCATCCGGTGGCGGCGCACTGCTTGACGCCTCCTCAGTGGCTTTGTCTATCATCTCTTCTACTTCTTTATCAATTTTCGCCAGCACCACTTCGTCCACACCTGACGCTAGCAATTTGTTTCGATAGGCTGGCAAGGGATCACGCGCCATCCATTCATCGACCTCTTCTTGTGGACGATACTTAGCCGGGTCAGCGCGCGAGTGGCCATGATGACGATATGTTTGCGCTTCGATTAATGTTGGGCCACCGCCGGCACGTGCTTTCTCTATCGCGGTCATCGCAGTTTGATACATAAGCTCCGCATCATTCCCATCGACTAGTATTGGCTCTAAACCATAGGCACTTGCTCGATCAGCGGCCGGGTGTTCAACCGCGGTAACATCGCCAATCGCGGTGTACTCCATGTATTGGTTATTTTCACAAACGTAAACCACCGGTAAGTTCCAGATCGCTGCGAAATTTATCGCTTCATGAAACGCACCAATATTAGTTGTACCGTCACCAAAAAAACACACGGCTACTTGTTCAGTGCCTCGGTACTGAGCTGACCATGCAGCGCCCGCCGCGATGGGCATATGGGCGCCAATAATAGCGTAGGACCCCATAGCCCCGACGTCTACTTTAGTTAAGTGCATGGAACCGCCCTTACCACGCAACAAACCGACATCACGGCCCATTAATTCACCGAGAATCGACGTCATGGACACGCCGCGAACATAGTTATGGTTATGCCCACGGTAGGTACAAAAAGAATAATCATCTTTACGCATCGCCTGACCAAACGCCGCCGCAATGGCTTCTTGGCCCTGACCAAGATGGGTTGTTCCCTTAACTAGGTTTTGCATAAACAAGTCGTAGGCTCGTTGCTGCAATGCTCGACACTCGGCCATGCTCTGATACAGATCAAGCTTGCCTTGCGCATCAAGATCATAAGTTTCAGCAACCGTTTTATTTGCTTTGGTCATATTTGATATCTCGTAACACGTAAATGCCGTTGGATCCGGCATACAAAAGTATATTTTTCACAAGTCGATAATATCGCAAATAATAATTAAAATCCTTAATAATCGATATATTTGCTTAAAATCTTACATAAGAACATATTTCCCAGGCCCAGTAGCGCCTGCCAGCAGCAGCCCGCCAAAAATAGCCAGGTTAGCCAACGCAGCCCTACTCACATCTACCCGTTCCTGGCCAGTTTTAGTCCAAAACTGGTGCACCCAAACTGTGGCAAGCAAAATAAACACCGCGAGCGCATTTGCTGCCCACGTGGCGTATATTCCTGTAATCAATGCAATCGAACCCAGCCAGTGCAAAATGATCACTAACACAGTCATGGCATCTGAGAAAGGCACCTTGGCATTTCGAAAATCAGTCTTGGCCGCTGAAAAGCGAATCGTCTTATCGAGCGCGCTGACTAAAAACACCGCACTCAGCGATACCCTAGCTATCAATAGTAAAAAATCCATGCAAACCAGTTCGCTCTAGATAGCGTTAGCAATCGCTGCACCAAGAGATTGCGTGCTGGCAGACCCGCCCATGTCGGGCGTAAGATTTTGCTTATCTCGCAAAACACTTTCGGTAGCCGCCATAATCGTATCGTGCGCATCACGATGACCAAGGTGATCTAACATCATAGCTCCCGCCCAAATCGCGCCAATTGGATTGGCAATGTTTTGACCATAGATATCGGGTGCTGAACCGTGTACGGGCTCAAACATTGATGGAAATTCGTGCGTAGGATTAATGTTTGCCGATGGCGCTATCGCGATTGTACCGGTGCAGGCAGGCCCAAGATCAGACAAGATATCACCGAACAGATTACTGCCAACCACCACATCGAAATGCTCTGGCATGCGCACAAAATTAGCCGTTAATATATCAATATGATATTGATCGACATTGACATCAGGATAGGACTTGGCCATTTCCGCCACGCGCCGATCCCAGAACGGCATTGAATGTATGATGCCGTTTGATTTAGTTGCTGAAGATAAATGTTTGGCGTCTCTAGACTGTGCAAGATCAAATGCGTATTTGAGTATGCGATCGGTACCTCGACGAGTAAACAAGCTTTGTTGAGAGACTACTTCATGTTCAGTGCCTTCATATTGAATGCCACCTATAGCAGAATACTCGCCTTCGACATTTTCACGAACCACATAAAAATCAATGTCGCCTGGCTTCTTATTAGCAAGCGGGCAAGGTATTCCGTCGAACAGCCGAACTGGCCGTAAATTAACGTATTGATCAAATTCACGCCGAATCGGTATTAACAATCCCCAAAGAGACACGTGATCCGCAACCGTAGGAAAGCCAACCGCACCGAGATAAACCGCATCAAACGGGCGCAACTGATCAATGCCGTCTTCAGGCATCATTGAGCCAGTTTTCAAATACGTTTCACAAGACCAATCAAATTCTTGCCAATCAAGCATCAAGTTATGTTTGGCGGCGGCGGCTTCGAGTACGCGCACACCTTCAGGCATCACTTCCATACCGATACCGTCACCCGGTATCAGTGCTATTCTTAATTTATCGCTCATCAAATTAACCTAAATAAGGCATACCACAGCCTATGACGATGTCATTAGGAAACTTGGTAATCACCTCGATTCCGGTATTAGTCACGATCAACATATCTTCTAGACGAATACCATCCTGGCCGTCTTCAGAGCCCGCATAAGTTTCAAGCGCAAGACACATACCTGGCTCTAGCTCCACCGGGTTTTCAATGCTGAATGCGCGGGAAATAATTGGGAACTCCCACAAACCCACGCCCACGCCGTGGCCATACTGAAGGCCGAAAATTTCATGCTCGTTCTTGGCGCCCATTTGGCGATAATCTGGCCATCGGGTCACGATGTCCGCCGTGGTCGCGCCTGGCTTAACGGCATCAATACCACCCATTTGAATTTCATAACAACGTGCATGACAATCTTTTTGATTTTGTGATGGCTCGCCCACCACAAAACAACGATATACACAGGTATGATAACCATTGTACAAACAGACCACGTCCATAAAAATAACGTCACCTGGTTGCAATAAGCGGTCAGAACTGAGGTGCGGATGCGGGTTAGTTCGATTGCCCGACGTTACCTGCACATTGTGCACCCACTGTGCGCCGAGACGATGCATCTCATGCGAAGCCACGGCTTGAAGATCGTTTTCTTTTGCACCAGGGCGAATTTCCATCGCGATTCGATGAAACGCCGCATCAACGATCGCGCACGCGTGCTTTAGCAAGGCTATTTCATCTTGGTTTTTAACCGCACGTGCGTATTGCATTACTTCCATTCCATCAACCAAGGTGTATCCATGCGACTGCAGAGCCAGCATGGTTTGCGCTTCGACCACATCAACGCCAATGCGAATTTTGGTTTTATCCAAACCAAAATTATCCAACACCATATCAAGGTCTTTCATAAAACCTTTAGTTGGCTCCCATTCTTTTGGAAGCGCACCATACATCGTACCGTGAGCGGGAAACGTATAATCAGCAACCCATGGAGAGTTCAGCTTTTCAGCGGCCACTTCAGAACCAAAACCAAAAATGTGTGCAGGGCCATTACGTGGAATGATGGCGTACCTTCCCATATTGTCGATTTCAGGTGAGCAAACGGCGGTGGACGTGGAGTAACGCTTGTTATTCACATCGAACAACAACAGGCAATCCACATCAAACTCTTCCATGTATTTTTTTATTCTAGCCGCCCGATATTCACGCATACGATCCATATCAATACGCTGCTCGTAATCGACCTGCATCATGCCTTGTGTGCCACGTCTAAATTCAGTTGTCATATTCTGTGTCCTCGGACATTTACTTTAATTATTTATTTACGGTGTCTAGGGTGTCAGCCCGTTTAATTAGACTTTCACTACTTGGTGAGACTCGGCTGACTTCACAATTGCTTCAGTCACCGCGGCGCCATGCACCATTTCATCTGGGGAAATCAGGTAAGGATCTCCGCCCTGCGCCGCGTCAGCAAAACCTTCTAAGGCCGCGTTTACTACATCAAATTCGGCCGCTGACCACACTTCAGCGGGCCCCTTAACAGGCTTAAAGGTGCAAGTACTAAACAGTTTCATCCGACGTTCTTCTGATGGCGCGCCAGCAATGTGCGTCATACCCTCCAATTTTATGAATCCTTTAGACCCATAAACCTGAAAGTTAAAACCACCACCGGTGGCCGTCATTGTTCCCAGATAACCTGAGCAACCGTCTTTCATTCGAAACAGAATCGAGGTGGTGTCATCGGCTTCGACCTCAATAGCGCGACGAAAGCTTTGGCAATACACTTCATCAATTTCGCCAACCATATCGATCATGCCGTCAATTGCATGCACGCCCATTGGCGTTAAACCACCACACGGCGTTTCAGAGGTGTCAGCTCGCCATGCTCCCGGCTTTAAATAGAGCGCGTTGGGAAAGGTCATCGTCGCTTCGATGTGCATGATTGTGCCCAAGGCACCGCTGTCTATCTTTTCTTTGAGCGCGGTCATTTCTGGATGAAACCGTCGACTGTAGCCCACACCCAAAGTCAATCCAGCCGCTGCAGCCGCATCAACCGACGCTTGCGCGCCCGCTCCGTCCAAGGAGAATGGCTTCTCACAAAACACATGCTTGCCCGCCTTTACGGCGGCCAACGTTTGTTCAACGTGTTGAGAGTTAGGGGTTACCAAAACAACGGCGTCTATATTAGGGTCAGCCAATACATCTTCGTAGCTTTGCTTAACCTCCATATCGTACTGTTTCATAAACGCAACAGCATCGTCAGATAAGGATCTTGTTGTGCCTGCAACAAATTTAATCTTATCGCTGCCTTGCACAGCTTCTACTTGGGTTTGTCCCCACCATCCGAGCCCAACAATCGCGGCTTTAATCATAGTCACTCAACTCTTTAATCGTTCGTATATCGAATACTTTCAGGCTTTCTTAAAATATCGATTATATTGTTAAATATTAGTTAATTTAGATAATTTCACATAAACCACCTAAATTCAATGCTTCTTTATCGCTCAGAGACACTTCTATCAGTTTCGCGTTTAAGTCACTTCATTTCTTTCAAGGCTAAAGCAAAACTAAACTAATGCCAGGAAATGCAATCAACAGGATTAAGACCAATAGCATCAACACAGCAAAAGGAAACGCGCCGGCAAAAATATCGTAGAGAGAAATGGACTTATCATCCAAAGTCGTTTTGATCACATAACAGGAAATACCCAAGGGCGGGGTCAGCAAGCCAATTTCCGCACCGAAAATAGTAATGATGCCAAACCAAATCAAATTGATGTCGTACGGCGCCATAACTGGTAAAAACAGCGGCACCATAATCAAAATTATTGATGTGGTATCTAAGATAGTGCCCATGATCACTAACAGAATGACGTAGATGGTCAGTATTCCGACGAAGCTCAAGTCGGTGCCTGCAATCCATATACCTAGCTCGTTTGGCAAACCTGAGATTGCCAGCATACGGCTGTACATCGTTGCTGCAATGATTAGCAACAGCAATGACGCTACGATATGACCCGTTTCACTCAGCACTTTCCACAGCACAGGGCGTGTCAATTTGCGTTTTATCAGCGAGATGATCAAGGCCCCCATTGCCCCAACTGCACCCGCTTCGGTCGGCGTAAATAAACCACCGTAGATGCCACCCAACACCAGCAATATCAACACAATGAATGGCGCTATTTTTCTAACAATTTCTCGACCACTCAGCTCTTGCTGAGCCACACCAAGTTTAGAAGCCGCGTCACCTTGACCACCAATGTAATTGGGGAAAAATATTGCAGTTGAAACAATCGCAACGATGTAGATACCTGCCAAGATAAGACCCGGTACGATACCCGCTTTAAACATGTCAGCAACCGATAGCTCAGTAATAATGGCGTAAATGATAAGCATGACACTGGGTGGAATAAGCATTCCCAAAACCGAACTGCCTGCCACAACCCCAACAGCAAACCGTGGGTTATAGCCAAAACGAACCATCTCTGGCACAGACACTCGGGCAAACACCGAGGCCGACGCAATGCTGACACCAGTAATCGCAGCGAAAGCCGTATTCGCAGCCACCGTAGCCACACCCAAGCCACCTTTTACTTTACGTAAAATGTAGTTAGAAACCTCATAAATATCACGACCAAGTTCACACTGACTTACCAACAAGCCCATCAGCACAAACAACGGAATCACTCCGTATATGTAATCTTCTAATCCACTGGAAGCGGCAATAGTGAGTAAGTAGACAGGGGCTTCTAAACCGCCGCGCAAATACCAAACACTGACAAAAGACACCAAGCCTAGGGCCACCGGGACATACATACCGGAGTAAATCAAAAACAGAATAACCACGACCGATAATAAGCCGATCTCCATACCCGTCATTATGTGCCTCCTTGAGCTTTTGAGCTTGATGAACGAAGTGTGGGTAACGACTTAAACTGGCTTCTTATGCGGGCAAGGAAGACGCCCACTACCGTCACGCAACTAATGACGAGAATTAGCCGGATCGGCCAGATAGCCACTGTAAAGACTCCTTCACTGCCGGCGAAATAGTCTCGTTCATAAGCCTCAATGAAAGTAGGCACTGCGCCGAATAAAATAGCGATGAAGAACAAGGCCCCACAGATATCAAAAAATATGCTCATCCACTGACCTAATATAGGCTTGCGCTCTCGAATCTTGTTAAACAGCCCATCTGAACGGGTAAGACGGCCAGCACGAATGGCATCTGCCAACTGTAAAAACACAATGCCTGCTATCGACACTTCGACGATTTCAGTTACTCCGTCAATCGGTGAATTGAACAGAAATCGCAGCAATACATCAGCATTGATTAACAACATGATCAAAAAGATCCAAAGTGTACCAATGCCATTAAGCCCGAAAACCCAACGTTCGAAAACGTTAGGCTGTTGCGGTTCGTTTTGATTCATTGCCCTACTCCGCCTTTTTGATCCCAATGTCGCATGATTGGCTGATTGTGGTCGCGCATGACTTGCATATAGGCGCTGAGAACCTCTTCTCCAGGCAAGCCCTTTTTGTTCATAGACTCAACCCAGGCACCCGCCAAATCTGGCAGACGGTTTGCCCACAACTTTCGATCTGATTCGCTAACCGGAATGATGGTGCCGCCTTGTTCAACAAACTCAACTCTCGACTTAGCCGCGATTTCGTCTGTCACCCGAGCTAATTCATCGCGATAATCCTCAGCGACTTCAGCCAGCACAATTTGTATTTCTTCAGGCAAGCGCTTCCATGTACGAGCATTCACTACAATCGCCTTTGAGGTCGCGCCACCAAATTGCACATCCAATAAATAGGGCGCAACTTCATATAATCGATACGCTACTACCGCTTCGGGCCAAGCAATAATTCCGCTCATGAGGCCTGTCGCCATATTGTTGTACCAGTCACTCAAGCCACTTGTCACTCCCGCTGCGCCAGACCCTTTCAAAAACAACAAATTTGAGCCTACACCACCAATTTTTCGTCCTTTCAAGTCTGATAACGAATCGATTGAGGTGGTCATTAAAATATCGTAGGTATCGATCGAACCCGCGGTGGTTAGATAGTGAATTCCGTAATCTTCCCAAGCGTTCGAAATTTCAGGATACTTCACCGCCAAGTCACTCATCGTGCGCGCGATTAAGCCAACGTCATTGCTTACCAAAGGAGTAGCGTAAGGAAGATTGTAAAACGGTAATTTGTCGGCGTGATAAGGAGTAGTGATAATGCCAATATCCGCAAGGTCATGTTGAAGCGAATCCAGTACACCTTTGGTTTTAGCTATAGTGCCACCAAACGCCGGATTCCAATCGACAATGTAATTACCTTTCTCCGCTAGGCGTTTATCGACTTCAGGAATAAAGTAATCGATAAAGACCCTTACCCACAGTGCCGATGACGAATACGAGTCGACCGCGATCATGCGTATCGTTTCTTTTGATGAAGCTACCCCACTGAAAGTCATAAAAAACGCACAAACAGCGATGGCCAGATAGTTTCTACCTGTGAATTTTACATTCTTATGCTTCAATCTGTAATAATTTCGATAATTTGCATTCATATACCGATATTAACGAAAATATGTTTACAATCCTAGAAATATTTTTTATCTTGTATTTATTGCCTCATAAGAAGTGATTTTACAAATAGTCTTAGATTTAATCGTATAATAGACGTTTATCGATTATTTCGGCCAAACCGTTTCTTTACGGACAAATTAAAAACAGCGATGACAATGGCAATAAAACAAACTCAAAAGAATCAGCAAGACAACCTAGGAGCTGAAACGCTTGCCTCCTCTGTCTATGCAACACTTAAAGGCGACATCATTACCGGCAAGCTAAAACCTGGTCACAAATTACGGCTGCAAGTTCTTAAAGAAGACTACAATGTTGGTAACAGCCCCCTAAGAGAAGCACTAAACCGCCTATCCGTTAATGGCTTAGTCATGCGCGAAGAGAACAAAGGCTTCAAAGTTTCCAGCGCCAGTGCAGAAGAACTTCAAGAGCTTGTTAGAACACGTTGTTGGCTAGAAGAAATAGCGCTTCGTGAATCAATAAGAAATGGCGATGACGATTACGATGAACGTATCGTACTTGCGGTACACCGCTTATCGCGTGCCAGCTCTAAAGACAGTAATGCCTATTCAACACCCGAGCATCAAGACTTACATCGCGAGTTTCATCAATCGATTCTAGCGGCCTGCAATTCAAGCATCCTCTTGAAGTATTGCTCGCAAATTCAAGATCAGTCATTCAGATACCGCAACATTGCTGAAGTCGTTCAGTACCGAACAGGCCATGAAGAACAAGAGCATCAAGATATCCGTGACGCCATTTTAGATAGAAATGCGGATAAAGCGGTTGAACTCCTGTGCTCGCATTATCAGGTTACCGCCGACATATTAATTCAGAGTGGCAACCTCAGCTAAATTAATCCACAGAGATAACGAGACAGCTTATTATGAAGATTGCGTTTCTAGGGCTTGGCCGCATGGGGCAAGGCATGGCACACCTGCTGGTCAAAGCCGGCTATCAAGTTAATGTTTTTGACCTCTACCCTGAACAGGCGGCCAGTTTAGTCGAAGCGGGCGCGACTCTTTGCAAAACAGTTGAAGATGCCGTCGCCGGTCGCGATGCTTGCATTAGCATGCTACCAAGCGATGCCGCTTTGGAGCATTTAGTAAGCGACCCCGGTGGCTTGCTAGAATCCATGAATCAAGGCATGACCCACGTCGTCATGGGCACGCATGGCATCGATACCGTTCGCAAACTTACCAAGCTGCACACAGACGCCGGGCAAATTTTTGTAACGGCTCATGTGTTAGGGCGCCCAGATCTTGCCGCACAAGGGTTGCTGACAATTGTGCCCGCTGGGCCCAGCGACAGCGTTCAACGCCTGCAACCAATATTTGACGTGCTTGGTAAACAAACCATGGTTGCGGGTACCGACCCACAATCAGCGTCGGCGGTAAAAATTGCCAATAATTTTGTGCTTGGCTGCGCCATTGAAACCATGGGCGAAGCCATGGCACTGGTACGCAAACTGGGTGTCGACCCCAATATGTTTCATGAGGTACTAACGCAAGGTTTGTTCAGTGCGCCGGCCTATGAAGTGTATGGCAAGATGATTGCCGATGAGTCTTACGACAGCATTGGCGCGACGGCGACGATAGGTTTAAAAGACATGAACTTAGCATTGCAAGCGGCCGAATCAGCTCAAATGCCTTTGCCAAGCGCGAGCATTATGCGCGATCGCTTACTCGGTGCAATCGCGCATGGCGACGAGGCCTTAGACTGGGCGGTGGCCGCCAAAGAACAAGCTCGAGCCAGCGGCTTAGACTAGCCCGCTCCGCAAATCGCTAACAAAGTACGGCATTAGAAATGCCCTTCATTGTGGCCAGCGCTAAACTCTTTTGCCATCGTATAAGCAAATCGTTACAGAACGGCCAGTAAACCGGCGGAGTTAATTGATGCATTTATACACTTGGTCTTGGATATACATGTCGGCGTACGTAGTCGTCATGATTGCCTTTGGTATTTACGCCAGCCGGCAAGTAAAAGGCGCGGATGATTTCGCCACGGCTCGCGAAAGCTATGGTCCATTATTGCTGTCACTTGCATTTGCTTCTACGGCAGCAAGCGGCGCTACCTTTTTGGGCGTGCCCGGATTGGCCTACACACATGGCGTTTCCGTTCTGTGGATTGCATTCCTCTACCCGATAGGCATCTATCTCGGCATTCTACTTTGCCAAAAAAACATCGGCACATTCGGCAATGAATCGGGGGCAAGATCAATACCCGAGTATCTTGGCGAGCGATACCAATCTGAAGCCTTACGTATTTCTGCCGCCGTACTTTCTTTGCTGCTTTTATTCTACTTGGCCGGTCAATTGGTCGCAGGCTTAGTGATGTTTGAAATGATGCTTGGCCTGTCAAAGGGTGTGGCGCTAAGCATCACTGCAGTGGTTCTGTTGGCATACGTTACCTTCGGTGGCGCACACGCCGATATTTTGACCGACGGCGCACAAGGCTTCTTAATGATCATTTTAGCCATCGCCATTGCTGTTTTGTTTTTTACCGGGTTCGGCGTCGGCGGGTTCGATAACTTGTTGGCTTCTCTAGACAAACAAAATCCCCAGCTCCTTAAAAATTTCAATTCGGCCACGCCAATCACATCATCCACCTGGGCATATATCACCGTTGTTATCGCTCACATACCGCTTGGTTTACTGCCTCATATCGGCAATAAGTTGTGGGCCCTCAAAAAACAATCAATGAGAACGCGATTCCTAATTCTGGCGTTTATTTTCGGTATGATTTTACCGATGATGGCGCTCGGCGGCTTGCTAGCCAGAGCTTTATTAGACGACCAATTACTTGGCAATGGCGCCAATACCGCACTGCCAGCTTTATTCTTGGAACTGTTTCCAGCTTGGCTTGCAGCGTTATTGGGGGTTGGCGTGCTGGCGGCCATCATGTCTACCGCAGACGGCCTATTGATCTCTACCTCACAGGTTTTCGCGAATGATATATACCGCCGCAGCATTGCACCGAGATGGCAACCAAACCTAAGTGAACAAAAGCTTGATGAAATCGTGTTGCGCATCAGCCGCGTAGTAACCGTACTCACATTACTGGGCGCAATTGCATTGGGTTGGTCAATAATGCATTTAAATATCACATTACTTATATGGGCTGGGGTTGGCGGCTTTACGGCGGCTTTAATGGGCCCACTGGTGCTTGGCTCGCTCTGGAAAGGTATTACGCCAGCCGCCGCAGTCTGTGGCTTTTGGGGCGGCGCAGTCAGCTTTGTATTAATTCACTCAGGCTGGCTTACTGGCCTGTGGGCTAAAAATGCCTCAACGGATTCATTCGCAAGCTGGTTTCATTACTACTCTGCAAGTCCATATTCAGCAGCCACCATCAGTGGTTTTTTATCAATAATACTGTGTGTCTCGGTCAGCAAATTCACGCGCCCTTTAACAGATACACACATTAAAGCTCTGTAGCCGTCTTCGACTAGAACAACGCTGATCACTTATTGCGTATTCCTGACAATAAGTCACCAGCGCCGCCATACGTTGGATCAAACCTCAGTCAAACGATTCACGAATGCGTCACTGTCGCATTCAAATGACATTCCACGCTTAAAGAATTAGTTACCAAGCACGCTTGCTCAGCCATATTCAATAAGCGTTCAGCGCGCCCTGCATCGACATCGCTGGGTATCTTAAGGTCCGCATCTATTTTTACATTGGTAAAAAGCATTTTACGCTCGACCATGCTTAGTTCACCGTCCACCGTTACCGACAAATCATTAAAAGGAATTTTTGATGCGGCCGCAATCGCTCTAAAAGACAGCGTAAAGCAGTCCGCAATAGCCGCCATAAGCAAGGATTCAGGCGACCACCGATCGCCCGGACCATCAAATTCCGCCGGTGGTTGAGAAGCAATATCTACTAAACCATTGGCACTTAATACGACATCGCCTTCGCTGCTTGCTTGGGCACTTACTTGGTAGTTGTGTGGAAATGAATGCATTTTAAATAGGTGAGTTAATAAGGTTAATTTGTTTTTGCGTCAGATAGATAACGTAATTCATTAAAACGACTTTACTTACATTATCGATATTATGTGATAATATCGATTTTTACCGATATAAACCAGCTGTATTTAAGTGCTTACTCAAAGCGACTCTAATGCCGAGACCCGGCACCCAGTATCGCTAAAGTAACACTTTCTAAATCAACAAAAGCTAAGATTAATAATAAAGACGAATAAAAAGGTGAATAAATGAACGATGATAAAAGTAACGACCTAGGACTTCTGATATTAAGGGTTTCATTAGGAATAGTCTTTCTCGCTCACGGTTGGCTAAAAGTATTCACTTTTGGCCTAGAAAGAGGTTATCAGGTTTTTGAAGCACACACCATTTGGCATATCAATCTTGTGCCAGGTTGGTTCATTTATCCTGCTGCGGCAATCGAGTGGATCGGAGGCTTTATGCTTATATTAGGCATCAAGACACGCCTTGCTTTGCCATTCTTGGCTGCTGTGGCTTTTGGAGCTGGCGCGGTACATTTTGAGAATGGCTGGAATTACACCAGCAAGCCCGATGGCGGCTGGGAATATGGCATATTCCTATTTCTGTGTTGCGTGGCCTTGTATTTAACAGGCCCGGGTAAAAAGACCATCGGCGGTAAATTAGGCTTAAAAGACTAAGCGCTTACTATTTATGGGTTTGGCGGCGACCTCATTAAGCCGCCGAACCATTTAGCTGTAAAAATTCAAACTTGATCTGACAAAACCTACTTCAGAATTCAAACATTGTCTGGCAACTAT
>CAZEXS010000064.1:0-18868 GCA_964516915.1 uncultured Gammaproteobacteria bacterium
TAGCATTTTGCGAAATGTGTGGCTCGAGCTTGTTTTCTGAGAACTTTAAAATGGGTTTAATTCATCTTAGATACGGAGTCTTAAATGACGAGCCAAGTTTAAAACCGCAAGCTCATATTCATGTGGCGTCTAAACTTCCTTGGTTTGAAATTACAGGTGATCTTCCGCAGTTTGAAACCGTACCGACATCAAAAATATAAATAGGAACTGGCTTGGAGTGCTTAATGACTTGTTTAATTCATATCAGGCTGTGGCAAGCTTTCCTGAATTTTAACAACGCGTTACAGCGGACAATCCGCTGAATGTGACATCCACCGTGAAAGAGAATTATGTACGAAGGAAGCTGCCTTTGTGGCAAAGTAAAATATAAAATTACCTCTGAGCCTAAAAAGGCTTCGCATTGTCATTGTACGATGTGTCAGAAACAGCACGGCGCGGCTTTTGCTACTTATGCGAGTGTTCCAAAATCAAACTTAGTCTATTTATCCGGCCGACAATTTCTATCAACCTACAATTCGTCTGGTAGTGTCAATCGCAAGTTTTGTGGTGATTGTGGGTCCAGTATTGAGTGGGGAGGTAGCTCTGAGTATCCCGATTGGGTTTCGGTCGCAATTTCGACCTTAGACACACCATATCACCCGAAAAATATCATCGATATTTATTCTGAAACAAAAGTATGTTGGCTAACTCAAAACTAATAAGAGAATCACGCTAGTCGTTAGATAAGATGCCTAAAATAAATAACAGCGCGCTTTGTATGTGTAGAAAGGGCAGGTGCTGAGAGCTTGTTTTGATGGGGCAACCTCTACCAGTTTGATTTGAAGCAAGCGCAGCGTTCACTGTATAAGTAAGAGGTCTGCTTTTTTTTGGGGAACAGCAGTACATAATAGTGGAGAAATAAATGTTCTACATAGCTGCTTTTTTTATTGTTTTGATTGGTGTTGCGCACTCGTACTTGGGCGAGAAGTACATTCTTGTGCGTTTGTTTCGAAAAAATGATCTGCCAAAATTATTTGGTGGAACCAAATTTACGCAAAACACCCTTCGTTTTGCTTGGCACCTCACAACTGTCGCTTGGTTCGGCTTTGCTCTAATTTTGGTTTATTTAGTCGCTGGTCAAATGACTAAACAGATAGTGGGCAATGTTATTGGTTTAACTTTTTTAATACATTTCTTTGTGGCTCTTATTGCATCAAAGGGTAAGCATTTTTCATGGATAGTTTTTCTGATTATCTCGGCTTCAACACTCTATGCATCCAATACTTAATAGGGGCAATAACATATGGGAAATAACTCTTAGCGTTGCTTTTTCTGAGTGTCTAGTTAAGGGTCTAGTTAACGATTTAGTTAAAGGGCCAAATTTGATGAATATGCATAAGTCGCGAATTAGGCAGCGCGGGAGTGGTTTAGAACTTTCAGGGTTCCCGTATTGTTTTCATCGAGCTGTTTGCCTCGTGTGTTACCTAAGTACCTCATAGCTAATTTCCATTAGTTTTTCATTGTGTTATCTTTTTGACACTTATCAAGGAAAACTAACTGTCTATTTAAATTATGAAACCTGAATCGATCGCTCTGCATCACGGCTACACACCTGAAGAAACCACTAAAGCGGCGGCTGTGCCAATTTATCAAACCACTTCTTATACTTTTGATGATACTCAACACGGCGCGGACCTTTTTAATCTGGCCGTTCCGGGCAATATTTACACGCGAATCATGAATCCAACAACCGATGTGTTGGAGCAACGTGTAGCCGAGTTAGAAGGCGGCATAGCGGGCTTGGCGGTGGCATCGGGCATGGCGGCAATCGTGTACGCGATACAGTGTTTGACCGAAGTGGGGACGAATATTGTCAGTACCAGCCAGCTTTATGGCGGCACTTATAACTTCTTTGCGCATACATTGCCCAAGCAAGGCGTTGAAGCGCGAATGGTTTTGGCCGATGATTACGCGGCGTTTGAAAATGCCATAGATGACAACACCCGCGCTGTCTTTTGCGAATCAATTGGTAACCCGGCTGGTAATGTGGTTGATATACAACGCTTGGCGGAGATTGCGCACTCTAAAGGCGTGCCGTTGATCGTCGATAATACGGTCGCTACCCCAGTGTTGTGTCGGCCGATAGAGCATGGCGCTGATATAGTGATTCATTCTTTGACGAAGTACATTGGCGGCCACGGTACGTCGATCGGCGGTATCATTATTGATTCAGGGAAGTTCGATTGGGTTGCCAACAAAGAACGCTTCGCTATTTTGAATGAGCCAGACCCGTCTTATCATGGTGCTGTATATACCCGCGATTTTGGCCCAGCGGCTTTTATCGGGCGCTGCCGAGTTGTGCCTTTGAGAAACACTGGCGCGGCCATTTCGCCGATGAACTCATTTCAAATTCTGCAAGGTTTAGAAACCTTATGCTTAAGAATGGAGCGCCATTGTGAGAATGCAGAAAAGTTGGCAGGCTATTTGTCTGAGCATGAAAAAGTCAGTTGGGTTAATTATGCAGGCTTGAACGATAGCCCTTACCACGAAGCTTGCCAGAAAATATCCAACGGGAAAGCGTCCGGGATTTTAAGTTTTGGCATTAAAGGCGGAGCCGAGGCGGGCGCTAAGTTTATCGATGGTCTGAATATGATACTTAGGTTGGTCAATATCGGTGATGCAAAGTCCTTAGCATGCCACCCAGCGTCAACCACTCACAGACAACTGAATGACGAAGAACTGGCAGCAGCCGGGGTGTCTAAAGAACTGGTGAGAATATCGGTCGGAATTGAAAATATCGACGATATTATCGCCGATGTGGCGCAAGCTTTAGAAGGCGTTTAAGGTTTTTGATCTACGTTATTATTGCTTAATAGGCCTCGATCATGGCTTTGGTGATCGAGGCTTAGTCTAATAATTCGCTCAGTTCGTAGATTCGCTCTATTATGCGATTTGCCTGTCTCCAAGGTAGAAAGTGACCTTCGTCCTCTAGCTCGTCAAGCCTTATTGATGCAAAGTTCTCTGCCCACTCCTTGACGACGTAATTTGGGTTTTTAGGGGATACTAATCGGTCATTTTTTCCTTGCATAACAATGACATGCGTAGCCAATTTAACGTCTTTAATTGCTAAATCCATAGCGGCTAATTGACGCTTGAGAGCCATGATCTCTCGGTTTGAATTCTTCATTTCCGGGCTTAGCAAGCTGGAAACCAGCCAAGTACTGGCAGCGTAGTTATACCAACGCGGTTTTCCTAGGGAAGGTTTGAGCGAACCCGCCAACAATAATAGTCCACCCACTTGATCAGGGTTATCAAGTGCGATTTGCGGTGCAATTGACGCTCCCAAAGAATGGCCAATCAAAGTCCATGTTTTGTTGGGGTGCAGAGCGAGAACATCGCCAATGGCGGCTGATTGTGATGCGAAGTCGCTTTTGATTTTTTGTGATGGTAGCTGCGATTTTCCCCAACCGAGCCGATCTACAGACACCATATAAAAATCTTTTTGCAGTTGAGGGTTAGCCAAGTAACCTCTAAACGCAGACCAAGCACCGGGCGTGCCGTGAATGAATAACAAGCCGGGCTTGCTAGGGTCGCCAGAGTAAGCGTAATGTATAGGGTGTTGGCCAGTATCAACCGTGGAGAACTGAATAGCTTGTTTGGTGCTAATGTCATTGCCAATAGCGATTTTAGAGTAAAGAGTCACCAACAGGAGCAGCAAAAGCACAGGTGACAAGCGTGTACTTGGTAATAATTTACGCGCCGATAATAAGCTTAAATCGGGTCGACAGTCGGTTAAATCAAATGTGAGCATGATTCCTAAATAGATGATTAATGAATGCTTGGTATAAAGACCGCAAAAGTCTACCAGCCCAATATAAGCATAATGTTCACTACTAAGGCCAAGTTTACTGGAGCTTAGTAAGGATTAGCGGGTTTACCAAAACATCATTGAGTTGTACTTGCCAAAACACCCTTGCCATGTCGGTGTTTGCGTTTCGGTTGTCACGATTCAGTCGTTGCTTAGGGCTAATGCCCGTAACACTGGCACGCCCAGCGCCACTTCTAGTGCCACCAGGTGCCGGTACTTTGGCCACTACGGCGCCGGTAACCACATGATTGCCAATTTCCACGGCTAGGTCGGTGACACCGTGCAATAGGCTGTAAATCCCTCGGCCGTGGTCGATCACCAGTACCTTAGTGTTCCCAATAGCCCCTTTAGGTGCATCGATAATGTTGGATATGATGCCTTGCTGAGGTGCTTTGACTAAGGTGTTTGTGGCCGCTCTGGCGCTGCTGTGGTTTTGGACCAGCGAGTCAGCGTCTTTGTTTGATACAGTAAGCTTGCCGAATTGCTCATCCCATTGCGCTTCAAATGGCAACTGCATTGGCAGCTTTGGGGGTTGCGTATTGCTAAAATCCAGCTCTGAGAGAGCGTCAATTTTGGCAATATCTTTGCGTTGCGCAGATTCACTGCTTTCTAGCGGATAGTTTTTATGGATCACTTCGAATTTTTTAAACTGAGCACTTTCAGACTCACCGGTTTGACGTGTGTAAACAACGTACTCACCGGGTAATTGATCCAGGCCTATGCCCAGTAACACCAGCCAATGTGACCCTTGATCAAGAATAGCCGGTTCTTTGAGTCCGTATCTTACTGACGGTAAGCTGTTGGAGGTTTTAGGCAGTTTAAGCAGTGCGACTCCTCCGGGGTAACTAAAGTTGTTGTTGGGTACATGCTCAGCAATATCCTGAGCAAAGGACAACTGCGAACAGCAAAATATGGCAATGCAAAAGAGGGTGCCGATACTTTGGTTCATGTTGTCTTAACCTCACGAACTTCGCAGTCAAGCGAGCCTTCACTAAGCTGCACTGTAACCGAGTCACCAGCGGTGGCTTGTTTGCTCTTTCTAATAATATTTCCTGAATCGTCGCGAGCGATAGCATAGCCCCGGTCGAGAGTCGCCAATGGGCTGACTAGGTTTAACTGGCCGCCTAAGGCGCTGAAGCGATTTCGTGACATTTCAAAACGCCGTTGTTTGGCAAGTAATAGCCTGTTTGACGCAAGCATCAAGTTGTCTTTCTTTGTTCCAATGAGTCGGTCGGGCCGAGCGGATGACAGCGCTCGTTTAGAGTTTTCCAGGGACGTCGTTTGCCATTTAAGGTTTTGCCGCACCGCGCGCTCTAGACGGCTTACGGTATTACTCAATCCTGAGCGCTTCAATGCCAGTGTTTGTTTGGGATGTTTGAGCTGCTTGCCCAATGTATCAACGCCTTGCGCCAGACTCTCCAGAGTGCGCCTTTGCGCATTGGGTAACCTGAACTTAAGGCTATTGAGTTGGGCGATTAGCTGGTCGGAATCGGGGCTAACTAACTCGGCAGCGGCGGTTGGGGTAGGTGCTCTAACATCGGCGACTAGGTCGGCAATGGTGACATCCACCTCGTGTCCAACACCACTGACAATTGGAATTGTGCAATCAAATATCGTTTGCGCTAGGGCATCGTGATTAAAACACCATAAATCCTCTAAAGAGCCGCCCCCGCGTGTCAAAATCAATACATCAGCCTGTTTATGTTTAATCGCATCTTTAAGTGCTTGAATTAACGATGGAGCCGCGGTTTCACCTTGCACTACAGCAGGGTAGACGGTTACCGGAATTCCAGGGCAGCGTCGTTCCAATGTACTTAGAACATCACGCACTGCCGCACCGGATGGAGAAGTGATAACCCCGATGTGCTTGGGAAATCGTGGAATGCTTGTTTTGTATTTTTGGTCGAATAAGCCCTGACGATCTAATTCTTGTTTAAGTTCTTCGAAGCGACGCTGCAATAAGCCTTCACCGGCTTCTTCAATATGTTGAACAATACACTGCAAGTCGCCCCTAGCGGTATACACTGATATTTTGGCTCGTACGCGAACCAGATCACCGGCTTTAGGTTTGTAGCGACTGATAGACGCTCGGCCTTTAAACATAGCGCAACGTAATTGCGCTCGTTGATCCTTTAGGCTGAAGTAAAGGTGCCCAGACGCCGGTTTGCTGAGCGAAGACAGCTCTCCTTCAATCCAAATTTCGGGATAGCTGGCTTCCATCAAACGACGCATTTCATCGGTCAGGTCACTGACTTGATAAACCGTATTGGTTTGTTTCATAACTGGCTTGGCTCAAAGCGTAATAATTAGCTTTGATTTTAGCCGCAAAGCTACGCTTAATGAAAAAAACTTCCTTTTTTTTAGCAAAGCCGTAATCACTAGTAGGCGAAGCTCAATAGGTTGGTTATAATCGCCCGCGGTGGCGGCTAGTCTCCACAGTGGCGATAAGTTGTGAACTCGGTCAGGCCCGGAAGGGAGCAGCCGTAGCAACTGATTCGGGTGCTGTGATCAGGTTAGCCGTCATCACTTTCTTTGTACTCTCACTAGGTCTGCGATAAGTTCGATTAGAGCTTGTTAATTCAGCCGGTTTAGAGCATGCTTTTCATTTAACAAAGAGCATAAAAAAACTTCAATTCAATGGCATATCTTGCACTGGCCCGAAAGTGGCGACCTAAAGCGTTTTCCGAAGTAGTCGGGCAGCAGCATGTGGTGCAAGCTCTCTCAAATGCCTTGGATACTGGGCGTGTGCATCACGCTTTTTTGTTTACCGGCACGCGCGGGGTAGGCAAGACCACCTTAGCCCGAATTTTTGCTAAATCTCTTAATTGCGAAGAAGGAACCAGCGCCGAACCCTGTCAGCAATGCGGTACCTGTAAATCGATTGACGAAGGACGGTTTGTTGATCTGATAGAAGTTGATGCGGCCTCTAGAACCAAGGTTGATGAAACACGCGAACTGCTGGAAAACGTTCAGTATGCGCCGACTTCTGGCAAGTTTAAGGTTTACCTAATTGACGAAGTTCACATGTTCTCTGGGCACAGTTTCAATGCTTTATTGAAAACACTGGAAGAACCGCCTGAGCATGTAAAGTTTTTATTTGCGACTACTGACCCGCAAAAATTACCGGTAACCGTGTTGTCACGGTGTTTGCAGTTTAACTTGCGGGCGATGCGGCCTGAACAGGTTGAGAATCAACTTGTCAAAATTCTGAGCAGTGAGGGCATTGAATACGATGCGCCCGCGTTGCAGGCAATTTCACGGGCAGCGGATGGTAGTATGCGCGACGGTCTGAGTCTGCTTGATCAAGCAATCGCTCAAGGCGGCGGACAAGTCAGATTGGATAACGTCCAAGGCATGTTAGGCACCATAAAGTCAGAACACACTCAGAGTATTGTTGATGCTTTACTTAGTAATAACATAGACAGTGCTTTGAAGGTTGTCGCCGATATGGCCGACAATGCGGTGGATTTTAGTGTGGCTCTCGATGAAGTGTTGATGCAGCTGTACTATATTTCAATGGCACAAGCATCCCCAAATTCCGTCGGCTCTGCTGATGTTGATGTAAATAAAATCAAGGATTTAGCTAGGAAAGTTGACCCAGAAACTTTGCAACTGTTTTATCAAATTGGCCTAATCAGTAAACGAGATATTTCATTGGCGCCGAGTTTGCGTGTTGGTTTTGAAATGGCTTTGCTGCGCATGTTTGCCTTTGAGCCGGCTGAAAACACACCGTCTTCTGTACCGAGTGTGATTGTCAGTGATACACCCCAAGCGGCCGACCCAGCAGCCCCAGCGGACCAAACCGCGGCACAAGAAAGTCAGGCAACGGCTGAAAAAAAAACGCTTAAATCTGCCCAACTTGAATCTGCGCAAGTAGGCGGCACAAGCGATAGCGCACCGTTGCAAGCCCAGCAAGCTGAGCAAGCTGAGCAAGGAGCAGAGCCGCAAAATCATAGTGAGTACAGTAATAGCAACAGTGGGTACCAGGGTGAGCAAAATAGTGTGCCTGAACATCAAGCTGTGCCGCCTTGGGAAGAGCAAACGCAAGGCGAGCCATCGCATAACACTCCACTCCCGAATCCTCTACCTGAGAGTCCTCAATCGCAGAGCCCTCAGCCTCAGAGCAATCAATCGCAGGGCCTTCAATCGCAGAGTAGCGGGGCTTCGGTGCCGCTAGAAAACCAAGCAGCGTCGACTGAACCAAGTTTAATTGCGGTTACGTTGGCGGGCAATAATGAGTGGGGCGAGTTAATAGAACAAACGTCTTTGGTTGGCATGGCCAAGGAGTTGGCGATGAACTGTGCCGCCGATAGAATGAGCGACCAACGAATCGACCTTTGTTTATCAGCTAAGTTAGAGCATCTACACTCGCAGCAGCGGTTTGAGGAAATACAAGCGGCGGTGCAAGCCGCGGTTAATCCACAGATCGCCGTACAGTTAGAAATCGCCGACAGTGATAGAGAGACGCCAAGCGAGTGTTTATCTCGACTGGGTTATGAACACGAAGAACAAGTTCGCGACCAAATGCACAGTGACCCCGGTCTTCAGTCAATCATGTCGGAGTTTGATGCAACGATTAAAGAGAATTCAATTAAACCGATTTCATAATAGTGATTAATTTTGATTATCGGCAGTCAATATAGTTAAGAAAACCAGCAATAAAACAGTTTCAAAGGTATTTATTATGATGAAAGGCGGTTTAGGCAATATCATGAAGCAAGCGCAAGCCATGCAAGAAAACATGCAAAAGGCTCAGGAAGAATTAGCGAGCATCGAGGTCACGGGAGAATCTGGCGGTGGCATGGTTAAATTGGTGATGACGTGCCGCCATGATGTAAAAAGCGTTGTCATTGACCCACAGTTGATGGGCGATGTTGATGACAAAGACATTCTTGAGGACCTTATTGCGGCCGCAATGAACGACGCGGTTCGCAAAGTTGAAAAAACCAGCCAAGAAAAGATGTCAGGGCTGACCGGCGGTTTGGATATCCCCGGCATGAAAATGCCATTTTAGACTCGTTTCATTCGAAATATGTCAACCTCAGCGGCCATTGAAGCTCTTAAAGTTGCACTGAAAGCCTTACCGGGAGTAGGGCCCAAGAACGCTCAGCGTATGGCGTTTCACTTGATGGAACGCAATCGGGAGGGCGCCAGAGCGATCGCTGATGCATTGAATCACGCGCTAACTACGGTGCGCAGTTGCGAACGATGTAATACGTTTTGCGAGTCTGAGTTGTGTGATATTTGCTCTTCGGTTAAGCGAGATCAAACACAACTGTGCATTGTTGAAACGCCAGCCGACCTAGAAGCGATTGAGCAAGTGGGTGCGTATCAAGGCTTGTATTTTGTTTTGATGGGGCGTTTATCCCCATTGGAAGGGATAGGCCCAGAAAAACTTGGTTTCAAAAAGCTGAATCGTATTGTTGCTGAAAACGAGATTAATGAAGTGGTGATAGCGACGAATATCACGGCTGAAGGTGATGCAACGGCGGATTATACTCAGCAATTATTAGCACCCTATGAAATAACGGTGACTCGCTTAGCTCGTGGTGTGCCGGTGGGCGGTGAGCTTGAGTACATGGATCAACGCACCTTAGCCGCGGCCTTTAAGGACCGGCGCGCAACCGACTAAGACTGTTTAAATACTGTGTCTCTGTTAACCATTTGCGAGACACCGTATGGCTTCCGAAACGATTAGTTAAAACTGGCAATTTAAACTGAAAAAGGCCCCAGAGCGAACTCTGGAGCCTTGTTTCATTTAAAGTTTACAAGCTTCTTTTGCAAGCTAGCGTAACTAGCCATTGTTACAAGCTTCTGTTACCAGCTAAGCGGCTTCCTCGCTTTTATGCTGTATGACTTTAGCGCTTGCCCCGCCAATTGATATTTTCTTTGGCTTCATTGCTTCTGGTACCTCTTTCACCAAGGATATCGTGAGCAGGCCATCGGTCAATTCAGCGTTAACCACTTCAATATGGTCTGCTAGGTTGAACTTTCGTTCAAAGGATCTGTTTGCAATCCCTTGGTGTAAAAAGTTCTTTGCCTCGGCGGGCGCTTCTTTCTTCCCATTTACGGTCAGTACGCCGTTTTCAACTTGAATATCCAGCTCTTGCTCTTTAAAACCAGCAAGCGCTAAGGTAATTGAATATTTGTTGTCAGCCACCACTTCAATGTTGTAGGGAGGGTAGCTAGCGGATGTTTTTTCGGTTTGGAATGCGGCGTCTAGTAAAGAACCAAAGCGGTCATAGCCAACACTGCTGCGATACAAAGGGGTTAGGTCAATTCTGTTCATATTTTTCTCCAATTCATGCCGGTCTTCGGCCATAAAGATTTAAAGTTTGCCAATCATCACCTCAGCGTGAGCGTGAATTTTGACTAGTTAGGTCAACCTCGAAAGCGCTGACAATAACTATCTAGAGATACAATATTATTTTTCAAGATATTTGGATAAAAATTTTATGTTGGTACGTATTTGGCTAATATTTTTACGCATGTGGGTGAGTGGATGTTGGGTGGCCGCGCTTTCGTGCTATATTCGCGCCCATGCAAGCACCAGCACAATTACAGGCCACCATCGAGCTACTCGATGAGATCGCCGAGCATTCTTATCCGGCTGACCGAGTAATGGCCAGCTATTTTAAGCAACGACGTTATATCGGCTCTAAGGATAAGGCCGTTATCTCCGAATATTTTTATACCGTTCTTCGCAATCGTCTGAGTTTTAGCTATTTGATTGAGCAGGCTAACCTTGAGCCCAATAGTCGTCGATTTGCCGCTGTTCTGTTAATCTCGCTCGGGTTACGGATCTCTGACTATTTTAACGGCAGCGGTCATGGGCCAGTGCCGTTGTCCGAATCGGATCAACAGAGTTTGGCTAAAGTATCGATGGCGGATTTAGAGCAGGCGCCTTTGCACGTTCAGTTAAATGTTCCGGCATGGATTACCCCTAAGCTGCAAGCGGCGCTAGGTGATGATTTTGAGCAAGAAATGCGTGCGAGTAACCAGCAGGCCACCACAGATATTCGCGTTAACACTTTAAACAGTACTCGCAAGCAAGTACTGCATTTTTTGTCAAAAGCCAAACTGAGCGCCGAGCCAACTGAGCTTTCACCGTGGGGCCTACGCTTTAATCGACGCGTCGCATTATTTGGGCTGGACGCATTTAAACAAGGCTGGTTTGATATTCAGGATGAGGGTTCACAACTATTAGCATTGATTACCGGCGTAGAGGCGGGGCAAAAGGTGGTGGATTTTTGTGCGGGCGCGGGTGGTAAAACATTGGCTATGGCGGCCATGATGCAAAACAAAGGCACTATTTACGCCTGTGACGTTCATTCAAAACGGTTGGAGCAATTATCTATACGTGCAAAGCGAGCAGGTGTGCACAATTTACGAACTCATGTATTGAGTTCAGAGCACGATAAGTGGGTTAAAAAACACAAGGGCATGGCCGATGTGGTGTTGCTTGATGCGCCGTGCTCGGGCACCGGTACCTGGCGCCGTAGCCCAGATAGTCGTTGGAACTTAAGCGATCAAGATTTAGAAAACCTCACACGATTACAAGCTTCTATATTACAAAGTGCAATGCGGCTGGTTAAACCCGGTGGGCGTGTTCTGTACGCTACTTGCTCATTATTGCGTGAAGAAAATGAACAAGTGGTGGAAGAGTTTTTGAATAAAAACAATGACTTTTCAGAGATTCCTGATTACTTTTCTGGCTTTGATTTTGATGCGAGTCATGTCTCGATCAATGCTGGTCAGATGCGAACCTATCCAGCTAAAACCGGCACTGACGGATTTTACGTGGCCGCACTGCAAAAGATCGAAGCACCGGGTGATTCTGATTGATCGTATTATCGTGCTAGCTAGCTTTTAGCTTCTAAACTTTAATTGCGCTGAGTTGAGAACCGTTTAAATGGAGTCGTGGTCTCGCTGCTTACTTATCTCAGACGATCAGCTAGATTAAGCTTAATAACAACGCAGGCTAAAACCCGTGATGCTAAGCAGATAACGCTACCAACACTTGCCGTTTTCGGTCTCCACTGAATGGTCGACGGCCGTGCATGGCCATTTTATTGTCGACCAGCGCCATGTCGCCATCTTTCCAAGCCAAGTCAAAGGTGAATTGTTCCGATAATTTCACTACCAATTCTAGACCTTCAACTGGGATGTGGCTGCCGTCACCGTAAGTGATTGCGCTTGATGGGTCTTCACGCACACCTTGCCAGCCCATATAGGCCGCTACCAGTTGATTGTAGAAAACTTGAATGCCGTTATCTAGAGTTCGAACAGCCGGCAATGTGGGGGTGATTGCTTTTAGGTCTTGGTTTGGTGTCCATTCCCAACTGTAACCAAGTTCGGCGAGTTTTTGTTCGGCATCGCTTACGGATTCGACACTGAGTGTGCTTTTCCAACTTCGACCTTGCCCGGATTCGGGGTCATCCTCAGCCGGCATCAGCGTTGTGTATCGCAGTCCTTTTTCTAAAAAGTTTTTGGCGAGTTCCGCATCGGCATTCTTTATCGCTTCATAAAGTTTGTCTGAGCGACAGATGGGTGTTGCTCCGCCAGTCTCCGCCGCAGATTTACAAAAAAAGAATAATTTGTCTGGCGAAACCGGGGTTTGTGCCATTTCATGATGCAAAAATATTTCCACGTCTTTAGGCGCTTCGTTTGCCGTGAAAACTCGTTTGGTAAAGTTGATACGAACCGCGTTGGATAGCGATTCTTGATAAGTAAAACTAGGGTAATCGAACGCTGCGGAGAGTGCATCAAATGTTTCCGCACTGTTTATTGGAAAGCCTCGAAACAGTATCGCACCGGCGTTAGCCAGTTCGCGCTCTAGCTCTGCAATATTCTGTTTAATCCATTCAATCGATTGCGCTAAGTTGATTGAGGGGTTGGGCGCAGCCACTAAAGCCGGGAAGACGCTATCTTCAAATTTTAGTTGCTTGTCTACACTTTGAAACTTTACTGAGTTTGACACGACTTGGCCTCTGAATTTCGTTTTACAGTTTAATCGTAAATAGGGTGAAAGCGATTGAATGCCGCCTCACAAAATACACCAGGGTCATTAAATCGGCGATTACGGTTTAGTGCACTGATATTGGTCATTTCTTCATCACTGAGTTCGAAATCAAATATCGCGGCGTTTTCGACCATGCGTTGTTCTTTACTGGTTTTAGGGATAATCGCCGTACCGCGTTGAACACCCCAACGCAATACTATCTGTGCAGGGGTTTTATTTAGGCGCTGTGCCGCCGCCAGAACAACCTCTTGTTCTAACACCGACTCGTTGCCGTCAGCCATATCAAGCTCTAGGTACGATAAGGCGCCAAGCGGAGAAAACGCAGTCACTGGAATATCGTTTAGTTTACAAAGCCGAAGCAGACTATCTTGAGTTAGATAAGGGTGTGATTCGATTTGCAGCATTGCGGGTTTTATGTGCGCGTAACTCAGTAAGTCGTGCATTAGGCCAGTATTATAGTTACATACCCCAATTCGATGGGTAAGCCCAGCGTCTTGCTGTGCCTCCATGGCCATCCAAGTTTTGTAGAGGGGGACTTTAGCTAATCGCATGGTGGGTGCAGCGGCATCAGGGTCAAAGAACCAGCCTGCAGGATAGCGTTCGTTAATGTCCACAAACTCTTGCGCTATCGGAAAATGAATTAAGTAAAGATCTAAGTAGTCTAACTGAAGGTCTTTTAAGGTCTTTTCTAAGGCCAGCGATACGTGTTCTGGAGCGTGATAGGTGTTCCATAGTTTTGATGTCACCCAGAGCTCTTCACGAGTACAAAGGCCGTCATCCAGCGCACGCTTTATACCTTCACCAACTTGCACTTCATTGCCATAATCACTGGCGCTATCAAGGTGTCTATATCCAAGCTTGATGGCTTGGTAAACCGCGTCCGCACACTGATCTTCGGGGATTTTCCAAAGGCCAAAGCCTACCGGCGGAATAGATCGTTCGTTATTTAATTTCATAGTGTGGTCTTTTAGTCGGTGATCGCTTAGGCTGAATTGAAGTTGTTTTTGGCAACCTATGTTGCATGTTTTATGCGTCTTTTATGTCTCTTTTAGGCGTTTTTTATGCATCTTTTATGTATTTGGGGCGTTGTTGTTCTGCTGGGTCGATTTATTTCTAAATAACGATTGTGACAGTCGCGGCCCCTTAATGTAGAATCGTCAATGCAGTGATTATTATATCTTATATAAGACTCAACTCAAGTACTGACAGCAACTGTTGTTGACTTCGTTAGAATTTTTAAGTTACTGATGCATTAAAAAGCCCACTGGTTAACTATATTCGAGGACTTGCATGACTTTATCAACTAAGTATCAACCGCTATATCAACAAGTTTACGATGAGATCGTTAAACGGTTAAGCAGTGGCTATTGGAAAGCCGGTGATTCGCTACCCAGTGAGTTTAGCTTGGCAAGCGAGTTGGGAGTTAGCCAGGGCACGGTGCGTAAAGCACTAAACCAATTGGTTTCTGAGAACATTCTGCGGCGTCGGCAAGGTAAGGGCACGTATGTGGCGGAGCTGAGTAAAGAGAGCTCGCTATACCGCTTTTTTCGTTATCGCGAATTGGGCGGCGAGAGTGTGATTCCTAAGACCACGATAATTTCGGTTAAGCGACGCGAAGCTACTCAACGCGAGCAAGAAAAGCTGAGTCTTGTGAAAAATATCAATGTTGTTGAGATGGTGCGAGTTCGTTCAATCGAGGGCAAGCCGGCAATCTATGAAAGAGTTCTGCAACCTTTGGCCGTGTTTCCAGGTATTGATGAAGACGAGGCCATCCCCAATTCCTTGTACGCTTACTATCAAGAAAAATACGGTATTTCTATCATTGAAGTTAAAGATGAGTTGCGGGCGGTCAAGTTGGACAAGGAAGTAGCAAAGCACCTGAATGTAGAGGTCGGTGAAGCATCACTGATGACTGAGCGCAGCAGTATCAATATAGATGGTCGAGTGGTGGAGTGGAGCCAAGCGTATTGCAGTACTAATAACTTTGTCTACTCTGTAACCCTAAAATAATTAGTTCGTCTTCGCCGATAAATCATATGGATCAAAATACTTTGCCAATGGTGTCTCAAGCATGCCCTGATTGGAACGCTATCTCAGCAGCTGAACTGCTAGCACCGCCTTCTTTGCAAGGCAGCAATATGTTGCGCCTTGAACTTGATGCAGGTGAATGCTTACTGCAGGTGTTTAAAGATGGCGTCCGCTTGTCCTCAAAAAACCAACGGTCTTATGATTATGGCTTGCTGGTCAGCGAGCCTGAGCCACATGATTTATCACTGAGTGTGAGCGAAAACACCAGTGTGGTAAGCAGTGCGAATTTGCGAATCGAGATTACACATTCGCCTTTTAAATTTGCGATTTCGAGTCTAAGCGATGGGCGAGTGGTGTGTCAGTCGCCAAGCGATGGGCATTTTGTGCGCGAACATCGATTGCCACCTCTTAGTAGAACCCGTAACGGCTGGTTAGTGTGTTTTGATTTAAAGTCAAACGAAGCGATATATGGCCTTGGTGAAAAATGGGGTGGCTTAAACAAACGCGGCCAGTTACTGAGGTCCTATAATAGCGATGCCTTGGGTGTGAACGCTGAAATATCCTATAAAAACACGCCTTTTTGCTGGAGCCCGGAAGGTTGGGGCGTTTTAATGCACACTCCCTCCATTGTGACGCATGCTGTGGGTGACCCAAATTGGTCGCAACGAACTTACTGTTGTCTGTTAGAAGACGATGTTCTGGATCTGTTTATTTTTATTAAACCGAAATCCGCGTCAAACAATGTAGGCGCGGACATGTTGACTGCGTTGACCGATTTAACTGGCCGTGCAGCGCTACCGCCAGCTTGGAGTGGTGGCATTATTTTGTCTAAAGCCTATTATCAGGACCCAGCTGAGCTTTTGGCAGTTGCGCATGAGGTTCGTAAGAAGAATATGCCTTGTGACACCATCACCATTGATGGTCGTGCCTGGCAAGACACCGATACACGGTTTGCATTCGAGTGGGACAAGACCCGATGGCCTAATCCGAAAGCGGTGCTTGATGAGCTAAAAGAACTGGGGTTTAAGGTTTGTGTGTGGGAATACCCTTTGATTTCAGTCGAGCACCCATGGTTTGCGATGTTCGCCAGCAAAGGTTGGCTGATCAAGGACAAGCGAACCGGCGAGGCATACCAATATGATTGGGATAGCCAAGCCTTTGGCGCGGTTCTCACCGCATTGCCACGTTCTGGTATTGTTGATTTCACTCACCCTGACGCTCATGCGTTTTGGCGTGATGCACATCAAGAATTGTTCAGTGTTGGCGTCGATATGATAAAAGCCGATTTCGGTGAACAAATTGAAGACGACAATATGCTCGCGTCCAATGGTGAATCTGGGCGGGCGCTGCACAATGTTTACGCACATCTGTATAACCGGTGCGTGTATGAAGCGGCTGAAAAATACAGTGAATCGGGCCCATTTTTGTTCAGTCGATCATCGTGGATCGGCTGCCAACGCTTTAATAGTCAGTGGGGCGGTGACCCGCAAGCTGACTGGGAAGGCATGATGGGCAATATCCGTGGCGGCTTGTCTTGGGGCTTGAGTGGCGCGCCATTTTACGCCACTGATATTGGCGGGTTCTACAAAGATACTCGCGATGATGCACTTTATGTGCGCTGGGCACAGGCGGCGGTGTTTTCAGCGCATTATCGTTTGCATGGCATTGGTGAGCGCGAGCCGTGGTCGTATTCTAATGATGCCAATAAAGCCGCTGTTAGCGCGTTTAAACTGCGTTACCAGCTGCAAACGTATCTTCAGCAAACGATGTTAGCCGCAACGCAAACCGGCTTGCCCGTGCAGCGCCCAATGGTGTTGGCATACCCGCAGGAAAAGCAGGCATGGGCGTTTGAAAACCAATTCATGTTTGGTGAAGAGATATTTGTGGCGCCGTGCTTCGACCCGCAAGGGCAGGTGGAATATTACCTTCCTAATGGTGAATGGATGCCTCTGGGACCAGGTCTTGATGCGTTGTTGTCAGGTTCTGCCATGCCAGCTTTAGTTGCTGGAGGGCAGGTGTATTCTGATCTGCTTGAACTGAATCAAATGGCGGTATTTGTTCGAAAGGGCGCTCGTTTGCCTATCAATCAGGCCGTGAACTCAACCGCCGAGTTAGTCCTTGACGAGCAGGGAATGTTTCAAGCACAACAAATGTGGCAAGTGTAAAGAGTTCCTTAATTGCCTCTAAAAATATAATAAAAACAAGCATCAGGAGTCTAAATGCAAACCAGTGACCTATTGTTTACCTTAATTTCTTGCCTGTTTTTTATGGCCATCGTTGGCTGGATTTCGTATCAAAAAACCAAAGGCAGTGTTGACGATAAGGACGGTTATTTTTTAGCCGGTCGAGGCTTAACGGGTACGTTTATTGCTGGCTCAATGTTGTTAACAAATCTGTCAGCTGAGCAGCTCATTGGTCTGAATGGTTCGGCATATGGCTTTAATATGAGCGCGATGGCTTGGGAAGTTACGGCTGGGTTTGCAACCATTGTGATGGCATTGGTTTTTTTGCCACGATATTTGGCTGGCGCGTTTACCACCTTGCCAGGTTTCCTGAAAGATCGATTTGACGATGATGTACGTCGAATGACGGTGGTGTTGTTCATGCTGGGCTATGGATTAGTCACAATACCGTCGGTTTTGTATTCCGGCTCATTGGCCGTGCTCAAGTTGTTCGATATACCCACTTTGTTGAATTTAGGCAAAGAGAGCTCGGTTATCGTAACGGTGTTGATTGTGGGCAGTGTGGGGGCAATCTACGCGGTGTTTGGCGGACTAAAGGCCGTGGTTGTTTCCGATACCATCAATGGTATTGGCTTACTAATAATAGGTATTATGGTACCCACGCTTGGCTTGATGTTGCTTGGCAACGGCAGCTTTATTGATGGTTTGACTCAAATCTCGTCAAACAATACTGAAAAATTGAATGCCATCGGCGCCGCTGATGACCCGGTACCCTTTGGTACTATTTTCACCGGCATGATTTTGGCGAATCTTTTTTACTGGGGTACCAATCAGTATGTGATTCAACGCACCCTTGGTGCGCAGAACCTGAAGGAAGGTCAGAAAGGCGTATTATTATCCGGTTATTTTAAGTTGCTGGTGCCATTTATGATGATGGTTCCAGGCGTGATTGCCTTTCACCTTTACGGCACGACCGACGGTAAAGTCCCGAGTATCGATCTTGCCTATCCGCAACTGGTAAAAGATGTTTTGCCTTGGTATATGTCCGGTTTCTTTTTAGCGGTGTTACTGGGTGCCGTATTCAGTTCATTTAATTCCCTATTGAACAGTGCCGCAACTTTATTTGTTCTTGATGTTTACCAGCCGCTTAAAAAGGCCGTACTGGACGATCAAGAATTGATCAAGGTCGCGAAAGTGGCCAGCGTGGTTATCGCTATTTTCTCATTTATTGTGGCGCCAATGCTGCAATACGCACCCGAAGGTCTGTGGCAGATTATTCGTATCTTTACCGGGTTTTATAATATTCCGGTCATAGCGGTGGTGCTGGTTGGTTTATTCACAACAAGAGTGCCGGCCAAAGGCGCAAAAATCGCCATTATCTTTCACGTGATCGCCTATGGCTTGATCAAGTTTGTGTTTGACGTGTCGCTGCATTTTATTCATTTATATGCCGTTCTGTTTGTAATAGAAGTGTCGATTATGCTGTATTTCGGCTGGGCCGAACCAAGAGAAGGCGGTCGTTATTTTAAAGAAGACCCGAAAGTGGATTTGACCCCATGGCGCTTTTCTTGGGCTGCTAGCTCAACGTTGTTTAGTTGCATCGTAGCGCTATACCTTTTGTTTTCACCAATCGGTTTGGTGGGTGGCATAGCGGCGCCGTTTTGGATTTGTTTGACGCTGGTGTTCGTTTTAAACACCGTGTTTTGTGTTTGGTCTACGCGTCGTTTGGAGCGTCGCTTATAGTTCGCTTATAGTTCGCTTATAGTTCGCTTATAGTTCGCTTATAGT
>CAZEXS010000065.1:0-13727 GCA_964516915.1 uncultured Gammaproteobacteria bacterium
ATATTTAAAACAACACCTTACATCAAATTAATGTGTATCTGACCCCATTAATTACATTGCCATAAAAACTCCTTTTTGATATTTAAAACAACACCTTACATCAAATTAATGTGTATCTGACCCCATTAATTACGTAGTTCGTTTGGTCATTTGACACTCCGGGTTTACCCCATTATAGAGTGTCCGCATTAATCAGTACGCTCCAATCTGACCCCATTAATTCATTCATGCAACCAACCAGCGTATGCAACAAAGTCCTCTTCGCTGACGAAACACACCTGACGATTGTTCCCTCGCTGAATCACATGTTGCGCCACTCCTGGCACATCTAATCTTAATTATATGCTAAACACGCTTAACTTAGTGCCATTCGTATCTGACTCCAATTAATTATTAATGTGAATCAACATAATTAAACCACATTACGATCTGAAAAGGATAAGTCAGAGCATCAATCAAAATACTAAAGATATAACCGATATAATTGAAATAAGATTTGGATTCAGTCGGTTTTTTCGGAAGCTCTATTTCAGCAAAAGTGTTCTTAATAGAATTCGGGCGATACAATATTACTTCTTTAGATTTAGCGATATTCCCCTTATTTGATACTACTAAGGTGACTTCAATTATTTCTATGCCGTCACCCCCATCAACATGATTAATACTATTTCGATACACTCTAGACATATTGGGGCTGTACCTTAGCTTTTTCTTTCTAATTAATATTTTTTTTCCTTCAAAATTCTCACAGGTCTCAGACAATGACGTTCCGGAAGCCGAAATTTCACTATACTCATCAACCTCGTCATTAAGCTTTTCAATAGGAACTGAAATTGAAAAGTCTGTTCTTAAAAGTGAATTAGCTGAGAGCCTACCGTTAAAACATATTGTTAGGTAATTACTACCTAATTGCGCCCATTTTATCGTTTTGACTCTTGGAGGTTCGCTACGACCAGCATTTTCCCAATAAGAAACTGTATTCATGCCTAACGTGAAAGCATATACAATCCCTATAAGCAAATAAATTGCGAGACCACTAACCCAACGCATTACTATTTCTCATCATTTGCTCTCAAAGTATTCATCGAATTACTGACATAGTCAGCTGCCGTTTCCGAATTTTTTTCAACCTTATCAATATCGTTTTTGCTCAATTCTATATCAGAACCATCTTCATTTTTTCTGGTATTCAATAAACTCTCTATTTGCTCTCGCTCATGACCTCGTCCCTTGCCAACACCGTGGTTGTCGAGACCGTTAGCCTCTGGTTTCAACAAATATGACTCGGCTTTCGAAATTGACTTAGGGTCATTAGGATTTAAACGCTTTCTATATATAATTTCGGTTATCGCCTTATTGCGAAGAGCCTGAACTGTAGCAGCATTTGTTGCATCATGATCTGCTATATCATATGTATGGCCAGATTTAACACCTAATATAGTTTTAGTTTTTCTGCTCTCATCCACTGCAGTCCATAACTCACGCTGAAGCCCTTCTACGTTCTCAACAGTTATAGTTTTACCTGTTTTATCTGATAAAGTTTGCATCCCAGTTTCAATATAAGAATCAAATAATTCCTTTCTTCTATGAATCTGATCCGGTTTGGTATTATGTTTTAAATGCCCTACAAATTTAGAATATGTCTTAGTCTCATCAGACAAGTCGCGATGAGCAAAGCTATCCGCCAATGGATGCATTGCAGTCCCTATTACAGACAAATTGCCTCTATCAACAGACTCTATCACTCTAATAGCACGATCTCTTTCATCATCAGCATTAGTGTTGGTTAAAACATGTAACCCTTCTTGGTAACGCTGTCTATCAGAAGTTTCCTGCGCTGAAGAAACCCTCACAATTGATGTTGATGTCACAACACTAAGTACCTTTGCTAAGAACTCATCGCCGGCCCTCGCAATAGCATCGTACCTACTTACCTCATCAGGTATCTGGGAATACATCGCGATTTGAGCTGCATCTTCAACAGAATAACCAGAGCGAGAGGCTATCATAAACGAGGTATAGTAATGACCAGCTTCATTATAGTTCCCTGTTGGGTCCACCCAAACAGTAGGATTCCCATAAGCATACAAATACCGATGCAAACTAGGCGGAGTCAAACTCTCGCCAAGATAAGAATCCTGATTAATAAACCGCGCCGTATCTGGGTCGTAAAAACGTGCCCCAAAGTAGATTAGGCCAGTCTTTTCATCGTGTTCTTGGCCGGTGAAGACTTGCCGATTCGGGCTGCTGCCTTCTTGTTGTGTGATCTGACCCCACACGTCAGTACGGTAGCTGGCCGCGATTGCGCCATCGTCATCAGTCAGGTTGGCGGTGGTTCTCAGCGCACTGTAGTGGTAATACTGTTCGTCTGTATCGGTGCTTAAACTGATTAAGCGGTCGCTGTAGCGGTAGTGCGCTAGTAAGGTTTCTGAGTCTAACGTGCGCTCTTCCAATATCGATTTATCGTCGTAAATGTATTCGATATCGCCGCGTTCACTGTTGATGTGACGTACGCGAAAGCCTCTGAAATTGTAGTCGTGGTAACCCAGATTTTCGCGTGCCTCGGGTGGGCCACGAATGGTCGCCGTTAATTGATTGCGGCTGTCGTATTCAAAGGTGGTTGTTTGAGGGCTGCCTTGAGTGTTGTCGACCTTGCTAAGGGTGTTGCCGTTATTATCATAAATGTAGTCTATTTGTTTTGATTCTGGGTCTAATTGATCGGTGATGCTGATTAAACGATTGTTTTCGTCAAACACCGACGTGCGGTCTTTAACCGTGGTGGTTTGCGGTGTGCCGGACGCTGATGAGGTGCGTGTTTCTACTTCGCGGATACGATTGTAGTTGTTGTCAAACGTATAGCTTAGGGCTTGCACGTCACCGCTTTGTTGGTCGGTGATGGTAAAGCCGGTCATGCGGTTGGTGTTGTCGTAGGTATACTCGGTGGTTTGCTGTTGACTGGAGGCAAAACCATTTTGCGTTTCCACTTGGCTGGTGCGGTTACTGTTAGCGTCGTAAGTGTAGATAAAACTTGAGATGACGCCCGTGGATAGACCACTGAATTCGTTGGTTGCGCTTAATATGCGGTCAGCGTCATCGTAGGTGTAGCGTGTGACGGTGCCATTGGCGTAACTCACTTGTTGTTGTTTGCTGTCACCGGTGTATTGGTAAGTGCTGGGGCCGTTCTCAGTGATGGCGGCGATTAAGCGATTTCGGCTGTCGTAATTGTAATCAGTATTGCCGGCCTGTGAGCTGACGCTTAGGCGATTGCCATTATCATCGTAGACGTAGTTGATTTCATGGCCGCGCTGCGTTTCTTGGGTTTTTCGATCGAGCAGGTCGTAGGCCATGCTCGACACGTCAATTTGTGGCTGACCTGTGAGCGTATTGAGCTTGGTTTCAGTGATGCTAACTGGGTTGTTATTGGCATCATAGCCAGTCACTATGCTTTGAACACGCATGTAAGAAGACCCAGCATCAGGAAAGGTTTGCCTGACTTGCCGATCAATCGCATCAAATTGATAGCTGAATGATTGACCGTTTTGATCAACTCGGCCAACCATATTGTTTTCAGGGTCGTAACTCGAGGTGGTGATCAAACCATTGGGTTGGGTATGCCGTATGCGGCGTTCTAAGGCGTCGTATAGATAACTGACTTGGTTGCCATTAGCGTCGGTGTGGGTGAGCTGATTATTGCTGTTATCGTAAGTGTAGCTTGTGCGATTGTTTTCACCGTCGCTTACTTCCACAACGCGATTCAATGCGTCATAGACATAGCTCATGCTGTTACCCAAGGGCTGGGTACTTATTAGTTTATTGTTGTTTAAATCGTAGCCAAAACTGCTTGTCTCGTTGGCGAAGTTGGTTGAGCTAATGAGGCGATTTGCGGCGTCGTAGGCCATGACGGTGCTTTGCCCAATTTCATCTTCAATTCGGGTGACGTTCTGCGCGCCGTCGTATTCTTGGGTGGTGCTGGTGCCGTCGGGGTTGATCACCCTGGTTTGCAGATTACGACCATTGTATTCATAGCGAGAGCGGTTGTTGTTGGCGTCGCTAATGGCCACGAGATTACCTTCACCGTCGTACTCATTTTTAATGATTCGTATTAAATTATTGGCAAGGCTTGGCTTGCTGGAGACCAGCAATCGATTGAGTGCGTCAAATTCGTTTATGGTGTTGGTGCCGCGCTTATCTCGAATGACAATGGCGTTGCCCACGCCATCATACGTGGTGACGATGGTTTGACCCAGCGCATCGGTAGTGCGGCTGAGCCGGTTTAAATCATCGTAGGCGTACGATGTGGTGAAACCACGGCGATTGGTGGTGCTAAGCTTATTGTCAACTTTGTCGTAGCTATGACGCGTGATTTGAGCAAGCGCGTCGGTGCTGACGGTGAGACGGTCTAAGTCGTCGTACTGGTAGGTGGATTCAAAGCCTCTGAAGTTGTTAACCGCAATCACATTACCATTGGGGTCGTAGGTAGTGGTTTTGGTTCTTCTGGCACTGGTCGTGGCGGCTTCTTCTTCGCTGATCAAACGATCGAGTTTGTCGTAGACCTTTCGATAGATTGTGCCTATGGCATCGTTTGATTCTAGTAAATTATTATTACTGTCGTAACTGTGCGTGATATTGCCACCAACGGGGGTGGTTTCTCTCACTAATCGATTAAGTTGATCGTACTGATACGTTGTTTCATTGCCTCGGCCGTCGGTACTGGCCGTTATATTGCCGTTGAAATCATAGGTGTTAGCCCAAGAAAAATTATCTTGGTCGATGGTTTTCACTAAACGGTCTAGCTCGTCGTATTCGTACCGGCTTTCTCTGCCTCGACGGTTCACACGAGCAATGACATTGCCATTGTCATCGTAGTCGGTCGTCGTGACGTATTTAAGAGCATCTTCGACGCTGGTAGGTCGGTTTTGACGATCAAAGATGGTTTTGGTTACGCGGCCTTCTTCGTCAGTGTGCTGCACGGCGTTACCACGCCCATCGTATTCGGTGATGGCAGTGTCACCCAATGCATTGGTGACCACGGTTCGAAGGTACCGTTTGTCGTAGGTGTATTGCGTTAACCGACCTTCATAGTCTGTTGACGTTAGCACGTTATTTTCTTTGTCGTAGGTGTAGAGCATTTCGTCGCCAAGACGATTGATGCTTTTCACCATGCGGTCACCGCTGTCAAAAACGTAAGAACTTTCTAAATCGCGATAGTCTTTTTTCGTGAGCATATTATCGACTAAATCGTAGGTCATGCTCATCGAATCACCAATGCGATTGGTGGTTTTGGTTCGACGATAGAGGGTATCGTACTCGTGCGTTGTGATGTTTCCTAACCAGTCGGTTTCGGTGAGTACATTACTTTGGTTGTCATAAGTGAAGGTTTGTGAACCGCCGCCAAAGTTGCGGGTAACGGAAACCACGCGATCACGCGCGTCGTACTCATAATTGAGCGTTAAGCCAAGCTTATCTTGCTCTTGCAGTTTGTTGCCTTTGGCATCGTACTGGTAAGTCTTGGTACCGCCATCTGGGTGCGATTCGTTTATGAGGCGATCTAAGGCATCGTAATCATACGCATAGTCATTGCCATTGGCGTCTATTGTTTCAGTAACGTTGCCACGCGCATCGTTGGTGTAACGATACACGCTGCCTTCGGGTAAGGCCTTTGACTCCAAATTACCATGTGAGTCATACGTGTAGGTGGTCGTGCCACCGTTGTCTGGATGGCGCGCGGTTTTTAAAAGCCCTTGCGATGTGTAGGTGTATCGCGTGACATAGCCTTCGGCGTCGGTTGCCGATAGCAAATTACCATTGTCGTCGTATTGGTTAGTAATGGTATTGCCATTGCGATCAGTGCGTTGTTCTAACAAACTGAACTGTTGGTTCCATGTTTGCGTGACGACACCAATGGGGTCGGTGGATTTGGTCACATTACCTTGGCCGTCATACTCATAAGTGGTAACGCGGCCTAGAGCGTCTCTTTGCTCGGCGATTAACACATCGTCGTCACCCCGGTCGATGGTCCACACCATTTGCGTGCGTTTGTCATTGGGTTCATCGATGATATTCGGGTTACCAAACTCATTGAGGGTATATAAGGTGGTATTGCCATTGAGGTCGGTGACTTGTCGTTGATTGCCGGTGGCAAACAAATACTCAATTTGGCTAACGCCCGTCTCGCCAGGGTATTCTACCGACGCCACAACGTCGGTTTTTCGCGTGCCTTTGGCAAAATCCAATAAAGCATTGGGCACGGCAGCCGCTGTCATATAACGGTATTGCGTAACATTACCAACGGCATCAGTGGTTGACGTGAGGTTGGCTAGGTTATCACCGCTATTAAGTGCGTAGCCATATTGCTCAACAAAGTTATCTCGGCTGAATTTGATCAGTGAAGCGGCCTTCGGGCCCTCTTCTGAATCATTATATTCGGTGCCTGAGTATTCAAAGTTAAGTTCAATGTTTGCTTCACGGCTGCTGACACGGCTTAACCGATACGCTTGGGCGTCTTCATTTTGTTCATATTGAAAGCTTAGCGAACGGCCCGTTTGGTCTTTGATGCGCGTGACATTTTTATTAAAGCCGAAAGACTCATATTCATAGGACAAAGTATTACCGTTACGATCAACAACTCTGTTGAGCATAAAGCGATCATCAATGTCTGAGACTTCTTCGCCATCGAAAACATAGGTTGTGCCATCTTTGGAGGTGTACTCGTAGTGATCGCCGGCGAATACCAAACTGCCATGAAAGCCTCTTGACGGTCGCCATGTTCCTTGCTGGAACACAAACATGCCACCATTACTGACCGTGATTAATTGTGGAATTTCATCGATTTCTGGAAACGCGTTGATATCGACAATCTCGGGGCGGCCACCCGAGCGTACTTCTTGAATCCAGATTGGCAAGTTGTTATCAAAGAGACCTCGGCTGTCACTTTTGCTTAACACCTTGAGGTAAATATTGTGATTATGATTCCAACCGGGGCCGAGCGTGCTGAAGTCGTTGGTTAGTTTTTGCTCATTGCTGTAGCTTCTTATGAAGTCTAATTGAGGCCCAACACCGGACAATCTAATGTCTTCTCGACGTAAGGTCAGGGAGCCACGTTGAATAAGGGTATCGTGTTCTATTATTTGCCCAAGTATTTCGCTGTCGACCTTCTCAGCTAATGTGCCAGTGTAGAGAACTCGCGTAGTTTCATTGGTAATGTTGCCTGTTTTTGTTATTGCGATGTAAAAAATCTCATCAATCTCGAGGCTGCTTTCGAGGTCTTCGTAAGTGACTACTGAGCCATAATCACCGGGCTCGTAATTGCGTGAACTCACCAAAGTGTCTAAGGGGCGAAGCTCTTGATTTAAAAGCGTAATATCAACCATGCTTGGCTCATTTAAACGAAATTGAAGCACTTGAAAGCTGTCAGTCACGTCTTCAATTGAGCCGCTGGTGGTTTCGCTGGAGTTAAATTTAGCCAACGATATTGTGCGCGTAAAACGCGTGCTAATGGCGGCTTCGTACTGGTATTGCCACAGCGTATTGCCTTCATCGTTGTTGGTATACAGCCGAATACTCAGCAGGTCTGCCGAACTTAGATTGGCTATTGCATCCAAATTATCGAACGTAACTTGGCCATCATCACCAACGTTAATAACAGACTCATTTCCACCCAGTGACAAGATTAACTGCCGGTCACCATCGATGGGGGTTAAGCGGTCAAATTGATCACCGATAATTTCATAAAACACATTAACTAATTCGTCGCCGGTGGAAATGATCGGGGCGTCGGAATTTAAAACACTTTCGATGATCGTTGCCGAGTCGTCGTCATCGTTGCTTTCGGGGTCTTCAAACTCTCGACTGATGTCACCGACGGTAAAGTCATATTGGCTGAATTGATACTCTGGGCGGTATTGCCATTGATAGGTTGGCAGTGGCTTGACTGGTAAATCGTCCGCGTCGTCCTGAGAATTTATTTGATATCCATTTAGGGTAGCCAAATAGGCTCGAAACGTGAGCCACGAATCTTGTTCGTCCCAAAGTGGCGTTAAGAACGGCGTTAATAACGAAGGCCTTCCTGCCAAGCCTGGATCGTTGCTGGTGGTATCAAAGTTTGGACAAGACAGGCCTGAAACACATTCTTGTTCTTTTGGTTTACCGATGACGTGAATGTAAAAATGATCGGTGGAGGCATTCGCACCATTGCCGACTCGCAACACTTGAGTATTACGCCCTGGTGAAATTGGGAATTCAGCCATGTCGTCCGCTAATGCGGTGCCTCGAAGCTGGTTTGTGCCCACGACTTTAGCTAAGCGGCCGGTTAAACCGTATTGGGCACCGTTATCAAGGCCTAATTCATCGGGCAGTGGACGACCGTCTTCATCTAACCATTCGGTGAATACGCGGATTGACGTGTCACTGGCTAATGCAGCGCCTTCATTACCAATGGTGTAGTTGCGTTCTTCTCCCTCGGTTAGGCCACTTTCGATTTCATAATTTCGCTCCGCCCAAATTTTCAACTTTGGCGGCTGCATTGTGATTTCAGGCGTTTCAACGTCAAGCAAACCGGACAAAAGATTGCTGTTGCCAGCGCCCGAAAGCTGAACTCTGGCGGTGCCGGTGTAACCCGTTGCGCGATTAATGGCGACGATTTTAACAAACTCGCCTGGCCGCGGGTGGTCGGCTTCGCGTTGTTGAAAAGGTTCGGTGAGTTGGTATTCGGTGGCCCAGTCCTCAAACGATTGCCGACGATCAACGCCCCCGCCAACATTGAGGTTCCAGTCACGATTGCCACGCAGCATAATGCGATAGGCTACTTTATTTTTTTCTTCGTCGTACGCCACCGCTGGGCGATACTCGGCTTCTTGTTGTTTTAAGCCTCGCCGTTCGAGTATTAATTGGCCAGTGGATTCACGGAATACATACACGTCAGTGTTGCGCATGTCGTCAACACTGATTTCTTTTAGTACGCCAATCTCCTCATTGCGAAACTCTGTATCTATCACGCGTACTAAATCTGGAAAATCTTCAATAGTAGACTGGCTACCCGAGAAGAAGACCCCTTGTAATGGGCCGCCCTGCTCCGCTTGAACGTCAGCCGGCTGAGGGTCTACTTCAGCGCACGTGTGGTCATCAAGAATCTCACCCTCAGCACCGGTTAAGGGGCCAGAATTGGTGGAGTCTGATAAGAAAATATCTTTTGATTCGGTAAGCTCATCGACCGGTTCACAAAGCAGTAAACGGCCCCGCTCAACGTGATCAGCCCTACCATCGCCATTAAAATCGAAGAACGTTTGAGTGGTGGTTTCAGCGGGTTCTTCAAATGTTGTGTAGGTGGTATCGCCAATGGGCACGTCTTGCCCTTGCGAGTTTTTCAACGCGATACGACCCGTTAAGAACATCACGTCAACGTAAAGATTAGTCTGAATGAGCGGCGTGGCGGTAGTAGCTTGAATGGCAATGACTTCTGGGGCCAATGTCGATGGAACCAATTGAGCGAAACAATAACTGTAGCCAGGCGTACGAATGTAATACGGAATAGAAGGCGAACCGGTCGGCAGAAAATTTCGGTAGCTTAATTCGGCAGTCACGTCAGTTGAATAGCTAAAGCCACCAAGCGGACACATACCCATGTAGAACTTAAAGCTGTAGCGGCCGTCATTGGCTGAGACACTTACACTGCCGGGGTAAACCAACTCGTCGATGAATACTTTGGCAAAAGGAACTGGGCCATATACAGTGTCATCGGTGCGATCGATACGGCCTGTACGTGGTTGATCAGGGCTGTTAGGGTCGCCGAAAAAACCGACGCGGTAACCGATGGTATTTTTTGACTGTGTCAATACATACCCAAACTCGTTCACCACCAACGACTGATCTTGTTCATTGATCTCTATTTGTTGTGTTAGGTCTATATCAAATGAGAGCAACACCAGTATTTCATTGGGTGTTGTTTGTGTGCCGGCAATTGGCACAAAACGACTTTTTTGCGCTCGAACTAAAACACTATTAACGCTTTCGGGCAATTCACCTTGTTGAATTACGGTTTCATTATCAGCGTATAGGAACTGAGCCTGTTCAAACTCGCGCCGGCTGAGTAATTCGGCGTCATCTGCGATAGTGTCTTTGTACTGTTCTCTGAATTCGTTCAATCGATTCTTTTGAAAACGATAGTCGGCCGCTGGGTAGATTGTCAGGTCTGAGGTTTTATAGTCCCCAGAGATGTTTATTGGTGCTATTTCTTTACCATCAGCCCCAAATTCGACCAGTATCGGCTCATTGGTATCCGGGTCTAGAACCACCGACCGCGCCAGCACGTAACCGGTTTTGAAATCTGAATTTGGCGTTGGCCCCACATAAACCAGTGGGCCGCCACCGCCAAAAAATGCTAGTGCCACCGAAATTTGACTTAGCAGTGCGAACACAGCCAGAGCACTGGCAAAAACGAAATGGGAAGCCCGGGGCCTTCCCAATGCTTGGATCAAGCGTGATGTCACTCTAATTAAGCCTTTTGTGTGTAACATGATCATTCCCTTAATTACCGCTTTGCGCGTCTATATTTCGTTGGAATTGCGCTTGTAATGCGGCCTTCAATTGCGGCAAGGATATGTCACCATTTGCGTAACGTTCTAAGTCTGGCGCCAGACTTGGGAACACCTGAGCGTATCCAATAAAATCTAGGCTGCTAAGGTTTACCTTACCGCGACTTTCCACAGCGTTGTTAGTCAACTGACCTACGCCGATTGGCTCGACAACCTGCCCTTGTCTTGAGTAGCCTAGCAATACAACGTATCGAAATACTTCTGGGTCCAAATACTCTCGCCCACCGCGCAGCATGGGTACTTTTAACTTAAGCGACACGTCACCTTCAATCTCGATACCTTTTGGCTGTACGCCGTACAACCAATTTGCCGTAGCGTAACGATAACCCTGTACGCCAAGATGTTCTTGCGGAAGAAACTGCACGTGTACTGGCCCTGAGATACGGGAGTTTGGAAATATCGCTCGGCTTTGCGGGTCGCTCATGTCGATTTCTAAATCACCGCCTATAAGCACGTTATTCGTATCACTACTGAAGTTGGCAAAAAAGATTCTGCTGTCAAGCTCTTGTAGTTTGAAACGTTCTAACGAGTTAACTCGATTTCTTTGAACACTAATGCTGGTATTAATGTTGCCAAAATTACGGTTTCTAAAACCATCATTGACCAGCAATGTATAGCTGCCACCGTCGATGACACGATCGGCGGCTTCTTGGTAACCGAAGGCAAAGCCGCCATCACCATTAGTGATGGTTTCGCGATTTAGCTCAGGTATGGTAACCGTGATGCCTTTCAACGGTTGACCAAATTGATCAGTAATCGCGCCGTTTATGAAGGTCGGTAATTCACGTACCTGGAATCGAGTGCGAGAGAGCGATTCACCGTTATAAACGACGTCGACAAACAACTCCGCATTGTAGCCATAATTGGTATTAGGCGCGAATACCGCACCCGCATCACCCGGTATCAAACTGACTTGGCCTTCGACGGGTGCTCTGTCGCGGTTTATGTCTGTGAGAATATGGCCTTGGGAACGAATAAAATCTTCACCCAAAGGATCATTATTAACATAGCTCTTGCCATGCAGGGTTTCAGTGACATTAATTTGAAGTTGGGTGAGGTCGACTTCTTGATTAAAGTAAACTTCAATTGGAGCGTTAGGCTCAATAAACTCTTGATTATTGGCCGGCTCTAATCTGACCACTTCAACAGCGACTTCTTGAGCTGGCGTAACCGTTACATCAATTGAATCTTGCGTGATTCGCGTGCCTTGTGTATCACGAAGTTCAAAGACAATGGTTTGTTCACTGGCTTCTGCCGGCAAATCAAGATAACCGCTGGCTAAGCTGTTATTCAGCGCCAAAACGATGGCGTTTTGGGGGGCGGATTGCAAATACGCTACTGGTGTAGCGTCGCTTTGAGCGTTGGATAGCCGAGCCGCGACTTGCAGCCTAATCAACTGGTTGTCTTGCGATACAAATTCGCTATTGTTGGGTGGCAACAGAGCGCTAATCGATGACGACGACGTGTTGAGTAAGAAAAAGTCAGCGACGGTTTTGTTGCCGCTTCGGTCATATGCCACAAAGCTAGCAAGCGATGGTTGTTCGCTTCCCGCGCCCACCTTTACCTGAAATCGATAGGTATCTTCATCGCCCCCGGGTGCAAGGGCGACTGGTTGATCATTTACTTGCATATTAGCCAGGTTGGCGTCGGATACAAAACCTGAAATGGTCACAACAGACGTATCGACCATTATCACGTCAACCCCTGGCGTTAACCCTTCCTCGAAAGCAAAGCTTGGTCCGCTCTCATCGTTAAAGAAAACATACTGTCTTTGCGTTTGGCGCCCTAGCCCATCGGTCGCTATTACGTTAACCATCACTTGATCATTGCCGGCAAAGTCGATGAGCTCAGATGTGCTGTAAAATGACAGCCCCTCACTGCCGGACAATAATTCATTGCCATTTACGGTTAAGGATAAAGGGCCAGCAAAACTTTCAGCCTGAACGCCAAACCTAAATGAAGGCTGGTTTATGGAAGCACCTGTTGAAGGGTTGCTTTGGCTAATAGTTGGGACAGGAATTAATTCGCTTCCGATTGGTGTGTAGTTGAGAGTAATGGTTCTTTCATCACCACCAAATTCACTGGTCAAGTCAAACTGAAAAACATTCGGCCCAATATCCAAAGCGACATTTTGGAAGTCAAAATGGTAAAGGTTGCTCTGCTCTGTTGAGGTAGTAAACACTTGTGAATCGTTAATTCTCAATACAAAGTCACTGGCGGGCAACACCGTGTCAACAACACCCGAGATCGTGATCGTGTCGGTGGTAGACACCGTTCCTGAAACTGGGCTAACAGAAACGATTCTAGGCACACTGATGCGCTCAATCGTAAATGAGGCTTGCGTTTGATTACCACTGTGGTCAATGGCGATTACAGTCACGTCATTGAGGCCAAGATTTATGGGTACTTGAATGTCATACAGCCCCGTTGCTGCGTCAAAGGCGCCTTGAAATATGACGCCCTCAAGTAGGCTGGAGGTCGCTGTAATGCTGGCAATGCCTGAGTACGGCTGTGGTGTGTCCGTTGCGGTGCCGGTGACGGTAACTTCAGTGTTGAGCGTGCGTGTGCCTGAGGCATTGTTAATGCTTAGCTGTGGCTTTAGCGTGTCTGGGTAATCACTCGCGTCGTTCGGGTCAGTGCCGCGTTCATCTTCAAATTCGTTTGAAGCGCCGTCACCATCTCGATCGGTATCTGCATTATCACCAACACCGTCGCTGTCGAGGTCGCTTGTTTCAGTCGCGTCGCGTGGGAATGCGTCGTCTGCATTGGCTACCCCGTCGCCGTCTATGTCGCTATCTAAGGAATCAGGAATGCCGTCATTATCTAAATCAGGCGGTGTGTCGCTGGCGTTGTTCGGATCAGTGCCGACTTGTTCTTCGTAGTCGTTGCTGATGCCGTCGCCGTCGCGGTCTGCGTCGGTGTTGTCGCCAATACCGTCGTTATCGAGATCACTGCTTTCGGTGGCGTCGTCTGGAAACGCGTCATCGGCGTTGGCGACTCCGTCGCCATCACGGTCATCGTCAAGCGAATCTGGAATGCCGTCGCTGTCTAAATCAGGCGGGGTGTCGATGGCGTTGTTCGGGTCAGTGCCGACTTGTTCTTCGTAGTCGTTGCTGATGCCGTCGCCGTCGCGGTCTG
>CAZEXS010000065.1:13827-14159 GCA_964516915.1 uncultured Gammaproteobacteria bacterium
GTCATCGTCAAGCGAATCTGGAATGCCGTCGCTGTCTAAATCAGGCGGGGTGTCGCTGGCGTTGTTCGGATCAGTGCCGACTTGTTCTTCGTAGTCGTTGCTGATGCCGTCGCCGTCGCGGTCTGTGTCGGTGTTATCGCCAATGCCGTCGTTATCTAGGTCACGGCTTTCGGTGGCGTCTTCTGGGAACGCATCATCGGCGTTGGCGACGCCGTCGCCATCACGGTCATCGTCAAGCGAATCTGGAATGCCGTCGCTGTCCAAATCAGGCGGTGTGTCGCTGGCGTTGCTCGGGTCAGTGCCGACTTGTTCTTCGTAGTCGTTGCTGATGC
>CAZEXS010000065.1:14259-18626 GCA_964516915.1 uncultured Gammaproteobacteria bacterium
CGTCGCCGTCGCGATCTGTGTCGGCATTATCACCAATGCCGTCGTTGTCTAGGTCACGGCTTTCGGTGGCGTCGTCTGGGAAGGCGTCATCGGCATTGGCGACGCCGTCGCCATCACGATCATCGTCAAGCGAATCTGGAATGCCGTCGCTGTCTAAATCAGGCGGTGTGTCGCTGGCGTTGTTCGGGTCAGTGCCGACTTGTTCTTCGAAGTCGTTGCTGATGCCGTCGCCGTCGCGATCTGTGTCGGCATTATCACCAATGCCGTCGTTGTCTAGGTCGGAGGTTTCGTTGGGGTCTAATGGGAATGCGTCGTCGGCATTCGCTACACCATCTCCGTCGATATCGCCATCAACCACGTCGGGTACGCCGTCGTTGTCTAGGTCAGACGGAACGGAAGTTGGGTCATTAGGGTCTGTCCCGATTTGCTCTTCAAAAACATTGCTAATGCCATCGCCATCACGATCAGTGTCGGCGTTATCGCCGATGCCGTCGTTGTCTAAATCATTTGATTCATTAGGGTCATTGGGGAAAGCGTCATCGCTATTGACCACGCCATCTCCATCAATATCGTCATCAAGCGCATCCGGAATGCCGTCATTGTCTAAGTCTGCTGGGGTGTCGGTTGGGTCATTAGGGTTCGTGCCAACTTGATCTTCATAGTCATTACTGATGCCGTCGCCATCACGATCGGTGTCGGCGTTATCGCCTATACCGTCATTATCAATATCGCTTGATTCGTTAGGGTCACGCGGAAATACATCATCAGCGTTGGCAACACCATCGCCGTCAATGTCGTCATCTAATGCGTCGGGAATGCCATCGGCGTCTAAATCAGCCGGGGCGTCAGAAGGGTCATTAGGGTCCGTGCCCAGTTGTTCTTCGAAGTCATTGCTAATGCCGTCGCCATCGCGATCTGTGTCAGCGTTATCTCCTATGCCATCTTCGTCGAGGTCAGCCCATTCTGCTGGGTCATCCGGAAAGACATCTTCGTCATCTGGAACACCGTCACCGTCGCGATCATTACCGGATTGCCCGACACAAAATTGCCCATAGTCGCCTTGCTGTATGTTGGATGAGTAATGAATCTGAGCGAACGCCGAAAGGTTTACGTAAGATGCGTTCACAGACCCAGTGACTTTCGAAAATGGATAAAGGTAAGTGTGCCATTTGCTGTAAAGAGCACCCGCGATTTTGGCGTTGGTCGAGACGTACAGACTATTCCCTGCGTACAACAACAGGTCACTGGGGCTGGCATTACTATTACTCGTATTAACTTGTGACGACCAGCCTAAATAAGCTGAATTTTTCACAAAAATACGCGCGGTTCCATCGCCAACCACATTGACCTTAGCGAGGCTGCTAATCTGGAAATTATCAAACCAATAATCACCCGGTGCTAAATTCAATGTGGCCGAATAACCCAGCCACAGGCGTTTGGCGTGTAACCCGGCTTCGTGCGGTTGAATGTTTAAGGTGCCGTAGGTAGCAATACTGATGTTTTTATAATTTTGAGTGTGGCTGGCTTGAAGCGTGGCACTTCGGGCAAACCTGACCGTTAGATTTGCGCGACTGCGATTCGAATAGGTGGCACTTTGTCTTTGACTGGCATTAAAGTCAAACGACCGGCTGGGCGTTTGTTGTCCAGAGGCTTCACAGCGCACATCATCACAACTAAGCGGCTGATAAGACGGGTTGTAGTATTTACGTTGATATATCTTGGTGGTGGCCAATATATTGTCTGGGTTGTCGCGTAACTGTGCTGCCCAGCCAAATGATACGTAACCTTGGCTAGAATGATTTTGAGCTCCGTCGGGAAAATAATCAGCGCACATTTGTGCGAACGCATTCGATGAACCCAAAACAGCAAATACAAATATCGAGAGCACCAGGTAGGGCCGCTTTCGAGTGGATGCACATTGTTCGCCGTGCGTCCTTTCACTAAGCATTTTAGACATTGTCTGTTTTATGGTTTTGATGTTCATTTTGGCCGTCTATCCTTTGTCTTACCGGTACTCGACCGCTGCCTGCTTAATTACTTGATTAGACGCTTTTTTCACGGCTTTTTTGAGCTGTATAGCCGCAAGTTTTTTGCGAATTTCTGCGCTCACCGTGTTTAAAGGCTGCGCAGCAAGTTTCTTTTGTTCGAGCACTCTGATTAGATGTGGCGAACCATCAACCATGACTACTTCAGATGCCTCACCCGCACTTAAGCCGGACAAAACACTGGCCAATTTTGGCGCAAGTAAGCCTGGTCGCGAGGTAGAGCGAGAGTACACTACACTGTTTGCGTTTTGCTTGGCCACGGCTTGCCAACTTTTATCACCGCTTGTGTTTTTATCACCACCTAACTCTTTAGCAGCGATTAAAAACTGGTTGCGTGCTTCATCAGTTGATTTACTCGGCGTAGCCAGCATTTCAAAGACTTTACTCACCCCACCACCGAACTCTTCAGGGTATTGATCGTAATACTCTTTCACCATTTGTGTGGAGACAGGCTCGGGCGCCGCGTTTTTCACTAAGTACTCTTTAACAAAAAGCTCTTCTTTATACGCCTTGGCTTTGTTTTCTATTTCTTTCAATTGATCGGCAGAAAGCTCGCTTACCATGGCTTGTCGCATTGCTGTAGATGCCACCAAACTCTCTAGCACCTTGGCCTGCATTTTTTCGTCAAAAAATAGTTGCTCCGCACCAGAGAACGTGCGACTGATCATGAAATCGACATCAACTTGGGTGATCGGCTCTCCGTTAACCGTAGCCAGCACTTGTGCTGTGGCAACTGAAGTGTCAAGCGTCGGCGAACTCGCACCATCGGTAGAAGAGTCATTAGAGCAGGCATGCAAAACAAGGCTTACTGCCCCAATAGCGATGATTTTTTTAGACAATTTGATCATAGAAAAAACGCTCTATACTCTTTAATTAACTGTGCTAGTTGAACTACTTGTTTTTGTAGCCAGCACTTTCCAGCAACCGTTCAATTTCGGCCTTTTTGCTTTTATTGCGTAGCTGATAACGAATGTCGCCCTTTAAAGACGACAATGGCTTGGTGACGTCTTGAGGTTCTTCTTCAAGTTTGACGATATGAAACCCGAAGTCAGTCAAAAATGGCTCCGATATTTCACCGGCTTTCATCGAGAATGCTTTTGAGGAGAATGCAGCCGAAACCGCGCCTTCGGTAATCCAACCTAAATCACCGCCCTTCTCCGCCGACACACGGTCTTCAGAGACGTCTTTGGCAACCGCATCGAAGGTCTCACCGGCGTTAACACGGCTGTAAGCCTCGGACGCCTTGGTCAGAACAACTTGGCGTTCTTGTTCGCTCATGCGGGTATTGGTGCGAAACAAAATATGCGCGACTTTCGCTTTGCGAGATTTGTACTGATCTACGTTTTGGCTGTAGAAATTTTGAATGCCTTGGTCCGTGACCGCATCGTTCAAATATTGCTCAAAGTAGCGACTGATAAGCAGCTCTTTTTTGAACTCTTCAAGTTCGGCATCAATGAGATTGGTGTCTAACTTATTGGAGTCGTAAATGGCCGATGCCAAAGCACCTCGACGGTCGTATTCAACGCGCAAACGTTCAACACGTGCGGTGTCGCTAAGCTCTACTCGCTTGGTTTTTAAATAGGCCTCAAAACTCGCCTGATCTGAACTGGGGGCATTTTGATTGCAGGCCGATAGGGTTAGTAAAGCGGCGATTGTTAGTGTTTTTTTCATAATTTTTTACTAAAGATTTATTTCTATGATTATTTAACTAAAAGTCAGCAATAACTCACTGGAGTACAAGAATGCCATTAACCAATGGAGCATTATCATTCAGAGTCGGAACTCCATCGTTATCCCAGTCTCGCCCTAAAGAGATGATTTTGACACTGCCTGAGTCAATTCCATTATTGTCATCACCATCAGACCTGACTGCAAACTCGTCATACCCATCTCCGTCTAGATCACCAAGATCCACAATTTCGGAGCCAAAACGATCTTGTTGACTATCGCCGACTAATTCAAAAATTTCGATAAGCGATGCTCCTGAAATAACTTTAAGAGTACCCGAGTTTGTACCATTAGTGTCCGCGTAAGGCGCACCCACTAAAATATCATCAACCCCATCGCCATCCACATCGGCTTTACCCGTCACCTCACCGCCTAAATTGGAATATGAAGCATCCCCATTCACTCCAAAGATGTATGAGCGATTTGAACCTGAAATAACATGTAATCTGCCAGAACTAGTACCATTAAAGTCCGCCCCTGGTTCTCCTACTAAAATATCATCTACGCCATCACTGTCTAGGTCCTGGATGCTACTTAAAGAAGCCCCATAAGCATCTCTAAAACCACGCGTTTCATCATGCAATAGGCTTAAAT
>CAZEXS010000066.1:0-18453 GCA_964516915.1 uncultured Gammaproteobacteria bacterium
CATGCGTTCCAACAAGGCATCGACCGCATCATTGATATGTGCATTGATTTTGATTGTCTTCACTGCAGCCGTAAATGCCACGAATGTGGTGAATGACAATTTTGCAGTTACCGGTACGGCCTCGACTGAGGCTGCTTATTTTGGATCGGGCAGTGCCGATTCAATAGAATTCAATGCTAACTCCATAGGATTAGTCAGTGGTTCATCAGGGCGCCAAATCCACGGTCTGTTCGAGACCCAAACCTTGACCAACCCTGGTGACACAATTAAAGCCACACTATCTTTCAGTACCCCGGCGATGGTTGCCGCCGGAAGTGAAGATATCCGAATAGGCTTGTTCGATCATTTGGATCGAAATACGCCGGATCAACTCGCACAGAATACCAGTTACAGTTCGGCGTCTCCGAACCCAAGTTTTGCTGGTTTGCCCGGTTTTTATCTGGAGCTGGATATTGAAAATGCTGATCCGGCCACAGACCTAGACATTCGTCGTTCTGACCCATCGGCCACCGGTCGTCTACTAAGTACATCGACGGGTTTCACTGCATTTGGCAGTGGACCTGATTTAGGGTATGTAATTGAGCCAAATACTGAATACATTGTGACACTAACAGTCACGCGGACCACAGCAGGAACGCTTGATATAACCGCTGAGTTTGATGGTGCGACTCGCACGTCGTCCGATTTTGCGCCGGCCTCATTCAGTTATGGCATGTTGGCGATTGGTGCTTCAAGTGGTGCAGCAGGTTCATCGAGTGCCGTGGGCGTAGACCCAAACGTGATTAATGATAACGGGATTGATATTAATAGTTTTACTGTCGAGTTTATCGCTGGTGAGCCGGTTGTTGTTGATAACCCTGATGGCAACACTGGAACTCCGGTGTTTGCAGAGGTGGTTAATGACGTGTTTGCGGTTGATGGCACTGACCCATTGAATACGGATGCCGCCTATTTTGCGTCCAGTACTTCGAGCGCAATAGAATTTAACGCCAGTACAATTGGTTTGGTAAGTGGTTCTTCTAGCCGCCAGATTCACAGTCTGTTCGAAACTCAAACTTTGGCGGCGGCGGGGGACTTTCTAGAAGCGACTCTTAGCTTTGTAACACCGGCTACGGTTGCGCTGACTAATGAAGACCTAAGAATAGGGCTTTTTGATCATCTAGAGCGTACCTCGGCAACTGAGCTTGGGCAAAATACAAGTTACAGTAGCTCTTCACCAAACCCAGCCTATGAAGGCCTTCCTGGCTTCTATCTGGAGCTGGATGTTGAAAGTGCGGACTCGGCGACAGACTTAGATATTCGGCGTTCTGACCCCAGTATTACGGGTCGATCTATCTCTACGTCGTCCGGTTTTTCTAGTATTGGTAATGGCCCTGATGTTGGCTATGTCTTTGCTCCTAACACTGAATATACAGTGGTTCTGACCGTGACGCGCACGGCAGCCAGCACTTTGGATATTACCGCTGAATTTGCTGGTGCAACATTTACGGCTACTGATTTGCTGCCGGCCTCTTTTAATATCGGCATGTTGGCTATCAATGCGTCTTCGACCGCTTTCGGGTCATCAAACGTCGCCGGTGAAGCCGATAATGGCATCGATCTTACCAGTTTAATCGTTCAATCAACCACGTCTGAAGTTTCAGGTGGCGGCGACGGAGATGGTGACGGCGATGGCGACAATAGTGGCAGCGATGCGTCCACGGTAATTGTGGCAGATGATTTTGCGAATAACGGAACGGTAAATGCCGACTCTAACTACTTTGCATCGAATAATGGTAACGCCATAGAGTTTAATGAAAACTCAATCGGTGTGGTGAGTGGGCCTTCTGGGCGTCATATTCACAGTCTGTTTCCCACTCAGTCGTTAGACAGAGTAGGTGACTTACTTCGAGCGACCTTAAGTTTCACAACACCTGAAACCGTTTCGATCGGCAGCGATGATATTCGGTTCGGATTGTTTGATCACTTAGGTCGAGATTCAGCCAGTGAACTTGGAGCGAATACCAGTTTTAGTTCGGCCAATCCTAACCCTCTTTTTGCAGGTCTACCAGGCTACTACGTTGAAATAGACGTTGAGCGGTTTAGCCCATTGACCGACTTAGAAATTGGTCGATCTACGCCAACTGTAACGGGTAGGTTGCTAAATACCAATGGTGGTTTCGCGCGTGAAAATGGTGAAGATATTGGCTACACGATTGTGCCGAATACCGATTACACGATCTATTTGACCATTGAACGGACAGCTGAAGGGCTTGATGTGTCGGCTAATTTTCTAGGTCGATCGTTCACCATAAGCGATGCGGCACCTTTGTCTACCCAGTTCGGAATGATGGCGCTTAACGTATCGTCTGATGCCATGGGTACATCAAATGTTCCAGGTGAGCCGGATAACGGCTTGGATATCACCAACCTGAATATAGAGTTTATTCGCACATCGGTTGTTGACGATGATCTAGCCGCTGATGGCACTGTCGATACTGACATGGGGTATTTTGCCTCCAGCACGTCTAGCGCTATTGAGATCAATGATAGTTCTATTGGTTTGGTGAGCGGTTCATCGGGTCGCCAAATTCATGGCTTGTTCAATTCACAGTCACTGGCCAATACGGGTGATATTCTAGAAACTTCGATTAGCTTCGTTACGCCTGATACGGTGGCGACCAGCGGCGAAGATCTACGAATTGGCTTGTTTGACACCTTAGGGCGCACGGGTGTTGATCAGCTTGCTCAAGACACCAGTTTCAGTTCCTCATTGCCTAACCCTGATTTCGCTGGCTTGCCAGGTTACTATTTAGAGCTGGATATTGAAAACTCGGACTCAGGTACTGATTTAGACATTCGAAGGTCTAACCCGTCAACTACCGGTCGTTCCTTGACCACTTCAAGTGGGTTTACATCGCTCGGAAATAGCGATGACATTGGTTATGTCATTGAACCCAATACCGAGTATACCGTTGACCTGACTCTAGTGAGAACTGAAACCGATGGCATCGAAATAACCGCGCGTTTCCTCGGCAATACTTTTGTTATTGATGACGAAAACCCAGAGTCGTTTGATTTTGGTATGTTGGCTTTGTATGCGAACTCTAACGCGGTGGGTTCATCTAACAACCCAGGTGATAATCCCAGCGTGATTAACGACAACGGGATTGATATCACCAATGTCACCGTTGATTACACTCGCTTCTTCAGTCCTGAAGTAGTTGACCTTCCGCCGGTTGAGCTACCGATTGGTGACCACCCAGATATAGAAATCATTCCTACGCTTCCTGATGGTGTCTTTGTGCCGCCAGTGACGACGGAGTTGGTTATTGTATGGAAAAGAGTCACTAAGATTTTTAGGTTCTGGGGGCGCAAATTCGTGTTCAGATTCTGGATCCCGGTTCTCGTAGAACGACCGGTCGAAGTTGAATACACCGATGCCGAACAAAACGCGTTGCATTTCGATATTAACCCTAATGTTCAGCCTTGGGAGAATTATGACTTAAGCGATTGGGCTTTGGATGCACCGAACCCTGATAATGGGCCTATCACGACAGCAGCGGGTAACGTTTTCGGTAATGGCGATGGCTTTTCCGCTCGAACCCAAGACTTTAACTTCGTTGCCGGTGAGTTGTTTCCTGGCTCAGAGCCTTTCTTCTTTACCGGTTCAGATGGCGCGATGGTGTTTAAATCAACGGTGGCCGGGTCACGCACCTCACAAAACACCAGTTTTGTTCGTTCGGAGCTTCGTGAAATGCTAAGAGCAGGTGACGATACTTTTAGCACGCAAGGCGTTGGTCCGAATAACTGGGCGCTCGATCATCAGCCAATTAACCCCGATATTGGTGCTCGGGGTGGCAGCTTAAAAGCAACTCTGAGTATTGATCAGGTGACCAGTACGGGCGCATCAGGCCAAGTAGGGCGTGTCATCATTGGGCAAATTCACGCGGAGAATGACGAGCCTCTACGCCTTTACTATCGTAAATTGCCAGGCAATACCAAAGGCGGTATTTACGCTGTGCACGAAATCCGTGGCGGTGATGATATCAACATCGACATTATCGGCAGTCGCTCTAACGATGCAGCGGACCCGGTTGACAATGGTATAGCGCCAGGAGAGCTCTTCTCTTATGAAGTAAATAACGTGGGCGCGATTATCGAAGTGGTAATCCGCCGAGGTGACAGTGACGGTGAAATTATCGGTCAGCTTGACATTGATATGGATAATATAGTCGAAGGTGGCACTAGTTACGACGTGCTCGATGAGTGGATGTATTTCAAAGCGGGTGCTTACACTCAAAATAATACTGGTAACGGTAATGATTTTGATCAAGTACGTTTTTATCGCCTTGAGAACACGCATTAGTATTATTAACGTTTAACGGTCGGTCCCGCCGTGGGGTAAGTTCAGATTCTGAACTTACCCCTTTTTTTGCTTCACTTTCGCCTATTTGGTCAATGCTTAGTGTACTCAGAAGTCCTGCGTCTCTAGCTGGTTGGGCTAGGCAACTAAACCTCATCTAGTTGCTAAATATTGAATCGTCGAACGTCTACAGGGCTTTTTGATATGCCTGATGTGTAAAAAAGCGTTAGATTTTAAAAATTATTTTGCTTTTAGCTTGGTTTCCGCAGTATTTATTTTATCATCTTATTTATAAGATAATTGATTGTAATAAATGAGCATTTTGTCCATAATCTATCTCATTGAATGACATGGCTTAACTAATACAGCGAATTAGCCACTGTAATTAGACGGTTGTGGTTTTTGCAGCAACGCATAAAACGTCAATCTCAATAACGCCGAATGAACTAACTACTAACTGAGGGCCTTAGGATATGAAATTAACTGAAACTGTAATTCAACTAATGTTTGAACTTAGTAATGTAGATGGTATAGATCATTCAGCCTACCTAGATGGCACTGGTGATGCCTTGCGTAGCAATTTAATCAAATTATACAGTGATTCTGATAATGCCAACGCGCATGATCTCATCGTGGAGATCATGGAGGAAGCGGGTTACCCATGGTTTAGGACAATGGTGAGGCCTGCTAAGGCCGTGGTTAGATCAAATAGCTACAATTCAACTGAATCAATAAGTGAGGACAAATTAATGTCTGATAATGAGTTTATGGATTTATTGCCGATAAATGGTCATATTCACTAGGCCTTAACTAACCCGAGTTAGAAAGAACGCGTAACGATCGTGTAATAGCAAATTGTAGAGTTGGGCGTTTCGCAAAGGTTAGGAGAGCAGTTGAGAGCCGGTCCTAGGGGTATGCTTGGGACAAAAAAGGGAAAAAGAGGATGAAGAGGAAAAAGCAGGCTTATAAATTTAGGCGAATTACCAAGGTTTTGGCAAGATTTTAATTAGAAGCCACGCTCGTTCGCAAAGGTCAACTTTATTTCGCAATGTATCCGGTGAGATAGTGCTGCCTAGTCTATTTTAAAAGAGTCTCTTTCTATAAAGCTACTTTTTAAATAGAGTTACTTTTAAAAGAGTTCCTTTCTCTTAATCAGTTCTTTGCTCAAAAAAACCTAGCTCAAAAATACAGTTAAATAAGATAGTTCAATAACAATTTGAGTTTAGTCCTTTCTGATTATCGAAACACTACTATCTCTGTGCATCAGTCTCTGGAATTGAGCGGACTGGTAACGTTCATCGAACTCTGGTTCGCTGACAACCGGTTTCATAGCTTCGTTTTTAGAATACTTAGTCATGTGTCCTTGCACTAGGTTCTTATTAACTTCCAATAATAAGTAGCCATAACACTTCTTAACAGCAGGATGAGACGACTTCATATAGCTGTTGTGCACGTGTTTAAACACGTTTAAAGAACTGAGGTTAATCACAATGCCCTCGGCTTCTTTAATAATCAAAGCATACTTTGATAACAGTACCATAATCTTAGCTGGCAACACAGTTGCCTTAACATGATACAAATTTTCGACCATTTCCATTTAAAACCCTACTATTTCATCCTTAGTGCCTACATTTTTGGTTAGGCAGGTCACCTTAGATATTTTAGTCTAACTTCCCTCTGCTTTGATCTAACCCTTAGATCGAATAACACTTAAATAAGTAACTAGCATAACGAATAAAGCGGGTACTGTTATTAGTATTAATATTATTACTATTACTAGTAGTCATTTTTCACGTTAAAAGCATTGAGCGATACTTTATCAATAAATACCGGAAATTTCTACTTTTGTAGCTGTAAAGTGTCGCTCTTGCGGCTATTGTTTTATGAAATTTACATCTACTAACGTTTTTTCGGCAGATACAGGTCGGTAATCGTGCCTTCATATACTTCGGCGGCCATCGCGACGCTCTCTGATAATGTAGGATGAGGGTGAATAGTTAAGCCGATATCGCTTGCGTCTGCGCCCATTTCTATCGCTAAGGCTACTTCTGCAATTAAATCGCCGGCATTTTGGCCCACAACCCCACCGCCGAGTACTTTATGCGTTTTAGGGTCGAATAAGAGTTTTGTTTTGCCTTCGGTTCTGTCGTTACCAATGGCTCGTCCCGAGGCAGCCCATGGGAATACGCCGGTTTCATAGTCAATAGACTTCGCTTTCGCTTCAGTTTCGGTTAAACCAACCCAGGCTATTTCTGGATCGGTATAAGCCACTGACGGAATGACTGAGGCTTCGAATCCGCTTTTTTCGCCGGCACACACTTCAGCGGCGACTTTTGCTTCGTGAGTCGCCTTATGGGCTAACATAGGCTGCCCAACGATGTCGCCAATCGCATAAATATTGGGTACATTGGTGCGCATTTGGTTGTCAACCGCGATAAAGCCGCGCTCGTCGACGTTAACACCGGCTCTGTCGGCATCAATTAAGTCGCCATTGGGTCGTCTACCTGTGGCAACCAAAACATAATCATAGGTTTGCGAATCTGGACCCTTCGACCCGTCGGCTGCAGCAAATTCCACTGAAATGCCTTTCTTGTTTGGGGTAATGCTCTCAACTTTAGTGCTGGTTAATACTTCCTTAACCAAGGAACTTAAGCGTTTTTTAAGTGGTGCGACTAAGTCTTTATCAGCACCGGGGATAATTTGCGGCATGAACTCGACAATGGTGACTTCGGTTCCGAGTTCGCCATACACCGTTGCCATCTCCAAGCCAATAATGCCGCCACCTACAATCAACATGGTCTTTGGCACTTCACGTAACTCCAAAGCACCTGTGGAGTCTATGACCCTTTGATCATCTGTCTCAAAGGTTGGTAATACAGTGACACGTGATCCAGCTGCAATGATGGCGTTATCAAAACTTAATGTAGACGACCCAGAGTCGGACTCAATCGAAAGTTGGTTTGCGGAAGTAAATTTGGCAAACCCTTGTACGACCTTAACCTTACGAGCCTTTGCCATGCCTGCCAGACCGCCGGTCAACTTAGATATGACTGATTCTTTGAAATGCCGCAGTTTATCTACGTCGATTACGGGTTCGCCAAAGGTCACACCATGCTCTTGCATTGCTCGTGCTTGGGAAATCACCGCAGCGGAATGGAGTAGGGCTTTTGAGGGTATGCAGCCCACATTAAGACAGACTCCGCCTAAAGAATCGTATTTCTCTATCAAGGTGACATTTAAGCCTAGGTCAGCGGCACGGAACGCCGCTGTATAACCGCCTGGCCCTGAACCGATGACAACCAAGTCTGCATGTTGGTCAGCCGCCGTATTGTCTGCCGAATTAGAGGCCTTTTGGTCGGTAATAGCATCAGTCTCAGGGGCTGTGGGGGTTTCATTCGCACTTGGCGGTTCTTGAGCTGCTGTGCTCGCGCCAGCGTTGGCCTCCGACAGCTCAATCGACATAATCACATCACCTTCATTCACCGTTTTTCCCACCACGGCTGAAATGCTGGCTACGGTACCAGCTTGGGGAGATGGAATGTCCATGGACGCTTTATCACTTTCAACTGTCAGCAAGGAATCTTCTTTTGATACCTCCTGACCAACCTCAACTAGGACTTCAATAACCTCAACATCGGTTGCACCACCCAGATCTGGAACTTTAATATCTACTTTAGACATGAGTCTTAACTACCTAAATTTAAACGGTTAATCTTCTTACATCTTCCAACACGGCAGCAACGTGACGTGTGAATCTCGCGGCTTCGGCACCATCGATTACGCGATGATCATAGGAGAGACTGAGTGGCAACATCATGCCAGGAATGAACTCTGTGCCATTCCAAACAGGTTGAACTTTGCTGCGTGAAACACCCAAAATTGCCACTTCGGGTGCGTTAACGATAGGCGTAAACGACGTACCGCCAATCCCGCCTAGACTTGAGATCGTAAAACTCGCACCAGTCATGTCGTTCATCGTAAGTTTCTTTTCACGCGCTTTTGAGGCCAGTTCGCCCATTTCGGTGGCGATTTGGGCGACTGACTTAGTATCCGCATCGCGGATTACCGGCACGACTAGGCCATTCGGAGTTTCAACGGCGATGCCAATGTGAAAGTACTTTTTGAGAATAAGGTTCTCGCCGCCAGGCTCCAGTGAGCTGTTAAATTGCGGATAGGCCTGCAACGCGTTAACCACCGCTTTGACGATAAAGGCCAAGGGTGACAACTTAATGCCTTTGTTCTGAGCCTTGTATTCGGTATTCAATTGCTTGCGGAATTCTTCTAAGTCATTGATATTAGACTCATCATTGTGCGTAACATGTGGCACGTTCAACCAAGAACGGTGCAAATTAGCGGCGGTAAGGCGTTTGATTTTGTTCAGTGGAGCTAGCTCAATATCACCGAACTTAGTGAAATCTTGCGCTGGAACGGGTGGAATGCCGCTGTGATCCGATTGGTTTGCCGCACTGACGTTGGAGGTCGTATTTAAAGCGCCTTTGACAAAACTTTTTACGTCGTCTTTAGTGATTCGATTCTTACGACCACTGCCTTGAACCTTAGCAAGGTCTACACCCAGTTCACGCGCAAATCGACGAATCGAAGGTGAGGCGTGTGATGTATCGTTGTTAGATCCTGCCGGGGCAGTAGCTTTATCTGCGACGGGTGCGCTTGAAGGCGCTGCTGTAGCCACAGTAGGGGCTGATGTTTTCTCGGCAGCTGGTGATGTAGCAGATGGTTGGGCAACCGGAGTATTCGATTCAGTTGCGCTGGTACCCGATGCCGTCAAGGTTACTACGATTGACCCTTCACTGACATCGTCATCGATGTTCACTTCTATGCTTTTGACGACGCCCACCGCTGAACTCGGCACGTCCATACTGGCTTTATCGCTTTCAAGCGTAACCAACGCGTCTTCAATATCAACTTCATCGCCAACGGCAACTAATATGTCAACAACCTTGGCAGCGTCACCGCCGATGTCCGGTATGGTAACCGCAATGGTTTCAGATGAGCTGGCGTCAACCGCAGCGGTAGGTTCAGTTGAGGTTTGTGGTTCTTCAACCTCGCTAGCATCTGATTCTTGGCTTTTAGATTCAGGCTTGGTTTCATCAGCAGAGCTATCTGAGCTTTCAAGTTCTATGAGAGCAGTACCTTCCGAAACGTCTTGATCAAGCGAAACCGAAATGGCTTTAACAACGCCTGATTGTGGGCTGGGTACATCCATGCTTGCCTTGTCGCTTTCAAGTGTGACCAGCGGGTCTTCGGCAGTCACGTTATCGCCGACATTGACTAAAATCTCAATTACTTTGGCTGAATCAGCGCCTATATCGGGAACGTTGATGGTTATTGATGTGGAGTCAGACATTGAATTAATCTCGCTGGTTTCTTGGTGCGCAACTTCGACGTTAACAGGCGGCGCTTGAACAGGTTGAGGAGCGGCTGTTTTTGGCTCCTCAACCGTTTGATCAAGTTCACCGGCTGACAGGTCTAAAGACTGCTGTTCTAGATTGGGTGCGCTGTTTTTAATACTTTGAGGCTGCTGATTTACGGCTTTTGCTTCCGAATCTTGTTGTAACGGCGGCGTAGCGGTACTCGACTCAACCTCGGTTTCCAATAACAAAAGTGCGGTAGAAAGAGTAATACTTTCTTGCTCAGAGACAATAAACTCAATAATTCGACCGTCTTTGGTGGACGGAAGTTCGAGCTTGGTATTGCCACTTTGCACCACAAATAGCGTATCGCCTGTTTTTATCTGATCCCCTTCGTTGCACTCGATGGATAAAATTTTTGCTTGGCGGTAGGCGCTGGCTTCCGGTGCGGTAAGCTCTACGTACTTAATCATTTATGGCTGCCCCTGTGTACTGCTGTCTAGTGAAGATCACGGTTTGGTCGCCAATAAATTAAAGAGTTTCTGGCGACGGCTTTTCGGGGTCGATATTAAACTGTTTGATCGCTTTCTTCACTACTTCTGCGTCGATGCTGCCATCTTCAAATAACGAAGAAAGCGCAGCTACGACAATGTATTGATGATTTACTTCAAAATGCGTACGTAACTGCTGCCTATCGTCGCTGCGGCCATAGCCATCGGTGCCCAAAACCACAAACCGTGTTGGTACAAATTCACGGATTTGGTCGGCATACGATTTCATATAATCGGTGGCCGCGACCACTGGGCCATTTTGGTCCTGCAGGCATTGCTCTACGTAACTGATGCGGGGTTTTTCGGTCGGGTGGAGCATATTCCAACGTTGAACCGCTAAGCCTTCACGGCGCAGTTCGTTCATACTGGTTGCGCTCCAGATATTAACGGCTACGCCAAATTCATTTTCCAGAACCTCAGCGGCGCTAATACATTCGGTTAAAATAGTGCCAGAGCCCATCAGTTGCACGGTTGGTGTTTTTCCGTTGTCCTTCTTGCTTTTACTAAATTGGTAAAGCCCTTTAATTATACCTTCTTCGGCATCTTTAGGTATGGCAGGGTGAGCGTAGTTTTCATTCATTACGGTTAAATAGTAGAAAACATTTTCTTGCTCTACGTACATGCGTCGCAAACCGTCTTGCACGATAACCGCAAGTTCATAACTAAAAGTAGGGTCATAGGAAACGCAATTTGGAATCATGCCTGCTTGAATATGCGAATGACCGTCTTGGTGCTGAAGGCCTTCACCCGCCAGAGTCGTTCTACCTGCAGTGCCTCCTAATAGGAAGCCACGCGCTTGCATGTCACCAGCCGCCCAGGCTAAATCGCCAATGCGCTGAAAGCCGAACATCGAGTAATAGATGTAAAATGGAATCATCGGAAGCTCATTAGTCGAGTATGAGGTCGCTGCGGCAATCCATGATGACATAGCTCCGGCTTCGTTGATGCCTTCTTCTAGAACTTGCCCCTTTTGATCTTCCCGGTAGTACATAAGCTGATCAGAGTCTTCAGGCTCGTACTTTTGACCTTCGCTCGCATAGATACCAATTTGGCGAAACAAACCTTCCATGCCAAAGGTACGGGCTTCATCCGGCACAATTGGTACAATTCTGTCCTTCAAATTCTTGTCTCGTATTAGAGTAGATAAGATTCGTACAAACGCCATGGTAGTCGAGAATTCTCGATCACCGGAGGCCTCTAACATCTTCGAAAAGGTTTTTAATTCAGGAATTTCCAAGGCGTTTGGCGTGGTTGGTCTGGCCGGTAAATAACCACCTAACGCTTGACGTCTCGCATGTAAGTATTTGATTTCAGGCGATTCTGGGTCTGGCTTGATGTATTCAAGCTTCTCAAGTTGTTCGTCAGATACCGGGATTTTAAAACGGTTGCGAAACACATTAAGTGATTCTAAATCCATTTTTTTCTGCTGGTGCGAGGTGTTTTGACCTTGACCAGCTTCGCCCATACCAAGGCCCTTGACTGTTTTAGCTAGGATGACGGTAGGTTGGCCAGAATGCTTCACAGCGGCACGATAGGCCGCGTATACCTTATCGGTATCATGACCACCTCGTGACATTAATTCGAGATCTTGGTCGCTCATATGCGCGACCATGGCTTTTAGCTCAGGGGTGTTCCAAAACTTATCGCGTATATAAGCACCACCTTTGGCTTTAAAGGCTTGATATTCGCCATCTAAGCATTCTTGCATGCGTTTCTGAAGGAGACCGTCGCTGTCTTTTTCTAACAGAATATCCCATTGCGAACCCCAGATAACTTTAATGACATTCCAGCCTGCGCCACGAAACTCTGATTCAAGCTCTTGAATTATTTTACCGTTACCGCGCACCGGGCCGTCTAAACGTTGCAGGTTACAATTGATGACGAAAACAAGGTTGTCGAGTTTTTCGCGCCCGGCAAGCCCTAATGCACCGCGTGATTCTGGCTCATCCATTTCACCGTCGCCTAGAAACGCCCACACTTTGCGATTCTCTGACTTAATTAATTCACGGTTTTGTAAGTATTTTTGAAACCTGGCCTGATAAATAGCCATGATTGGACCAAGGCCCATTGAAACGGTTGGAAATTGCCAAAAATTAGGCATTAACCAAGGGTGAGGGTAGGAGGACAAACCATTGCCGCCCACTTCTTGGCGAAAATTATCTAACTGTTCTTCAGTTAGGCGACCTTCAAGAAAGGCGCGTGCGTACATTCCGGGCGCCGAATGGCCTTGATAGTAGATCATGTCACCACCGTGTTCGTCAGAACGAGCCCGCCAAAAATGGTTGAAGCCTATTTCGTATAACACAGCCGCTGATGCGTAACTGGCGATGTGGCCACCGTACTCGGTACTGATTTTGTTGGCGCGTAAAACCATCGCAGCGGCGTTCCAACGAATCATGGATCGGATTTTAAACTCTATTTGTCGATCCGCGGGTAGGGCCGGTTGATCTTCAACCGGAATGGTATTTATATAAGGTGTATTTAGTCCGTAAGGTAGCTGAGCACCTGCTTGGCGCGCTTCGTCAGCAAGTTGCTTTAATAAAAATCGTGCGCGATCTGAGCCATCAGTGTCGATGACGCTTTTAAGCGCATCGAGCCATTCCTGGGTTTCAACAGCATCAATATCAATCAGTTGGTTAGCGTTTTCTGTGCTCATGCGCTTACGGCCTATATAGAATGTTAGATTTAATTTATCTGGTGCAATATTACCTTTTATTTGCGGCGTGAATGATAACCATAAGTTTGGTAAATGTAAATGGAGAGTGCCGAATTAACGAAGGAGATTTAGCAATTCAAATTAAGCAAAGCAGAGAGCGTTTCCGTCGTCTCTGCTTTGCTAACAAGTAAAACCTAATTTTTTACGCTAGCCGTTACCAAACTAGTAAGGTTCACGATGCCGCGAGGCGAGGTAGTTTTAGTGATTGCATGAATCGGTAGATCAGTACCCAGCAGAATAGGGCCAACGGTTATGCCGTTGGCCATTGCCTTGAGCACCGTATAGGTAATATTGGCGGCGTCGAGGTTTGGCATAATCAATAAATTGGCATTGCCAGTTAAGCTGCTTTTACCGGATTTTTCTCGGGTAAGCGCATTTAAAGCACCACCGCCTTTCATTTCGCCGTCGACTTCAAGGTCTGGAGCAATTTCCTGCAATAAGGTCTTGGTTTTAGCCATTTTCTTAGATGATTCAGTGACATGGCTGCCAAAGTTCGAGTGAGATAACAGCGCCACTCTTGGTTTCATTCCAAAGCGTTCGACCTCCTTTGAGGCCATAACGGTAATATTAGCGAGTTCTTCCGCCGTCGGGTTTTCGTGAACGCTGGTGTCGGCGATAAAAATGGTGCCGGTGTCCAATAAAAGTAAATGCATCACCGCTAATTGTTTATCGTCACTGTTAGTGCCCACACAATTTTCTAAGCAGGTGATTTGTTCGTGCAGTTTGGCACCTGGGCCGGTTAGGGCGGCGTGAGCAAGACCGCCTTTGATCAATTCAGTCGCCTGGGCTATCCGCTCTTCAGGGGCATCGCCTTTGGGTGTGACAACTTCGTAATCAGTGCGCTCATGCATACGTAGGCCAAGCTTGGCTATTGTTTCAGCAATTTTCTCAGCGTCGCCGATCAATACCGGGCGCGCATAGCTTTGTTCAACCACGTCTTTTATCGCTCGCAGCACGCGCTCGTTTTCGCCATCGGTGTACACGACTTTATGTGTGGTGTTTTGCGCGCGTTCAAAGATCGGTCGCATGACGTTACCGGTACGATAAACCAATGGCTCTAAGCTTTGGCGATATTCCTCGATATCGTCAAATGGCCGGGTTGCCACGCCACTGTCGATAGCCGCTTGAGCCACAGCCGGTGCTATGGTGGTGATTAAGCGAGGATCGAATGGCTTGGGCAGTATGTAACCGGCGCCAAACAGCATTGATTCGTTCTGATAATAGCTTGCAACAACTTCATTGCTTTCAGAATGCGCTAGCTCGGCAAGAGCCTGTACACAAGCAATCTCCATTTGGCGCGTGATGGTTGTTGCACCAACGTCCAATGTGCCGCGAAACAAAAACGGGAAGCAAAGTACGTTATTTACCTGGTTCGGGTAGTCGGAACGGCCGGTGGCCATGACCGCGTCAGGGCGATGTTCATAAACAAGTTCAGGTCGAACCTCTGGGTCTGGGTTAGACATTGCCAAAATAATCGGCTTATCGGCCATACTCTTTAGCATACTCACGCTAACGAGGTTTGGTTGAGACACTCCTAGGAATACGTCACAGTCGACCATAGCGTCGTCTAAGGTGCGCGCTTCTGTTTCGCGTGCAAAACGCTGTTTGGTAGGGTCTAAACCTTCGCGCTGAGCATGGATTACGCCACGGCTGTCTAGCATGGTGACCTTTTCTATATCTACGCCTAAGTCAATCATCAGGTTGGTACATGCCATTGCCGCAGCGCCTGCGCCTGATACCGTGAGACTGACGTCTTCGATGTTTTTACCGACTACCTTTAGGCCGTTAATCACCGCGGCCGCCGATACGATGGCCGTGCCGTGTTGATCGTCATGAAACACCGGAATATTCATGCGTTCGCGCAGTTGACGTTCTATTTCAAAGCATTGCGGCGCTTTAATATCTTCGAGGTTTATGCCGCCGAAAGTGGGCTCTAATTTAGCAACCACATCGCAAAATGCATCAACATCAGTTTCGTCCACTTCAATATCGTAGGCATCAACGTCGGCAAAGTTTTTAAACAGAATGGCTTTGCCTTCCATCACTGGCTTAGAGGCGAGGGCACCAATGTTACCTAAACCCAAAACTGCCGTACCATTGGTAACAACACCAACTAAGTTGCTACGAGAGGTGTAGTAAGCCGCCGTTAATGGGTCTTTCTCAATTTCCTTACACGGCTCCGCCACACCCGGAGAGTACGCCAATGCTAAGTCACGTTGATTTGACAGTGGCTTGGTGGCTTGAACACGGATTTTGCCGGCTTTTGGCGCGCGGTGATAGTGTAGTGCTGCGTCTTTTAGGTCGTTGCTCATAACGTCTTTTTCGGATTGATTGAGGTTAATTTAATTAAATAACTTAATTTGTATCTACTAAAAAAATAGCCGCTCTGTTTGATCTTAGGCGGCTATTTTTTGATTTGTTTATGACATCTCTATCTTGGGCGATTCGGTATGGAGGGTGTTGGGCGCTCCTGTGTCATTGGCCTCTGCCGAGTGGGCTTGCACGTCTGCGTGATAAGAAGACCGAACCATGGGGCCTGATGCCACATGTTTGAAGCCAAGTTCATCGCCGAACTCACGTAATTCGTCAAATTCATCAGGGTGAACATAGCGTTCGACCGGTAGGTGATTAAGACTTGGCTGAAGGTATTGCCCTAAAGTGATCATGTCACAGTCGTGATCTTTTAAGTCGCGCAACACGTCTTTTACTTGGTCGAGTGATTCGCCAATGCCCAACATTAACCCCGATTTTGTATTAACTTGCGGCTGGGCGGCTTTGAATTTTTTAATCAAGTCGAGTGACCACTGATAATCAGAGCCGGGGCGAACTTTCTTGTACAAAGCCGGAATGGTTTCTAAATTATGATTAAACACATCGGGCGGAAAGCCTGACATCAGCTCAATGGCGATGTCCATTCGGCCACGAAAGTCGGGCACTAATATTTCAATTTGCGTGTTGGGGTTCAAGCTGCGAGTTTCTTTTATGCATTCTACAAAATGCCCAGCGCCGCCATCTCGCAGGTCGTCGCGGTCCACCGACGTTATCACCACATAGCTCAAACCCATGGCCTTAATAGTTTCGGCCAAGTGTCTTGGTTCGTCTTGATCCAATGACAATGGTCGACCGTGCGCGACGTCGCAAAACGGGCAGCGTCTGGTGCAGATGTCGCCCATAATCATGAACGTGGCGGTACCACGGTTAAAACACTCCGACAAGTTTGGACAAGACGCTTCTTCGCACACCGTGTGCAGTTTGTTTTCGCGCAATGTTTCTTTTAATTCTTGAACTTTGTTGCCGTGCGGCAGGCGGATACGAATCCAGTCTGGTTTGCGCAAGGGGGTAACGGTTTTCTCAATCTTTACCGGTATGCGGGCCATTTTTTCAGCACCTCGCAACTTCTCTCCAGCCACAACTGGTTTAATTTTTGGTCGTACTGATGAGCGATTTTGATCTTTCATGCGTTAAACTGTCCTAGAATGAGCAAACTTTATTAATCCAACTAAATTATAACAATAAATGTCTAGCACTGACGTCATAGATAGGTCTGATATCGAAGATATTGTCGAAAGGTTTTACAAGACGATGCTAAAGGACCCCATCGTCGGTTTTATTTTCACCGATGTCGTAAAGATCGAATTAGAGCATCATTTGCCCATTATTGTCGACTTTTGGGCCGACAGTCTATTAAATGAGCATTCATACACCGGAAACCCTCTACGCAAACATCTGGATATTCATGAAAAAATGCCGCTCAAGCCAGGCCACTTTACACGCTGGCTATTCCTATTCAATAAAGCCGTGGATGAAAAGCACGCTGGCAAAAACGCCGAAAGAATGAAGAATAGGGCGGAAGTAGTCGGCAAATCAATATCGGCCGCACTGAGTGCGAATAAACGGTCTGATATGAATTTAGTTTTAAAGAACTAATATCAATACCGGTTAAATACGCCGTTCGCGTATCCTTACTAGGCCGAGCCTAATAGTGGCTAAGCCTTCTTACTAGGCAATCTTAACTATGCAATCTTACTGGGCAAGATGATTCTGGCGTTAAATTTACTCCGCTTTGCGCAAAAATACCGGGTTAAGAGCGTCGGAATCATTGGCGCTAAATTGGTATCCGTCAACATCAAAATTAACTAGATCTTCCAGTTTTTCAACTTGATTTTTAATGATCCAGGCGGTCATTAATCCGCGCGCTTTTTTTGCGTAAAAGCTGATCATTTTATACTGGCCATTTTTCCAATCTTTAAAAGCCGGTGTGACCATATCAGCATTAAGAGATTTGGCTTTTACCGATTTGTAGTACTCGTTTGAAGCAAGGTTAACGACAAGGTCCGTTTCGCTTTGGTTTAATTGCTCGTTGATTGCGTCGGTTATCTTGCTTCCCCAAAACTCATAGAGGTTTTTGCCTTCCGTATTTTCTAAGCGAATACCCATCTCTAGACGATATGGCTGAATTAGGTCGAGTGGGCGCAACAAGCCGTACAAACCTGAAAGAATGCGCAGATGTTCTTGAGCATAGGCTAGTTCGTCTTCGTTTAGTTGCTCAGCGTCTAAGCCTGTGTAAACATCGCCTTTAAACGCCATTACGGCTTGCTTCGCATTGTCAGTGCTGAACGGTTGTGACCATTGGTGATAACGTTCAACGTTTAGCTCCGCTAATTTGGGGCTGATTTTCATCAGTTTTTCAATATCGCTTGGCGACTTGGTCGTCAAAATATCAATCAAGCGCTCGCTATCGTTGAGCATGTTTGGTTGACTGTAGTTTTTGGTACTCGGTGGAGTATCAAAATCGAGAGTTTTGGCTGGTGATATTAGAATCAACATAGTAGGCAAGCTGTAATAAAATTGAAGTAAATTGAACCCCAATGAATCAGGTTCTGATTTTGCAAATATAGCGCGTTAAACGTCACAATCCAATGAAAGAATAGGGCTTAAAACCGATCGAATGTCTTTGACCCTAAGCTTTCTTATACCGCTGCGCCGGATAAACTTAAATCAGTTTGCGAGTGTGAAGTTTAGAAAATCATAAGTCACAGAGGCGCTGACCGTTAGCGGTGTTTTGAATATATTATGGGGCGGCGAATGACGGTATAACTGCCATACATACTAAATAAAGACATCACGATTCACATTGTTCTATGTTCCGCTAATGCTATAATTTACATAAATTTATTCCCCAATTTTTAACTCTTTAAGCCAGACATGATCACACAAGGCGATTCCGCTATAAGCAAGTTTTTAAAACTCGAATCCTCGGGCGGTATTATTTTAATGATAACAGCCCTATTAGCGATGATTATTGCTAATAGCCCGGCCAGTCAATATTACGATTTGTTGCTGGATACACCGGTTGAAGTGCGTATTGGTGCGTTTGAAATCGCTAAGCCGCTGTTGCTTTGGATTAACGATGGTTTAATGGCCATTTTTTTCTTTCTTGTGGGCTTAGAACTTAAGCGAGAGCTGGTAGAG
>CAZEXS010000067.1:0-17021 GCA_964516915.1 uncultured Gammaproteobacteria bacterium
GTTGCTCTAGCAGCAGCATTTATCGCCGCCCCCGCGCAATCACAGTCGGTTGACTCACTGCTAAGCCAAGTTAAAAATGGTTCTTTCGAAAAAAGCAAAGAGGCTGTAGCACTTGAGAAGCGTTTTGCCGCCGCTGGCGCTGGCAAAGCAAATCTATTACAGCAAATTCGCGCACGTCGAGCGGCACTCGAGACCACAAGTCAAACCTTAGAAGCTCAATATGAAACAAACAGTTTGGCTTTGGATGAAGTTCGAACTGCACGTGAACGTTCTTTGGGTGACCTTAAAGAATTGTTTGGCGCTGTTCAGCAAGTAATCGGCGAAGCTGAGGCTACCTTTGACGGTTCAATCATTTCTGCGCAGTTTCCAAATCGGACGGCGGGTTTTGATGCTATCTCTAGGAAGGTATCTAACCAATCGAATGACTTAGTGTCGGCCGCTGAAATTGAGTCTTTGTGGAAAGCCATGTTTAACGAGATGGTTCAGCAAGGCAAGGTTGCAAAGTTCACAACCTCGGTAGCGACGGCTGCAGGTAATCGTGAAGATCAGCAAGTTGTTCGAGTAGGTACCTTTAACCTTATCGGTGATGGCAAGTTCTTGACCTACGGCGCAGGTGGCGTGGCCGATTTACCTAAGCAGCCTGACGGACGTTACTTAGCTCAGGCTTCAAGCCTTTTTAATGGCTCGGGAACCGCTGAATTTGCGCTTGACCCAACTTTGGGCACATTGCTTGAAGCCGCAGTTGAAAGCCCAAGTTTGGCTGATCGCGTCGCTCAAGGTGGCATCGTTGGTTATATTATATTGAGTGTCGGCGCTTTCGCAGCGATTGTGGCGATCATCAAGATTATTTCATTGTTTGGTGTGGCGTCCGCTGTTAAGAAGCAAGCCGCTAACCCAGGCACTCCAAATGAGAAGAACCCGCTTGGCCGAGTATTGAAAGCGGCAGCCGATACTAAGAGTTCTGACACCGAAGCCGTTGAGCTAAGGCTGTCTGAGGCGATCATGAAAGAGACACCAAAGCTAACGTCTTGGTTAATGTTCTTGAAGATTGTTTCGGTAGTTGCTCCATTAGGTGGCCTATTAGGTACGGTGCTCGGTATGATCACTACCTTCCAATCCATTACGTTGTTTGGCGCCGGTGACCCTAAGTTAATGGCGGGTGGTATTTCAGAAGCACTGGTTACCACGGTATGTGGTCTAGTAGTGGCGATTCCAATCGTATTACTTCACACAGCGGCGGCGTCAAAAGCCAAGCGCGTTGAAGAGATTTTGGAAGAGCAATCAGCCGGTATGGTTGCACGTCAGATCGAGGGTTAGTAGCTCTCGGTCTCTGAAGTTTAGTTTGAGTGATCGGCAGTTCAGCAATCACTCAAACTAGTTAATTAAGAGACACAGGTTCAGAAAGATGGATATTAAAGTCTTTATCGAATACATCCGCGATTTCATGGAACTCGGTGGCCCGGTACTTTATTTGATTGCCGGCCTGCTTATTGTCATGTGGTACATGATCTTAGAGCGAATTTTTTACATTTATGGCCCTCATAAAAATGCCGTTAAGGCGGCGATTGATGAATGGGAGTCACGTAGCGAACGAAGCTCTTGGGCGGCTCACCAGGTTCGAGAGCAATTGGTTTCGAATGTTGGTACTAAATTACGTGAAAATCTATCGATGATTCAGGCATGCGTTGCACTGGCACCACTGTTCGGTTTGCTAGGAACGGTGACGGGTATGATTGAGGTGTTTCAGGTGATGGCCGTAACCGGCACGAGTAATGCTAGGGCGATGGCGGGCGGCGTATCGCGCGCAACCGTGCCGACAATGGCTGGTATGGTCGCGGCACTGTCGGGGCTGTTCTTAGCCTTTTGGTTACAGCGTAAAACCGAGCAAGAGCGTGAGCTTATCAATGAACATTTGACGTTAGACCATTAAGCCTTAGTAACGGCAATAACGGTTAAAGTAAATATAACGACAATCCCTAATAGTTTTTGAGTGTGCTTTTATGAAACTTACAGCACACTCAATCTAGGAGAAACTAAATGAGACGAGCATCTAGAAGCAAACAAGAAGACGACGCCAAGATCGACATCACGCCGATGTTGGACGTAGTTTTCATCATGCTTATCTTCTTCATTGTCACCGCTAGCTTTATTAAAGAAAGTGGCGCAAAGGTAATTAAGCCAGAGGCAGTGAATGCAGAGAAACGTCCGCGGGCCAGTATTTTATTGGCAATTGATGAAAATAATGACATCTGGTTAGATCGCCAACAGATTGACCCTAGGGCTATTAAGGCCAATTTGGGTCGTCTTAGAGCGGAAAACCCAGAAGGTGAAATTATGGTTCAAGCTGATATCAATTCGGAAGCCGAAGCGGTTCTTGAAGTGGTAGATAAACTTAGAGACGCGGGTATTGAAGTTACTCGTATTTCTACTCAGTCGGAGTAAATATTATGGTTAGAGCGATTCCTTCAATTATTTTATCGATTCTGATTACGCTTGGTTTGATCAGCGCGATGTACGCATTGATCAAGATGAAAGAGCCAGAGCTTGAGGCCTCAAAGGCCGTTAAATTGCCTGAGTTTACGTTCATACCAAAGAATGAAGACGTTGAAACGATTACGGCTAAGCCTGATCGTCCTGACGAAGTTCAAGAGGCGCCCGACATTCCCGACAGCGACATTGTTCCAGATCAAGTTGATATTAACGCAAACCTTGCATTAGGCGCCGTTAAGATTGGAATTAACACCAGCACTAAGGGGTTTAATTCCAATGACGGTGAATATCTGCCGATTTTTCGTGCACCACCCGTGTACCCGCGAAGAGCCGCTGAAAGAGGCATGTGTGGTTGGGTAGAGTTGCTGTATACAGTAACTGCTGCTGGAGGTACTCGAGACGCTGTGGTAACCGCAAGTTCGTCCAGAATGTTTGAGCGTTCAGCGGTAAAGGCGGCAGAGAAATATAAATACAAGCCACGTCAAGTTGGCGGAAAACCTGTTGATGTGCCCAATGTGCCGATTCGTATCAAATTTGAGATGGAAGGCGGTAACTGTTAGAGCATTGGTATAGTGTTATAAGCGAAGAATCAGGCTGTTTAAGTAAGCAAGTTGTGATTCTTTGTTTGGCGCAGCATCAAAGTGAAACAAGAATTTTAAGGTGAATTATTATGACTGGTATTAATACAGCAAGTATCTCACGAGCATTCAAAGGCGCACTAAAGCCGCTTTTGTTGTCGGCTCTTGTATTGCCATTTTCGGCTGGTTTAGAAAGCGTGGTATTTGAATCGCAGGCTGTGCAAGCGCAAAGCGATGCGCCTAAACGTAAAACAAGACGTGTCGAGTCGATTCGACAAAAGCACGTTAAGGTTTTTGAAAAAATCAGCGAAGCATTTGATGCAGAAGATGTGAATGGAGCCAAAGCTCTGCTAAATAAGTTAGCTAAAGAGCCGGACCTAAATAATATCGAAAATGCTTATCTTTGGAACTTTCAAGGCAGCATCTGTCTTACACAAGATAATCTGAATTGTGCGCTAAACAATTTTAAGAGGGTAGCAAACATTCAAGAAGGTATTTCAGAAGGTTTTCAAAACCAGATGTTATATCAGGTCGCGCAAGTATTGTTTTTGAAAGAGAATTATCGTGAAGCTCTTCAGTACGCTCAGCGTTGGTTTAAAACTCAAGAAGACCCTTCTGCTGACGCATATATGTTGATTGGGCAAGCGCATTATCAGTTGAAAGAATACGACCGGGCTTTGCCGAATGTGCAAAAAGGCATTCAAAAGTACGAAGAATTGGGTACCACACCTAAAGAAGGCTGGTTAAATCTACTGAGCGGTATTTATCGCGAAAAGCGAGAGTATCGAAAAATGTTGCCGGTGCTGAAGCAGCTAGTAAAGCATTACCCCAAAAAGAACTATCTTCTTTCAATGGGCTACGTGTTTAATGAATTGGATGACTTAAAGAGCATGTCCGCTATTTATCTTGCCATGTATGACCAAGGTATGTTGAGTACTGAATCTGAGATAAACACGGTCTCATCTTTAATGCTTAATTTAGAAAATCCATATAAGGCATCGCAGATTATGGAAAAAGGATTTAATGACGGTGTTTTAAAGAAAACATTGAAAAATTATCGCAGTTATTCACAAGCTCTTTATGCGGCGCGTGAATATGAAAAATCATTAGCGCCTCTTGCACAGGCGGCTAAACTTTCCAAAGACGGCAAGTTAGATGATCAATTAGGGCAAGCGTATATAAATCTTAATCAGTGGCGTAATGCTGAAGCAGCGTTGAAGCGCGCTGTGGCTAGAGGTGGCTTACGTGACCTTGGTCAAACGACGATTAGCCTAGGCTTGGTTCAGTTTGAGCTCAAGCGTCCTAAAGAAGCTTTGTCGACGTTCAAAAAAGCATTGCGCTATGACAAGGTGGCAAAGTCGGCTGATAACTGGATTCGCTATGTGAATGCTGAAATAGCTCGCGAAGCAGAACTTAAGAAAGAAATTGTAATCAATACTGATGTTGAACCCGCTGACGCCTAAATTGATGGTGATTTTAAGGTTCAAATAAAGACTGTAGTTAAAAAATTAAATAAGCCTGTAGTAACCATTACTAAGGCGAGATAAATAAGAGGTTAAGTATGAGTACATCAGTACTTAAGGCTAAAGTAAGGGCTGGCGTAATTGGCATTACGCTTGCATCTTTAATGCCGTTTAGCGCTTGGGCAGACCGCACAGATGACATTGTCAGAGCCGGTCTGGCACGTGGGAAATCCGCGGTAGCATCGCAAAACCGCATTGACAAGCTGTCTGAAGAGACCGAAAAGGTCATCTCAAAGTATCATCAGCAACGTAAAAGCGTTGAGGTTTTGAAGAAGTTTAATGATCGCCTGCGCCGAACCTTGAAAGCTCAAGAAACGGCCATGGCAAAGCTTGAGCGGTCTATCGAAGACGCGTCATTGATTGAACGTCAAATTGTGCCACTAATGCTTCGCATGATCAGTGGTTTAGACCAGTTTATCGCAGCGGATGTGCCGTTTAAATTGGAAGAGCGACGTGCGCGTATTAGCCGTATTCGCGGTTATTTAACGAACGCTAACATTGCAGCAGCTGAGCGATTTCGACAAGTACTTGATGCTTACTCAACCGAGAGTAATTATGGTAAAACGATCGATGTCTATTCTGAGGAATTGGATCTTGATGGTGCTAAACGAACGGTTAACGTTTTACAAGTAGGGCGAGCAGGTCTCTATTACCAAACTATAGACGGTACAGAGTCGGGTGTTTGGGACAAGACTGAGAAGAAGTGGAACACACTAGATGCATCCTATAATGAAGATATTGCACACGCGATTCGTATCAGCCAAGGCAAGGTTTCAAAAGACTTAATGACGTTGCCGATTGCTGCGCCGGAGAAAATTTAATATGAAGCAATTATTAAAAGTTACGGCGATTAGTAGTGTGTTTGCACTGACTTCGCTAGGCCTGAGTGTGACTGCCACTGCGCAATCAATTAATGTTGATCAAGTGTTGAGAGCGGCGCAATCTGGGGCTACTAAGGATAGAAACGCTGAACGTGCTCGTGAAAACCGTTTCACCGCCGAGAAAAATAAAGAACAAGGCCGCCTTCGCTCAATGACCAACGAGCGCGTGCGACAAGAGCGTATTTCCAAAGAATTAGAAGCGAACTTTGATTCTAACGACTTACAAATCAAAAAGCTTCAAGAGGATTTGCAGCGTGAGTTAGGTGATTTGAAGCAGCTATTTGGTGTGATTCAGCTATCTGCTTCAGAAGCGCAAGAAGATTATAAAAAATCTATTATCAGTGCGCAGTACCCGGATAGATCTGAAAATCTTCGTCAAATGGTTGAAAAGATGGCTAGCTTAACTGAGCTGGTGTCGATTGATGAAATCGAAGACCTTTGGGTTCAGTTGCAAAATGAAATGACTGAACAAGGGAAAATCGTTACCTTTAATACTCCTGTTAACTATATTACTGGATATGAGCCGGTTCTAGATGAACAAGGTAATCCAGTTACTAACGACAAAGGCATACCCACTGGTGAACAGAAGCCGATATTTGAAGTGGTAGAAAAGCCAGTGACTCGTGTCGGTGTATTTAACGCGGTAACAGGCAATGATATTTTAACCTACGATGATCGCCGTGGTTATGTAGCCTTAGAGCGTCAGATGAGTGGCTTTTTCTCTGAAGGGTCTAATAACCTCCAAAATCTTAATGCTGGGATTACGCCATTTATGCTTGATCCTGCTCGTGGTGGTTTACTTACCGCGTTGGTAGAGAAGAAGTCTATCGATGAAAAAGCTAAAGAAGGCGGCATTGTTGGCTACGTGATCATGACGCTAGGCGTCTTGGCGATGATCATAGCATTGCTTCGATACCTCATACTCATGGGTGTCGCCAGTTCGGTTAAGAAACAGTCTCGTGACATGAAGCGTCCGTCATTAAAGAATCCATTAGGGCGTGTGTTAAAAGTATTCCAAGACAACCCGAAGTCAGATCCTGAATCGCTGGAACTTAAACTTGGCGAAGCAATGCTCAAGGAGTCACCGAAGATCAATCGTGGCGTGATGTTCATCAAGATTATCGCTGTCGTTGCACCGTTGTTCGGTCTGCTTGGTACGGTAACCGGTATGATTCAAACCTTCCAAGCGATTACACTATACGGTGCTGGTGATCCGCAGACCATGGCTGGGGGTATTTCTCAAGCACTGGTAACTACGGTACAGGGCCTAATTGTTGCGATTCCATCGGTATTTGCTCATTGGTTAGTTTCCAATAAAGCGAAAAATATTGAAGGGATGCTTGAAGAGCAATCTGCAGGTCTGATTGCCCAAAAATACGAGGAGCAAGCGTAAAGCTTGTTCCTTAGCTCGAGGAAAAATAATGAAAAGACTAGGTAAACAGAATAACGAAGAAGAAGCTGATATCGACATAACTCCCATGTTGGACGTTGTGTTTATCATGCTCATTTTCTTCATTGTTACGGCCAGCTTTGTGAAGGAGTCGGGGCTTGATTTGAATAAGCCTCCGGTGACTGATACACCACCAGACGCCGATGCACCGCGCCCCATTGTTGTGGAAATCAATAATCTGAGCGAGATTCGCATCGACAATCGTTTGCTGGATAAGCGGGCGATTAAAGCGACAGTGACACGACTCACTGCTGAAAGGCCTGAAGCTTCGGTTATTATTAAGGCCGAGAAGAAGGCTAAGACTAAAGCTATTATAGCGGCGGTCGATGGTATCAAGGCCGCTGGGGTTCAGTCTCCAACTATTTCATTGGCTAAGAATTAGTCGGTTTTATGGTATAAGCGGTTGAGTATTAAATTAATAAAAAAGCACGCTAATGCGTGCTTTTTTATTGGGAGATTAAATTGTTTTTTGGATCTTCAATCTTAGTAAGTGTTAGATTGATTTTTTGATCTTTAGAACTTTGCGGTTTTTAAACTACTTAAACGCTCAAGTCTGCACTGCAGCACACGAGCTATCGGATATAAAGACGGAGAATCTATGTTAAAAGTTGCGATAAATGGCTTTGGACGAATTGGAAGAAATGTTGTTCGCGCCTTGTATGAAAATGGCTATCTGGGAAAAGTAGAGATAGTCGCAATCAACGACCTTGCGCCTATTGAATCAAGTGCCCACCTTCTTGGCTATGATACGACTCATGGCAGATTCAATGCAGACCTGACTTTTGATGATCAGAGCATTAGTATCAATCAGACTCGTATCCCTGTTTTTATGCAACGTGACCCTGCCAAGTTGCCATGGCGTGAACTTGATGTGGATATCGTTTTCGAATGTACGGGTTTTTTTCGCACTCGAGAAAAGGCGAACTTACACATCGAAGCTGGTGCGAGCAAAGTATTGGTTTCAGCGCCAGGAAAAGGCCTAGATCAAACCGTCGTGTATGGCGTTAATCATGATGGAATATCGAGTTCCGATATTTTTGTTTCTAATGCTTCTTGTACTACCAATTGTTTAGCACACCTGGCTAAAGCGATTAACGATGCGGTGGGTATAGAGTCTGGCTTAGCAAATACCGTGCATGCCTATACGAATACACAAAACTTGTTAGATTCGTATCACAAAGATAAACGCAGAGGGCGTGCAGCTGCCTATTCAATGATTCCAACATCCACTGGTTCAGCTAAGGCGATTGGTGCTGTTATCCCTGCCTTGGAGGGTAAATTAGACGCGGTCGCCGTTCGTGTTCCGACTCTCAACGTATCACTTCTCGATTTTACATTTTTACCTAAAGAGGCGTTAGATATTAAAAGCCTTACTAGAATCTTTGAGAGCTATGCTATGGGGCGTGAAGGCGTTTTCGAATTAAACACTCAGCCTCTTGTGAGTATCGATTTCAATCATAATAAGGCCTCCTGTGTCGTGGATCTAGCTCAAACACGCTTCGCCGGTAATATGGTTAAAGTTCAAGCTTGGTACGATAATGAGTGGGGCTTCTCAAACCGAATGCTTGACACCGCATTGACGATGTATGAAAGCTGAATGATTTATCTATTGAGCGCTTTTAATAACTGGTTTTTATTTGTATGGCCGGTAGGGCGATATTTGTATCAACTAAAAATTTAACCGAAGATCTATTTATAAAACGTAATGAAAGAACCCTACTTCTCTGACGAATTAAGTACCAAAATCGCCGCCATAGCTGGTGAAGATAGAATCCATGGTATTAAGAGCAAATTCAAGACGGATGATGAGCGAGCGGCAACGTTTTCAACTGAAATTGCTTCCTTGTATTTCGATATAAGCAAGACACATATTTCGAAAGAATTACTCAGTTGCTATGAACAAGCCGCCGAGAAAAATAACTTAAAGAGCTTCAGGCTGGCGTTTCTCGCTGGAGAGAAAATAAATAGCACCGAGCAGCGCGCCGTTTTACACACGCTTTTACGTGACAGTTCTAACCAAGGCATAGCAATGCGTGATCCGGCCGTGTTAGAGCAAGCCGAACACTCAAAAGCCCAATTCGAAACTCAGTTTAATGCGATTGATAAAGCACTATCAGCTCGTCAAACACCGGTAAGAAATATAATTCACGTGGGTATCGGTGGCTCTTCATTGGGTACTCAACTTGTTTATGAAGCGCTCAAAGCGTTGGGCGAAAAGCGCACCATTCACTTTATCGGCAATATCGATGCACATCAGCTGGTGGATATTCTTGATGTTTGTGACCCAAAGAGCACCATTGTAGTTGGGGTTTCGAAAACATTTACTACCGCTGAAACCCTTCAAAATTTAAGTTCAATAGCAGCTTGGTTTCGAGAGCAGGGTGTTGAAAAACCGTTGAAGGACTTCTACGGTGTTACGGCAAATCCAAGTGCGGCATACGATTATGGCCTTGATGAAGCTAATGTGGTTACCTTTCCTGAATGGGTTGGAGGCCGTTATTCCGTTTGGTCTTCTGTGTCTTTATCCGCCGCAATAGTATTGGGTAAGGAAAAGTTTCAGGAATTTTTAGACGGCGCTGCGATAGTGGACAAGCATTTTTATGCCACAGATTTCGCCGATAATGTTTGTTTTCAAGCCGCTGTATTAGATCACTATTACGCAAATTTTATGGGCGTAAGCTCAAAGGCAATCTTTGCTTATGACTATCGTTTCAGGTCGTTGGTTGATTATTTACAACAGTTAGAAACTGAGAGTAACGGCAAAGACCGTCACCGGGATGGTCGCGCGGTAAATGGTAAAACTTCGATGGTTGTTTGGGGAGGCGTCGGCACCGATGTCCAGCATTCGGTATTTCAAATGCTGCATCAGGGTACTGCGATGATTCCGTCTGAGTTTATCTTGGTCAAGAAGCCGGATCACGCCCACGCACAGCATCATAATGAGTTGTTAGCAAATGGCATCGCTCAAACAGCTGCCTTGCTAGAAGGGCAAAGTCTCGAGACTGTGCAAGAGATACACCGAGATGATGGCTTAGGCAAGCTGACTGAGCAATCCAAGATATTTTCTGGCGACAGGCCGTCAATGACCATTTTATTGGATCAATTAACGCCCAAAGCATTGGGCTCATTGCTGGCGTTTTATGAACACAGGGTGTTCCTAGGTGGCGCACTGGCGGACATTAATTCTTTTGATCAAATGGGCGTCGAACTGGGCAAGCGCCTTGCCAAGCAGGTCAGACCGTTTATAGATGACCAGGTAGCAAGTGATACAGGCTTTGATTCCTCAACCGAGCGACTATTGAGTAAGCTGTTTTAAAAAAGAGTCAAAAAGGATCACGGTCAAATAAAAAAGCCCAGCTAAATGCTGGGCTTTTTTATGGTGCTAACATTATTTCAAGAAAATCAATTCAATAAAGTTATTTCAAAAAGCCAGAATAACTAACGGTGATCTAGTTATCCTAACTTAAATTGAACCTTAGTTGAAATTCTCTTGCTATCGACGGGTAAGCCAGTGCGCTGATTACGAGCCGGTGAAAAGCGCCATTTCTTAACCGATTTAATCGCCGCATCATCAAATACACCCTCGGGTTCAGAACCAGTCACTTGTATGTCGACTGGCACGCCTTCTTTAGTAATACCAAATTGCACTTGTACCCAACCTTCGGTGCCTTTTTTCAGTGCTCGGCTTGGGTAGCGCGGCGCGGCGCGTTTGATCACCTTTGCAGGTATAATTTTCGGCGGCTCAGGCTTAAGCTCTTCTACTTTAGCCACTTGTTCTGCCGGTGCTGGCTTTTGCTCTTCTTCAGCTTCTTGCTGTTGATTTGCGGCGGTGATCTCAGCACGTTTGCTCTTTATATCAGAATTTAATTTCGCTAACTTCGCGTTGTCCTCGCCAAGATTAATCCGCTTGATAAGGGCTGACAATTTAACCGCCTCTTCTAACTTGCTTTGGCTAAGATTGGTGTTTGCGAGAGCCAGCATCTTGTTACTTAGCAATTCTACCCGTGCATCAGAATTAGCTCGGCTAATTTTGTTGCCTTTAAGTGCTGAAGACACCATTTGGTAGGCATTGCCATTCTTTGGCGGCACCAGGTTTCCACTGGCTATCGCGCTATCAATTTTCTCTAGCAGTGCCTTTTCAGCTTGCAATGCCTTGGTTGCGCTGTTTTCACCGCCAAGTTCACCGAGCTTGGTGATTACGGCTGCCATTGCATCAACTTCTTCTTTGGTGCCAGTAGCTTGAACTTGCTTAACGTAGTTACTGGCTGCTTTACTCAAGTCAGCCGTTAGCTTATCGTTTTCAAGATTCAATGGCTCGATTTCGCGAAGTGCTTGAATAGCGGCAAGCGCCTCATCAAACTTAGCTTCGCCAACTAATGTGTCGTAATTAGCACGCACTGAGGCAGCGATCGTTTTTTTACCTTCATAAGCAACTGAGTCATACGGGTCAATTTGCAGAGCTTCATTGTAATACTCAAGCGCATTATCTCCCTTAGGTAAAATATATCGTCCATCTAAAATCGCATTTGACGCCAGTTGATTAAGGTCATTGGTGCGACTGACTGCTTCGCTAATCTCTCGTTCTACTTCTTTTTCGATATTTAGAGAGTTATCAACAATTACTTGCTGCTGAGGTTGGTCATCGCCACCCAAGAATAGGAAGGCGACAAGGCCTATCACAACCAGAGCGACCAATGCATAGATTGCTGGGCTGGTTTTCTTGTTTGCCGAAATCTGATCTAAGTTGGCGCGGTTTTCGGCCGGGCCTACCAACATTATGTCTTCGCCAGCTTCTTTCTTCGCCAGCAGTTCTTCATGCACGGACAAAGCGGACTTGAACGCTAAAAATACTTGATTTCCGCCCACTGGCTTATTGAATGCGCGATACACAATCGGTTGAATGTTCGATTTAAGTATTTCAGCAAGAGACTCTTTCTGGCCAACCAACATCAGTACTTGAGTTGGGTCAGCCTTCTTAAGCTCAACGGCTTGACTGATCGCCTTGTCAACACTATTGCTGCCGCTATCGCAGTCAAAAATAATGATGGCATTGTTCTCCAAGAGCTCTTTTTCTTTTAGAGCTTGGCTGACAGTCTCGCGTGCGTTTATTGTAAGGTCTGTTGAATTGCCATTAATAATGGCTTCTACAACATTCGAGTCATCCGAAATTAATAACACAGATGGCGCTGGTGCTTGTTCCGACATAGTGAGGAGCCTCCGACGTTTCTTTTAATTTATTATATGTCCAATATTGATCATAGCATTGAGCGGTGCAGACGAGCACCCTTATCAATGAGCATTTTTGCGAAAAATGACAGCATTTAGTGTCCTATCGGTGTCACTTTTGGTTCAATTGCTTCAATCTGTTGAGTTTTCTTTGGTATCGGCTTTGTACAATGTCGCTGATGATCAAAATAAAAAGCACGAAATAGAACGTGGTCTTTGACATCTGCACCACCTCATTACCAAAGAGGGTCATGTGCGAAAGGTGCCCGCCTTCTGATATCAGCATCACGCCGACCAAAAATAAGATGAACAACCCCATCACTTCATACATCCGGTTTTTCTGTAGAAACTCCGAGACCGTATCCGCCAACACGACCATTAGAATGCCACCAATGATGATCGCGGTGGCCATGGTGTAGAAAACTTTGGTCACCGCCATGGCACTTAAGATTGAATCAAATGAGAACACCACATTCATCGCGACAATCCAAAAGATAATGCTGATTATCGACTTAGGGTCTCGATCTTGAGCGTTTGATTCTTCCAGTGTCATCATGTGCAAAATCTCTTTCATCGCGGTATAAAGAATGAAAGCACCCCCAAATAATACGATAATCGCGTGAAGATTAAAGGTTGCATGAATCACACCCTCCCAATGAATGGAGAACAGTTGCTCCTGAAACGCGGCGATCATTTTCAATAATAGAAACAGTAATATGATGCGGAACGCCACCGCCAGTACGATTCCCCAAAAGCGAACTTGCTTTTGCTTGTCAGCAGGTGCCCTTTGGCTTTCAAGCGATATATAAAGTAGGTTGTCAAAGCCTAACACCGCTTGAAGAGCGATTAGCAAGGCAAGGTCAACTAGGTTAGCAAGGGTGAAAAATTCAGCCATTTGTGTGTCCCAAAATTATTATTATTTATTGATATGAATGTTTTATCACAATCACGCTAAGAAGCAAACTTAAGCGCTAGGTGTTTGAGTTAACCGCCAGCGGAGTTCTTGACCAGCGTGGAACGGCACGATTAAGTCGCCGTTAGCAAGTTCTGCTTGCTCAGGCACTGTCCAAGGTTCTTTGCTTAGGGTGATTTGCGTGGTGTTTCTGGGTAAACCGTAGAAGTCTGGCCCGAAATGACTGGCGAACGCTTCGAGCTTGTCCAGTGCGCCTAAATCTTCGAACACTTGCGCATACAGTTCGATTGCGCTCCAGGCCGAATAACAGCCGGCGCAGCCGCAGGCATTTTCCTTGGCGTTTTTAGAATGTGGCGCAGAGTCAGTACCTAAGAAAAACCGGCTTGCTCCTGATGCCACGACTTCTTGCAAGCGGCGTTGGTGAGTGTTGCGCTTTAAAACGGGCAAGCAGTAGTTATGTGGGCGTATCCCGCCGACTAACAGATCATTTCGATTCAATAGAAGGTGTTGAGGCGTGATCGTCGCGGCCATGTTTTCTCCGGCACCGAGCACGAAGTTAGCCGCATCAGCCGTGGTGATGTGCTCGAAAACGATTTTCAGGTCGGTAAAGCGTTCCCTGATAGGGTTCAAATGCTGTTCGATAAATAACTTCTCTCGGTCAAAAATATCAATCTCCGCATCGGTGACTTCGCCATGTATTAATAACAGCATGCCAACCTCGCTCATCGCCTCGAATACCGGGTACAGGGCTTCGATTCCATTGACCGCGGCGTCGGAATTCGTGGTTGCACCTGCCGGGTACAGCTTGGCCGCTGGAATTTCTGCACTCACCGCGTCGCGAATGACGTCTGGCGTGGTGTCATTGGTTAGATACAGCGTCATTAACGGGTTAAATGTAGGTGTCGAGGCGGCCGCCAATATACGGGCTCGGTACGCCAAGGCCATGGCTTTATCAGTGACAGGCGGAACCAAGTTCGGCATCACGATAGCGCGCTCGAAGCAACGACTGGTGGCCGGCACGGTTTCGTTAAGCATGTCGCCATCTCTAAAATGTAAGTGCCAGTCGTCGGGCTTAGTGATTGTTATTTGGTCCATAGCTTGGGTGTAGATGTGTGGTGAAAAGATTATAAATTTCGGGCGTTGAGTAAACTCGATTTTTAATTACGTAATAAGCGCCTTTCAAGGTTTTGTTTTTTGGTGGTTGAGCTACAATATGCGGCTTGGCGGTGATCGCGCAAATTAATTTGAGTGCTTGATTGTCGCCTGTCAGTTTAACAAAATTTATTAAGTGAAATTAGAAACATGTCGATCAATATTACCTTTCCAGATGGCGCGATCAAGCAAGTAGACGCACCGACCACTGGAACAGAGATTGCGGATGGTATCAGTAGTGGCTTACGCCGTAACGCTGTTGCTATTGTTGTGAACGGTGAACAATGGGATTTAAACCGAGAAATCACCACAGATGCCACCGTCGACATCGTTACCCGCAACACCGAAGAAGGCTTGGAAGTGCTGCGTCATGATGCAGCGCATGTGATGGCCGAGGCGGTTAAGGAACTTTACCCGGAAACGCAGGTAACCATTGGCCCATCGATCGAAAATGGTTTCTATTATGACTTTGCGCGCGAAGAGGCGTTTACGCCCGAAGACTTAGAGAAAATTGAAGCACGCATGAAGGACATTGTGAAACGCAATGAGGCCATCGAGCGTGAAGTGTGGGATCGCGATGAAGCGATAGCCTACTTTAAAAGTATTGGTGAGAATTATAAGGCAGAGATCATTGCCGATTTGCCAGACAGTGAAACCATCACCGTGTATCGGCAAGGCGAGTTTCTTGATCTGTGCAGAGGACCGCATCTGCCAAGTACTGGAATATTGCGAGATGGTTTTAAGTTGACCAAATTGGCGGGTTCGTATTGGCGTGGCGATTCTAATAATGCGCAGTTACAACGTATCTACGGCACCGCTTGGTCGGACAAAAAGCAACTTAAGGCTTACTTGAAACGCATGGAAGAAGCCGAAAAGCGCGATCACCGTAAATTGGGCAAGGCCTTAGACTTGTTTCACCTGCAAGAAGAAGCGCCTGGCAGCGTATTTTGGCACCCTAAAGGCTGGGCGATATACCAAGCGGTGCAGCAATATATGGCTGAAAAGCAATACGCGCACGGCTACCAAGAAATCAAAACTCCACAAGTGGTTGATATATCCTTGTGGGAGAAGTCGGGTCATGCTTCTAAGTTTGGCGATGATATGTTTACGCTGATTTCTGATGACAGAGAGTTCGCAATTAAACCGATGAACTGTCCTTGTCATGTTCAAGTGTTCAATCAAGGTTTAAAGAGTTACCGAGACTTACCTTTACGTTTGGCCGAATTTGGCTCATGCCATCGCAATGAGATGTCGGGCGCTCTGCACGGGATCATGCGCGTGCGCAGTTTTGTGCAAGACGATGCGCATGTGTTTTGCACCGAAGATCAAATCCAAGACGAAGTAAAGGCGTTCATGGACTTCTTGCACGAGGTCTATGCCGATTTCGGTTTTGACGAAATTGTGTATAAGTTGTCGACTAGGCCTGAACAGCGTGTGGGCACTGACGAAGACTGGGACCGCGCCGAAAAAGCGCTAGAACAAGCGCTCGATGCCAATGAGCTTGAGTGGGAGTTGCAACCCGGTGAAGGGGCATTTTATGGCCCTAAAATTGAATTTTCACTTAAGGATTGTATTGGTCGCTTATGGCAGTGCGGTACAGTGCAAGTTGACTTTTCAATGCCCGGTCGTCTGGGTGCAGAATACATTGCTGAAGACGGCAGTAAGCAAGTTCCGGTAATGTTGCATCGCGCGATTCTGGGTTCTATTGAACGCTTTTTGGGAATTTTGATTGAACAACATGCCGGTGCATTACCGGCGTGGCTGTCGCCACAGCAAGTGATGGTGGCGACGATTGTTACCGATGCAAATGATTATGCGCAAGAAGTAGTGGCAGCCTTACGCAGCGCAGGAATGCGTGCTGAAGTCGATTTGCGCAACGAAAAAATCGGTTACAAAGTACGCGAGCACAGCTTGCAAAAAATCCCGGCAATCCTATGTATAGGTAAGCGTGAAGCCGAAGAGGGCACCGTCGCGGTGCGCCGTTTTGGCAGTAAGCAACAAACGGTCATGCCGATTGAAGAATTCATCGAACAGTTCCAAACTGAAATAGATGAAAAGCAACTGAGCATCGCCAGCGACGCGGCTTGATGACAGTATTGGAAAGTGGCGTTTCTGGCAGGTTACAAAATTGCGAGAAATATCAGTAGAACGATTGATGGCGTGTATGGTCACAACAAGCTGAAAGTGCCGATGGTAAGTGCCGTTGGTGGTTTTGCATCGACGAACGAAATTAAAAAACACCATGAGTGGAGATAATAATGAATTTTAAGAAAAAATTGACCGTTGTCGGCGGTATGGTTGCCTTAGTTGGCGCGGCTTACATCGGTTTTGGAAGCGTGACATCTGAGCACACTGTTCATGCTGATGACAAGCCCGTGGCGACCGGTAGCGCGCCAAATATGACCAGCGATGAGGCTCAACTGGGTTACACGTTCGGAGTGCAAATAGCACAAGATATGAAACGTTCGAACCTACAAGAGGCGGTTGATGTATCGGCTCTTAGTGCGGCGTTTGAAGATGTTTTCAGTGGTGCCGAGCTACGCATGACCCCTGATGCAATGCAGGCAGCCCAACAAAAATATCAGCAAAAGGCGCAAGACGAATATGCCGCAATGATTAAGAAAAATGCCGATACAAGTGCGGCGTTTATTGCTGAAAATGGTAAAAAGAAAGACGTAGTGTCGACTGATAGCGGCCTGCAGTATGAAGTTGTTCGTGAAGGAAAAGGTAAACAACCAGCTGAAACTGACACGGTCAAGGTACATTACACCGGCAAGTTAATTGATGGCACTAAGTTTGATAGTTCGT
>CAZEXS010000068.1:0-16913 GCA_964516915.1 uncultured Gammaproteobacteria bacterium
AACTAAGGTTTGGTGGAGGCGGCGGGGATCGAACCCGCGTCCACAAGCCCTCCGCACTACGGATCTACATGTTTAGTTTGCCTTTAGTTTAACCCCTTCCAACTGGACAAACGCACTCGGTGCGGGGCTGGTCGAATTGCGTTTTAACGGCAGCTTAATCGACACAAGCTACTCGCGATTACATGTAAGATGAGATCTCAAAGTCCAAAGCCATGAACAACTCCGGCGAGACCCTAGCGGCTCTAAGCTGCTAGTGCGTAGTTATCGTCGTTTGCAACTATAACTTTAGCAGCTAGTTTTAAGAGGTAGTCTGCAATGCTCTACATGCACCGAAGGTTTCGTGACCCATGTCGAAGCCATGTCGCCCCCATTTCTTGAGCAGTTCCGAACGCTGGCAAGCCAGCTTTAGTAGTAAACTGAGTTGCTAACTCACTGTTGTTACAGGGTTTGTTCGGGAACTGTGAATCTGGGTTTTTTCGATTTCCGCGAAAAGTGTCGCGGTCGTGAAGTATATGGGGCTAATTTGGCGTAATCAAACTAAATTGCAAATATTTAGGCATAATAGCGTTCACAGAGTTACTGTTGAGAATCTTAAACTTGCATGACAATGAAGGCGCCGAATTTAAACTTTTCTAACAAAGAAGAGACTAGAAAAATTGTCACACCCTACGCGTTTGGCATACACGACTCTCTATTGGGTGTGCGCCTAGCAAGCCCTAAGCGCAGATTGGCGGCCGTTTGCATTGACTTAATTATTATTGCCTTATTAACCAAACTGCCAGGCCTGTTGCTGAATGGTGTGATTTTACTGGTCGCTGTGTGTAGTCTATTTCAAGTTCGTGCAGAAGACGGGCGGCGTTGGCTTAGGGCGGGGCTGTTTACCGTGATTGCGGTTTCTGGCTTGGCGATTGTGTTTCAGCTAGCGTTTAATTCGGTATTTGATTCTGAGCCTGTGTATTCGTCCAATGCGCGTGGTCAGGCGCCGAACGATGATGCAAAGGCGTTTATTTACACGAATGATGATGTGAGTGCCGACTACTCCGTAGACATTGATTCATTGCTTACAAAACAGGGTGAAATCGCCTGTGAGGCGGGTGATAAATGCGATGATGTGTTTTTCAGTGCGCTCATTTCAGACCTTGCCCTAAAAAAATATGATTACAGAGATGCAAACGAACTTTATCTTGGTGTGCGTGATTATTTGATTGAAAATGATCGAGTAGATCGGTCCTATAGAAATACTGAGTTGGCCGAAGAGCTTTATGTTCAGTGGCCAAAGCGCGCGGCGAAAAGTAGTGACAATAAAGGCGGCAGTCTTGTTACTTGGTTCAATAGCACCTTAAGTGATTTAGGTTTGAGCTTTGGTTGGGCCGCGGTGTACTTCAGTGTGCTCACCGCCTGGTGGAAAGGTCAAACGATGGGTAAGCGCTTGTTTGGTATTAAAGTAATAAGAATTGACGGTAACGATATCGATCTTTGGGAGAGCATTGGCCGCTATGGTGGTTACAGTGCTGGCCTGGCAACTGGTTTGTCGGGCTTTTTACAAATATATTGGGATGCTAATCGACAAGCGATACAAGATAAAATTTCAGAGACGGTGGTCATACGGCCAGAGTAACTATCAGTAAAAATACCGTTTATACGATCTTAAAATAACAAAAAAACAGAAAATAAGAAGGGCAACACAATTATGAAAAATAACCCCAATGCTTATTGGAAAGCCAACGTGAGTTTGATTGTAAAGCTATTAGCGATTTGGTTTGTGGTGCCGTTTCTCGGTGGCATTGTGTTTGTTGATACGCTGAATGCTATCAAGCTCGGCGGTTACCCCTTAGGCTTCTGGATTGCTCAGCAGGGTTCTATTTATATGTTTGTGGTATTGGTTTTTTACTACGCTAAAAAAATGTCTGATTTAGACGACCAGTTTGGCGGTGAGGGCTGATCATGAGTTTACAGTTACTGACTTACATCGTGGTTGGAATTACCTTTGCCACCTATATCGGAATCGCCATTTGGGCCAGAGCCGGGTCAACCAAAGAGTTTTACGTGGCAGGCGGTGGCGTGCACCCCATTGCAAACGGTATGGCGACCGGCGCTGATTGGATGTCGGCGGCGTCGTTCATTTCAATGGCAGGTCTGATTGGTTTTTCTTATCAAGGTTATGGCGGTTCGGTATTTTTATTAGGCTGGACCGGTGGTTATGTTTTATTGGCCATGTGCTTGGCGCCGTATTTACGAAAATTTGGAAAGTTTACGGTGCCTGAATTCATTGGTGACCGATATTATTCGAACGCCGCGCGTATCGTTGCGGTGGTCTGTTTGATCGTTGCGTCGGTAACCTATGTTATTGGCCAAATGAAGGGCATTGGCGTGGCGTTTAGTCGCTTTTTAGAAACCACTTATGAACAAGGCTTGACGGCTGGCATGATCATCGTATTTGTATACGCGGTGCTCGGTGGTATGAAAGGTATTACCTACACACAGATTGCTCAATACGTGGTATTGATTTTCGCCTATACGATACCGGCAATCTTTATTTCGTTGAATCTGACGGGTAACCCGATTCCGCAATTGGGCTTGGGCAGTACATTGTCAGACGGCACTTACGTATTAGATAAGCTTAACCAAGTCGTGACCGAAATCGGGTTCGCCGAGTATACGACCTCCACCCGGGGCAGCACTCTCAATATGTTTGTTTACACCATGAGTTTGATGATCGGCACGGCGGGCTTACCGCATGTAATTATTCGTTTTTTCACCGTACCCAGTGTTAAAGACGCGCGTAGATCGGCCGGTTGGGCATTGGTGTTTATTGCGGTTTTGTACACCACTGCCCCAGCGGTGGCGGCGATGGCGCGCTTGAATTTGATGAGCACCTTCGAGCCAACACCTGGCACGTATTTGGCGTATGACGAACGACCTCAGTGGTTTAAGAACTGGGAAAAGACCGGTCTTCTAAAATACGAAGATAAGAATGACGATGGTTTAATTCAATACAGTGCAAATAAGGCCACAAACGAGATGGTCAAAGTCGATAACGATATTTTGGTACTGGCAAACCCGGAAATTGCCAAACTGCCAAACTGGGTGATTGCCTTAGTCGCCGCAGGCGGCTTAGCCGCAGCGCTTTCAACTGCCGCAGGGCTATTATTAGCGATATCCTCGGCCATTTCGCATGATTTATTAAAAGGCGTGTTCATGCCCAATATTTCCGAAAAGGGCGAGTTAAACGCGTCGCGGGTCGCCATGGCGTTTACGGTTCTGCTGGCGGGCTACTTAGGCTTCAATCCGCCTGATTTTGCGGCGGGTACCGTGGCCTTGGCATTTGGCTTAGCCGCATCGTCTATTTTCCCCGCCTTGATGCTTGGCATTTTTTATAAACGAATGAACACCCAAGGTGCGATTGCTGGGATGCTTACCGGGCTTGGCGTTACCTTATTTTATGTGTTTCAACACAAGGGCATTATGTTTGTCAAAAGTACGGCATTTTTAGGCGACGCAAGCCCGAACTGGTTCTTAGGCATCGAGCCTAATGCGTTTGGTGCCGTTGGTGCGGTGTTTAATTTTATTGTGGCAGTTGTGGTTGCCAAGATGACCGCACCTCCACCTCAAGAAGTACTAGACCTGGTGGACAATATTCGTTCGCCGAGTGCTGCTGGCAGCGCTGTGGCTCATTAGTCGCCTTCAGCCCAACTACTAAATAAATGAGCATGGCTATTTATCTACGCTTGTTTTTGGTATTGCATTGAATTGCATGAACCAGCGCGTTTGACAAAATGAGTTTTTTTCAGAATAAACACGTTGTTACCGCCATGATCGTTGCGCCTGTACTGGCGGTGCTGGCGTACGTGGCTACTGACAATTTAGTCAAGGAAACCCCGCACACGGCGGTGGTTGGTGAAACCTACCGGCTGATTGCCAAGTCTAATTGCCGTTTTAGCAGTGGTCGTTGCGATTTGGAAAATGCGTCGTTTCGAATAACTCTGCAGCTGAATGATGATTCGCGACAATTGGAATTATCTTCATCGCATGTTTTGCAAAAGGTTCAAATTGGGTTTGTGGATGACGCCGGCACGGAAGTTCAGCCGGTTTCGCTGAAAGCCAATACAGGAACTTTAAACTCATGGTCACTCGACCTGCCTAGTAATGTTAATAGTCAAGCAACCGCGCGCCTAGCTATCCATGCCGGTGATGCTATATATTTTGCTGAAACGGGCATGCAATTTAGCGAATATGAAACTGCTTTTAATAAAGATTTTAGAAAGTAGTGAAAGGGCGTAAGATCACGATACCAAAACCCAAAAAGTTTGTTGTGTTGACCCATTAATCATTGCAGCCGGGCGGCTAACCTTTGAAGTTTACGAGGCAAAAAGAATATGACTGATTCATCAATTTACCCCGTGTTTGATTCTATTAAAAAGAACACGCATTTAACGCAGAGCCAGTATCAAGACATGTACCAACGCTCGTTGGATGACCCTGACGGGTTTTGGGCCGATATGGCTGAGCAAAACCTCGATTGGTATGAGAAGTGGCACACCGTTAGCGAGTACGATTTTACTACGGCGGACATCAAGTGGTTTGAAGGCGGTAAGTTGAATGTATCGGTTAATTGTATTGATCGACATTTGGCAACGCGAGCAAAGCAAACGGCGATTATTTGGGAAGGCGACAACCCAGATGACACTAAGCACATCAGTTACCAACAACTGCACGACGAAGTTTGCAAGCTTGCCAACGCAATGCGAGCCCAAGGCATAATGAAGGGTGACCGCGTTTGTTTGTATATGCCCATGGTGCCCGAAGCCGTTTATGCGATGCTGGCCTGCACCCGCATTGGCGCCGTGCATTCGGTGGTGTTTGGTGGCTTTTCGCCAGAAGCGCTACGCGGCCGTATTAACGATTCAAGTTGCAAGATGGTGATCACCGCCGACGAAGGTGTGCGTGGCGCTAAGCCAATTCCGCTGAAGGCCAATGTTGACGAAGCGTGTAAAGACACGCCGTCAATTGAATCGGTAATCGTTTGTAAGGTTACGGGCAATGATATTGCTTGGCAAGATGATCGAGATGTTTGGTATCACGAAGCGGTTGCTCAGCAGCCAGCCAGCTGTGAGCCCGAAGTGATGGACGCGGAAGACCCGATGTTCATTCTGTATACGTCGGGCTCGACCGGCACGCCTAAAGGCGTGTTGCACACAACCGGCGGGTATATCTTGTATGCAATGATGACGTTTAAATACGTTTTCGATTATCAAGAAGGCGATGTGTATTGGTGTACCGCCGATGTTGGATGGATTACCGGCCATTCTTATCTAACTTACGGCCCCTTGGCTAATGGCGCAACAACCTTGGTGTTTGAAGGCGTGCCGACTTACCCTGATGCAAGCCGCTTCTGGCAGGTGATAGACAAACATCAGGTGAATATTTTCTATACCGCCCCGACCGCATTGCGATCATTAATGGGGGCGGGCGATGAATATCTGCAGTCTACTCACCGTTCCAGTTTGCGTATTCTTGGCACCGTGGGTGAGCCGATTAACCCTGAAGCTTGGGAATGGTATTTTCATAAGGTTGGCCATGAAAAATGCCCGATTGTGGATACCTGGTGGCAGACTGAAACCGGTGGCATCATGATTGTGCCTCTGCCAGGTGCAACGCCTGCCAAACCCGGTTCAGCGACCTTACCGTTCTTTGGTGTACAGCCCGTATTGTTGGGTGATGAAGGCAATGTTCTTGAGGGTGCCGCGTCGGGGAACTTGGCAATACCGCACTCGTGGCCAGGGCAGATGCGCGGCGTTTACAATAACCCCGATCGATTTAAGAGCGCTTATTTTTCAATGTATGACGGCTATTACTTCACGGGCGACGGCTGTCGTCGCGATGAAGATGGCTATTACTGGATCACTGGCCGCGTTGATGACGTCATCAATGTGTCGGGTCACCGAATGGGCACGGCCGAAGTTGAGAGCGCCTTGGTGCTGCATAAAGCCGTGGCTGAATCCGCCGTGGTTGGTTACCCGCACGATATCAAAGGGCAAGGTATTTACGCCTATGTTACGTTGATGGCTGGCGAAGCCTATACCGAAGAACTTAAAGCCGAACTAATTAAGCACGTACGCACTGAAATAGGCCCGGTGGCGTCTCCAGATGTGATTCATTGGGCACCGGGCTTGCCGAAAACTCGTTCCGGAAAAATAATGCGTAGAATTTTAAGGAAAATAGCCGAAGATGATTATGGCAACCTTGACGACACCAGTACGCTAGCTGATCCGTCGGTAGTGCAAAACCTGATTGACAGTCGAGCTTAGTAGTTAAACTTAGGGTTAATTAAGCTTAGGGTTAGTTAAGCCTAGTTTTTCACTCAGACGTAAAGAGTTGAGCGCTTGGAATTTATTCAAGCGCTTTTTTCGTGGCTGGCAAATCCATTTTCGATGATCATTGAAGCGCGTTTGTGGTGAGCAGTGAAGTTTATTCATTAAGTCATTATTACCGCATCGGGTATGATGAACTTGATAGCCGCCTGTCCGTTACGCTGTCGAAATTTTGGTCGAACTGCTCTAAGAGATGGCCAAAAGTGTTTCAATAACCGGAGCCTCAGAAGGCCCCAGGATCAGTAAATGAGCGCGCCTTGCCCAAAATGCAATTGTGACTACACGTATGTTGACCGTAATTTAACGGTTTGCCCCGAGTGTGGGCACGAGTGGAGCGAAAGTGAAGCAGAGCAGCTAGTAGAGGTGCGTTGTTCAAATGGAAATTTACTCAGTTCTGGTGATTCGGTAACGGTGATTCGAGACCTGAAAGTAAAAGGGGCTTCTGCGGTTATCAAAGTGGGCACCAAGGTTAAAAATATTCGAGTTCTTGACCCTGATTACGTGGTCGATGGGCACGATATCGATTGTAAAATAGACGGCTTTGGCGCAATGAAGTTGAAGTCCAGTGTCGTCAAGAAAAATTAGGTAGATTGATTATGACAGTTTCTCTTTATGATTTAAGTGTGGGTTCGTTTTTGCAAACAGTTTCTGGTGTTAGAAAAGTACTGCAAATGGGCGCCACCTATGCATCCGAGAATGACATTGATGTGAACACCTATGTGAAGTTGCGGGTGCATGACGACATGCTGCCCATGTTATTTCAAATTGCGTGTATGCCGATGCACAGTACTGAGTCGATAAAAGGCATCGAATCCGGCGTATTCACCCCATCTAGCGAGCTGAAAAAGCTTGACTACGCTGGTATGCAGGCGATGGTCGAAGACACGTATCAGGCACTCACTGATTTGTCAGAAGATCACGTAAATTCGCTCAGTGGTAAACCCGTGTTGTTTAAAATGGGTGACTTGGAAATGCCATTTACGGCTGAGACCTTCGTTATGTCTTTTTCGTTGCCAAACCTCAATTTTCACGCCACCACCGCTTATGATTTGTTGCGAGCTGAGGGCGTGCCATTAACCAAAGCGCATTACCTTGGTCGAATGAGAATGGCTACCTAAGTCTTTCTGGCCGGTAATAAACATAAAATTGCATCGCAGACAGAGCACTTTAATTTAGAGCGCTGTAATCAGTCGCTTTATCAACGAATTAAGCAGTCAATCAGTTAGGAGAAATTTATGAGTACGAATTTATTTGATTTAAGTGGCAAGGTCGCGCTAGTGACCGGTGCCAGTCGCGGAATAGGCGAGTCTATTGCCAAGCTATTGGCTGAAAATGGCGCGCATGTGATTGTATCCAGCCGTCGCGCAGAATCCTGTGAAGAAGTGGTTGCCGCCATTAAAGAAGCGGGCGGCTCAGCCGAAACCATGGCCTGCCATATTGGTGATATGGACAACATCGCACAGACCTTTGCTGGTATTAAAGAAAAACATGGTCGTTTAGACGTGTTGGTCAATAATGCCGCTGCGAACCCTTATTTTGGGCACATCCTTGATACCGATTTGGGCGCTTATAACAAAACCGTGGATGTGAATGTTCGCGGCTATTTCTTTATGTCGATCGAAGGTGCCAAATTGATGAGAGACAATGGAGGCGGCAGTATTATTAACACGGCGTCGGTCAATGGTTTACAACCTGGAATGCATCAAGGTATTTATTCAATTACTAAGGCAGCCGTCATTAATATGACAAAGTCGTTCGCCAAAGAATGCGCGCAATTTAATATCCGTGTTAATGCCTTATTGCCGGGCTTGACCAAGACTAAGTTTGCCGGCGCTTTGTTTGAAGACGAGAAGATGCACAAACTTGCCATGGCCACTATCCCCATGGCGCGGCACGCAGAGCCAGATGAAATGGCCGGTACGGTGCTGTATTTGGCATCTCAAGCCAGCAGTTACACCACCGGCGAAGCCATTGTTGTTGACGGTGGGTTTACCATATAGTTATTCTAGGTGCCAATAAACCCAAAGACGAGTGCCTTATCGTTATATGCTTAAAGCATTGAAAATAATAGGTTTTACTACGATGTTGTGCGTGGTTTACTTGGCGTTTTGGCCGGTGCCGATTGAGCCCAAATTGTGGGAACCTAGCGAAGACCCTGGTTATACCGGCGCATATGCGCCGAATAACAGGCTTGAGAGCTTCAAAGCACTCAGCATGGGGTCAACAACCGGGCCGGAAGCCGCCATTTTGGATGCTAATGGCGATGTGATAGCGAGTTCGCATGAAGGTTGGCTGGTTCGATTTAAGGGCGGCTCGCAAGACGCAAGTAAGTGGGTCAATTTAGACGGCCGACCTTTAGGTCTGGATATTGATGATAGGGGTAACGTTTGGGTGGCAAATGCGTATCTGGGCTTGCAAAAAGTCACGCCATCAGGGGAAGTATCATTAGAGCTGAATTCAGTTGATGGCACTCGCATTGGCTACGCAGATGACGTTGCCATCGTCAACGGCAAGATCTATTTCAGTGATGCGACCATGCGTTTTTACCCGCAAGATTGGGGTGGCACATTGCCGGCCAGCGTGCTGGATGTAGTCGAGCATGGCAAGACCGGCCGCGTGATTGAGTATGATCCAAACACACAAGTCGCCAAAGTGGTGATGACGGATTTGAATTTCGCAAACGGCGTGGCGGCTGACCCCAATGGTCGCTTTATTTTAGTTAATGAAACGGGCGAATACCGTGTTTGGAAGCTGTGGTTAAGCGGCGAAAAGGTGGGTGTCAAAGAAGTGATTCTTAGCGGTCTGCCAGGGTTCCCAGACAATATACATACCGGTCAAAATGGTTTGTATTGGCTGGGTTTGGTTGATGCACGATCCAAAGAACTTGACGATATAGCATCCGGTACGTTTTGGCGTAAAGTGATGGTGCGGTTGCCCGAGTTTATGCGTCCGCAGAACCCTAAATACGGTTTGGTAATCGGAATAAATCAGCATGGAGACGTGGTGGAGAACTTACAGGCCCCTAATGGTGAGGTGTACTCAACCACCGGTTTGCTGGAAACCGATACGCATATATTCGTCACCAGTTTGACAGCGCCGTTTTTAGCCTCGATCACCAAACAGAACGCCGGCTTGTAGCTTATCGAATCGGCTAGAACGCCTGACTAAAAAGACCTCTAGCCAACGATTTCTATTGGCGGAGAGGAAGCGGAATGAGTGTTTGGTAACGCTTGCGTTAGTTCTGTGTGGTAGGTGTAGACCATCGAGAATTTGGCTTCTTTAGTGGTGTTTTTACCCGCGGCATGGAAGCAATGCGCACTGAATAACAGCACATCTCCACGGTTCAACTCGACAAGGCGTGAAGTGTCTAAGCGCCATTGATTATCTGGGTGATCTTCAATCAGAAATTGCGCCGCATCCAAGGCTTCTTTGCGGACTTCCCAGCGGTGTGAGCCGGGCAGTATTTTCATGCATCCATTGGCTTTATGTTCGTCGCCCAATGCAATCCACGCGTTGATTAAATACTTGTTATCGAAATTCCAATAACGCGTGTCTCGATGCCAGTGCGTTACTGAGCTGAATTCCGGCAATTTAGTCATCACGCAGTTGTGGTGATTGGGGTTGAGCTGAAGTGTTTCACCACTAAGAATTTGGCCTATTGCTGTGGTGATTTTCTGATTTCGCGCAACATCAGCGAAATCATCAGAACGCTCAAACGCCTGCCTAAGGCGCCTGATTGTGTCTCCCCCGAGGTCGTCGCTATGATTCGGCGCACCTGGGTAACGAAGGTCGGTTTCGAGCTCAAACGGTGCAATGCGCTGATTCAAATGTTGACATGTGATGTGACGCAAATTATCGATTTTGTCAGCATCGAACAGCCCAGGTAATACTAGATAACCGTCAATCTTAAATTGCTGAATTTGCGCGTGAGTTAGCATGTTTGGCTTCTGAAATTTTGCGTATCTGGTCGCGGCGTTCAATTAGGCTATCTGCTGGGGTAAAATGCACGTAGAAAATAGCCAACAATCACCAATCAATGGTTTTCTCTGAGGGCATTTTAACTTACTCTTAGAGATTAACCTAAATATTAAAAATTGCTAGGCCAAACTGGCTTCGCAATTGAATAAAAATAGAACCTAAACGCCGAAACCGTATCTCAAAAGTCTGATTACAGACCGAATTTCACATTTAGCCTTAAACCCCACAGGTGTATTGCCTGAGTAGGGCTTTATTTGGTGGGATTACGGGTCTGTCATATGAGCTGCTGACAATGCAGCTGAGAGTAAGCTTGATGCTTAGACAAGCAATGCTGTTGACTAGACAGATGACTATACAGATTATGAAGACTCGGCACTGGACAATTAATGCGCTTAAAACACATTAAACTATCGGGCTTCAAATCCTTTGTTGATAGCACCAAGGTAGCGGTTCCGAATAACCTTATCGGCATCGTCGGCCCGAACGGTTGCGGTAAATCTAACGTGATTGACGCGATTCGTTGGGTCATGGGTGAGTCGTCGGCCAAAACCTTACGTGGCGACAGCATGGAAGACGTTATTTTTAACGGCTCTGCGGCTCGTAAGCCGGTTAATAAAGCTTATGTGGAGTTGGTTTTTGATAACTCTGATGGCTCGGCGCCTGGCTCCTGGGCGTCGTTTGCTGAAATTGCCATACGCCGCGAATTAGTGCGCGACGGCGGTTCAAAGTATTTCATCAACAAAGGGCGGTGTCGTCGTAAGGACATACAAGATATTTTCCTGGGCACCGGCTTAGGCCCACGATCTTATTCGATCATTGAGCAGGGTATGGTGGGGCGTATTGTCGAGTCCAAGCCTGAAGATTTGCGCGTATTGATTGAAGAGGCGGCCGGCATTTCCAAGTACAAAGAACGTCGTCGTGAAACTGGCAACCGCATTCGCCACACCAGAGACAACTTAAGTCGGGTAGAAGACATCGTTGGTGAGCTAGAAACTCAATTGCGACGCTTGAAGCGGCAAGCCAATGAGGCTGAGCGCTATAAGAAGCTCAAAGAAGAACAACGCGAATTAGATTCAACCTTAAAAACATTGCGATGGTCGAGCCTGCACGAGCAAGTGCAAGCTAAAGATCTTGAGTTAGAGCGATTGCAAACCGAGTTTGAGTCGCAAGTGTCTGAGCAGCGTGACGTAGAATCGCAGATCGAAGCGATGCGTCAAGAGCAGGCCGAACTTACTGAATCACTGAATGTTGTGCAGGCCGAGTATTACGGCGTGGGCGGCGAAATAGCGGCGTTGGAGCAGTCTATTGAGCATGCGCGTGCGACGCGTCAGCAGCAGCAAGAGGAGTTTGATCGCCTGGCTGAGACCGAGCGTGAAGCGCAACAGCATTTAGAGATCGATCAGGTTCGTTTAGAAGAGTCTGAAATGGTGTCTCTAGAGTTAGAGCCATTAGTGGAAGAGCTGGCGGAGGCTTATGAGCTTGCCTTAGCTAAATTCCAACAAGCCGATGAAGAGTTTCAGGCCTGGCAAGAAGAATGGCAGCAACTTAATCGAGATGCCGCTGACCCTGAGCGTGAGCGCGAAGTTCAATCCACCAGAATTGAAGAACAAGAGCGTCAAATACATCATTTTACGCAGCGCAGTGAACAGGTGGCGAGTACCCTTGCGGATATTGATGAAAAACTCAATATAGAAGAAATTCAAGAGCTTAAGAGCTCGGTTGAAAGCATTGATGAAGAATGCTCTGAACTGGAAGCGTCACTGCAAGAACAAGACCAAAAAGTCGTTACATTACGTACCAATTTAGATGAAAGTCGTGAGCGCTATAATTTAGTAAGGCATAAGCTGCAAGACGATTCAGCGCAGTTGAACTCGCTAAAAGCGTTGCAGGCGGCGGCGTTAGGCGAAGATAACAAAAAGATCAATAAATGGATGCAGCTGCGCGGCATTAAGGACAACCAGCGGCTGGCATCACAATTAGACGTCAAGACTGGTTGGGAACTCGCCGTAGATACGGTCTTGAGCCGACAGCTCAACGCGGTGTCTGTGCAAAAACTTGAAGAGTTAGCCAACGATTTCGATAGCTTTAAAGACGGCCGAGTGTGGTTGGTTGATCAAAGCTCAGCTCCGACTGAGCAGGCTTCCAGCAAGCTTGATGCACTGGCCGATAAAGTGAGCAGCAAAGATGTGCAAATCGACGGTTGGTTTCACTGCGTTTTTGCGGCCGACAGTGTGGCAGAGGCCCTGGAGAAACGCCATTTACTGAGTGCGCATGAGTCGATCGTGACACGTGAAGGCTGCTGGTTGGGCACTAACTGGGCATCATTTGGTGTTGATCAAGCTGAAGGCGGCTTGCTGCAGCGCGAAGCGCAGATAGAAAAGTTAACCGATTCGGTCGATATTGCCAGTCATGATTTGCAGAATATTCAGGCGCAAGTTGAAACCCTGCAAGCGCAAATCAAAGAATCTGAAACGGCCAGAGAACAAAGTAGAAATGACTTTCGCAGCAAGTCTCATCAACGCAGTGAATTAAGAAATAAGCTCAGCGGTATTGAAGCGCGAAGTGCCGAACTATTGGCCCAGCGCGATAATTTGGTACTTGAACAACAGGGGTTGGCTGATCAGTTGGCGGCTGCTAAAGACGCTGTCAGTACGGCGCAAAAGTTGATGGAAGACGCGAAAGAGCTGGCGATGAACTTCGAAGTTCGTCGTGAAGAGCTTACTAATCAGCGTGCGACTTTGGCCTCAGAGCTGGAAATTTCTCGTGGGCAAGAGCGTACTGCCCGAGACTTACGGCAATCTAAGCAAATTGAATTGGAGCGTGCGCAGTCCGGCAAAGCTGGATTAGTGGAAAGCATCGCTCGCCTGAGCCAACAGCTCGAAGGTCAGTCTGCTCGAAGGGTAGAATTGGCCGCTTTGATTGATACCGATGAAGACCCAACAGCAGAGCTGCGCGAGCAATTGCAGCTGTTGATCGAAAAGCGCATTGGCGTAGAGGGCGAATTAAGCAAGGCTAGGAATGATCTGTCTGAATTTGAAAATCAAATGAAGAATGCTGATCAAGCTCGATTGGGCTTTGATCGAAAATCGCAAACGGTTCGCGACGGGCTAGAAAAAATCAGAATGGCGCGCCAAGAGTTGGTAGTTAGGCGCGATACCATTGCTGAAGGCATGCAAAAAGACACCGAAGAAATGCTGTTGATGCAACAAAACTTGCCTGAAGACTTTGATTTAATGGCGATTGAAAGCAGTTTGCAAGACGTGATTCGTAAAGTTGAGCGTATTGGCGCGGTTAACTTGGTGGCCATTGACGAATACGAAGAGTGCTTAGAGCGCAAAGTTTATTTAGACAAACAGCATGCCGACTTAACTGAGGCGATGGCGACTTTAGAAGCGGCGATTAATAAGATTGATAAAGAGACTCGCTCGCGATTTAAAGAAACTTTCGATTTGCTCAATGAAGGCTTTAAAGAGTTCTTTCCAAAATTGTTTGGCGGTGGCAGTGCTTACCTAGAACTCACCGGCAGCGATATGTTAGACACTGGCGTTGGTGTGATGGCCAGGCCGCCGGGTAAGCGCAATAGTACGATTCATTTACTGTCGGGTGGTGAGAAGGCGTTAACGGCGGTGTCACTGTTGTTCGCGTTCTTTGAGCTCAATCCTGCGCCATTCTGTGTGCTTGACGAGGTTGATGCGCCAATGGATGACGCCAACGTAGAGCGTTATGCTGGCGTGTTAAAGCAATTAGGCGAAAAAACTCAGTTGTTGTTTATCACGCATAATAAAATCACCATGGAGGTCGCTGACGTGTTGATCGGCGTGACTATGGCTGAGCCTGGGGTGTCTCGTTTGGTCGCGGTTGATGTCGCTGAAGCCGCTGCAATGGTGGCAAGCTAATATGAAGGCAGTGCCGCGAACCTTATTGCTTAATGGCGTTGGCTCATGAGTATGAGTGATTTGTATTTGATGTTTTTTGTGGTTGGCGCCGTATTGTTTGCCATTATTGTTGTATACTCATTGTTACAGCAACGCAAGCCAAAACGTGACGACTCCTTAGACTTATTTGACGACCTTGATTCAATGTCTGACCAGGCTATCGATAAAAGCTCTATCGATAATAGGTCTATAGATAAAAAGCCTGGCCAATCACCGATTAATCAAACCGCTGAAGCTTCGACCATCCATAATAAGCCGACTGCGAATCAAGTCTCTGCTCAAGTTTCGGGCGATTCCAATGATTCATCGAACGGCCAAGCCACTCAAGTGGATAGTGTGCCGACTAGTCAGGCGCCTCGTGGAGCGATAACGCGCGCGAAATCAGCGTTCTCAAATATCAAAAAGGCCGCGCAGGGCAATTCAGCCAGAGCCGCAGAGCCAGCCGTTGAGGATTCACAACAAGTCGCGAGTTCTGAAACCATCAAATCGGAGCCACAGCTCGATGACGCTAGCTCTGGCTCGGAAGAACCGCCTCAGATAAAGGTTAAAATCACGGGTGACTCGAATAAAGTAATTACCGACCTTGTGGCAAAGGTGCGTAATCCAAACCCCGTTGAGCAGAGTGATTTATTAAGCCTGTTTCGCGAGCACGACTTTAAGTTTCAACGTAAAGTGAATATTTATGGCCTAAACGAACTTACTGATATGTGGCGAGATGTTGAGTTTGAACTGCCGTCGGCGCGGTTTCTAGAACTGGGGATCTCGATACAGCTGTGTGATCGTGAAGGCGCGATGAATCAAAAGGAGCTGCACGATTTTCAACAAATGATTCTGGAGTTTTCTGAACGCTACGATGCGCCATTTGAGTTTTCAGCTGATTTAGATGAAGCACTGACACAAGCCCAAGCCTTAGACCAAGTCGGTAGGCGTTATGACTCCATGGCGGTGTTGAATGTGGTGCCGAAGTCAAAGTCTGGATTCCGAATGGCCGATATCCAGAGTTGTGCTAGAGACTTGATGATGTCGAGCGATAAAAACGGCATCTTCATGAAGACCGAAGGGCAGAAGAACAATATTACCGTGCTGTATCGTTTGGCATGTACCGATGGCGCCGGCCATTTTGGTATACAAGTAACCAGTCAAGCTTTGGCAACGCCGGTGCATGATTTAGTGGTTTACATGAATGTGCCGGCCACCCGAGAGCCTGAAATGGTGTTTCAACAAATGGTTAAAGATGCTAATGATCTGGCAACCTGGCTGGATGGAAAAGTTGTTGATCGCAATGGTCGAGCCATGACGCAGCGCACGTACTCTACCTTGATGCAGCAAATTTCCGACATTGCCTACAGTATGCAGCAGGAAGGTTTGGTGCCTGGTGATGCGGTCGCTAAAAAGCTTTTCTAGTTGCCAGATGCCAGACAGTTGATCAAACTCTGCACAATGGCAAATCGGTTCACCCGATACCGCATTTAAATTGCTATTTCGGTAGCCTGCTCAGTAGCGTTCCTTAATTACCACACGACAGCGCCACGCGACAGCACCACGCGACAGCACTACAGTTTGGGAAACACGACAACAATTGACCTTATGAATCAAGACTTGCATAAAACACAACACCGCGAGTTGTGCTCGGAAATTGAGCATCATAATCGCCTTTATTATACCAATGACGCGCCTGTGATTAGTGATCATGAGTATGACGAGCTGATGCAGCGTTTGCTCGAACTTGAAGAAAATCACCCCGAACTACGCAGTGATGATTCGCCAAGTCAGCGTGTAGGCTCGGCGCCGTTGGATACTTTCAGCCAAATCCAACACGAGCAGCCCATGCTGTCGTTAAGTAACGGGTTTAGCGACAGTGATATCGAAGACTTTGACCGCCGATTACATAAAGAAATCGACCTGCCTGAGCAAACGATTTTTGAATACGTGGCCGAGCCTAAACTCGATGGTTTGGCTGTGAGCATTATGTATGAGAATCATAAGATGGTTTACGCAGCAACGCGCGGCGACGGGCGAGTGGGTGAAAACATTACTCAAAACGTGAAAACCATTCGCTCTGTTCCGCTGAGTTTGCCAAGCAGTGCGCCTCAGCGACTTGAGGTGCGGGGTGAAATATTCATGCCCCACAAGGGTTTTGCCGAGTTGAACGCATCACAAACGGCTGAAAATAAGAAAGTATTTGTGAACCCCAGAAACGCCGCCGCTGGCAGTCTCAGACAACTTGATAGTCGAATTACAGCGACTCGCCCTTTGGAAATATTTGTCTACTCAATCGGTGTTAACAGTGACCAAGGCTTTGCTGAGTCTCACTCAGATTCCTTGCAGAAGCTAGCTGATTTGGGGTTTCCGGTATGCCCATTGCTGGAAGTCGTGAGCGGCGTGAAAGGCTGTTTGCAATATTATCAAAGCATGAGTGCGCGCAGAGCCGGGCTAGACTACGAAATAGACGGCATCGTTTATAAGTTGAACAATTTGAATTGGCAACGCGCCGCTGGATTTATCGCCAAGGCCCCGCGTTGGGCATTGGCGCATAAGTTTCCGGCCCAAGAAAAAAGCACGGTCGTTCAGGATATTGAAGTACAGGTTGGCAGAACCGGTGCAATTACACCGGTGGCTCGCTTACAAC
>CAZEXS010000069.1:0-16901 GCA_964516915.1 uncultured Gammaproteobacteria bacterium
ATTAAGTAAACCGTCCATCCCGTTCTCACGCCCCCAGCCTGACTGTTTAAAACCGCCAAGCGGCAGGTCCCAGTCGGCGGCAGCGGCCACGTTTATTCCAACGATACCGGCGTCGAGCCGCTTTACAATTTTATGACTTTCGGCCAACTTATTGGTCCACACATAAGCAGACAACCCGTATTGTGAATCATTAGCCATATCAACCACCTCATCCTCAGATGAGAACCGTTGCACGACCAATACTGGGCCAAAGATTTCTTCTTGTACCACGTTCATATCTTGTTTGGTAACAGACATCACGGTCGGTTCCACAAAAAAACCTTGATCGCCCATTGCTTTGCCTCCGATCAAAATTTCCGCGCCTTGTTCTCGCCCTTTTGCGATGTATGACATCACTTGCTGCTGCTGCTTTGATGACACCAGTGGACCCAAAACCGAGCTCGAATCAAGGCCTGAACCAACCTCAATGGTTTTCACAAATGCGATTAATCTTTCTAGGACCTCGTCGTATATATCGTCATGAATATACAAACGAGATGCCGCTGTGCAGATTTGCCCCGAATTAAAAAAGATACCCATCGCCGAAGCCGGAATGGCTTTATCTAAATCAGCATCGGGAAAAATAATGTTCGGTGCCTTACCACCCAATTCTAAACTGACTCGTTTTAAATTAACGGAAGCTGCTCTCACTACCGCTTTACCGGTCATTGTAGATCCGGTAAAGGCGACTTTATCAATATCAGGATGAGAGGCGATACCAACACCCACACCCGACCCATAGCCGGTAATAACATTTATTACTCCATCAGGAATACCAGCTTGTGTTGCTAACTCACCGATACGTAGAGCGGTCAAAGAGGTATCTTCAGCTGGTTTCAAAATGCACGTACAACCCGCCGCTAAGGCCGGCGCTATTTTCATCATCGCCATCACCAGCGGAAAGTTCCAAGGCACGATTAAACCAACAACACCAATGGGCTCTTTTAGGGTGTAAGCATGGTATTCACCCGGCATAGACGAGATTGGAACCGTGGTGCCATTGATCTTGTCAGCCCAACCCGCGTAATAACGACAGCAACCCACAGATGCAGCCACAGCGACCGATTGAGCGACGGACAAAGGCATACCATTATCCAGCGTTTCAAGGTAAGCCAGCTCTTCAGTATTCTCTTCAATAAGGTCAGCCAGTTTATGAAGAAGTTGAGATCTTGTCGCCGGCGTAATACCACTCCAGGCAGCACCCTCGAACGCGTTTCGAGCAAGCTGTACGCAACTGTCAAGATCTTCCTGACTGGCATCGCTAATGGTAGAAATAGTCTCGCCAGTTGCCGGGTCTATTACATCAATAAAAGTCTCTGATGATGACTGAACCCATTCGCCGTTTATCCAGAGACCATGCGCTCTATCTAGAAAACTCAGTGCCGCTTTGCTCATAAAAACACCTTTAATAAATGAAATTCAACAACTTTTAAAATCTTGTGAAAATAATATGAACGCATAACTTAGTAGTCAATTTAGTAATTAAACTTCAGGTTAAAAACTGGTCTATATCGAATAATTTTATAACTCATTCACTGCCCATAAGTCCAATACATACCAATGAAGATACGATAGATTTTGAGTATAGTTCTATTGACTGGAGCTATCGACTCTAACTATAAAATTTAGGTGCTTTGAGCCTACCGAAATTTAGACAATGCTAGACCCTTGGTTCACTATTTTACGAGTACTAGTGAGTAAATGGAAAACACCAAAGAGAGTAGCTTTACAGAATGCGATTCAGGCTGAATTTATGAATCAAGTTACGCTTAAACAATTAAAAACTACCCTGCTTTATTTTCGAACACGCTTCTCTAACGCCTTCGCAAAACGGCCTCAGCGCTGGCCTACCGCTAATGTCTTCTCTGTAGATAAGGCCGAATTTGCCGGTCACCTCTTGTCCATTGATATTCAACTCAACCAAACCGTCAGCTGGATTAGAACCATGCAACAAGTGCCTTGGCAAGGCACTGACAAAGCCTCCTTTTCTCAGCATTGAAAGCATAAAACCCAAGGAATCGGACTTAACTAAATTCCTAGGAGCATTCATACCTTGAGTCGCGCAAAACTGAGAGAAAAAATCATCCGCGTGCGGCCTATCAACCATAATCCAACGAGCTGCTTCAAGATCTTTAGCTGAACAATTTTCCAGTTCCGCCAAAGGGTGATCCTTATGCGCAGTAAACACAATTGTGAAATCACTAAGCGGTTCAACAATAAGGTTGTCAGGAACTTTAACAGAAGGCAAGTTGGTAAATACAACGTCTAAACTACCCTCAATAAGTTTTTCAACTAAGCCTTCAAAGAAGCCAAAAGAAATTCCCATACTGAGATTTATATTGGTTGATGCCAACTCCCAGATAACGTCGTCAACGATGTGTTCGGCAAAAAGCGCGCCAACACCAATTTTTAAATTACCCACCACTCCATGTGATGTCATTGGGACGTCGGACTTGATTTTATCGACTTCATGGATAATCAAGTTTGCTCGTCGGTAAAAAAGCTCTCCTGCTTCAGTCGCAACCACGCCTCTTGGTAACCTTTGTAATAGCTCTACTCCTAGCTCATGCTCCAAATTTTTTAAACTTCGAGTTAAAGCTGGCTGAGAAATAAACACGGCATCCGCGGCCGCTCTAAGAGTTCCGCGATCTATCGCAGCGACTAAGTGGCGCAACTGTCGAATTTCCAAAGGGTTACCTCTTCATGTTTTAGTAAACGATAAATTCAGTATAGCCTGTCAGTAAACCAAAACAACCGTTGCACCGTTTTATACGTTTACTGCTTTGTATAAGCCGACAAGAATAACAACTATATCTCTCCACATGACAAGACTGGATTAGCGCTAATACATCACATTAGGACGAGGCCTTGTGCGCCTCTTCAGAGAGCTTTTTAAAAAGATCATATTCGTTAATCTTTCGCATAGGCTGTGCTGACCAAGAGGTCGCAAACCCTCGTGGGTAGCTACTATCATCATCAGCGTCTCCATGCTCTGACCACAATAATGGAAAATGACTACCGGCAGGCTTTTCACCTTCAAGCATTTCATCCCAGCTAACACCGGCAATGTTGACACAATCAGGCCTTGGTTGCCAACGAATGTCATCACCAAAAACGCGCATGGATAAGGCGATACGCCAATCATCCGTTGGGTTACCGCTCGAATAATGAAGCGCACGGGGATGAACTATTAACATGTCGCCGGGATTCATATCCCACGTTAGAAACTCGGTTTTGCCATCACCTCTCAGTGGCTCGCAATCTGGGTGCGTGTCGCGATCATCAGGCTTTATCATTTTTCGAGCATTCGCAGAAAACAACCAATATTTTTTGTCTTCAGTATGCGAGCCGGCGATAACTTCTAAGGAATTTTTTTTAGTTATTGGTGTGATGGGAACCCATAACGAAGGCACCATCATTCCCTCAACCGGCCACCCCATTCGGTCGGCATGCCAAATGGTTTTCGCATCAGACTGCGCAGGCTTTGCGAATATTTCATCAAAAAAGAAACGTATTTCTTTCGACTCTAATACCTGACCACACGCCTGCGCTATTCCAGATTCAAATACAAGTTTGCGAAACTCAGGAATGCAGCGTGCCATATAGCGCCCAGGCAAACTAGGTAACAAACCGAAATCTTGTTTATCGATTAACATCTTGCGAGCAACCGGATCAAGTAAGTCAACCCACTCTTGATTGATCACATTGCGAAGACACACAACGCCATCTCGATTGTAAACATCGGTGTGTTCTTGAGTGATTGGGCTCAATGGTTCGGTGCTGAGTGCCATAGTTGGAATCCATAGTATTGATAATATTAGAACCATGAATTTAGATACTATTCCCTGTTAATTCAATTGAGTATTTCGTCGCATTCTATGCATTGAGCGTATATCAGTCTTAAAACCCATATATTGTTTTTTAAGCAATATTGTTTCAGTCTAAGAACAAGATATTTTAGACACTGAACTTTCTAATGTTACTCACTTGAAGTGTAGAGATAATGTTATATTATGCAGTCGACTATTTCAGTGCCCTAATATCAAACATCTAAGCAATGTTGCATGAATTTTTAGGTTTTGCTAACCATCTCCAAGGCGTTTGATTTGATAACCGCGAAGAAATTACAGATTGGTATTTAATTTATTATTAAAGGGTTATTCAATAATCAATCATAACCAGAGAAGCGCAGCTAATGACAGACTCAACGTATTCTATTAACCGACGTATTGCATTACAGTTGATGGCTACCGCTGGCGTGGCAGCAACGTCTACCGCATGTGCAAACACTAAGATCACCAAGGCATCACCATTCAAAAGTCTATCTAACAATAGCAAACCGACCGGCACTCGATTCAATCTGCAAGAAGCCGAAAGGGTGATGCACGAACTCAACCTTGACGCCTTAGTGCTCGGCGACGGCCGTAATTTTCAACAAGCAACGGGCTGCCAACCGCTTACTACTAAAATGGGGCGCCCAGCCCTTGATCTGGCGATTCTAATAGCAAAACCAGAGCCTAAGGTTATGATCGTGATGGCCGGTTTTACTTATCACTACTTGGCGGCTGATCTGCATAGCTTTACTGACAATGATGTTTTCTTGTATGGGTTTGGTAATACCAGCGAGCTAGATAAAGAAGAAGCATTAAATTCATTTCTATTCTCAGATCGAGGAGAACAACCAATACGTGATGTAGAAAAAAATCGAATTACTACGTCAAAGAAAATCCTTGATAGAAAAGCCTTCCAAAACTCACGAGACCAAGCACTTAAGTCAGCTTTGAAATCAGCTGGTGCTGATAGCGGAAGAATCGGCTTCGACACTGCAGGTGTTGGCGCTTATCTCACTCAAACTTTACCTCAGGCTGACTTAACCTCAGCCGACGATGCATTACGACGAATACGCACCGTTAAGTCGCCGATAGAAATAGAACTGATGCGCACGAGCTCAGACATCAATATCAAATCAGCTCACGCCGCATTGCAACAAATCGGAGCGGGCGCTAGCCATAAAGATCTACGCGGCGCGTATTATAGCGAGCTTGCCAAACGTGGTTCCAATGGCGTATTTATGGTGATAGATCACGTAAGTGATGAACAATATGACGCTGATCTAGCTGAAGGACAAACCTTTTTGATTGATTGCGTGAATGACAATCTGGGTTATTTAGGTGATTACGGAAGAACCGTTTTCATCGGTGAGCCAATTAAAAGCGCGGTGCGGGCGCAAACTGCCGTTAGCAAAGCCTGGGAACAACTTCGTGACCAACTCAAACCTGGGCTTAAATTTTCTGACATTAGTGCGCTCGGGCAAAAAGCAATGCAGGAACAAGGAACAACATATCGAGTGTCGTTTCAGCCGCATAGCGTCGGGGTGTTTCACAGCGACCATCTGGGCGACGGCAGCTCTGGTCGCCGCGAAGATATTGTATTGCGGCCTGGCATGATTATCAGTGTTGACTGCCCAGTATTGGAAACGGGCTTCGGTGGCTCTGTGCATTTAGAAGACTTAATGTTAATCACCAATGACGGTGCTGAACCAATCCATGATCTTGGAACCTCTACGATTGTTATCTAAACCGAGACTGTCTGGATAGAAAAGCTATCAAGGGTAAAGTTGCGGAGACAGATAGAAAGCCTTCATAAATGAGGTATCTTGGGTGTAAACAATGTCAATCTGTTTTTATTAACCATTAATCACGCATCTAACACCATGCTGTATTGGAACAAATCTGGATTATAGAGGCCTATCAAAATATCGATTAGGTTGCCTTGTTCATCAAAATGGCTACGACGTAACTCCAACAACGCGGCATTGACACCAACGTTCAATAAATTAGCAACAAATTCATCTGCGTTTCGCGCCCCAAGTGTCTGTTGTATTTTAGCAATAGAGATATCATTTTCGCTTAAAATAGAATGCTGTGTTTGACGCTCCACTTTACATTTAGTTAACTCTTCAAAATGTGGCAAGGTCCAACTCACATAATAAGCGATCACATTTTTCTCTTCGCTATAACGAGTTCGTACAATTTTAATTGCCTCTTGGCCTTTCTCTAAACCCAGCGTCTTACCAATCTTTTCAGGAGGGGTGATCTTTTCAACCGAATTGACTTTGACCAAGCTGCACTTGTCTATACCTTCAAAATTTTCCAATAAACCAATTAAAGGGGCTTTTATCGATTCTGATAAATATTTATAGGTGACGTAAGAACCTCTACCCCTCTTCCTGATAATTAAACCTTCAGTGGCTAGTTCATCCATAGCGCGCTTGACCGTGACTCGCGAAATATCTAGTGCGTCAGATAGTTGAGGCTCTGTTGGCATCTGATCACCAAGCTCAATATCACCGGAAGTAATACTGTGTTTGAGAGCCGAGTAAAGTTGATGATACAGTGGCGCCTTTGACGGGCAATCGGCCGCCCAATTTGATTTTAATGATTTAATTAACATAAATATTGACTTAATCTTAGATGTTGAAATACCTCTGATTCATTCTCGGCCAACAATAGTAAGACGGTTACCAAATGCGGTTCCAAGAAGAAGCCTATTGTCACTCCAAGGGACAACAACTGATGCACCGGGATACTGTTGCCCATCATGTTGGTAGATCACTTTTATGGTATGACTTTTGTCGATTTCCAAGACCAGAAACGGAAACCCACAAGGCCTAGCTTCTGGTGGTCGGCAGTCGGCGATGCCTGTTAAAGGAGTGCCTGAATGCCCTACCATCATAAAACCGCCATCCATTAACGGCGTGATGTTATCTGGCTGAATTGGCAATTCAAGCGACAGTATTTTTTGCGTATCTAAATCAATCAACTTCACGCTTTGGCTGTACGTACCTGATACCGCCAAAATTCGACCATTGTCACTGATCGCGATGCCATTAGGAAAAGATAAATCACTGCCAGGAATTGACTGCCAACCCTTTTCTTTTCTCCAGACCATGGCAATGCCCGTCACTAATTTAGCCTTAAATTGACCCATTAGTTTTTCTATATCCTTTGGCCCATCTATAGGGTTAAACATATGCGATGCATAAATAGCACCATCCTCTCCCAGCGCGACATCATTCAGGTTAAGATGTTTTGGAATTGGCACACACTGTTTTAGCATTAAACTGGGCAAGGCATCGTTAACGTTAACGGAATAAATTTCAATCGTTGGCGGTGCGGTGGCATTGATTACTGCAAAGGTTGGTTCACCATTAACAATGCCAGCCGCGTGCCCCCGAAACTCTTTTACTATTTGTGTTTTAGAATCCGCGTCCATTGGTTTTGTGATTTGGCCACACTCAGATACTGTCTCCTGAATATCGAGTCGCTGATGCATAACTTCATTTACAACAGAAGGAGTTGATGCTTTGATCAAACGCAAAGGCAGATCATAAACACTACCGTCACTGACAATTGCCCAATCTGTATTCGGGATCGGTGAAATATCTTCAGGGCGCTGAAAACCGCAATACGGTAAATCCTTGCAAGGTGGCAAATTTGGGGTGGCCTTAGCTTCTTTAACTTGCAAGCTCTCGCAAGTTCGATCTAACTCTTTTGATGCAACAAACTTAATTAATTCACAATTAAATCGATCGCTTTTTTCATAGGACGGAAAGTGACCCACATCTGGATATTCGCTTAACTGGGCGTCGTCTAAAGCTGCCACCAATTCCGCCACCGCCTCGCTTGTTATTCCACGATCTTTATCACCGATTGATAACAGCACAGGCAACGCTAAGCGATCGAGCATATCCGTATTTACCAGCGGGAGATCAGTCATCGCACGGCGCACATAGGCCGGTTGCATAAGTGCGGTGGCGTCAGCTATTTGCCGGAAGCGCTCACTCATCGGGCGAAACGTAAAGTTGCCCGGCATGGAAGAGTAGCCAGATATATTATCCAACAGATTTAGCGAGCTTCGTTGACTTGACCCTTCAAGAGCTTCTTTACTAGGCGCGGGCAAAGAGGATCTAGGTATATCAATAAGGCCAGCAAGCGTTCCTGAAAGAACCAGACCATTTAAGCGTTCATCTCCAAACTCTCTAATATACGACATGGCAATATAGCCACCAAAAGACCAAGCCACCAGAGTGGCCGACTTGATATTTTTCTGTTTAAAAACGGCATTCAGATCTTGCGCCCAAACACCTCGAGATGCACTGTAGTCTTTCGGTTTCCATGGCTTTCCTGAGCCTCCGTGTCCACGAAGGTCAAAGGCAATTAAGCGATAGTGCTCGGCTAGTTCTGACTCAAATTGTGGGATCCACGACAAGTGACTTTGAGACATGCCGTGGACAAACACGATCACATCTCCGTCTGACTTGCCGCTTTCAACAACCAGTATTGGCACCTCATCGGCGCCGTTTACAAGCGAATATTCTAACTCTGCGCAGACCCCGCTAGACCACCCAAAAATAATCAGCGCCAGCATCGTGACAGCACGAAACGGCCTAATCATAAGTGACCTCAATGACATAGTTTCTGGTTGGCGACTTCCAATTTCAATTCAATCATTTTGGGCTATTGGTTTTATCCTTTAAGTCGATACTGCGTGATCGCTAGAATACTCAAAAGCAAACCAAAGCATGGAATAATAGCCACGCAGGCATAGATTGCACGAATCCCTTCTGCGGTTGGGTCAACCCCTCCAATATAACCACCTGCACTTAATACCACACCGGCTAACGCCACACCTAAAGCTGAGGCTCCACGTTCGACGGTTGTGTACATGCCGGTCATCGCGCCCTCATGTCGGATACCATTAATTTTAAAGTCATGTTCAAGTACATCAGGCAACATAGCCTGGGTTGCTAACAGCACACCTCCACCAGTTAAGCCCAAACAAAATCCTCGAAGACCCAATAAAAATTTAGTTTCTTCCGGCCCAGTTAAGAGCCAAGTTAACGTCACAAGGATAAACAGTGATGCGGCTATGAAGAAGCAAATGCGTTTACTATGCGCTTTGGATATCTTTAACCAAAAGGGTTGTGAAACGAGCATACCCGCCGTTGCTGACATTGCATAAATCCCTATCCATGCAAGCGATTGTTGAAGAACGTCAGTCACTATAAAAGCCATTGCAGCAGCACCAACACCAGTACTCGCTACGATAAATATTTTAGCTAACAAAAGAAATAAAAATGGCCGATTAGCCAAGACTTTGCCAAGGTTAAAAAACTTCGCCTTCTCTTTGCTTTCTTTATACTCAAATTTGGGCGCGTTTCGAGTCGTCCAAAAACAAGTGAGACCGACCACAAGAACGATTAGTGCAACAACAAATGACATTTTTGCAAAGCCAATCGAACCGCCGCCGAAATAAGTAATTAACCAAGGCGCCATAGCACCACCCAGCAGTGTACCGACTGCGGTGCCGTATATCCTAAAGGAAAAAAGGTAAGTTCGTTCGTGATGATTCTGCGTCATCTCAACCGGCATAGCCATATAGGGTACGTTGAATACCGTATATGAGATGGCGTACATCGCCAACCCGAAAAAAATCATCAGTGTCATATACTCAGGCGACACCAATAAAGGAACTGCGAAAAGAATAATTGGGCTTAATGCAAGCAGGAAACTGCCAACAAGAAGATACGGCCTACGACGCCCCCAAGGTGACTTTGTTTTATCGCTGAACATTCCAACGAAAATATCTATAAACGCATCAAAAATGCGTGACCCAGCAATGATTAAACCCGCGAAATAAGCCGCAATCGCTAGATGATCGACAAAATATTTAAGCAATAAGCCATTAGTGACATTCAAAACCGTCATCGTGGCAATTGAACCAATCCCCCAACCTAGGCAAGCATTAAAAGGTAGCTTTATTGCTTCTTTATCTGATTGAGTTTGTCGCGAAACTGAATCGTTTTGTTTTGAAAGTGTGGTCATGTCTTAGTAGTGTTGTATTCTGAAGCTAATGAAATGTCAAAACTAAATGATATATTGACCGACATCACCTTTATGAGTTAAACGATACGAAGGCTGGTGTCACCTGATGACAATGGAACACAACCATCTTTCTTAACCACCATCATATCCTCGACATGGGTTGTCCCCCAACCAAGTTCATTGTGTGGCATGTCTAAAGTGAAAACGCTATTCTCGTGAAAACGAAGTTCTGAATACGGAATATTCCCAGGCGTACTCGGGTGACCGGTTTCAACTGGATGATCGGTGTGTTCCAAACCAACATCATGCGGCCCAGCAAACCCGATCTCAAACCCCTCAGCTTGCATCATCTCACTGAACTGCTTACAGACATCCATATACAGCATGCCAGGCTTAATAGTTTGATAAAGCTCACGGCTGATTTTTGTGTTGGCTTCGATTCGCGAGGCTAATTCATCGCTTGGATCACCTAACACCACGGTTCGCCCCACGTCTCCGTGATAGCCATTAATGTGCCCCACCGAATCAAGCTTCATAAAGTCGCCCTGTTCGGCGGTGCCCGAGTTCACACCATTAACATTGGCGATCAACCATTTTGCCTGGCCACCAAGTTCAGCCCATTTATACGCATGGTTATACTCAATATCGATAAGCGGCTGACCTGGTTCAATTTTGCCAATTGCATAATCCAGTGCTTGCTCATTGTATTGTGAGGCGATTTTCAACAAAGAAATCTCGGCCTCAGTTTTCACCATTCGAATTTCTTTGAACACATTACAGGCATCTACTGAGGTCATGTCAGACAACCCCATATCGTTTAACCAAAGGCCAACCCGTGGGTCATCAAATCCTATACGTCCGGATGCACCGCCACCGGCTTTAATAGCATCTTTTAAACCTTGCAACGCTGATGGAGTTGTTTTGCCGGTGAACCGTTCAAAGAACTGCTGTTGAATTATGTCGCCCTTTTTAAACTCCACACCTTCTCGAGTAGGCCATATTCCGGGTTTCTCAACCGCCATAATATCGCCATTGGCGCGCCGCATAACATCACCGTTAGCGTCCGCTTTAGGTCCGGAAATTGGAATGACATTTTCGATCCAGGTAGGCCGATAGTCCAGATGATATAGCATTGTTCCGTGTAGGATTAGAGCCGGCTCGGCATCTGGATCCCGCGGAAAAAACGCAAAGGTAGAAAAGTGTCTACCCATCCATTGCATAATGCCATGATGACTAGAGAGATAATAAATATTATGAGGAATTGAAGCGACCAGGCCGGACAAGTCATATTTGTCCATAACCTCATAAGCTCGGTCGACATTGATTAACTTTGTCGCATTAAATGAGTGATCAATCAGTGATTTTTGATTTGTGTCTGACATCTAAAATAGCCTCTCAAGGCGGTTACATCTGAATAAATATTTTTATTGAATTTTTCGCGAGAAGGAACCGATCAAGGTCCACTTATCATCCACTCGAGTCCAAACATGAATGTTTTGAAATTTATCATTGGCAGTCTCTCCGCCCGGCCGACGAGTTCTGTGCGTCGAAAAATAGGCCACAGCCGTATCACCTTCAACAGTAAAACCATCTAAGGTGACATCTATTTTTTCGCCAGGCTTAAAGAGACCCTTGGATGCGTAGTCTCGTAAACCATCCAAGCTGATCGGCACCTCTTGGCCGAATGGCCAACCCAAATAGTTTGGGTTACTGTTATCCAAGTAAAATTGGATATCACCAACGGCGCGTCTTTCGTAAATTGTCTGCTCAAGCTCCCAAATGCGTGCTTTGTCGGCTTCATAGCTATTAACGGCTAGGCTAGTTGATTTCATATTGTTGGAACAGGCGGACAACAGTAATGTTAAAGACACTAATGCCCCTCTTATAATTATTTTCATAGTGCACATTTCCTTTTTAATAGAATTAATCTCTGGGCGGAAAGATATCATCAAGATAGAAATCTGTCAGTATCTGCTGTTCTCCGCCCAAAAATTGTGTTCCAAGTTTAGCCTTAGAATTCAAACGCCGCTCGAACTCCAAACTCCCGGCCCCTGCGTTGTGTAGCACTTGCCGCTCGCAAAGTATTGAATGTTCCAAACACGATTGGTACTTGCGAAAGATCTCCAAGAGCCGCAGCAGATATCCAACCATCTTCATCGAACACATTGTTCACGTACCCTTCAACTCGAAGATTGTCCTTACTTACACCAACCCGAAAATTGGAAACAATGCTTGAATCAACATAACTCAGATTAGTTGGCGATGTGAAACTCTTACCCTGATACAGAACATCTGCGCGAGTAAAATAATCCCAATTGTTAGCTAGCGTGCCATTGTATGTGGCCGAAACACTACCGCTCGTTTTCGGGGTTTGCGGCAATGTGTTGCCATCAATTCTATAGCCTTCACCGCGACTGAGACCAAACAAATTATTGAGACCTGATTGAACGAAATCCACATATTTTGCTTCGTTCCAGTTTGCTGTCACACTCAGATCAATAGGCCCAGTTGTATAATTTGCATCAAATTCAATACCCTTAATTTCACCCTCACCTGAAATGAGCGCATTTTGAAAACCGGTTTCGCCGGGCGGAACAAAAGCAACTGAAGACTTCATGTTTTCCCACTCCATCTGAAAAGCCGCCAGAGAGAAATACAAGCGTCCGTCAAACAAACTTTGCTTTAAACCAATTTCGTAACTCGTCAACAATTCCGCGTCGATCGATTCCTGCAGTTCGGGAAAATCAGCCTGTACTTGTGCTTGATCAGCAGCGCTTAGTGCAATGAATTGTGGATTAAATTGTCCTGGCAATGTGCCTTCAGAGTAACTAGCATAGACGAGCGAATCTTCCTTCGGCTTGTAGCTCAAGATAACGCGTGGCAAAAACTCCTTAGATTCAAGAGTCTCTTCAGCCGTTTGTTCATCAATATTACCCGCAAAATTAGTCACTTCATCTGTCTGATAGCGACCCTCTACTGACAATGTAAACTGATCAGAGAAATCATATTCAAACGATCCAAATAGTCCAGTCGTTTCAATTTCATCGCTATTGTTGCCTGAGTTAGCGGTACCAACAACTCGTATTTGAAATCTTCCAAAAAAATCGATCTGATTGGTTGCTTCAATCGCATTACCAAAAGCACCACGGACTTCCTGATTGTAATAGTTCACTCCAACCAGCGCACGAAAAGGACCATTGTCATCAAACGTAAGCTTTAGTTCACCTGAGTAATCTTCGAATTTGTTAGGCGCGGCATAGAAAAAAGATTGATTATCAGTGTAATCACCATCGGCTATGCGGATAACGTCCTGCTCGTTATAACCTAAATTGCCGGAAAGCGTAAATCTGTCATTCAAGTCAAAGTCGAACGTCGTTGCTAAGCGCGTTACCTGACGACGTAACCCAAAATGATCAAGCGAAGGCGCATCGTCCAACGCGGCAAGACCTAGACTGTTTTCAACAAATATCGCTTGCCCATCGGCTTCAGGAAGACCGAACTCTGAATTAGCAGGCAGAAACGGAAACACCGTGTTAGAGCTAACGGGTATATTCTCCGGTAGAGCGCCGCATACCTGCGGTCCTTGCAGTGTTACGTTTCGCGTCGCACCCGACCCATCAAGCACTGTTAACGGAGTGCCAATCGGGCAATTTCCAACATCGGCAAATCGTATAAGGCCAGTCGCTGGCGCGCCATCCTCATCTTCAGTGTACGATCCACGAAATTTGATACGAACATTCTCCGATGGTGTAAATAACAACGTCCCATGAAATGAGTCTGTTATTTCCTCACCCAATTCGCCACCATCAGTGGCTGTAACATAAGCACCATTAAGCACTCTCGCCAACGTTAGCCGTCCTGACAATTTATCTTCAATCAGTGGGCCTTCCAGCGAAACCGCGGCGCTATAACTGTCATTGGTTGGGCTGTAATCAGTCGATACCTTTCCTCCAAACTCATTGGCCGGATCAACGGTCGTATAGTTTATCGCTCCGCCAAAAGTCGAACGGCCGAAATAGGCTGATTGAGGTCCTTTGATCACCTCTACCTGGGCAATATCTTCAAACCCTATCGATTGCGCACCACCAAGAACATAGACGCCATCTACGAACAATGAACCCACTTGGTTTGAAGGACTGTTACTGATCGATGTGAGCCCACGAAACCTGATGGCTGGTAAATAGCGACCTGCGAACAAGCCCGATGATTGTGATTTGTAATCAAGGCCAGGCGTAAACTGTGTTAAGTCCTCAAGGTTGTCGATACCCGCAGCCTCAAGACTTGCCGCACTGAAGGCTTGAATAGAAAGCGGTGCATCAATGAGCCGCTCATCTCGTTTACGCGCCGTGACGATAACTTCTTCTAATACAATATCATTAGAACCGGCTAACGCTCCAGCAGACTGTTGAGTTTCTTGCGCCCCCACTAGTGTTGACATAGAAATCATAGACAACAACATTGCTGTCATAATTGCGTTTATTTTAGTTGAGTATGTTTTCATTGATATTCTCCTCAAACGTACATTAATTTTATTACAATATTGACTAGTTATACAGTTAACTGCACAACTAGTCAATGCAGATGAAAAATAAGCTAAAGTCTTTTTTGTCGATTAACAACTTTCTGGGCGATCAGACCAAGCAAACCCAGTCTTTATTATTCACAGTGCTAAGACACAAACACTATCTCGAATATAAATGTCCATGTGCTCTTAATTTCAATGGTTCTGTACTAAGTACCATAGGGGGATTTCATAGTATTGATAATCTTAGAACGATGAATTTAGATATTATTCCCTGTTAATTCAATTGAGTATTTCGTCGCATTCTATACATTGAGTGTATATCAGTTTTATTATAGCACCAGCATTGCTGTACAGTTAACTGTAAAACTAGTCAATATGAATGACTAAAATAAGCTAAAATTTATTTCAAGCCTTTACTAAAAAAATATGCCACACTAGCTAGCGGAGGAAAAATGTCATAATGAATTCAAACAAAACAAGCCGACTTCCACAGTACCTTGTCATTGCCGAAACCATACGGAGCTGGATTACGTCGGGGCGATGTAAAGTTGGAGATTCAATCGCCACAACCGGCGAACTAGCTGAACAATTTGGTGTAGCTAGAGGCACTATCAACGAAGCATTACGAGAGTTATCTAGCCAAGGCATTATACTCACCTCAAGAGGAAAAAAATCTACGGTAAATAACTCACCTCTTATCAGACCAGTTCTAACCAAAATGAAACTGGGAGATCAAATTGTTATTGAAAAAGTAAACGAGGAACAAAAAAAGGTTGTTTCTGTTAATACCTTGCATTCTGGGCAGGCTCTGTATAAATCACTTGGCTTTAATACCGAAGAAGCCTTGATTCAAGTTGAAATTTTCAATTACTTGAATGAACGCCGCAATGCCTACGTTATATACTATCTGCTCGATTTTTTGAATCATGAAGCCAGCTTGGATGATACAGACCTAATTATTGAAAAAGTCGATCAAATAAAAGACACATCAAACCATACTGAAACACGGTTTTCCGCGATGGTCGCGGATATTGAACTATCCGATAAACTGCAAATTAATGTTGGGTCACCGGTTATTAGATACCGACGCCTAATATCAAAAGACCGTTCTCGCTTAGTCTTATACTGTGAAGCCTTTCTGCGTAGTGATGACTGCGAATACCAGTTCTAAGAAATACACAATATTGTACACATGGGTTGCTGGCAAGTTAACTTCATCTGAACAATGCACCTTATCATTACTACCCTATGCAACCACCCTATCCCATTGAGTAAGCGCACTTATCATGCGAGAACGATGATAACTTACATCAATCAAGTGGCGACCTAAATTAAATAAATTGCAAATAGACGCATGAACATCAAGATATTAGGTGGGTCACAAACTAAAATCCGAAAAAGCAATTATGAATATCAAGATTAATGGGCGAGAGACGAATTTCCATAGCGGATGTTGCTCGCGATACTGGAATTAATAGAGGTGTTATTACACGTCTCTACCATGAGACTGCGTTGAGAGTCGATTTAGAAATTATCGAGACAATCTGTGTGCATTTAGAGTGCGAACTTAGCGACCTTTTCACTATTCAGGAAAATACTTCAAGCGACTAACTGACATTCTAAATAAAGAAATTCATATTGGTCTCAATATGGTCTCAGACGAACAAAGCAAAAAAGTTACCGGAAAATTATCCGATAAGTCATTGATAAATATAAACTAAATGGTGGCTATGGGTGGACTTGAACCACCGACCCCAGCATTATGAATGCTGTGCTCTAACCAGCTGAGCTACATAGCCATTTATTCGACAAGTTCCTTATCTGGAGCGAGAAAATACACTCGCATCATGCGTGAGTCAAGTAGGATATTGAACTTTATTATTTAATGGTATTTTTCTCGCCTATCACTTTCAATTAGAGCTTTAATTGTCATTAAGGTTGCCTTTCTATTGATATAAAAAAGGTTGTAGAGACTACCTTTCTGTCGCTATTAACCGTTCCTAACTAATTTTTAAATGACTCCGGATCATCTACGGTACTTTGAACTTTCTATCAGTAATAGAAATGATAATACTGTAACTGAACTGCAACACAGCTGTCGCTATTCGGTCATAAATCATCTTTAGAATATTCAAATCGAAACAAAGAGATTAGGATTATGGCTAAAGTAGATTTGCATGTGCATTCCAAATATTCAGACTACGCCTCTACATGGATATTAAAAGCATATAACGCTCCAGAGAGTTTTACTGAACCTGAAGAAGTCTATCGTCAGGCGAAAATGCGAGGAATGGATTTAGTAACCATTACCGACCACGACGATATTCGTGGTTGTTTGGAGTTGGTAAAGAATCACCCTGAAGACACGTTTATTTCATGCGAAATCACGAGTTACTTCCCTGAAGACAATTGCAAAGTACACATACTTGTCTATGGCATAAACGAGCAGC
>CAZEXS010000070.1:0-8970 GCA_964516915.1 uncultured Gammaproteobacteria bacterium
TCGATAATCGGCATGTGGGTATTTTTCCCTGAACAAATGCGCTAGTTTAGTCACGCTGCGAATAGGTAGTGTTTGTTTTCGATCCACCCCACGCTGTTTAACAATTTTCGCATTTCGCTGCTCGCTCCTCTAGAACCAACCGCAATAATGCAGATTGAATCTGATGTGTGCTTTAGTGGAAAGTCGTTTTTAGGTCGGTATACGATAACGGATTTTTTTCGCTTGGTTTTGCCGTCCAACTTCAAATTTATATCGAAAAATTTGCTCACACTGATGCCATTTTCTTCGAGGCCGTCATGCAGTTGTAATCCCGTTGGTCCTGCGCCCCAGATGGTGCATTGGGTAATGCCTTTATGCTCTTTGAGGTAGCTTGCCAGATAGTACGATTTGCATTTGATAAACGCCTTTTTGCCGTAGCGAGGGTCTTGCCTTGATGTGCGGTCTTGGTAATCGCGCCAATCAAGCAACGCTGGCACGTTTGGTTTTCCGAATCTCAGCCCCCTGATTAGAGCTCGACACCATAGATCGTAGTCTTCAGGCCAACCATTATCTTGGTAGCCGCCGAGCTGCTCGATAGTGTGTTTATGGAACAAAGCTGTCGGGTGCGGAATGGGGCTTTCAATAAAAAGGCTGTTTACGATGTGTTGATGTTCACACAAAGAGTTGATCCATTTTTCGTAGAGTTGGTAGCCTTCAGCGGGTTCGCCATCATCTTTAAAAATACGCACACACCCTCCAACTATGTCGATATCCGCATTGTGTTTAAGGTAAGCAAGTTGTGATTCGATTCGCATTGGATGCGCAATATCATCACCGTCCATTCGCGCGATAATTGGGTGCTTGGCTTCTGCAACTCCCGTGTTTAGAGCATCGATAATGCCGTCGCCTAGCGACTTAATAATTCGTATTCTCGTGTCTTTGTGGCTTGCTTGCAGCGAGTCGACCGAACCGTCGACGCTGTGATCATCGATAATGATGAGCTCTAGAGTTTTATGAGTTTGGCCTAGTATGCTATCTACCGCGGCTTTTAAATAATGCCCAACATTGCGAACCGGCATGATAACGCTGACGCCTTGTTGCTGGTGCGGCGGTTTTTTACTGTCTTGCAAGTCGCAAACCCAGAGGCGGTTATTTCGTGTGCGTAGGGCGAATTTTCGACATTTAGTCGGTCAAAACACCACCGCAGCTGCTGCCAGCACCCGCGGTACAACCAAAGCAATGCCGGTTTGTTGCGATTGCTGAACCAGTTACTTGGTCGATGTCGATATGCCAAAGATAACGATGAGCCTCACCGTTCATTGGTATGTCTAGCATCTGATTGAAGTCGCAATCGAACACTCGACCTTCCCAATCAAGGTTGATTAAATGTCGGCACATCAATTGTTCGACGGTACTCTGGTTAAAATTACTTACCAATAAAGTTTGATAATCATCAATTTCGCCATCGCGTTTTAAGGCGTGAGCAAAGCGGTTGATTGGAATATTGGTAATTGCCAATAGATTTGAAAACGTGATATCAAAGTTATCGCCCAGCATCTTTCGATAGTCTTGCTCAAGCTCGTCTTGAGCTGGCGGTAAAAAAGCACCGCCAGGGTTATAGACTAAGTCTAAACTCAATTCTGGGTCGGTGCCGTAGCCCAAACTATTAAGAAGTTGCAAACCTGCAATGCTTTTGTCAAACACTCCTTTGCCGCGCTGTGCGTCAACGTTATCTTCGGTATAACAAGGTAAGGAGCAAACCAGCCGTATCTTATTGTCGGCATACCATTGCGCAAGATCCTCTTGCTGAGGTTCATACAAAACAGTGATGTTGCAGCGCGATGTTATCTGTATGCCTAAGTCTAATAGTTCTGCGCAGAAGCGTCTAAAATGAGGATTCATTTCGGGAGCGCCACCGGTTAGATCGGCTTCTTGGATGTTTGCCCGTTTAGCCCAGTCTAAAATTTGAACCATGGTTTCCCAAGTCATTATTTCGGTACGTTTGGGGCCAGCGTCAACATGGCAGTGGTGGCAAGCAAGATTGCACAATTTGCCCAAATTGATTTGTAATTGTGTTGGCTTGGCATGCGATAGCGTTAGGCCGCGTGTTTGTAACACGGTTTCAAAGTGTGGGCCCGATTCTGGTATTAAAATGGAACCATCTATCTCATAAGTGTGGTCAGAAATAGCCTGTCCATTGAGTTTTCCGTCACTGAGTTTTACTTCGATGTCATGGCTTGCTTCAACACTTTTCATATCATTGCTTGCGTGGTTTTTAGAGATCTAATCTTTGGCCTAATATTGTAGAATTATAAGGCCTTGTTGAAGCTTATCCAGTACTTTGACATGAATGGCTAGCTTTCAGTGTATATGGCTATCACGGTAGAGTAGCGTTTTATAAGGCTTTTGCCTTTAAAACCGGGTGTGATTTCCCCATTTCCGTAGAAGCCGATCAATGGCGTGTCGGGAAAGCAGCCTTGAAAGCAGTCTAGGTCTCGGTCGCGACCACCGAAAAATTCTGGTCCGCGGCCCATATTTGGAAACATTAAGGCGAACAGTGGCTGTTGCTTAGTCTCGATCAAGGTTTGTTTCAGCGTCAAAAGTTGATGTTGAATCGACTTTTCGGCCTCGTCAGCATCTCGAATCGCCCAAAACAAATGACGGCCAGCCTTAGGCTTTCCTGATAACTGAACTTCTCCGGTGTGTTCATCAACAGATACTAAGTGATGTAGCTTGTAATAGCCTTGGTCCAGGCAGCGGACATCATTGGTTTCGGAAATTGCGCACAGTAACTTGAATGGTTGTGTTTTAGCGATTTCTCGAATTGGTTTAGGCAAGCTATCAAAGGCGGATTGTTGATCGATTTGTTTTAAGGTATGTGATTCAGCTAAATTAATGTGCAAATTATTTGAGAGGCGCTTCACGCCATCAGCAACTAACACGTGGGGCGACAGAGTTTCAGGAAACGCCGTTAGGCTAAATTCATGTTCTTCGATTCGACCACTTTGCCAAATCGAAAATGGCCCATGGCCGAATTCGTCGCTGCTGATTGAGCCGATTTGGCTTTGTTTTGTTGAATTAACGGCAATGGTCGCGGCGTTGGGTGATGTGAGCGTCAACACGCTCTTGGGTGCCACGCCCAGCCTTTCCAGTACTTTAAGAGGATGCAATGTGATGTCGCTGGGGAATGCCATAGCGACGGCGCCTTCCACGTCCATTAGCCATTCGGTTTCAGTAAGTAGGCTCATGGCACAGCAACCAAAAATCTGCGGTGTAGCGGCAGCCTTAGCGGCGAGTTTGATGGCGTTTTCGGGCGCATGAGCATAGGCACTGCTGAGAAACAGCAATACGCTGCCGACGGTAACCTCGCTGTCCAGTTTGGCTATCGCTGCCTCTACGGCAACCCGGGCATGATCATCATCGGGCAGGGCCCCATAACTCGACCCAGTAGCAACTCTTTGGGTTGTTAGCGAATAGTTAATCATCGATTATTTTGTCTTTGAATTCGCAAAGGTCACTGATGATACAGGAGCCACATCGAGGCTTTCGTGCAATGCAAGTGTATCGGCCATGTAGAATAAGCCAATGATGTGCATCGACCAAGAATTCGTCGGGAATAAATTTTAGCAGGGCTTTTTCAACCGCTAGTACGGTTTTGCCTGGTGCAATTTTGGTACGATTAGACACTCGAAAAATATGCGTGTCTACGGCCATGGTAGGGTGGCCAAAGGCGGTGTTTAGCACTACATTTGCGGTCTTGCGGCCCACGCCAGGCAATGCTTCTAGAGCATCACGATCGTCGGGCACCACGCTATCGTGCAAGTCGATCAACATTTTGCAGGCAGCGATTACATTCTTGGCTTTGCTGTTATACAAGCCAATCGTTTTGATGTAACTGCTCAGGCCATCGACACCAAGTGCGTAGATCGATTCTGGTGTGTTGGCAATCGGAAATAACTTGTCGGTCGCTTTATTAACACCAACATCGGTGGATTGGGCGGACAAGGTCACGGCTACCAATAATTCAAATTCTGAACTGTAATTTAGCTCGGTTTGCGGCTTTGGGTTTTCAGTTCTAAACCGGCTAAAAATTTCGTGACGTTTGGTTTTATTCATTCCTGTTGTCAGTAATTTAATTGCTTTTGCTAAGCTAATTGTTAGTCATTATTTGATTGTTTTGCACGAGAGCGTTGCTTCACTCGTTCTAGTGCCGCAGCAATATCGCTTTTGATTTGTTCGCTGCCTTTCTCTTTACGTAGTTCTTTTAGCTTTTTCATTGAACTTTTAGATTGGCGCCGTTTAGTTTCTCGTGCAATTTTATCGTTGGTTTGTTGCCGAGCGCGTTGGGTTTGCTCTTGAGAGTAGTCAACCCATCGCCAACTATCTTGATTTTGCGCTTCGTCTAACACCATTTCGATACAGTCGACAGGGCAAGGTTCAATACACAATTCACAACCGGTGCAATCTCGCTCGATCACCGTGTGCATTAATTTGGCTGCGCCGATAATTGCATCAGTGGGGCACGCTTTGATGCACATAACACAGCCAATACACACACTTTCATCAATGACCGCGACGTGCTTTGGCTTATGTTCGCCGAACTTTGGGTTCAAAGGTGTAATGGCTTGTTCAGTTAACTCGGCCAAGCCTCTTATTGTGGTGTCGCCGCCAGGTGGGCATTGATTAATGTCGGCTGCGCCATCCACTATGGCCGCTGCGTAATCGTAGCAACGCGGATAACTGCATTGCGTGCATTGAGTTTGTGGCAGCCATTCGTCAACAGCTTGAATTTTTTGGTCGCGATCCATTTAAACTGGGTTTTAGCTTTATTTGACTCGCATTCCCGGTTGAGCACCGTCTTCAGGGTTCAATATATACAGCTCAGACCCGCCGGGGCCGGCCGCTAATACCATGCCTTCAGACATGCCAAAACGCATTTTACGGGGTGCCAAATTAGCCACCATCACGGTTAATTTACCTTCCAGTTGCTCAGGATCATAGGCTGACTTAATGCCCGCAAACACATTGCGTGTTTCACCGCCCAGGTCTAAGGTGAGCTGCAGTAATTTATCGGCGCCGTCCACGTGTTGTGCTTTCTCAATGCGAGCGACTCGCAAATCGATTTTAGCAAAATCATCGAAGTTGATTTCGTCACTTATGGGGTCAATACCAAGGGGCGAATCGGGTGCAACAGTGTTGTTGTTTTCATTCGATTCTAGGGTGGCTTTGCTGGCTTCGATCATGGCGTCAATCGAATCTTTTTCGATGCGTGTCATTAATGGTTTGAATTTGTTGATTTGATGGTTGAGCAATGGTTGCTCTAGGTCTTTCCAGTTTAATGCCTCAACGTTGAGAAACGCTTCCGCTTGACTGACTAATTCTGGCAATACTGGTTTTAAGTAGATGCATAAAGAACGAAACGCATTGATGCCTGCGGTGCAGACTTGTTGCACCTCATCAAGCTTGTCTTCATCTTTGATTAACACCCATGGTTTATGTTCATCGATAAACTGATTAGCTTTATCCGCTAAGGCCATAATTTCACGCATGGCTTGGGAAAACTCTCGGTTTTCGTAGCGTGCCGCAATACTGTCGCTGGCGGCGACGAATTCATTGTGTAGTTCAGGAGCCGCGCTTACCGTAGCCAATTGCCCGTCGAAGCGTTTGACGATAAAGCCGGCACAGCGTGAGGCGATATTAACCATTTTGCCGACCACGTCTGAATTGACGCGTGCCGCAAAATCCTCAAGGTTTAAATCCATATCGACCACACTGGCACTCAATTTGGCGGCGTAGTAATAACGCAAATACTCAGGATTAAGGTGTTTAAGGTAGGTTTCCGCCATCACAAACGTGCCACGCGATTTCGACATCTTTGCACCGTCAACGGTAAGGAATCCGTGCACAAATACGCCACTTGGCTGTCGGTAATCGGCTGCTGTTAGCATGGCTGGCCAAAATAATGTATGAAAGCGAACAATGTCTTTACCAATAAAGTGGTAAAGCTCAGTGCTGGCCTTCAGCGCCTCAGCGGCATTCCAATAGCTTGACCAGTCGTCTCCGGATGCATCGCAATGAATTTTGTGACTGGCCATGTAGCCGATTGGGGCATCAAGCCACACATAGAAATACTTGCCCGGTGCGTCGGGTATTTCAAAACCCCAATAGGGCTTATCGCGACTGATGTCCCAGTCAAGCAGGCCAGATTCAAACCATTCCCCAAGCTTGTTGGCTATTTCCGGTTGCAGTGCATCGCTGTCTTTCCAAGTGTTGAGCACGTTTTCAAAGTCACTGACCTTGAAGAAATAGTGTTCGCTTTCTTTTTCAATCGGCGGTTTGCCTGATAGAACCGAGTAAGGGTCAATTAAGTCTGTTGTGTCATAAGTGGTGCCACAGACCTCGCAATTGTCGCCGTATTGATCCGGGGCTTTGCATTTAGGGCAGGTGCCTTTGACAAAACGATCAGGCAGAAACATGCCTTTCTCTTCATCGTAGGCCTGCTTGATGGTGCGCACATCAATGTGGCCTCGGTCTCGTAAGGTTCGGTATATTTGCTTGGCTAACGCGGCGTTTTCAGAATGGTGCGTACCGGTGTAGTTGTCCAAGCCAATACTGAACCCGTCGAGTGACGCTTTGTGATCTGCTTCAGTTTGCGCAACTAGCTCTTCAGGGCTAATGTTTTGCTTTTGCGCACCCAGCATAATGGGTGTGCCGTGCTGATCATCTCCACCAACAAAGGTAACCTTATTGCCGCGTAGTTTTTGGAAGCGCACCCAAATGTCAGCTTGCATAAAACCGACCATATGTCCAAGATGCAGAGGCCCGTTGGCGTACGGCAGCGCATTGGTAACAAGTATGTTTCGCTCCGATTGAGTGGCCTTATTCGATGGGGCGTTCAATGAAGCGTTCGACGAAACGTTTGACATAAATTAAATTACGACGACTCGCGGCTTGCGCAAGCGTTTATTGGGGTTGCTGGAGCCTTAATAGTGGCAATTAAGACCTCAAAATTAAGCCGCTAATGTACCCGTTTTACGCTGTATTCTCAATGAATAGAGCGGTTGTTTACTGAATGCCGGTTTGCTTGAGTTGTTAATCGCTTTAGCGCTAATCTGAATCTATAGATCTTCGCGAAACAACTCTTCAAACTTTAAACCAGTGTGTTTCGTTATGCCTTTAAATGCGTAAATCGCCGCGCCGATGGTAAATACGGTGGCAGGCAATCCAATCATCAAATAGCCATAGACGGTGATGGTGCCCAGTTCTGAATTAAAAGCGTCGGTTCCCGACTCGCTTACGACAATCCATTTTGCCAATAGATAGTTCGCGACGGCTGAAAAGACAAAGCTTGCGGCAACAATCCAGGTGGCATTAACTAAGGTCTGATTGAAGGCGCTTTCGGTTTTGTTTTGTTGCAGAGCGTGTTCAATCTTTTCGGTATTCATGACCGCATCGTTCATGATAAACGGTTTGACGATTGGTTTACTGGTATACGCAGATATGATTGTAATTAAGCCTAGAATACTGGGCACCAGTGCTTCTTTATAGGCAATGTACTCTTTTGGGAGCTTCAGTATGCCGATACCACCGGTTAACAAAATGCTGATAAAGCCCAGCGCTGGAATGAACGTTATCTTGCCTTTTTTATAAAAGCCCCAGACGCCCGCTAAAGCCGGAAATGATAAGGCCACTATCAATGCCAGAGTGGCACCGAGCATGTCATCGCCACTTAACTTTTTGAGAATGAGGGTCGGAATAATGATTGAAAATACCAAGTCGATAAGCAGTTCACTGAAGTTCCCGCCAGGCGATTCTGCCTTTTGCGTTGTCGGTGATGCGGTATTCATCTCGGGTTTTATTTCGGTTTTTATCTCGGATTGATCTTCAATGTCAGTATTTTGAAGCTCAGTATTGAGTGGGGCAGGCTGATCGTTGGGCATTAGCTAGTCTATGCTCTCAGTGGGCAGAAATTAGTTGATAACCTTAGAGCTTTCGTTATTTGATATCAGTGTGGCTCTAAAGAGTATTGATGATCGTATTATAGAGTACGGCGTGTAGCTTAGTAGCTTTTTAGCTAAAAACATCAAAATTGGATAGGACTATCTCTCGTTTAATGGCTGCCTTAAATGTTGTTAAAAAGTTGCTGAATGAGAAGTAAACTTAACTATACTAAGCTCATTAACCAGTTAACCAAGATGTTCGAAAAACCCATTAGCAATGTCTGAAAGCACCACAATAAGCCAACGGCATATCGTAATAGAAGGCCCAGTAGGGGTTGGTAAGTCATCATTGAGTCGTAAGCTGGTAGACACCCTCGGAGGGCAACTGTTTTTAGAAAAACCGGCGGAAAACCCATTTTTAGCACGTTTTTATCGATCTCCTGAACGTTATGGTTTTGCAACACAGATGTTTTTTTTGCTGCAACGTGTGGAGCAAATGGCCGAGTTGAAGGCACAACAAGCGCAGCTTGTTGACACTTCGCCCAGTGGCTTCAATGCAGGCGTAGTAGCGGACTTTATGATTGAGAAAGACCCAATTTTTGCAAGTTTGACCCTAAGAGATGATGAATTAGCCTTGTATGAAAAAGTGTTCGCCAACCTAAATATCCCAAAAACTAAGCCAGATTTAGTGGTTTATTTGCAGGCTCCGGCGGACGTACTAAAGCAACGTATTAAGAAACGCAGCATCAAGTACGAACAAAAAATTGAAAATAGTTACTTAGAGAAGCTTGCTAATGCGTATACCGAGTACTTTCATCGATTTACCGAGGCCCCTTTGTTGATCGTTAATGCGGCTGAATTTAACCCGATTGATAACGACAAGCATTTCACTGCACTGTTAAGACAAATAGATAAAATTCACGCGGGTAAGCACTTCTTCAACCCTCTATCATAGATTTATGTATTCCGTTATTGGCATTGACTGAGTTTGGTTCGAAACTGGAATTTTGTCGGCCTAAATATCCACGACTCGGCTCACCTGTGCTAACGT
>CAZEXS010000070.1:9070-16709 GCA_964516915.1 uncultured Gammaproteobacteria bacterium
AAACTGGAATTTTGTCGGCCTAAATATCCACGACTCGGCTCACCTGTGCTAACGTTGCGCTATCTAAATAATTGTAAAGCCGGGTATGTTTATGGCCGGTTAATAGTATGAATAGGAGTAAGAAATGGCTGTAACCGTTACCACGATGCAAAAAATGAAAACCGAGCAAGATAAAATTACTTGGTTGACTGCTTATGATTACAGTTTTGCCTCATTAATTGACTCTCAGGGCGTTGATGCCATTTTGGTGGGTGACTCGCTTGGCATGGTAATGCAGGGTCATGAAACCCCGATTCCGGTCACCATTGAGCAGAGTTGCTATCACACAGAATGCGTGGCACGTGGTGTAAGTAACACCATGGTCGTGGGTGACTTGCCGTTTGGAAGTTATCAAACGAGTAAGGAGCAAGCCTATGAGAATGCCGTAAAGTTGATGCAAGCTGGTGCTCACACCGTCAAATTAGAGGGCGGAGAGCTGCAAGTTGAAACCATTCAGTTTTTGGTTGAGCGAGGCTTAGCGGTATGCGCGCACATTGGTTTAACGCCGCAGTCCGTGCATCAGCTAGGTGGCTTTAAGGTTCAAGGGCGTGGCGATGCGGCTAATCAATTGATTGAAGATGCTCTAGGTGTTGAGCAGGCTGGGGCGTTTGCGGTTGTGCTAGAAGCCGTCCCGCAAAGTTTGGCAGAAACAATCACTCAAAAGTTAACAATCCCAACCATTGGCATTGGCGCGGGGCCGGCCTGCGATGGGCAAGTGTTGGTGCTGCAAGATATGCTGGGAATATACCCAAAGAAGAGCCCAAAGTTTTCTAAGAACTATATGCGCGGCGCAGACTCTGTGCAAAATGCCGTAGCTAACTACGTTTCGGATGTTAAGGGTGGAGATTTCCCCGCGCCAGAGCACTGTTTTAACTGAGCCAGTTTACGTAGAGTTAGTGTGTAGAATTAGTGCGCAGAGTCAGTAAGTAACTAATTAAGTATTCAATTAGCCTTTAGGAGTTCAGTTTGAATAAGGTACAACGCGTTTCGTCTTTAAGAGCAGCGGTGCAGGCGGCACGTAAAGATAAAAAAACCATCGGTTTTGTTCCTACCATGGGCAACCTTCATGACGGGCATTTGGAACTAGTGCGGGCGGCCAAACGTCGGGCCGACTTTGTGGTGGTGAGCATTTATGTTAACCCCACTCAGTTTGGCGCTGATGAAGATTTGGACAATTACCCATCGACTCCGGAGGAAGATGGCCGGTTGTTGGCCGAGCTTGGTGTGGACTTATTGTTCTTGCCAGAGCAATCGACCATGTACCCCGGTGAATTATCCCGACAAACGGTTGTCTATGTGCCTAAGCTTGGCGACCTGTATTGTGGTAAAAATCGACCGGAACACTTTTATGGGGTGACGACGGTGGTGAGTCGTTTGTTTAATATGGTGCAGCCTGATGTCGCTTGTTTTGGTATGAAAGATTATCAACAGTTGGCCATTATTAGGCGAATGGTCGAAGATTTGGCTTACCCAATTCAGGTGGTGGGCATTGAAACCGTACGAACTGAGTCTGGATTGGCATTATCATCTCGCAATGGTTATTTAACTAAACAGCAGTTAGTCACGGGCGCTAAGTTACAAGAGACCCTTCAATGGATGAAGTCAGAATTACTTTCTCATAGCTCGGTGGTATCCAAAGCCATGGTGAAACGGCTTGAGCAACAGGCGAAAGACACGCTCATTGAGTATGGCTTTCAGCCTCAATACATCTCAGTGGTTAATCAAGCAGACCTAATGCCGGCTAAGAAGGGTGATCAGAAGTTAGTTATTCTGGCAGCAGCGCCGCTTGGCGATGCGAGATTGATAGATAATTTAGAAGTAGAGTTAGTTGATGATAAATAGCCCTAGTTAACGCTTGCTTGCTGTGAGTTTGGCTCGTAAAATCCATCGCCTAAACTTGTTTTCTTTTTATTGGAGACCGAAATGCCCAAAATTACCTTTGTCGACTATCAGGGTGAAGCTCGAAGTGTTGACGCCAATGTCGGTGACAGTGTTATGGAAGCCGCAACAGGTAATGATATACCTGGAATTGACGCTGATTGTGGTGGCGCTTGCGCATGCGCAACATGCCATGTCTATGTTGATGAGAATTGGCTTGAAGCGACTGGAAAACCCGGTGATTTAGAGGCAGAGATGTTGGAAGTAGCTGAGGAGGTTAAAGAGAACTCTCGTTTGGCCTGTCAAATGTCCATTACAGAAGAGATGGACGGCTTGGTTGTTGCGACCCCAGAGAGCCAGTTTTAACAAGTTTTTGTTGGGCGCACTCGGCGTCCATTACTTGTGCAGCTCTATGTTAACCTATGGAATGTTAACCTATGGAGCTGCTTCGCCCCATCGAACGACGTAGTCGTCAGGGTTGAGTTTGGGTACGTTTTTACTCGCTTTAATTTGACCCAAATACAGAAAGCCCACTAGTTTTTGGTCTTGCGTAAGGCCAAGCCCCTCTTTCATCGTATCCTCGAACATTAGGCTGCCCGAGCGCCATATCGCACCAAGGTTTTGAGCGTAAGCAGCCGTCATCATCATTTGCGCCGCGGCACCTGCTGAAAGTAGTTGTTCTATTTCAGGTACTTTCTTATGCGGTTTTATATCGGCAACCACTGCCACAATCGTTGGCGCTCTAAATGGTTTGTTTCGAAGTTTGTTTTTTTCTTCTTCAAGGCATTCAATATTAACGTCTTGGCCTTCTTTGGCCTTAACCATTAACTCACCAAAGCGATGCCTAGCGTCGCCTTCGATCAGTAGAAACCGCCAAGGACGAAGGTTTTTGTGGTCGCATGCTCTTAAACCTGCTTTAAAAATATTCTCTAGCTGTTCCGCAGAGGGTGCGGGCTCACATAGTAAATTTACTGAAATGCGATTATGGAGAGCGTCGAGTGCAAGCATTTTGGCCTTACTTAGTGGGTGACTGTTAAGTAACCATAGTTTAGGACATTTGTACTGGGTTCGCTGACTTAATTTTTACAACTCAAGGAGTCAAGCCTAAAAAAGTGTCATTTTTGCGACATATGCATAAACCTGCTTGGGAACTTGTGCTATCATACATCTATGCGTTTGACCCACGCATACCCGCTCTGACAATAGTTAACACTACTACCAAATTGACTTGATAGTATTGTTAACACAATACGCGATATGACCCATCGCTATGCAGTCGAGCAAGTCATTCAAAAGGATTTGATGACAAATAATGAAAGAGATTGGCGCAGTGCTTATTTCTTTCGAGAAGGCTCTTGAGTTACCCGCTCAAGGGCCTTTTTTATTTCTTGCTTTTTATTTCTTATTTCTTATTTATTGTCATGACTCTTTCTTGCTTGTGGTACATCTTCCTGCTTTTTGATGATTTATACAACTGTTTGTTTTTTGTCTTACAATTTTTAAGTCATTGATTTAAAATGATATTTTGGTGTCTTAAATACGACGGCGTTCAATTTTATGTTTTTATCTGTGATTAATGAACAAAAGTAGCTTGCTCAACAGTAAATTGGGAACGGGGAGAGTCTTAAATAGAAAATACTTTAGACTACGTAAAGAAAACGATCGTCAGAATCGCAAAAGTCAGTTTTCGGAAACAAATAACTGATTTCAGAGTCACGAGAACTAAAGCTAACGGAGCTAGGTTTAGTTAAACATAGCCAGCGCTGTTGAACAATAGGCTGGCGTGAATTAATCGCTGAAGGTTCTGCGACAGCGATATTGATGCCAGTTTTTGATGTTGCCGGCGATCCAGGTATTGGCGTCGTATTTTGTTTTATTGATTGGGATGTACGTGCTGAACCAAAGCGAATGACATCTATTGGCTTGGATTCATCTTCGGTTCGTTGGTATACCCAGTTTCCAATTTCTTGAGTGGCAGCATAGTTGCTCGGGTCGCGTAATTGAGTTTGTATACTCTTGTATATGTCTGTCGTTAAATCTAAGCATCTGTTGCTGGTAACCGATACCTTAAAAAGACAATACTCTGAGCGTATTGGCGCCAGATACGGTGTTTGCATATGCTCTAGAAAAAGAAATCGATAGTAAGCGCATTCGCAAAGCGCCGTACCGGGTGTCTCGCTGGCGTACAAATAACTTGGCATTAGTCGAGTTCCGAATCTTGAACCCCATTTTAAGGGTGGATAACGAAACGCGGTTTTTAGTAGGTAATGCATGTCTTCGGTGCCCGAGCGATACTTAGGCTTTACCTGATCAAGCATTGCTTCGAGCATGGTCTGCTCAGCTAAGTCGTCAATGACCTGTAAGGTCGCGGCATGCTCTTGAGACTCCACAACTCGCCAAACATTGGCTCGATATGGGCTCAATGGGGTGGCTTCATTAAATAGACTGTTATCGAGCATGTTGGCCTTGAGTGTGACCTAGAGATAGTTGTGTGTTTTAACTTGCTTGGTTTGGGGCTAAACAGCCTGCTTCAAGCATTCAATGAAAAACGCGTCATAGTATTTGCCTATACTTTTCCACGCATTGCGTCTAAATAGAGGTTTACTTGAACCAGCCCGCTGATCGTTAACAAAAGGGCCGAGGGTTTTCCGGCGAGGGCGCGGTTTTCTGTGTTGAGCCAATGGTGCATAAAGGCTTTATCGCCACCGGCAATGGCATACAAAGATCGATAGACACGAATCAATTCTAAGCATAACTCACCTGTTTTAGAGTTCGGTTCAAAACCCTTCTTTTTATTGCGCGCTAGGGTGGCGCGGTCAATGCCCAATATGGTGCTCGCCTGGTCACGTGATAAGCCAAGTGCTTGGCAACTGTTATTAAATGCTTTAATTAACGTTGCGTTTTCATCTGGGTTCGTGGTGTTTGAAATAAGCATGAACTACCTCCGTTTAACTGAGTATAACGCACTATTGCATATGCGTCAAAATTATATAATTAAGCGCAAATGCAATGATTGGCTTGAGGGTGCGAGTTTTATAGTATCTCAACAATTTTCTCTTCGTATGTTTTCGAGGTTTTGTCTGTTCACTTGGCATTCAATGGATCAAAGTAAATTTGAAAGAAGTGTTTAAGCCAATCTTTTCGAACCAATATTGGTAAATCATCGCAGTATCGGGTCCTTAAAACCGCTGCACTAACAAAACTGTGTACTGCACTATATGTACTTTGAACCGCTGCGGAGGGTAACATTGCCTCTTTCAATATTATTGGTGTTTCGCATTTTAAAAGCATAGGTCACTATCTAGGGTTAAAAACTCTATAAAGGTGAATAAAATAAGGGTGAATAGATAGTAGAGCTGAGTAAAATGTGCTGATTAATGGCTCTAAAGAATTATAGAGCCCTGAAGAAACTACAATAGCATTTACAGGCTATTTAGTTTTACTGATAACGTTTTGTCAGTCTAACCTTATGATTTAATGCTGAATTAACTAAAACTAGTCGAGGAATTAAAATTGGATATTAACGGAAAAGTCGCCATCGTCACTGGCGGAGCAAGCGGTTTAGGTGAAGCAACGGTCCGTCGCTATGCGAAACTCGGTGCAAAAGTCGCCATTTTTGATCTGAACGACCGGCGTGGCAGTGCAATCGGAGCTGAACTAGGTGACGATGTGATTTACTGCAATGTTAATGTCACGGACGAAACCAGCGTAGAAACCGCAATCAATACTACATTGGAAAAATTCGGTGCAATTCATATTTGCAATAACTTTGCCGGTATCGCCAGCGCTGAAAAAACGGTGGGCAGAGATGGCGCACACTCACTGGATTCCTATAAGAAGGTTATTGATATCAACTTGACCGGAACATTCAATGTGATGCGACTCGCGGCTCTGCAAATGTCAAAACAAGATCCGGTTACCGAAGATGGCTGTCGTGGGGTGATTATTAACACTGCGTCGATCGCAGGTTACGAGGGGCAAATAGGGCAAGTAGCCTACAGCGCGTCTAAAGGTGGTGTCATTGGCATGACCCTTGCGGCCGCACGAGATCTTTCTAACTTAGGTATTCGCGTTAATACCATTGTGCCGGGTTTAATTCACACCCCGCTCTTTGACGCTTTACCAGAACCGGCTTATCAAGCCTTATCGAAAAGCCCGTTGTTTCCTAGACGACTGGGTAAGACCGACGAAATTGCGCACCTATCTCAGTATATTGTTGAAAGCGAATACACCAACGGCGAATGCATTCGTATTGATGCTGGTATTCGCATGCAGCCAAAGTAGATAATGTGTTGGCTGGCATATAGCCGATCATCATCAGACGCCATCCTTAACGGTGGCACGATTTAAACTAGATCTACGATACTTTGGAGCGTATATGGGGCCATTAAACGGGATAAAAATTATTGAAATGAAGGGCATTGGCCCGGGTCCTTATGCCGGTCAAGTGCTGGCTGATTTAGGCGCTGAGGTGATCGTCGTTGAACGGTCTTCAAAGCCGAACTCGATTGCCCCGCCTTCAGCGTTGGATGTGAATGCCAGAGGTAAAAAAAGCATTGCCTTAGATCTGCGTAAGCCAGCCGGTTTGGCAACCTTAATGCAAATGTTGGAATCGGTTGACGTTTTATTCGAAGGTAACCGCCCAGGCGTGGCCGAAAAGTTAGGTTTTGGCCCTGATGAGTGCCTCGCACGTAACCCCAAATTAATTTACGGGCGCATGACAGGTTGGGGGCAAAACGGCCCCCTCGCTCATTCGGCGGGTCACGATTTAAACTACATATCGTTGACCGGTGTCGCCGCAGCCATAGGCAGCCGTGATCAGCCAATGCCGCCTCTAAATATTATTGGCGATTATGCTGGTGGCAGTCTGTTTTTAGTGGCGGGAATCTTAGCGGCTTTACTGGAACGAAATCAGTCGGGTAAGGGGCAGGTCATTGATACCGCAATCACCGACGGTTCGGCTCACCTGATGAGCATGTTTTATACCTTGGATAAAATGGGTGTTTTCAGCGCAAGACGTGAATCAAATATGTTGGATGGCGGTGCGCCGTTTTACGGGGCTTACCAAACATCGGACAAAAAGTACCTTTCAGTTGGCCCAATAGAGCCACAATTTTTTGCGGAAATGGTAATGAAAGCCGGGTTGCCCGAACGATTTATCAAAGAGCAGCATGACCCTAAAAAATGGTCTGAAATGAAGATCGCTCTGATAGAAAAATTTCAATCAAAGACGCGCGATGAGTGGGCCGAGATTTTCGAAGGTTCTGACGCCTGTGTTGTGGGGATCTATGATCTGCATGAAGCACCAAAGCATCCGCATAATCAAGCGCGCGGCACCTACATCACAATCGATGGCACAGAACAGCCCGCACCGGCACCTCGATTTAGTCGCAGCCAGTGCGATGAGCCAGAATCGCCATCCAAGGAAGGTGCAGACACGAAACAGGTACTGGCCGATTTCGGTTTCGATCAACAGGCCATCGACGAATTAGACAGTGCTGGGATCTTGACTTGATAAAGCGGTAATTAAGAACAGCAAAGGGGTATTAATTATGTGTGCTTGGGTCGCGCTTGGCCGCAAAGAAGTTAAAAAGAAGCTAAGCTGCTATGCGAAAAGTTGAGGAGTTATCTAATGCATTACTCGACCAGTGTCATAGTCTCTAAAACGGTAGCCTAAGAAACGTGCGGAGGGAGTGGGAAATATTATTTTATTCAATAGGAT
>CAZEXS010000071.1:0-16608 GCA_964516915.1 uncultured Gammaproteobacteria bacterium
CTGAAACAGCCGTTGTTAGCATTAGTAATCCATCGGCAGGCCTATCGTTAGGTGCGACCACATCACAAAGCATTCTGATTACGGATGATGATTTCCCATCAGTCGAACTTTCCGCTAGCGCGAACAGCGGCACTGAAGCGAACAGCACGGAAATCACCTTAACGGCCACGGCATCACAAGCGGTGGTCGGCAATCAAACGGTTAGCATTGCAGCGAGTGGTACGGGTATTACCGCAGGGGATTTTGCGCTAAGTAGCACCAGTATTACGATCTTAGATGGTCAAACTACTGGTACTGCGACGTTTACCGTGCAAGACGATTCGGTGATCGAAGGCGCTGAAACAGCGACCGTGAGCATTAGCAATCCGTCAGCAGGCCTAGTTTTAGGCTCCACATCACAAAATATTGTGATCACGGATGATGATTTTCCAACAGTGGAACTGGCAGCTAGTGCGAACATCGGTACTGAAGCCGATGGCACGGAAATCACCTTAACGGCTACAGCTTCACAAGCCGTGGCCGGTAATCAAACGGTTAATATTGCAGCGAGTGGTACGGGTATTACCGCTGGGGATTTTGCGCTAAGTAGCACCAGCATTACGATCTTAGATGGTCAAACCACTGGTACGGTCACGTTTACCGTGCAAGACGACGCGTTGATCGAAGGCCCTGAAACAGCGACCGTGAGCATTAGTAACCCATCGGCAGGCCTATCGTTAGGTGCCACCACATCACAAAGCATTGTGATTACGGATAACGATTTTCCATCAGTGGAACTTTCCGCTAGCGCGAACAGTGGCAGTGAAGCCGACAGCACGGAAATCACCTTAACGGCCACGGCATCACAAGCCGTAGTAGGTAATCAAACGGTCAATATTGCAGCGAGTGGTACGGGTATTACCGCTGGCGATTTTGCGCTAAGTAGCACCAGTATTACGATCTTAGATGGTCAAACTACAGGTACTGCGACGTTTACTGTGCAAGACGATGCACTGGTTGAAGGAAGCGAAACCGCGACGGTGAGTTTGAGCAATCCATCGGCGGGCATAACCCTGGGTGGTATACAGTCGCAAAACATATCATTGATCGATGATGATAATTTTAGTTTTGAGATAGAACGTACAACCGATGGCGCTGAAAACAATGCTGCTTCTTCGACGGATGCGGTATTCACTATTACGGTTAGTCCTTCAAATACTTCAGGGTCGGCCCTTAGTGGTAGTGTTGCTTACAGTGGCACAGCCACTAATGGAACAGACTACGCGACCGGTGTAACGTCGTTTAGTATTGGTGATAATGAAAGCAGCACAACGATTACTCTCGATGTAACCGAAGATGCAATCGTTGAAGGAACCGAGACCATTATTGCAACAATATCTAATCCCTCGAGTGGGGTGATTAGCACCGCATTTGCCAATGCTAGTTTAAGTGACGACGATAATGCCGCGGTGACCATTGCCGATGTGAGTGGTAATGAAGATGATGGCGCGATTACCGTCACGGCCATACTGAATAATGCGGTTGCCGGTGGTTTCACGGTTAATGCCAGCACCACCGATGGCAGCGCTACCGTCGCCGGTAACGATTATGCAGCGGTAAATAATCAGCTATTGACCTTTGTTGGCAGCGCCGGCGAAAGCCAAACCTTTACGGTTAACCCAACTAATGATGCTATTTTGGAGGCCAATGAAACGCTGAGTGTAAGTTTGTCTGACCTAGCCGGTACGACTTCTTCGGTGAATATCACTGATACAGCTAGCGTGACAATAAATAACGATGATAACGCCGCAGTCACCATTGCGGATGTTAGTGGCAATGAAAACGATGGCGCCATTACCGTGACGGCCACGCTGGACAATGGCGTGCAAGGTGGCTTTAGCGTTGACCTTAGCACGGCCGATGGCACGGCGACGACAGGGGATAGCGATTACTCTGCTGTGGCAGGGCAAACGCTGACTTTCAGTGGTAATGCGGGTGAAACTCAAACCTTTACTGTTACCCCAACGGCGGACAACCGACTGGAAGCAAACGAAACGCTCACCATCAGCCAATCCAATTTGGCGGCTACCAGTTTGGCAGTAACGATTACCGATTCGGCAACTTTAACGATTAACAATGACGATACGGCATCGGTGACCATTGAAGATGTTAGTGGTAATGAAAACAGTGGTGCAATTACCGTCACAGCCGTTCTAAATAACCCTGTTGTTGGTGGGTTTACCGTTAATGCGAGTACGACTGATGGCAGTGCCACAATTGCTAATAGCGACTATTCGGCCGTGAGTAATCAACTATTGACCTTCGCCGGTAATGCCGGTGAAAGCCAGACTTTTACTGTTACGCCGGTAGACGACACCACGGTAGAATCCAATGAAACGCTAACGGTGAGTCTATCTGGGTTGGCTGCAACGAGCTTAGTGGTAAATATCAGTGATTCGGCAACGGTAACCATCAATAATGATGATAACGCTGCAGTGACTCTTGCTGATGCAAGTGGTAATGAAGATGATGGCGTGATAACTGTGACTGCGACCTTAGACAACGGCGTGCAAGGTGGGTTTACGGTTGACGTGAGTACGGTCGATGGTACGGCTAGTATCGCCGATAGTGACTACTCTGTTGTGGTGGGCCAGACACTTACCTTTAGCGGCACTGCTGGTGAAACGCAGACGTTTACCATAACGCCAACCACCGACAGTCGTTTGGAGGCAAATGAAATCTTAACGGTTAGGCAATCTAATTTGGCTGCTACCAGTTTTGCCGTGACAACGCTCGATGATGCTACCATCACCATTAATAATGATGACACGGCATCAGTAACCATTGCCGACGTGAGTGGCAATGAAGACGATGGTGTAATTACCGTGACCGCAACCTTAGACAATGGCGTGCAAGGCGGCTTTACAGTTGACGTGAGTACAGTTGATGGTACGGCTGTTATCGCCGACAGTGACTACTCGGCTTTGGTAGGCCAGACACTTACCTTTAGTGGCACTGCCGGTGAAACGCAGACGTTTACCGTAACGCCAACCACCGACAGTCGTTTAGAGGCTAATGAAACCTTAACGGTTAGCCAATCTAATTTGGCTGCTACCAGTTTAGCCGTGACAACGGTAGATGATGCTACGATCACCATTAATAATGATGACACCGCATCAGTAACTATAGCCGACGTGAGTGGCAATGAAGACGATGGTGCAATTACCGTGACCGCAACCTTAGACAATGGCGTGCAAGGAGGGTTTACGATAGACCTTAGCACTGCCGATGGTACGGCGACGACAGGGGATAGTGATTACTCTGCTGTGGTAGGGCAAACGCTGACTTTCAGTGGCAATGCTGGTGAAACTCAAACATTAACTATTACACCAACGGTGGATACTCGATTAGAGGCAAATGAAACACTTGTCATCAATCAGTCTAATTTGGCGGCCACAGGGCTGACGGTAACGATAACTGACTCGGCAACCTTAACAATCAGTAATGACGATACTGCTTCGGTAACGATTGCAGACGCCAGTGGTAACGAAGACGACGGCGTGATAAACCTAACGGCAACATTAGATAATGCCGTGCAAGGAGGATTTACCGTAGACGTTAACAGTGTTGATGGCACGGCGACGACAGCGGACAGTGATTATACGGCTCTGGTCGGCCAAACATTAACGTTCACAGGTAATGCAGGTGAGACACAAGTTTTTAGTGTTACACCAACCACTGATACGATACTGGAAGACAACGAAACGTTCACCATCAGCCAGTCTAATTTGGCTGCCACCGCTTTGGCCGTAGGGATTGCTGATAGTGCGACGGTCACCATTAATAACGATGATAGTGCGTCGGTAACCATTAGTGATGTAAGCGGTAACGAAGACGATGACACGATAACCATCACCGCAACATTGAATGGCGAGCTGCCCGGCGGTTTTAGCATTAACCTCAATAGTGCCGACGGTTCAGCAACCTTGCTTGATAACGACTACCTAGCCATTGTTGATCAAACACTTGTTTTCGCAGGAACATCAGGCGAAACTCAAACTCTTGATCTAAGCCCAGTGGCCGATGAACGGGTAGAAGGTGATGAAACGATATTGATCACGCAATCAGACCTTAGTGGCACGGCATTACCATTGACGATAAGTGATACTGCTACCGTCACATTGCTTGGCGACGATTCAGCTACGGTGACCATCGAAGATGTGAGTGCTAACGAGCAAGAAGGGTCGATTACCGTCACCGCAACCTTAGATAAGGACGTGCCCGGCGGTTTTAGCGTTGATGTAAACACCGCTGATGACACGGCTAACATAGCGGATAATGATTATGTGCAGCTCGCTGATGAAACCTTAAACTTTGTTGGCAGTGCCGGTGAAACTCAAACCTTTACCGTGACAATAAACGATGATGTTACCTTGGAAGCCGATGAAACTGTTTTTGTTCAGCAGTCTAATCTCGCTGACACGGTCTTATCGGTCATTATTACAGACGAAGCGACGCTTACCATTAGTAATGACGATACAGCAGCTGTGTCGATCGAAGATATTTCACAAAATGAAGACGATGGCAGCTTTACAGTCGATGTGGTTTTAGATAACCCAGTAGATGGTGGCTTTAGCGTTGACCTGACTGCGGTTGATGGTACGGCTACCGTTGCGGGGCTCGACTATGAGGCGCTTGTGGCTGAAACATTGAGCTTTGTGGGTAACGCTAATGAAATTCAGCAAATTACACTAATGCCGCTTGCCGATAACTTAGTTGAGTCTGATGAAACGCTCACACTATTGCAAAGTAATTTAATAGATACGGCGTTAGCGGTCGACATTAGCGATCAAGCAGTGGTCACTCTGAGTAATGATGACACGACTGAATTCACTCTGAGTGCAACTACTCAAGCGATTGAAAGTCAGCAAAACGGTATATTCACCATAACCTCGACAAACCCCTTATCAACCCCTGCGACCATTGATATCAGCTTAAGTGGTACCGCCAACCAAGGTGTTGATTACGCGACCATAGGCACTGGTATAGTGTTCCCGGCTAATGTTCTATCGCGCACCGTGACAGTATCAGTGATCAACGATTTACTCGATGAAGCTGACGAAACAGTGATCATGACCTTGAATAGCACCGCGGCAGCAGGAACCAGCATAGGAGGGCCAGACTCAGCGGTGATCACCATCCAAAATGTACTGCCTGCATTGAATCTGCAGCTGGATAGGGTGACGGTTGCCGAAAATGCAGGAATAAGTGCAGCGATCGCAACACTTACGCGCACCGACGTTGCGGTGGATAACCCACTGAATATCACCCTAAGCAGCAGTGATGTAACCCGAGTCACTCTGCCAGCGAGTGTTGTGATTCAATCAGGGCAGGCTTCGGCTACTTTCGCGATCGACGTTATCGACAACCTTGATATTGATGCGGATCAAACCATCATCATTACTGCATCGGTCGATGGTTTGGTTGACGCAAACACAGCTCTAACCGTGCTCAACGATGACTTTGATGGTGATGGCGATGGATTGTTCGATTCTGCAGACAATTGCCCTAATGATAGCAATCCAGATCAATCTGATTTTGAAGGCGATGGTGTGGGTGATGTGTGCGACTTTGATCGAGATGGAGATGGTATGCCCGATGCCTATGAAATAGCGAATGGTCTAAACCCATTAAATTCGTTTGACCGTGATGCTGACGACGATAACGATGGTTTCACAAATTTCCAAGAATTTCGTTTCGGCACTGATCCACAAGTAGCAAATCAAGATCTTGATTCAAATGGTGTGCCAGACTTGGTCGACGCCCGCAGATTTAACATTACACCTATATTGCAGTTATTGCTGTTAGATGAATAACGACCATGCACAACAATACATAACCGTAATTTGATGAGAAGAGTAATAATGTCGAACAAAAATTCAAGGTTTAATTCGCAATCCGACAATACGACCGATGAGATCAAAGCTAGACGCGCGGTTTTAGGAAAAGCTGTAGTGGTTGGCACGTCGCCAATTTGGGTGAAACCGGTGGTGAACAGTATTATATTGCCCGTACACGCGCAAACAAGCATGTGTGTAACAGACATGACTGTTGGGGGCCCTCTGTCAGGCAACGCCAGTGGCGCAACAACGTGCCAAGCCGCTTGTGACGACGAAGCGACCACCAGAAATGCCCAGTTGTGCGCAGTAACAGAAACAGCGACCGCCACAGGCACTGATTGCACCTGCGAACTAGATTTACCGTAAGGTATTTTCTAAATGTTATCTTTTCGGTGTTGGATGCTGTTGGGGCAGCGAAACTTATTCAAAACCAACTTTCTTGAAAAGTGTTGTGCATCGCAAAATAATGGCGTGGTGTAATACCATAGGCTTTTTTAAAAGCTAACCTGAATGCTGACTCAGATTTGAAGCCTGTTTGCGGAACGCAAGGTTTAACCGATTCACCCGACTCGAGTAATAATCGAGCATGATCTAGCTCTGGTTCTTCTATGTTTCTATGAAGTTCGGTTCAGGCTAAACAAACAAAGCCAAAGCAGTACTGCTTTGGCTTTGTTAGCATTTCTAAGGTATGTCTGGCTAATTATAGTTTAGCTTTAATACCGAAGAAGTAGCGTGGCCCGTAGGACAATACTTGAGACACATTTCCTTCCACTCCGCGGAAATCGACTCGAGGTTCATCAGTCAGATTAAGCGCTTCAAACGAGAAAGTAATTGAATCGTTGAGGCGATAGCTTGCTCTTAGCTCGACCACAGAGTTATCGTCAACAAAGCGGATGCGCCCAGGCGTATCAACAAACTGCTGGAAGTAATCAGAACGATGCTTGAAGATAAGTTGTGTATCGAATGCGCCACCAGACCAATACAATTGCGCCGACACTACATTTTTAGAAAGCCCAAAAATATCAGCAGGAGCGACTAGGCCGCTCAGCGCTGATCCATCTGAGGCAATTCCCGCACCCGCAAAATCATCTTCGAACTCAAAATCAGAATTTGCATAGTTATAGCTAAATTTAGCACCCAAACCACCCCAAAATCCGGGTAGATAATTGAACGAATGCGATGCCGTTAACTCAATGCCGTACAAAGAACTGTCGTCATCAGTCGTCACAATAGAGCTTATCGGTGCGACCACATTGATTACACTGTCTTCGCCATTTGCAAACGCACCTTCGCCTGCGATATTACGATTAAGAACGTCGTCGGAATCGCCACTGCCGTCGCTCACGACCGTAAATGTGCTGTTCGTGAAGACATTTTGGTAGCCGCCTTTAAAACGCTTGTAGTAGCCACCAACAGCCAAAATAGTATCTTCGTTAGGGTACCACTCAAGCGCTAAGTCTATGTTCCAAGAGGTGAATGGATCTAGCGCAGCGGATCCGCCGCTTAGACCTTGCGTAGTGACGAAGCGTTGAATATCTTGAACGGTGAGGTTTTCGGCTCCAGCACCAGCGAAATCACTAATGGTTTCTTGTACTGTTCCTACTTGTTGTCTCGATCCAAGTACAGCTGGGTCAGAACGAGAAATTCCGCGGAATAAACCAGCTCTAAACAATACGTTGTCGGACAAGTCCATCACCAGAGTTGCGCTTGGTAAGAGCTCGGTATAAGAGAACGATTGTGTGTTGGCGTCTAGAAACGTATCGTCGCCCAACACGCTTAATAGTGCCGAACTATTAAAGTTAGTGGCGCTATCCAACTCAAAACTACCGTCACCACTGTCATTGAAGTCTAGTAAGAATGGCGCAACAAATGTACGTGAATCAACCGTAGTATCTACCACTCGAACACCGAAATTACCGCGTGCAGACTTGCCAAATAGCTCTGTTTCGAAGTTGGCTTGAATGTAGGCAGCTAAGGTAGACTCTTCTACATCGACACTCGAACCATTGAAGGTGTTGTTGGGTGTTAGCTGATCAACATCGTCACCGTTCTCGATCAACGCCGATCTAAAAATATCCAACGAGCAACCAGCATTGATTGCATTGTAGTTAGTGAAGAGCGCGTTTTGCTCTGCAGAAACTTCCTCAAAATTTGGGTTTAGTGGGGCCTCAACACAATTGTTTGCGATAGAAGCTAAGGTAGCTGCTTGCAGGTCAGAACCACCGCCTAACGTGGTTAGGTTTAGGTCAGAATTGATATTGCCGCGTCGCTCGTACTCCAGTTCTGAGTAGCGTACACCACCGTCAATGCTGGTAATAAACCCTGAATTAGCGGTTTGAAATTTAAAGTCACCACGAAATGCAGTGATGGTGTTTTCTCGAATGTCTTCTTGAACACGGGCACGAAGACGATCATCAAAGTCACTGTCTTCGTCAAAGGCATCAATGAAGTCCTGAGCGGTACTACCTACGCCATTTGGCGTTGCGCCGCGCAAAAATTGACCAAGATCACTCGCATTAAACACCCCAGGGTTTAGCGAGTTAGTGTTTGTTACGCTGAACACACCAACACCCGATGGAGAAAAAGTGGCACTAACGTCTCTTTCGATTTCATCGCCAAAACGAAGGCTTTCTTCGTTCTCAATTCGGAACGTATTTGAGTAAGACGCGTCAAAAGATACTTCTAAGCGGTCATTCACTTGATAGTCTAAGTTCAAACCGAAGCCTTGATATTCTTCATCACGTATAAAGTCTTGGCCAATAAGCTGAATTTCTTGGCCAGCATTAGTGAACGAATTAAGCACTGGGCCATCAAAGCTTACTGTATCGGCATTATTCAGGTTGCGATTGATCTCGGCAAAGACTAAATCAGAGCGCTGTTCGTTTTGAATACGTTCAGACAATTGAACATCGAGATTAATATCAAGCGCATCATTGGGTTGCCATTGAAACGCACCAAAGAATGAGTTTCGCTCATCGTCCGTTCTATTCTGGCGGAATTGAGCTGAGCTCGATAGAAACGCAAACTCACGTTCTTCAGCACTTAAACCCGGTTGTCTCAAGCTTAGCTGGCTATCCGAGCAGGTGGTTGACGTAGGAACACCATTGTCCAGATCACATATCCGAGGCGTATTACTTCTTGTGTATTCTTGTTCAGGGTTCGTCTCATCACGAACTTGAACACCTAAAGAGACACCGAAGGTTCCCATGTCGTTCGTTTCAAACTGGTCGATATAGCTCAGCGTACCTCGATAACCAAAGTCTTGGCCATCTCGAACATCTTGTTCGCTTTCGTTGTAAGCGCCTTTAAGGTTCAACTGAACACTACGCTTGCCGTGTTCTATGGGGCGTTTTGTATCTAAACGAACCTGCCCACCAACAGCACCTTCAATAAAACTCGCTGATTGGGTTTTGTAAATTCCAATTTTGTTGAACAGCTCGGAAGGGAAAATACTGAAGTTTACAGCTCTATTACCCGCACCATTGGTAGCCTCACGGCCGTTCAAAACGGTATTGGTCAAGAAGGGGCCTAAACCGCGAATCGATACTTCGGTCGCACCGCCATTTTCTCTGTGTGACGCAGCACCGGTTACCGTTTCTAAAGCTTCACCAATCGAAAGGGCAGGGATATCCCCGATTTCATCAGCACTTAATCCGTCAACAATTTGTGTTTCAAATCGTTTTTGCTCGATGGAATTTTGAATGGTAGCACGGGTACCAAGTACGGTGATCTCTTCAAAAACGGTTCCTTCAGTAGTCTCTGTTTGAGCAAGTGCATGGCTTGTTCCGCCTAATGTCATCATAGATGCAATAGACAGCGCTACGCTGGGGTAGCGCAAATCAAATTTTTTCATTGTCTCCTCGGTGGGGTATTTTTTATCAGTTATAAAAGCTGGTTTCGAGCCAGTGTGTAGAGAATGTTCTACTTTCCGTTTTACTTGTTCACTGACCAAATCTATCTACCAATTGGTAGAGCTAGATTCAAACAAATGTAATCCTGATTGTCAACAAAAAAGTAAGACCAAAATAGATTATTTCTATTTTTTTGATCTTACATATATTTATATATAAATAGATAAGGTAATGATTTTGCTAATAAATATTAATTTATTGGTATGACCAATTATTTTATATAATCGTTATTAACGACATCAAGCAAAAGGGCAGAGCGAGAAAAATATGAGTTAACAAAGTGATACAGACCAAAATGACAATTTTAACGTGGAAAACGAAGTGACAATTAAAAAGGCTAACTCTTGGAGTTTTGGGTGAACCGAAACGTGCAATTTGTTGTAAAAAACAAACCAAATTGGTTCAGTAGAAAATGGAAACGATGATTGAATGTAAAAGCTACCGTCTTTGGAGCATAAAGAAGGTAAGGCTTAAGAATTGTTTTCTAAGCTCATCTAATCGAATTGAGGTGTAGCAGGTAATTTTTTTACCCAGTACCCGCAGCCTATCTCGAATGGCATTGTTCATACTCGAGGGCGAATACCAGCGTCATTTTCAATGTTTAGCTGAAGTCTTTGAACGCTTAGTATCCAGACTTTCTCTTGCGTTCTCCGCGCTAGACTCATCTGTTTATACGATATAAAACTGATTCATAACTTGCTAGGATCGATTGAATTATATTGAATATGCGACCATCTAGTTAAACTCAGTGTTAAGACGAAACCACGATTGATTCGATTGTTTTAGCGATGAATTCAACGTGGTTATTAACTTCCATAGCCAGCTGGTATTATAAAATCCCAGGCAGGTACTTCACTGCCGGTTTCACAAGGGATCTCTATCACCACTGGGCCATGCTGAGACTTTTCTACCGCGCTGGTTAATTGCTCTCGAAACTCTTCGAATGAATTTGCTCGAGATGCCTCGGCTCCGAAGCTCTCCGCAAGTTTAACGAAATCAGGGTTGTGTAGTTCTGAGCCTGTCACATTGCCTTCGAAAAAATCATTCTGATCACGGCGCACATTACCATAAGCATTGTTATTAAAAATCAATAAAATAACGCCTATTTGATACTGGACGGCGGTAGCGAGCTCTTGAATTCCAAACATAATTCCACCATCACCGGCGATGGAAAATACCACCTTATCTGGGTTAGCTTGCTTAACCCCAAGCGCCGTTTGAAACCCGTGCCCCAAGTTGCCTTGGTAGCCCCCAGAAACATACTTTCTGGGCTCGTAAATGGGAAATCCGAACCATGAAGTGAAACCTACTTGTGATATCTCTTCAACTAAAAAGCCATCGTCAGGAAGTATCTCACGCATGATGGTCAAGTAGGTCATTTGCGGTTGTACTTTTTGTATTTCTTGCCAACTCTCACGCTTAACCTGTTTAAATTTCTCTACCTTTGACTCAGTCGTCGGTGGGTTTTGCGCAAGTTCAGATAATAGTGCCGTAGTGGCCAATTTTGAAGCGGCAATAATTGAAACTTCCGTGCGAAGACGCACAACTTGTGTTGGGTCAATATCGATGCGGATTAATTTCGAAGTCGCTACCCCAGATTGCTAGCGAAAAGCGGGCAGCTCTAAAAGTGAGCCTATTCCAATCAAGACATCGACTTCGTGGTAAAGTTTGTAGCCTGCAGCGCAGTTAAAACCATACGGGCTGTTATCTGACACAATGCCTCTACCGCTACGGAAAGACACAACCGGTGCCTGTAGCATCTCCGCTAAGGCGTTAATTTCTTCACTCGCATGAATAGCGCCACTGCCAACGAAGATCATTGGTTTTTTAGCTGACCGGAGCATTTCAGCAGCGGCTGTAACCGCATCTGGGTTGGCCTTATAGCTTGCTGATGGTGTATCAGGGAAATCTATATCAATCTTTGACTTCTCGCCTAATATATCCATTGGCGCTTCAAATGCGACTGCGTGTTTACGCCCAGAGGTGAGCTTATTAAAGGCAGTAGACATCATAGCCGGTGTTTCAGCCGCATGATTTATTCGGTCAGCCCATTTTGTTAGACTGCGTAAAATTCCTAGCTGATCGACTAGCTCATGCAACATGCCATGACCCACACCTAAAAATTTACTCGGTACTTGTCCCGTTATACATAAAACGGGAGTATTGTGTGCGGTACATAAGGCGGCAGTGGAATTGAGTAGGCCAGGGCCAGGGACTACGGTGTACACCCCAACCTTTCCCGTTGATTGAGAATAGCCATATACCCAGCGCCTTGTTCGTGCCGGCTTACTATTAATTTAATGTCAGCCTTGTGTCGGCTTATTGCGTCAAAAAGTGCGTATTTTTGAGCGCCTGGTATACCAAATACAGTATCTACGCCATACTTAATGAGCGACTTTACGATCGCATCAGAACAGGTCATTTCCTTTTTCATTTTCCAATCTCCAAAAAACTAATTGTTATGGTTAAAGCAACCAAAACCTATGACGTAAAGTTTAATAGATCGCCTATGTTTTGAGCCCAATATTAGTAAAGGTGGACAGTAATTTTAGCTGGGTTATTTTTAACCAATAGAGTCAATAGCTTAATTGCAAGACGAGCAAAGTCTGGTATAAGTAGGCATGAAAATCAGCACGCACTAATTTTAAGCCTGATGTTAGATGGGCATGAAAGGTTAAGTGTTTTGTAGGCCATTCGGAGGATAGTTTTTTAAGTACTTCATCTAAGCAGTTGTCACAATTTAATACTGCTCAGTTTTTTGATCAGCAAAAATTTGGATTACAGCAATTTATTGTTATTGCCTTATGTATGGTGGCAAACATGTTAGACGGGTTCGATATTACCGCGATGGCCGTTACGCGCTTTGTACGATGTGTATCGGAGTAGGCCAAGGCATAGCCACGCTAATAGAACGGGTTTAAATACCAAAGAAAATATGTGTTTGAATAATCGCCTTGATATCGCGACTTAAGCGATATCAAGGTTGATTTAGAGCCAGTTTAATCAGAAGTTTCTAGCTTTAGTAAACATATCGCTAAGAGCAATGTCGCGATTACTCCGGCTGCCCCAGATGGCACGCCGTCTATTCGGCCAAACATGATCACAACCGCATTCGTGATTATTGCTACAGCACCAAAAAAACAGGTAAGTTTACCAATAAACTTTGATCCTGCGTGCGAAATGGCTAAGCCAAAGACCAAGGCTGAAAGGCCCAGTAGCACTTTCGCGCCGTTGTAAATAAAGAAGGAAAGTGCCACAACAGAGCCGGCCGCTGGCGCAATGGCCTCAATACTTTGCGCCGTCTCACGAAAAGGGCCAAACTGAGTAAGCCCGATGCCAACTTGAATAAAATTAAGAATTGCGCTGGCAAAAATAGCCGCAAAGCCCAAAGTGAATTTCTTTGTTTCAACTAACGCTGCCCCCGCTATGGCGATAAGCGCGACAAATACAAGCCCTTCGAGACCCCAAAGCCAAGCACGCGGTACATCCTTTGCCACAACGTATAAGCCTGTATATACAACTTGCGTGACAACCGTCAAAAAGAGCAGGGCGCAAATTAATTTTATATTCTGTTTATTTGTAAATTCCATAGTAAGGCCTCTAGGTCTCTCAGAAAAATAACCGAGAGCTTATTCAAATTTTCGTAAAATATGCTGAGATGAAGCTCGATGAGCTCATAAGCAATACACTTTCAATTTAACAAAATTCCGTATAAATACAAACCAACAGACCACATTAATATTCAATTCCTTACAGCTGATTTCTGAACTAATTTAATCGAATAGGTGCATAGATAAGCGCGCCATTGATCCTTTAGAGCTACGTGATAGAAACTCAAACTCTAAATCTAACTCGTTTGAAATCTCTTGCACTATACTAAGGCCTAAGCCCGACCCACTGGAATCCGTGCCTTTTTCACCACGCTGCTTTAACGTGCTAAGCTGGTCTTCAGACATGCCAACGCCAGCATCCCAAACTTCGATGCACAGTTTGCCTTTTCGTGTTCGGCACGCTAAAAGTACACCGCCAACTTGAGTGTTGTTAATAGCGTTTGCCACCAAATTGCTTACGGCGCGCATCAACTTTACAGGGTCACTTTTTATAAATTGTGTGTTTTTCCGATACCTTAATTCAAGATTTTTTTGTTCTGCCTCATTGCTGAACATTTCGACTACATTGTCTAATACCGCATTAATTGGAAAGCGCTCAAAGTTAGAGTTCGGTGGCACATTAATCGAATCATCAGAACCGGTTAACTGTTCTGTCGCTAGAGACTCAATATAATCAAAAGCGCCTTGCATCTGTTGAGCTGCTTTTTCGTCACCATGCTGAATATGATCTAAAGCCAACCGTAAAGACGCCAGTGGTTGTTGTAAATCATGACTGACTGACTCTATTTGAATACGTTGGAGATCTGAAGTTTGGCGCGATTTGATATATTCCTTTTGCGAATGCTGCAGTGCTTCTGACAGCCTAACTTGCTCACGAGCTGCAGATAGCTGTGATGAGAGTGCTCGATCTCTTTCATCTCGCATTCCAACAAGCCTTAGGGTCATTGCCGCAGCGAAGGCGATACACTCACACAGTAAGGCAAAGTGTCCATAGTCGAGGGTGTGGTCAAGATCAAAATGGCCTGGAACCACATGTGCGACGGTAGCGTAAACCATTGACGACAACACCATTAAACTGCCAAACAGATAGGGCACAGCACCAATTAAACCTTTACGATGTGCGACAATTCCAGCAACTACTTGTAGTAACGAACCCAACGGCACTAAGGAATACGCGACAATCATTAACTCCTTAACCTTAAACAATGCCAATGCTAGCAAAATGAAAATAAACACTAGCAAAATGTAAGTGAGTATCAGCCGGTCAAATCGCAACGAGTTTTGTTTGAAGTTGAACAGCACTCTTGAAAAACTGAGCCCAAAAAACGACATCAACAGCATAGAGACCAAGTTAGCTGGGTCGTTATATGATGGGTGGTTAGGCAAAATATATTGGAAGGTATAACCGTCAGCATTCATCACGTATAAAATTCCGGCGACGATATAGGCAGCGAAACTTATACTCAGCCGGGCGCTGATAATTGGCGTCATCAGCAATGCAAAGATAATCATGGCTAACAGCGCGCCATTCATGATCAGGTTTAAATTGTGTTCCTGTGCGTAGAGCGCGTTGGTTGCTGTAGGTTTGCCAATAACTAAGGGCAGGTAAGTCGTTGAATGAGACCGGTAAGCCACGTAGATATCAATCGTTTCCCTAGCGCCTAGCCGTACATCAGTAGCAAGAAAAACACTTGGGATTTGTCTTTTACTAAAACTATCTTTTTCCGTATTGCTTAAGAGTTGCTCTATGTTTGAACCATTTCTAAGAACATAGATATTAGTTTCCTGATTGTACTGTCGACGCAGATCGAGGCGCCACGTTCCAGCTTCATTCGAAGAATTGACTAATCGAGCACGCAGCCATACACGAGCTTTGCTCAGTCCAAAATCGACATAGGGCGTAGTAACCGGTCTAAAATCATGATGATGAACAACCTCATCAATGTCTAAGTCTAAAGTTGAATCAGTCAGGTACTCAACATGATCAACCAGCTCCACGTAATAATCTGGGCTCTGCTGAAGAGAAACAGGCGGCGTAGCGAATGAGGTACTACAAAACAAGAGCGAAAATAGGGGGGCGAAAAAAAACCTTGTTCGTGCAAACCGAACTAGCGTCTTTAGTAGTAGCTTTGTATATTGATAACTCATCAGTGTTACCGTAGCAGCATCATCCAATAGCGTCTATAGGGTGAACACCCCATTTGAATGCTTGCAATACTTAAGCGCTATCTAAGTACGTAAACTCTTTAGATAGACATTATTATTAAAATGAAACGCACATTTAACTAATGTCGTTACTACTATATTTCCTTAATCAAAAACGTTTTAAGACAAACTATTAACACTCCAAATCTTTAATACTCTTAACACTCCAAACCCTTAATACTAGAGTTGCTTAAATTCATCCAGTAGGCCTTCTTTCAAAGCGTAAACCATAAGCTGAGCTACCGTCCGTACGCCCAGTTTCGTCATCAAACTAGCACGGTGTTTTTCGATTGTTTTAATACTCAAACATAAACGATTTGCGGCAGCCTGATTAGTATTTCCAGTTACAATGAGGGCTAATACCTCACGCTCTCGGTCTGTTAGTGATGCGGCCGAGGCTTCTTCGTTTAAACTAACGGTCACCGCTTCTGCTAAATACACTCCGCCAGCCAGCACTGTCTCAAAAGCGTTAATCATTTCAGTTTGATCACAGCTCTTTAGCAAAATACCGTCCACACCGGATTCCAACCATTCCTTAAGCAGCTGCTTGCCGGTAAAACCCGTCTGTAATATAACTTTTGTATTGGGGCTCCAACGGCGTGCCTCTGCGTAAACCTCAACACCGCGCGCCATGGGCATCGCCGCGTCTAAAACTAATAGGTCAGGTTTATGCTTTTTTACCATAGCTATGGCTTGCAAACCATTTTCAGCTTGAGCCACTAATGTCACTTCCGTCATTTGCGATAACAGATTCGCCGTGCCATCACGCACCATCGTATGGTCATCGGCGATAACAACTGTTTTTTGCAGTTTGAGTGATTTAGGCATCAAATTTATTTTAGCCTAATGCACTAATTAAATGTAGATCATTCAAACAAGCTTTATAAGGCCCTGCAACTTCAAATGGGGTGTTTACCCCATACCGAGGTTTTCTAAAGCCTGATATGTTTTAGTCATTCAACGCACTATTCAAGACAAGAAGCACCTGAATGCCATGAAACT
>CAZEXS010000072.1:0-16547 GCA_964516915.1 uncultured Gammaproteobacteria bacterium
TTAAACGAGTATAATACCTGAATGAAAGTCATCGTTACCGTACTGTTCGTGTTACTAATACTTCTGCAAGCCCAGCTTTGGTTCGGTTCGCACGGGGTGTTTCAGCTTTGGTCATTACAGCGCACGACAGACGATCTTCGGGTTAGAAATAATGCTCTCACTAATCGCAATGAACAGTTGCATGCTGAGGTGCAGGAGTTGCGTCAGGGTAAAGAAGCGCTTGAAGAGCGAGCTCGCAGTCATCTTGGGTTTATTAAAGACGGTGAGCGTTTTTATCGTATAGTGCCAGCTCAGCCAACGCATGAATGAATCGGTCGCTGGCCGTTAGTTTGCTTGGATGTATGTGCTAGCGATATTGCGCCAGGAACCCGTGCACATAAGAGCATTTTTGGGATTAACGTAGTTCGATAAAGTGTTTGAAATCTAGAGTTAATCCAGTTAAAAACATCAGATTAAATCGGCGTATTTTCAATAGTTATGCCGTCCGAATTAGCCGTCATCACGCTCGTTGTTTTGTCCCAGTCACCCAATACGTAGCGTATATTGCCATTGTGGTCGTGGGTGTTCTGTCGGTGAGTGTGCCCATGAATCATTTGAGTGACATTGTGTTCAACGAATGCGCGCTCTACCGCTGAGGTTGTCACATCCATTATGCCTTCAGTCACTTGTGATTTATGTTCACTGCTGGCCATTCTTGCTTTTTTGGCCGTTTCAATCCTTTGAGGGATCGGCAGTGCCAAAAACTGGCTGCAAAATTCTTCATTGGTAGTCATGCTCGCACGAAATTTTTGATGTTCGATGTCATCCGTACACAGGCTGTCGCCATGCAATAACAAGGTTTGTGTGCCGTACAAGTCTACGGTCGTTTCGTCGGCTAGAATTTTAAAACCGCTTGCTTGTTCAAACTGCTGGCGTACTAAGAAATCTCGATTGCCCGCAATAAAATAGCATCGCGTGTTTGTGCTGACCGCTTTCATTATTTGCAAAATGGGTTCTGCTCCCACCATCTGTGCGGCATCGTCACCTATCCAGTATTCGAAAAGATCACCTAGGATGAAAAGCTGTTCAGCACTAGAGGCCCGTTCAGTCATAAACGTCAAAAAGGCCTTGGCAATATCTGGTCGCTCAGGGCTAAGGTGTAAATCTGAAATTAAATAGCTGTGTGTGGCAGTCGTCATATGGCTGTGCTGAATAGTGAAAGAATAGTGCGGTTAATGGGGGTTATTTTGAGATTTAATCGCTCGATGACTGCTCGATGACTGCTCGATGACTATAGCTTTTGTGAATGTCTTGTATTCGAGTAAGTCAAAAATTGCCTCAATCTGAGCTCAGGGCTTTATTTTACCAGTCTTTTGGGATTTTTGGTTGACCGTGTTTTTATTTAAAAAGACAAGTAATTAGTTGGGTTTTACAGGCGCACTGTTTATAATTCGCTACTAATAAATGTGTTCTTTTTTGACGCATTTTACCGATCTCTTGCCCTCCAATTTTCATGAACCGAGTGCTAGCAAGGCACTTCCGGTCGTTTTTTGTGTTTTTTGGTTAGAGATTTTGTTGATCAGTGAGCGATATATCAGAAATGATGGAGACAACGTGCAGTTAAGCGGTGCAGATATTGTAGTAAAGAGCCTCAAAGAAGAGGGCGTTGAATACGTGTTTGGTTATCCTGGTGGAGCGGCCTTGCATATTTATGATGCCTTTCATCGGCAAGACGATGTGGAGCATATTCTGGTTCGCCATGAACAGGGTGCTACGCACGCGGCTGATGGCTACGCGCGTTCAACCGGTAAAGCCGGTGTGGTATTGGTCACCTCTGGGCCGGGTATTACTAACGCAATTACAGGAATTGCCACAGCCTATATGGATTCTATTCCGATGGTGGTGCTATCAGGCCAGGTGATGAAACCATTAATTGGTTACGATGCATTTCAGGAAATAGATGCGGTCGGTATCAGTCGGCCTTGTGTGAAACACAATTTCTTGATCCAAGATGTAAACGACATAGCCAGTACCATTAAAAAGGCATTTCAAATTGCCACAACCGGACGCCCCGGCCCGGTTTTAGTCGACATTCCCAAAGATATAACGGCCGAAGTCACGGAATTCCTTTACCCGAATGAACTAACGCTGCGTTCTTACAAGTCGACTCCCCCGCAAGCTGAACCTAACGAGATTTTCAGTGCGGTCGAAGCAATTCTAAACGCAAAACAGCCCGTGGTGTATTCGGGCGGCGGTATTGTGTTGGCGAATGCGCAAGAGCCATTGAGAGACTTTGTTCGTAAGTTGGGTTTTCCGTGCACCAATACCTTAATGGGCTTGGGGGCTTACCCTCATTCCGACCCTAATTTTATCGGCATGTTGGGCATGCACGGCACCTATGAAGCGAATATGGTGATGCATGAAGCGGATCTAATAATTGCCCTCGGCGCCCGCTTTGATGATCGAATCACTGGCACCCTAGACGGTTTTGCGCCGAACGCCAAAATATTGCACGTCGATATTGATCCGTCCGTCATTGATAAAAATATCAAAGCGGATATTCCAATCATTGCCGACGTTAAATCGGTTTTAGAATTGTTCAACCGAGAGTTGAGCCGGCGAGAAAAAGACATTAACCCCGAGCTAACCAAAGATTGGTGGGCTCAAATTAAGCAATGGCAGTCGCTCGACAGTTTATGGTATGAGCAAGACGACACGGTTATCAAACCTCAATTCGTAGTACAGAAGTTGCATGAGATTACCGGCGGTGAGGCTTATGTTACCTCTGATGTTGGTCAGCATCAGATGTACGCTGCACAGTTTTATGGATTTTCGGATACCCATCGTTGGATCAACTCAGGTGGTCTTGGCACTATGGGCTTTGGCTTGCCTGCGGCCATGGGCGTTAAGTTTGCGCATCGCGATGCCGATGTGGCTTGTATTACCGGTGAGGGCAGTATTCAAATGTGCATCCAAGAATTGGCCACCTGTAAGCAGTACAACTTGCCAGTAAAAGTGATAAACCTGAATAATCGATATTTAGGGATGGTTCGTCAGTGGCAAGAGTTCACTTATGAAAAGCGTTATTCAAATTCGTATATGGATTCGCTACCTGATTTTGTTGCATTGGCTGAAGCGTATGGTCATGTGGGCATGATGATTGAAAAACCAAGCGATGTTGAAGGTGCGTTAAAAGAAGCCTTTGCGATGAAAGATCGGTTGGTTTTTATGGATTTCATTACTGATCAGAAAGAAAACGTGTACCCAATGATTGAATCGGGCAAAGGGCATCATGAGATGCGCATGCGTCCTGGCTCTAAAACCTTAGCGTAGGGGCGGCTTACAATGAGACATATCATATCTGTATTGATGGAAAACGAATCTGGTGCTTTATCCAGAGTGTCTGGGCTGTTTTCAGCGCGAGGTTACAACATCGAATCGTTGACGGTAGCGCCTACCAATGACGAAACGCTGTCGCGAATGACGATCGTCACTAACGGCGATGATCGTAAAATTGATCAAATTGAGAAGCATTTGAATAAACTGGTCGATGTGGCGGCATTGCAAGATATAACAGTGGCTGGGCACCTAGAGCGCGAAGTTGTGTTGGTTAAACTGCATGTCGAAGACGACCAAGTTGAGGCACTAAAACGCATCGCTAAAGGCTTTAACGCGTCGTTAAGCGACGTGTCGAAAAATAAGTTTATTGTTGAAATGAGTGGAAGTTGCGATAAGGTCGACGAGCTTTTAAACAGTTTGTCGAACGGTGACATCATTGAGGTCGCTCGATCGGGCGCAATTGGTTTAGCGGCGGGCGAAGAAGCTTTGCAGGTGCCTGCATAATACTTTCATAAGTAACGGCATTTAAAACGAAACTGATAGGCCGTATCAACAGAAATTTTAATGAGTGCGTTTTTTGACGTCTCAAGGTCAGCTAAGCTGGAATTTAATATGAAAATGATTGACTCACACCCTTTGCTCGCTCGCGAAGGTTGGTTCTATATAGCTCTTGCGCTTACTGGTGCGGTTTTAACAACCATTGTTTTTCCCATCGCGGTTGCGGTGTTTTTTTGGGTGATTGCCTTATTTGTATTGCAGTTCTTTAGAGACCCACATCGTTCGATACCGCAAGATGAAGGAGTCGTTATTTCTCCGGCAGATGGTAAAGTGATCTTTACTGGCGTGGTAGATGACCCTTATTTAGATCGCAAAGCCTTTAAAATAAGCGTTTTTATGAATGTGTTTTCGGTGCATTCGAACCGTGCTCCAATTGCCGGTGAAGTAAAAAAGGTTTGGTACAATCCAGGCCTGTTTGTTAACGCGGCCTTGGATAAAGCCTCGGCAGAAAATGAGCGAAATGCGGTCTGGTATCAATCCGACGAAGGCACTGACGTTGTATCGGTTCAGGTTGCTGGTTTAGTTGCACGTCGAATTCTTTGCTACGTTAAAGAAGGTGACAAACTTGATCGTGGCGAGCGCTACGGTTTCATACGTTTTGGTTCTCGTGTTGACCTGTTTTTGCCAGAAAATTTCTCTCCGAGTGTGGCTTTAGGGCAAAACGTTTCGTCAGCCACATCGATATTGGGCAAGTTCTAAGCAATTGAATTAGATCCATAATCAATATTGAAGATGCCGTTAGAGTGCGTCATTCAGGTTTTCAAATAGACCTCTAAAAAGAAACGCTTAGCGCAGGCCACATAGTGAGGCTGTCTAGGCGTTAATTTTATCTAATTAGGCAAGCTGCTACGTTTTTATCTTCGGTCTTGTGATTCCTTTTGTTTATTGAGCGTTAAAGGCTTAACTCTTTTGCTGAGCTTACTGTGGTTTCTAGCGCTATTTACTTGCAAAGGTAACTTGCTGGTTTAGTTGTTCATATGTCTATTAGTCAGTCTTATATCAACTTGCATTCTAAATGGATTTTCCTCGCTTTAGCATTTGCGATTGAATCGAACGCAGAATTGCTTGGACCTTGTTAAATTAGACCTGAATTGTGAGAAAAAAAGCCCAAGTCCTTGTATAATCTCGGCTTGAGACAAACCCATAGTATTAACGTTACGCATCAACTGCTTGAGTATTTTTAGTAATGGAATCGAAAAAGCCCGCTAAAGGTTTCTATATTCTTCCAAACCTGTTCACCACGGCGGGTTTGTTTGCTGGATTTTACGCGATCATGCAGGCTCGTTTAGGCAACTTTGAAGCCGCTTGTCTGGCTATTTATGGCGCAATGTTCATGGATATTGTTGACGGTCGTTTGGCTCGTTTGACGAATACGCAAAGCGAGTTTGGCTCTGAATACGACAGCTTGGCTGACATGGTCTCATTTGGCGTGGCACCGGCCATGATTATGTACGAATTTAGTCTGGTCACCATGGAGCGGTATGCGCTATTACCGGCGTTTATTTATGTGGCTTGTGCAGCCTTGAGATTGGCACGCTTTAACGTTGCCAAAGTCAGTGATAAGAAGTTTTTTATTGGTATGCCAAGCCCCGCAGCAGCAGGTATGATTGCGTCGATTTTGTGGGTTTGTATTGATTATCAAGTTTCGCCAGTGGGCTTGGAGGCGGTGTTTGCCGCGATACTCATGCTGCTCGGCTTGGCCATGGTCAGCAATATTAAATATCGTTCGTTTAAGGACTTTGAATTTAGAGATAAAATGCCTTTTGTCGGCTTAATCGTTGCGGTACTAACGCTATCGATTATTTATCTAGACCCGCCAATGTCTTTGTTGTTGATTGGGTCTATCTACTTTGTCAGTGGCACCGTGACTTATTTCGTTCGCTTAACCAGGCGCAAGTCGGTTAAAGAAGTGGTAATGGAAACGGTTGCTGAGCTGGGTGCCGAGCAATCAAAAAGTGATGGAGAACCTGCATCGAAAGGTGCTGAAGACATTAGCAGAACAAACATGTCTAAATGATCAATGTGCCGTTTTGTTCCAATGATAATTAATCCTAAGAAATCTTAATGATGATGAACCTATCTGGCAGTATTGTTGCACTTGTTACTCCGATGGATGAACAAGGCGCCGTGGATTTTTCGGCGCTTACGGCTCTTATCGAACACCATGTTCGGTCAGGCACACACGCTATTGTTCCGGTTGGAACCACAGGTGAGTCGTCAACGTTAAACCCGGACGAACATTTGGAGGTGATCGCAGCAACGGTAAAGGCGGTAAATAAGCGTATACCCGTTATTGCCGGTACCGGGGCTAACTCGACACAGGAAGCGATTTATTTGACGAAACAGGCGGCTGACTTAGGCGTGGATGGCTGTTTATTGGTCGTTCCGTATTACAATAAGCCAACGCAAGAAGGCTTATATCAGCATTTCAAAGCAATTTCTGAGGCTGTGAAGATACCGCAGATTCTTTATAATGTACCTGGCCGTACTGTTGCCGACATGAGTAACGAAACAATTGCTCGACTTGCCGAGATAGATAATATTATTGGACTAAAGGACGCAACAGGCGACTTAGTGCGCGGGAAAATGTTAGTTGATTTGGTCGGTGATAAAATTTCGATTCTATCGGGCGATGATGAAACGGCTTTGGAATACATGAAGTTGGGAGCCCGTGGCGATATTTCTGTAACGGCGAATGTTGCCCCTAAATTGATGAGTCAAATGTGTGAGGCTGCTCTCGCTGGTGATTTCAAACTTGCCGAAACGTATGACGATAAATTAAGAGCCTTACACAATGACTTATTTTTAGAGTCTAATCCAATACCCGTTAAGTACGCAGTGCATAAACTAGGTTTCGGTGCCAATTATCTTAGGCTGCCTTTGACCCCGTTATCTGTTAATCTGCAGCCGGCGGTTGATGCAGCTATGGCCAAGGCTGAATTGTCGTAGGCGCCTGAAGTGTGACACGACTTAGCGTCAATTTTTTCGGTGCTTAGGTGATATAAACGCTCGTTAAAAGATATCGCTTAGAAAATGTGATGGTTAGCATAAGTGCTCATTAGAAAATGTGCTCATTAGAAAAACGAACTTCAAAAACAGAAATCTTAAAAATAGGTTCGCTAAAACTACTATTAGCCTGCTTAGAGAATGACTAAAACAAGACCAATAGCCAAACTTATTATTATGACCCAACAATTTCAGCTTCCTTCGATTATAGATTTTGCGCATCTTAGACAAAACAGCTTGAGTAAAACCGTTCCTTTCTTGTTGCTGGCTTCGCTCATGGTCATTGGTGGGTGTGCCAACAAAGATATCGTTGTATCAAAAGATAACAGTGCCGATTATAAAAGCGCTCGATTATTGCCTCCTTTAATTAAACCCACGGAAGAACCTTTAGTAGCAAGCACTCCGACGGATAATGTGGCAGATAATGGTGCAGCCAGTGAATTGATTGAGATTGTTGAGACGCAGCCTATTGATGTGCCTACACAAAGCGACCCTATAAGCAAACCTGAGGTAATTATTTCCCAAGTAAGCGATCCAATGGAAAGCAACCCAGTGCAAGAGACAGCCGTGGCGGTCGCGCCAATCGAGGTCGATAATTCCTCAGACGGTTCTTCTGAGTTAGCACCAGCAGCATTAGACTCAACGAACATTCCAGAATTAGAACCGGGCATGTTGACTGACGGAGATACAGTAAAACTGATTTTGAATTCGGAATTTGATAGCGCTTGGAGCTATTTGACCTCGCAATTAGCCGGTTCAGAAGTCACTGTATTTAGCCGTAATAAGTCGGCTGGTCGTATTGCAATCGGCTGTGCTGAAATTCGTGACGGTGCCGCACCTTCAAATAACAGTAAGTGGTCCATATTTAATCGCAAAGCAAAGCGCGCAGATGAGTACTGTTCATTGCAGGCAGTTGAACGCAAGGGCACAACAACCGTGTCTGTTCTTAATCGTGAAGGGCGAGAGGTTGCAGGTGACGACGCTCGTTTAGTTCTCAATAAGCTTTTAAAATAGAACGCGTATTTTACGCTTCGAATGACGACTCAGAATATGGTTTTTACTAACGTACAAATTAGAGTGCGAAATAACAGTAATACGAGGTTAAATAATGCAAAGAGGTGAAGAGTTATACAGCGGTAAAGCTAAGTCAGTGTATGCCAGCGAACGAGATGACGCACTGATTCTTTATTTTAGAAATGACACTTCCGCGTTTGACGGTGAAAAGGTTGAGCAGCTCGATCGAAAGGGCATGATCAATAACAAGTTTAATGCCTTTATAATGGACAAGCTCGAAGCCCAGGGTATTGCGACCCATTTTCTCGAGTTGTTGTCGGATGAAGAAGCATTGGTACGAAAACTCGAAATGTTTCCAATCGAGTGCGTGATTCGTAACGTCGCCTCAGGTTCAATTTGCCGTCGTTTAGGCATCGAAGACGGGATAGAATTAAACCCACCAACCTTCGAATTTTTTCTTAAAAATGACGCTTTGCATGACCCAATGATTAATGAATCTCACATTGAGTCGTTTGGTTGGGCTACTGCTGATGTTGTCGCTCAGATGAAAGAGCAAACCTTCAAGGTAAATGCCATTTTGAGCAAATTGTTTGCCGATGCAGGCATGATTTTGGTCGACTTTAAAATAGAATTTGGTATGCAAAACGGCAAGCTTTATCTCGGAGACGAGTTTTCGCCCGACGGTTGTCGTATTTGGGATGCTGAAACTCGCAATAAACTGGATAAAGACCGTTTTCGTAAGGGGCTTGGCGGTGTCGTCGAGGCTTATGAAGAAGTAGCACAACGTTTAGGTTTAGAGGTTTAGACCTAAGTTAATCTTTTTTTTCGCGCCAGATTAGTCAGCCGACAATCTGGCGTTTCACATTTACGCATTTACATATTCTGGGCATATTCATGTTGAGACTACGTGGCAGTCAAGCCTATTCAAATTTTCGAATTCAAAAACTGTTAAACGAGGTGCAAACCAAGTTTCCCGCAGTTCAGTCGATAGACACCGAATATCAACACCTCATTAGTTTTGAGGATGATGATGTCACCCTGTCGAGTTTGGAATTAGAGCGCTTACAAAGGTTATTAACCTATGGGCCCAGTATGAGTAGCGTCGAGCATCTTGGCCAGCGCTTGTATGTGTTGCCACGCTTTGGCACGATTTCGCCGTGGTCTACTAAGGCGACGGATATCGTTAAACATTGTGGCCTTGATCCTGTGTCGCGAGTTGAGCGAGGTGTGGCATTTTATATCGATGCAACACCAGAGTTAAGTCAGAACGAGCTAACTCAGTTGTCGACATTTTTACATGACCCGATGACAGAATCTGTGGTCACTGAGCTTGATCAAGCCGAACAGCTGTTCAAGCGAGAGCAGCCGAAGCCGTTATTTGAAGTCCCTCTTTTAGAGCAGGGGCTGGGTGCGCTTGAAGCCGCCAATAGCGAATTGGGTTTGGCGTTGTCGGATGATGAAATCGAATATCTGGACGCGCAGTACCGTAAATTGGCAAAGAACCCGACAGATGTCGAGTTAATGATGTTTGCTCAGGTTAATTCCGAGCATTGCAGGCACAAGATTTTCAACGCCGACTGGGTTGTCGATGGCGAATCTAAACAGCATTCCTTGTTTAGAATGATTCGCGAGACGCATATGCAGAATAGTAAAGGCACAATTGTTGCGTATTCTGATAACTCCTCAGTACTTGCTGGTTCCAAGGAAAAACGTTTCTTCCCAGATCCAGAAAGTAAAGAATATCAATCGGTTGAAGAAGATATACATATTCTTTGTAAGGTGGAAACTCATAATCACCCGACGGCGATTTCGCCGTTTCCTGGCGCTGCCACTGGCTCTGGGGGCGAGATCCGCGACGAAGGTGCTACCGGTCGCGGCTCTAAACCAAAAGCGGGTTTATCTGGCTACTCAGTATCTAATTTACGTATTCCTGATGCGCCACGGGCTTGGGAGGGCGCTGAGAGCAAACCGTCGCGTATCGCCTCACCACTTAAAATCATGCTTGAAGGCCCAATAGGCGGCGCATCTTTTAACAATGAATTTGGTCGACCGAATATTGCTGGTTATTTTCGTACATACGAACAAGCGGTTTCAGGCGAAGACGATGTTCGTGGATACCATAAGCCGATAATGTTGGCCGGCGGTTTAGGTAATATTCGTGATCAACACGTTGCTAAAAATATCATTCCGGACGGTTCTTATATCGTTGTACTGGGCGGGCCGGCGATGTTGATTGGTTTGGGGGGTGGAGCCGCTTCGAGTGTCACCTCTGGTAAGAGTTCTGAAAAGCTGGATTTTGCATCGGTGCAACGCGGTAATCCAGAAATGCAACGCCGCTGCCAAGAAGTGATCGACGCTTGTTGTGCGATGGGCGATACGAATCCGATCGTATCTATTCATGACATTGGTGCAGGGGGCTTATGTAACGCCTTGCCTGAGCTGGTGGGCGACGCAGGTCGTGGTGGTAAGTTTAATTTGCGTGATGTGCTGAACGACGAGCCTGGCATGTCGCCTATGCAAATATGGTGTAATGAGGCTCAAGAGCGGTATACCTTAGCCGTATCACCTGATCGCATCGACGAGTTCAAAGCCATATGCGCGCGTGAACGTTGTTTATATTGCGTTGTTGGGCAGGCCACTGACGATGAAGTCCTGGTACTAGAAGACAGTCACTTTGCAGATGGCAGTGACCGTCAACAAAAACCCATTGATCTTCCGATGGAAACCTTGTTCGGAAAGCCGCCTAAAATGCTACGCGACGTGCAAAGTGTTGAACCAGATGTAGCTGAGCTGGATTTTGCCGACGTCAGTGTTAGTGAAGCGTTGGAGCGGGTATTAACCTGCCCAGCCGTGGCCGATAAAACGTTTTTAATCAGCATTGGTGATCGCAGTATTACCGGTATGATTGCCCGTGATCAAATGGTTGGACCATGGCAAGTGCCGGTGGCCGATGTGGCGGTCACTACCACGGCCTATACAGGCGTAGCTGGCGAAGCGATGTCGATGGGCGAGCGCACGCCATTGGCGTCTATCAATGCGCCTGCCAGTGGACGCATGGCGATAGGTGAAGCCTTAACCAATCTAGCGGCTGCCAATATTCGTGATATGTCTGAGATTAAACTGTCAGCGAACTGGATGGCGGCGGCCGGTCATAATGGTGACGATGCGGCATTGTACGAAACCGTTAAAGCGGTAGGCATGGAACTGTGCCCGGCCTTGGGTATAGCGATACCGGTTGGTAAAGATTCCATGTCGATGAAAACCGTTTGGCAAGACGACACGGATGTAAGCAATGCGGATGTAACTAAAAGTGTTACATCGCCAGTATCGTGTGTGATAAGTGCCTTTGCACCGGTTAGTGACACACGTAAAACAATGACGCCAGTATTAAATAGCAGTTTGAGTGGCCAAGGCGCCGAATTGATTTTGATCGATTTGGCGAGCGGTCAGCAGAGGCTAGGAGGGTCGATACTTGCGCAAGTATACAATCAAGTCGGCACACAAACCCCTGATGTGGATGATGCGGATCTGTTAAAAAATGGCTTCCTAGCGCTGCAAAAATTGATTGCCGATAGTGTTCTTACTGCTTATCACGACAGATCTGATGGCGGTTTGTTAACGGCCGCGCTCGAAATGTCGTTTGCCAGTCGTTGCGGGCTTAATTTAGAGCTAAACGCAGCGGACAGTTTGGCTTGTCTCTTTAATGAAGAGTTAGGTGCGTTAGTGGAAGTCCCTAAAGCAAAACGGGATCAATTTGATCAAGTGATGGCGCAGTTTGGTGTCAGTGGCTGTGTCAGCGTGATAGGGGCAGCTCAGCCCGGTGAGCAGATTCAAGTAAACGTCAATGGTGATAGTGTGCTTGATACGTCTAGAGTCAAGTTACATAGACTGTGGTCAGAGACCACCTATCAAATGCAAGCACTGCGTGACAACCCCGATTGTGCTAAGCAAGAATATGATCGACTGTTGGACAGCCACGATACCGGCCTTTACTCTAAGCTTAGCTTTGATACGAAAGAAGATATAACGGCACCGTACATCGGCGGAGTAAAACCTAAAATGGCGATCCTGCGAGAGCAGGGCGTTAACGGACAGATCGAGATGGCGGCGGCGTTTAACCGGTCAGGCTTCGCGGCAATTGACGTCACCATGACAGACATCATTGAAGGGCGCGTTAGTCTAGAAGAATTCAAAGGCTTAGTTGCCTGTGGCGGTTTTTCCTACGGTGATGTTCTGGGTGCGGGTGAAGGCTGGGCCAAATCAATCCTATTCAATCCAAAAGTTCGCGATCAATTTGAAGCTTACTTTTCACGACAAGATGCGTTTGCACTGGGCGTTTGCAATGGTTGCCAAATGATGTCGAATCTTAAAGAAATTATTCCTGGTACTCAGGATTGGCCACATTTTGTTAGAAATGCATCGGAACAATTTGAGGCTAGGTTTGTCCAATCTAGAGTTGCTGATGATACAAATTCGATACTGTTGGCGGGCATGCAAGGCTCTGAGATGCCTGTCGTGATTGCTCATGGTGAAGGGCGAGCCGAATACGCAGATGGTGTTAAAGCCTCGAACTTGGCCCTCAGTTATATTGATTACAACGGTAATGCAACCGAGGTTTACCCCGCTAATCCGAATGGTTCGCCTAACGGCATTGCTGGTCTCAGCAACTCAGATGGTCGGGTGACCATAATGATGCCTCATCCAGAGCGGATATTTAGGTCAGCCACAAACTCATGGGCCGATGACTCTTGGGGCGAGTACAGCCCTTGGATGCGTATGTTTCGAAATGCGCGTGTTTGGGTTGATTAGTAAAACCATCGAGCTGTAGGCTAGAGGCGACTGTTATTTGGCTGCACCGGTTTAGCTTGAAATTACCACTTAGTGGGTGCTGAGTTCGCGTTCCTGATACACGCGCTCTTTGCATCCATGCAACCGCGCTATACCTTACATCCATGATGTATGCGCTCTTTGCATCCATGCAACCGCGCTATACCGTACATCCATGTACATAAAAAAATCGCCGCTTTTTAGGGCGGCGATTAAAACAAAAAGAAGAGAGAGACATGAAAATAAATACTCATTTACATTTCATGAATGTATCTTAGCTGTTTGAATCACTTGGTCCGTCGATTTTACGCATACGTAATTTATCCATGAGCATTCAATTTAAGGTCTGTGTTTTTTACAACACTTGTTGTAATTCTGACACGAGTTTTGTTGTATTTAGCTGCATGAAAAGACTGAGTTCAATATGAAACTCTCGATTATTATCCCAACCTACAATCGTATTGAGGTTTTGCCGCGCGCGCTCGATTCCATTTTTGCCCAGAACTATTTGCGTGATCATGCGGATACGGAAATTATAGTTGTTGACGATGGTTCGGATGATGGAACGGCGGACATCTTTAAGCATGAGTTTGAAAAAAAGCATAACAATAAGTTTGAAAACCTTAAGTACGTTGTGCAGGAAAATAAAGGCGTTAGCGCCGCTCGGAATACAGGAATTTCTGAGGCTAAGGGTGAATGGTTTGCGTTCCTTGATTCCGATGATGAATGGTTGCCGAATAAACTCGACCGCCAGTTTGCTGAAATTAGCAGCGGCGACTTAAAGGTGTGTCATACCGAAGAAATTTGGATTCGTAATGGGGTGCGAGTCAATCAGATGAATAAGCATCAAAAGGCCGGTGGCGAGATCTTTGAGCGTTGTTTGCCGATGTGTGCTATGTCGCCATCGTCAATCTTGATTCATGGCTCGGTGTTTGACCACGTTGGTGTGTTCGATGAAAGTTTGCCGGCCTGTGAAGATTATGATTTGTGGCTTCGAATTTGTGCGCATTACCAAGTCGCGTATGTTGCTGAGCCTTGTATAAATAAATACGGTGGTCACGACGACCAGTTGTCGCGAGCTTTTTGGGGTATGGATCGTTTTCGCGTGTTAGCATTAGAAAAGCTTTTAACGGAGACTCTTTTAAGAGAGTCCAAGGCCGATCATAAGTTAAGTCCAGATCAAGCTGCTTTAACCTTGGCCATGATGAAAAAGAAGAATAGAATTTTGTTGAATGGCGCACGCAAACATGGCAATAAAGAATTGCAGTCTGCCTGCGAGGCGAGAATAGTCAAATTTGGTTTATGAATAAACGTCAATTCTTCGATTTCATGGTGGTCTCTAATTCTCGTAAAAGCGTATGACGGACCAGATCAATCTCAATATTATATCGGCTCTCAATTGCGAAGCTAAAGCGATCATTGATCGCTTTAAATTGAAGAAAATTGACGATAAGCCATTTGTCCGGTTTGCCGGAAAAGCGTCTTTTGAAAGCGGTTATGCGCAGTGCAGTGTTTTGATCAGTGGAATCGGTGCTATTAATATGGCTACGGCCGTTGGCTGGCTTGCCGCGCAACAAAAAACACATGATATGCAGGCAGATCAAAGCCAATTGGCCAGTGTGACTGATTCAATTTGGCTAAATCTGGGCATTGCAGGTCATGGCCAAATGGCATTGGGTGAAGCATTTATTGTGTCTGCTTCTCAAGATCTATTATCGTCCAAGACGTATTATCCGCCGCAAGTTGCTCGCCGTTCGGTCGCGCTTAGTCCGTGTATGAGTTTGAACGCTCCGAGTACTGATTATCCAGAAACGGGTGGTTTAGACATGGAGTGCGCCGCGTTTTTTCGTGCCGCCGCACGTTTCACTGAAGCGGAATACGTTCAGTCTTTCAAGGTTGTGTCTGATACTCCACAAGACAGTTTAGAGAATCTAAATGCCGAGTCGATACATGCCTTAATGCAGCCTCAGTCCGACAATGTGATAGCGTATTTGAATGCATTGATGAGATTGTTTGTGTCGATTGATTCAGAGATTAATGCACATACAGCCAAGGTGCGGGCTATCCAAGCGAATAAGCAATTGGTGCCGCGAGTAAGAGCAACGCACAGTCAGCTAAAACAATTTGAAAGCTTGGTTGCGAAATTGGTTTACCTTCTTTCGCCTAACGAGTATGAATCTTTTATCGGCGAAATAAGCCAACTTAGTGACATTAAGACGGTACTAAAGTTCGCCGCTGAATCAGTGAATCACCATCTACCTAAGCTCGAAGACGAAACACAAGCTGGGCGAGAGCTAAAGTCTAAGCAAGAAACAAAGCCTACGCAGGCTTAAAAGTTATGGTCGACACTATTTATATCGAACAGGCACTAAAAGATTCACATCGAGCGGAATCTATTATTGGGCGTTACCCTAAGGCCGAACAAGTTGAAATAGAGCATTACGGCGAGGTGTTTAACTCCGCAAAGCAGAACTTTCGTATACAGAAACAAAACCCATCGTTAATTCTGGCTTCAAAGCAAGGAAAACTAGTGATGCCAACACCAGCCCAGTATGAAACTGGGGGTGGGGCTCATTACTATTTTTCGCATATGCTTAACTGCGTCTATGATTGTCGCTACTGTTTTTTACAAGGGATGTTGCGCAGTGCTAATTATCTAATGTTTGTTAACTATGATGATTTTATAGCCGAGATCAAACAAATAGCATTGCAACACAAAGATGCAGACAAGCCGACCTGGTTCTTCTCGGGATACGACTGCGATAGCTTGGCTTACGAACCGGTCAGTCGATTCGCTGAATATTTTGTTCCGGCGTTTAGGGATGTGGAAAACGCTGTGTTGGAACTTAGAACCAAAAGTACGCAAATACGCTCATTACTAGAGATCGAGCCGCAACCGAATGTGGTGGTTGCTTATAGCCTTAGCCCGGAACGAATTGCCAAGGAGGTCGAAATCGGTGCGCCTTCATTAAAGAAGCGTGTTGAGGCTTTGCAAAAATTGCAGTCCCATGGCTGGAGAATTGGTCTAAGGTTTGATCCAATTATTTGGCACGGTGATTATCTAAATGACTATCGAACAGCCATATCGCAAGTGTTCGGCGCATTGAACTGTGACGAAATTGACAGCGTCACTTTAGGCGGCTTTCGATTGCCCAAAGGCTTCTATAAAATTATGCACACATTACACCCTGAGCATTGGCTGTTTAATTCAGGCCTATCTGAACAAGAGGGTATGATTGTTTATAGAGATGAAATCGAAAACCAAGCTTTAACGCAAGTTGGTGCCATGTGTGAAGAGCATGTGGCGGGCGAAAAGGTCTTTGCTTATTCGTCTTACCAATCGTAATTTACACTTAACTTTGGATTAGATCTCAATGGACACTTTACTAAAACGATCCGCGTTGGTTACTGGCGCCACTCGTGGAATCGGGTTGGCTACCGTCGTCAAGCTCCTCGAGCTAGGTGTGCAGGTAAGTGGCTTAGGGCGAGATTTCGAACACGCGCGTTCGGTGATAGCGGGCCAGTATGATGCTCGGTTCGAAAAAATCATCTGTGATTTGGGTGAACTCAATGAACTTTCGTCTAAATTGGGTGACCTTCCTAAAAGTATTGGGGCTCTTGTGTTAAATGCCGGTGCAGGGCAGTTTGGAGGGCTAGAGCAGTTTTCAAATGCACAGATTCAGCGTTTAGTGGACGTGAATTTAGTCAGTAATTTGTTCATTATTAAGCATTATTTACCACTAATGAAGCGCCAAGGCGGCGGTGATATCGTCATTGTTGGCAGCGAATCTGCATTGCAGGGCGCGCGCGCAGGTACAGTCTAT
>CAZEXS010000073.1:0-16444 GCA_964516915.1 uncultured Gammaproteobacteria bacterium
TGGTTCGTCATTACCGTAGTGTTGTAGAACAAAAAAAACAAATAGTCGCGAATACCACTCCCCAAAGCTATTCTAGCTCATCGCAGGCTCGTGCCTATGAAGAGCGGCAGCGATTGGTCTACGAGACAATCAAACGTTACAACCAAGTATTTAATTGAATTGCGAATTAATTGAGCACGGAGCCATTTCGATGGAAAAAATTATGCAAACCCTTTTTACAGTCGCAATGTTCAGTGCATTGCTTTTCACCAGTACTCAAGCACTCGGTGCGAGTAAAACTTTTCAAGGCTCATTGGCGATACCGCAAAACGTATTAGAGGGAGGCGATACCTTTTCAGTATCAGCGCAAATTTATGACAGTATTGGCTTCGATACTGGTGTTTCTAGTAGTCAGTCTTTCACTTACGATTCAGGCACGACTGACTATGCGTATAGTGTTGTAATTACCGACAACCAATTTATTGAACAGACAGGAGGTATGGGTGAAACAATAGTCCTCCAGTTTCGTTGTAATTCATGTCAGAATCAATTAGTTGACTCTTATTTTACTAATACAGGGAGTGTTGGTTTTGTGGGCCTGGCGGAAGGGTTATCAAATTTTCGTGATAATCCGATGAGTGAGACGATTTCTGGCCTGGACTTTTCGGCTCTTGAAGGCCAGCCCCTGACTATTAATTTGAGTTTGCCTGCGCAGTTAGATGGCTCTTACACAGGACAATCTCGCTTAGTTGTTCGGGTTACAAATGGTTTTTCGGGCCCAGGCTCTGATTTCGGCGCGTTTGAGTCATGGTCTTCGCCGTTTTCTGAAAACTCAAGCGCAATGGGCTCAGTGTTGTCTTTGTCTGCACGAGTTCCAGCGTTACCGCCTGGTTTTTCTTATGAGGTCGGCTACCTTTGTTCAGAAGATACCAATGAGGAAATATTTTGCGAAGGCTATTTTAATAGCCAAGGTGGAACTACGCCATCTGCGTTTTCTGCTGAGCGGGTTGCCGATATATCATCTGACCTCAATATGGATGTCCTCGCTGCCGTAGAGATATCTGGTCAGTTGGTGCGTGGCCCAAATATTGATCAAAGCGCAGCAGTCCAAAATAGCCTGTGCATACACGAATTGCCTTCTCAAAGTAACCTGGACTGTTTGTTTTCATTGATTATTTCTGCGGGGGAATCTTCAGTCGACTTTAGCTTTAGAGTGCCTGTCACTTCTAGCACTGAGGGTTTCACGCTGAGCTATGATTGTTCATTTTTCATGCTGGGTGATGGCTGTCCTTCAGGTGCTGCTCAAACAGGCTTTTATTCGGCTGATGGATCCGTGGCTTCTATCCTGTCTGTGACTGAACCAATTTCACCTTTAGGTGAGGCTGGCGTTGAATTTTTGATGTTAGAGCCGATTTTTTTGACAGGCAATTTACAGCTTCCAAATGGTCAACAGGCGCTAGAGGTAACCTCTGCTTTTATACAGATTGTTGATCTCCAGACGGGTGCTTTTAGTCAGGGTCAGGCCCAATTCGAAATTGGAGACTCAGTTGCTAGCTATTCAATAGGGGTGCAAAGTTTAAGTGGCGAATATAGCATTGCGTATATTTGTTCTGATTGCCCAGGCACCTTACGAACTGGCAACTTTGATGGAAGCCAGTTTATTGCGACCTCCGGTTTTCTACTAGACCCGATACTGGATTTGAGTGTTTTGGAGAACGAAACTTTAACACTAATTGAGGCACAAACCATTACAGTTAATGTGGTCATACCTGAAGGTGTCCCTGAACTGAGCGACTTTCTCTTTGGGGAGATTGAAGTTTTTGATAATCAAACATTTACAAGTTATTTCGGAACCTTCGACTTTTCGCCAGATTCAGGTGAAAGATCTAAAGAAGTTAAAGTGTCAGTGCCCCCGTCATCATCTGATTTTTCTCTGCGTTATTTATGTTTTGGGTGTTCTGGGTTCACTGATATCGGCTACTTCGACGGTGTGGGCTCAGTATTTTCACGAAATGGCGCAGTCACCGTTAGCAATGCGAGTGCTTTTGATGGAGCGAACATTCCTTTATTGCAATCTACTGAACTCAGTTTTAGTATCGCAACGCCCAATGGAGATCCAGCAAGCCAAGACCTATTTGGAAATTTGAGTCTTGTTAGTGAAAATGGCGGCCTAGATGTTTTTAATTCTTTTCATATACCTATTGGCTCCAGCTCTGCGCTTGTGACTTTTATTGTGCCCGAAAATCTGCCCGATTTGTTTTTGAGTTATTCGTGCTTTAGCTGTGACGGTGTGCTTGATGAAGGTCACTTTGACGGAGTTGCATTTTCTGATCTGTCAGCAAGACAGCTCACCCCGGTAGATAACTTGGCCGGTCAGACGTTTAATTTATTAGAGCCGTTTGAATTTAGTGGCGTTTTAGCACTGCCAAATGGTGAAACAGCCACGGCTGATTCATTCATCGAAATAAGCGCCTTTAATCGTTCTTCGGGAGTATTTTCCTCTGATCAAGTGTTCATCCCTGAAGGTTCTAGTTCGGCTCCATTTTCGATGATCGCGGAACGCTTCGGAGAATATGAGATAAGATACTCCTGTTCTTCGTGCGATGGGTATTTACCGCAAGGTAGATTTGATGGCACGTCATTTATTCGTGGGTTTGATGTGACCCCAGTGACTGATTTAGAAACGTTACAAGGAACGACGCTGGAAATAATTGACGCACAACTGGTCAACGGTGTCATAGAACGCCCATCAGGAGACGCGGCTACAAGTGATCTGTTTTTGCGTGTTTTTGTCGAAGCGAGCGATTTTTCTGATGTTTATTCGGTCGATGTCTTCATAGCGAGCGGTCAATCTTCTGCAGATTTCGCACTAACTTTGCCACTTGCTTCGGAATCAGACAGCTATATTTTGAGCTATTCGTGTTTCAGTGGTTGTGATGGGCTTTTTGGTCGAGGCTTTTACTCATCTGAGGGTACCCAGGCTTCGTTTTCTACGGCAGAAGAAATTACCGATGTCCAACAGGCGTTGAATGATCCATTGATACTGCTGGGCAAAATCGATGTTTCTGGTGAAGTTCGCTTGCCTGAAGGTATATCCCCTGAAGGTGTAACGAGAGTATTAGTTCAACTAGATATTTTGGATCCACAAGAGGGAAGTGCTATTGTTTCTGATTTCGCTTTTGTGGAAATTACAGTTGGAGATACCAGCGTTCCGTATGAAGCGTCGTTGCCAGACATTCCAGGTCAGCAGTTACGCGTCAGTTATTTATGTGACTTATGTGATGAGTTATTAGTCAGTTCAGCATTCGTGGGTGAAAATGGTTCGGTCGAGGATGAAGCTAGCGCATTTATTTTTGACACTGATGCTCTGCCCACTAGTGTCGACATAGATTTGCTTGAAGCGGTTATTATCTCCGGAGTTGTAAGCCGGCCTGCAGACTCAGATAATAGCCAACCTATTACAGTTCAGTTGGTGGCTAGAGAGTCTGCTGGAGTTATTGAGTCAAAGTTTGTTGAAATACCGGGCGGTGAAGATCAGATTGAGTACAGTCTGTCCGTGGCACGAAATAGAAATATATCCCTGACTTATATATGTTTTGATTGTGAGAGTATCTGGGTTTCTGGGCACTACAATTCTAGTGGAACACAAGTGCCAATGAGTAATGCTGAAACATTGATTGTAGAAAACGACAGCATTGATGGTATTAATCTAGAGATGGTGGCATCTACCCAAATTTCAGGGGAATTAAAACGAAGTATATTAGAGCAAGGCACCTCAGAGGTTGCCGCTAATATATTAGTAGATATTACAAATGGCAGCGGTGAAATTGAAAACGGATTTCTATTTTTCGGGCTCGGTCAACAATTGCTGATAGGTGATGGAGATTTGAGTACAGAATTCTCAATCGAAGTGCCAGAAATATCCGATAGTTTCTATCAGATTCGTTATAGATGCCCAGCCGGTTGCGGTGAAGGTACGTTTAAGCAAGGGTTTTATGTATCGAATGATCTGCCAGCTACGTTAGCAGCATCACAAACAGGTTTACTTGCAAGTGCATCTGATAATCAAGATTTGGTACTTGAAATGCTAGCTGGCCTTACGATATCGGGTGTGGTTCAAGCTCCTGAGTCTTTAAACGAAAATATTTCACCGAGTGTGCTGGCGGTTGGTGTATCGCCTACTGAGGGTGCATTGGGAGATTTTAATTCGTTTTCTAAGTTGAATGTCGCCGAAAGCGGCGAGTATTCAATTACGGTTCCGGCATTAGAAGGGGCGGAGTATCGGGTCGAATACGACTGCCGGCTCTGTGATGGCATTTTGAAAAATGGCTATTATTCGGCCAGCGCGACTCAGTTCATTGCGGAGAAAGCTGATTTGATTTCTGGTGGTTCTGTGTTGTCTGACAATAACTTAACTCTATTGGAAAGTGAGGTTGTTGGCGGTGTCATTTCCAGGTCTGAATTGGATTCTCAAGAAGAAGATTTGATCGGATTTCTAAGGCTTTCAGTTGTCGATGAAAATGGTGATCCGACGGGTGACATATTGTCTCCCCGAGATACTTTGCCGAGACAAAGTCAGAGCGATGGTTATTCAATTGAAATTCCTGCTCAGGAACGCACAAGTGTTTATTCCTTTGAGATACCGACGTCAGTTGCTACTGCAGGCTTCTTAGTGGATTACTTTTGTGATGATTGTAATGAGCTAGTTGATACAGTGTTTTATTCTAATGCTGGAACTACCGGCAAGATAGAAGAAGCTACTCGTGTTTCATTAACGTCTGGTACGGACTTTTTGTCACTAAGCCTTTCAATGCTTGATGATACAGATAATGACGAGATAGCCAATGCAGAAGATAACTGCTCGGCATTGTCCAACCCAAATCAAGCCAATTTGGATAACGATGAATTCGGCGACGTCTGTGACGATGATATTGATGGAGACCAAACACTCAATGTTAACGATTGTGCAATTACTGACCCTGAGCTGTTCCAAATTCTAAATGGCTTTGTTGACGTTGACTTAGATACGATTGGTGCGGGTGAAGAGACAACAGTCTGTTCAGGCGAAGCATTACCGGTAGGATTTGTTACGAGTCCCGTGGTTGATAATTGCCCACTGATTGCTAATTCAAATCAGGCGAATTTTGATCAGGATTTGTTCGGTGATGTATGTGACCCAGATATAGATAACGATGGTGCACCAGATGCATTTGATACTGACTCATTCAACCCATTAGTTTGCAGTGACGATGATAGTGATCAATGTGATGATTGTTCATCAGGCACCTTCAATTTACTTGATGATGGCTTAGATACTGATTCTGATGGAATGTGCGATATAGGTGATGTAGACGATGATGCCGATTTGGTAAATGATGATGTTGATAACTGCCCGATAATTCCAAACCCGGATCAAGCTGACTCTGATCGAGACGGTATAGGTAATTTGTGTGAGGTAAACGATGAGGTATGTTTCCCTGTAGTATTGGAAACGAATGGTGTGGCGGTGATTTGTTTTTAGAGGGCATGTAGGCCAAAGGTTTCATTTAATAGCCGAAAGGCAGGTGCTATAGCCACGCAAGAGGACGCAGTTCTGGTATGTCCTCGCTGATCTCGCGGCCGATGTATCGGCTGGCTTTCAATGAAGCCGGCCGCATATTAATCTCATCAATATACTTGGGAGTATAAATATTAAATCTATTTGTATTCCTAAGGGCTTTTGATTTTGTCGCCCTGTTGAGGTCGAGTGACGACCGACCTTTTTGAGAGATTCGCTCTCTTCGATTAAGGTTTTTCATGTGAAGTCCCAGCTCTTTTAACTATACCGAAATGCTCTATAACTCAACATGGTGACTTGATTATAGTGATCGAGTACTGCGCAGAGCGCATTGGTGGACATATTATTTAGACAGGAAAGCGCCTCGATAACTTAAGCGTTTCTACACGACAATTACAAAACCGCGTTAATTTTATAACTAAGAGGAATTTACTTGTTCTTTGTATGGATAATTCGAGTGAACTAGCAATGGATTTTGCTTTATCCAAAGCCCCTAAAGTTATCTTGCCCATACCTTTAATATATAAACTATAAGTCGAGCCGCTATTTTGCTAAAAAAGCCGCATAAGTTTCTCTAAAATCGTTGCTCTCAAAGGTGTTGAAAAATTCTTGCGCGTTGGTGGCGTCATCTTCGTGCTACTAACGCGAAGTGCGGTTTAGTATCCATTTAAAACACTGCACACTGATTTAGATAGGCTGCAAATTGATTGCGAATATAGACATCAGAATATGCATCGGAATACCAATTGGAGCTGGCGTGTTCAGTCAAAGTTTTCTATGGGCTAAGTCGATACCGTCGGCAGTGATCTTTATATTGGGATAGAAGTTGCATTCTTTTTTACAGTGAAGTTTAGCGTTACTCGTGTAACTGGGCCGTCTCCCGTTCGATTTGCTTTAATGATATGTTGTGCAGTAAACTATACATCTTTGTTTGTTGTTTCAGATACTAAAACGACCAGTTTGGGGTATTAGCTGCCTAAGGGTTCGAGCAATCGGTTTCAATAAACGGCTTCAGTAAATTAAAAGTGCCTTGCCGCTTGATGATTATGGCTTGTACATGTGTTCTTCTATGATAGGGCTATACGAAACTAGCTGTGAATACCTTTGCCTAACTTTACCTTCACCGGAGAACATTGATGAGTGACATTGACTTGACAATCAACAGGCGTGTAGCCATGCAGTTAATGGCGACAGCCGGTGCGGCAATCTCGTCACCGCAACTGTTGCAGGCAGCAGAAAGTAAAACAATGCCTCCAAGTACGCCAGTAAATTCAACAACGAGCAAATCAGCACTATCAGGGACACGGCTTAACCTTGAAGAAGCGCAAAGGGTAATGCATGACCTGAAGGTCGATGCCTTGGTGCTGGGTGATGGGCGGAGTTTTCAACAGGCGACGGGCTTTTTACCGGTCTTATCCAAGATGGGTTGGCCACCGTCTAATTTCGCCATCGTCGTTAACGAGCCTGAGCCCAGAGTGCTTGTCGTTATGTCGGGCTTTCTGTTTTACTACTTGGCGGCCGATGTAGATGCATTCAGCGACAATGAACTGTTTTTGTATGCAGGCCCAAACGCGAGTGAATTAGAGCAAGATGCCGCCTTGAATTCCATCAAATTCAATGACCGTGACGAGGCCGATATGAGTTTCGTTGAGCGAAATCGTATTTCATCGACTCGGCAAGCAATACAAAAAAAAGCGCTGCATAACTCTGTTGGTCACGCTGTTTCGGCGGCGCTGAAATCAGCAAATGTAAGCAAGGGTCGCTTAGCTTACGATAATCCTGGCATCGCTAAGGTGTTGACAGAATTTGCACCTGACGCACAACTTACTTCCAGCGATGACGCCTTAAGACGAATCCGGACGGTAAAGTCAAAGCTCGAAATTGAACTAATGCGACAAGCCTCGAAGATCAATATCAAAGCAGCTCACGCTGCTGTTGAGCAAATCGGCCCAGGGGCAACACACCAAGACTTGCGTCGCGCATTCTACAGTGAGCTGGCTAAGCGCAATGCTAATGGTATTTTTATGGTGATAGACCGAGTCTCTGACGAACGCTATCAGCATGAATTGAGTAATGGTCAAGCTTTTTTGATTGACTGCGTCGGTGATTATCAAGGGTATCTTGGGGATTATGGCCGCACGGTTTTTATGGGTGACGTCCCAAAGTCGGTGATGCGAGCTCAGGTTGCGGTTGGCAAAGCATGGGACTCTTTGCGGGCTAAACTCAAACCCGGTCTCAAATTTTCAGAAATTAGGGCGCTCGGTCAAAAGGCCATGCATGAACAGGGAGCCACGTATCGAGTGAGTTTTTCTCCACACAGTGTTGGTGTGTTTCATACCGATCATATCGGCGATGGAAGTTCCCCTCGTCGAGAGGACATTGTATTGCGCCCAGGCATGATCATCAGTATCGATTGTCCTGTGTTGGAAACGGGTATCGGTGGGTCTGTCCATCTCGAAGACCTAATGCTGATTACCCAAGACGGCGCCGAGCCGATTCATGACATCGGTCAGCAAGCAATCTATCTATAAGCTGTGCGGGCGAAATACAGCGTCTTTTATTTCGAGTGACAGAGTTAGATACTCATGCCGTTAAGTATCTAGCAAATCCAGCAAGCCATTATTAGAAATTATTAGATACTAGAAACTATTAGAATTGGTACTCGCAGTCATCACTGCGCAGAAACGCTTCGCAGTACAGAACCAAGTGAGAGCGCCCATGTGATATCAGTCGGCGATACCTTATGACGGGTGAGCCAACATTAATTTGAAGTTTGTTTGATAATTCGATGTCGGCAACGATGGCCGAAAAGCGAGTTTCAGCCGGGTTAGAATCGGTCTTTATTTGCTCAAGCTTTTTGATAATCGTATCGGTGTCGTCCAAGCTTGCTTCTCCGTGTAAAAAGTCGTGAATATAATAAACCACGTATGCATTGCGACGATCATTCAGGTAATTAACTATTTCAATTTGTATCAACGGTTCCGTGGTGTCAAAACCAAGAGACGTATGCAATTCTTGGCCTGCGCGCACGGTATGAATCGACACAACTTTCTTTTGTTCGTCACTGACTTTCTCAACCAGAATTTGATCCCCCAATTTCATTTTTGTCAGTACTGGTCTAATAAGGGGGGAGCTCTTGACCGTCGATTTTTTTCCTCTTGAGGTGAGGATCACACCCTGGCTTGACAGTTCGCGCAAAGCTTCGTTTATGGTGCCTCTTGCAACTCCAAATTGCTCTGCCAGTTCACCGGTTGTCGCAATCGAGTCGCCAACTTTGTATTTCCCTGATCTAATCCAACTTCGTATGGTTTCCGCAATAATAAGGTACTGAGGTAGTCGATTTGGTTTTTCTGAATTCATACTGGAATCTTTCCTCCTTCGTTTAGTGTGGCATATTTTTCTAGGGAAGGCTTCAAATAAATATTATTTTAACAACCTCCCTATTTTGGTTTTTATCGAAAAATCAAATTTCGTAAAATTCTCAATTGACTGGTTGTACAGTTAACTGTATAACTATATACGAAATCGTGAACAACTTCTTGAAAATGTGGAGAGAGATTCTTATGAAAAACATAAAAAATAAACGAACCAGAGTCAGTGCGGCTGTCGCATCTGCACTTCTATTTAGCGCGGCGTCTACGCCTATTTGGGCGCAGGATACGCAACAGCCAAATGACGGGGCAGAAAACGAGCGCTCCTCGCTAGTGTTAGATGAGATCATCGTTACAGCGCGGAAACGTGATGAGCGACTCATTGATGCGCCGCTTTCTATTCAGGCCTTCAGTGCTGCAAGCATCGAAGAAGCGGGTATCGATAACCTTGAAGACTTGACTCAATATACGCCTGGTCTTGATTACAAATCACAATCATCAGGCTTGTTCGCAGGCCGTTATTTGCCGGCTATCAGGTTTCGTGGTCTGACTTCAATCAGTAACACTCCATCAAACCAAGTCGGTTCGCTGTTTGTAGATGGCGTTTACGTTCTTGGCGGCGCACAATCTATCGGGTTTGAAGATATTGAACAGGTTGAGGTAATCAAGGGCCCGCAATCAGCTTATTTTGGTCGTTCGACTTTTGGCGGTGCGATCAATTACACAACCGTTGATCCGGCCAATGAGTTTGGGGGCAAGGTAACCACGGAGTACAGCCCAACCAATGACAGTTACCGCGCATCGGTGTCACTTGAAGGGCCATTGATTGACGATAAATTATCCGGTCGGTTAACGTTGGCGAAAATGCGCAACGGGGCTTATATAACGGCCACCGATGGCGGTGAATTGGGCGAGGAAACTACAGACTCGTTTCACGGTACATTGCTTTTTACACCTTCTGAAAATGTCCGAATCAAATTTCGCGGCTCGTACATTGAGGATGAAGATGGTGCGCCAGCCACCGGGTTAATTCGGTTTGCGGATGTTGGAAATTGCCCGATTGGCACGCCACTAACAGTGCTTGATGCGTCGGGCGCGAGTCGTAATGTCACCCTCCGAGGGCCGCAAGTTTGCGGTGCTTTGCCGGAGAATATTCCGGTGAGTTCAAACACCGTTTTGCCTTTTCTTCCCGCCAACCCTGCATTTGGTCTGCCGGAGGCCGATGGGCGCGCCATATTTGTAGACAACAGTCTGAACCTCGCTGCGCTGGATGATGCGCCTGCGCTTGATCATTTTGGGCTGCGAAGACAAACAACGCGTTTAGCGACGACGTTCGACTTTAATTTGAGTGACCGATTTACGCTGTCTGGAAATGTGGCGTACAACGATCAAGACGTGATACGGATTGCCGATGGCGACTACACTGATAATCAGTCATTTTTCTATGCGGCACCCAACAAATTCGAAGATTACTCGGGTGAATTGAAACTTGCTTTTGACAACAATGGCCCCCTTCGAGCCTTGATTGGCGTGAACTACTATAATCAAGAGGTTCGCGGCGCGTTTGGTAATGCCATTGAAGCGACGAATCAGATCGACTTTTTTGGGCGCTTTCAAATACGCGTAGTCGGTACAGCGAACTCAGGAAATAATAGTGACGAAATTGAAACAACTGGCGTTTTTGGGTCCGTTGAATATGATTTGTCCGACAGTCTTACGCTCTCATTAGAAGGTCGATATCAGTCCGATAAAGTGACTAACTTTGCTGGCAATATTGATACACAAACGGCTGAAGATGAGCTTGAGTCGAATGAGTTTTTGCCACGTGCAATCCTAAGCTACAAGCCCAAGGATGATATGCTCGTCTATGCCAGTTACTCTGAAGGCACCTTGCCTGGGCAATTTAATCCACAGTTTATCGCGCTGAGCGCGGCGGATCAGGCTGCGGTGCAGGCTGACTTTCCAGAACTGCAAGATTCTATTCCTGCGGAATTGTTGAAGAATTTTGAAATTGGCGTGAAGCAAAGTTTGCTTGATGGGCGCTTGAATTACTCTCTTGCGGCCTTCCAAATGGAGTGGGAAAACATGAAGTCTTCGGTTGCTTTTGTGCCGCCAGGCGCAACTGGTTTCCAAAATGCTCTTATTTCTGGTGAAGGTGAAATCAAGGGTGTTGAGTTTGATGCCAATTATACTACTGGGGCGCTTACTCTAAGCCTGACCGCCAACTGGAACGACGCTAAATACGTGGATTTCGTTCAATCCGGTCTCAATACTTTGTTTGGCCTTAGTCGAGGTGAAGGATACAGAATTGATGGCAACACATTGCCGCAGACACCGAAAACCAGCGGCAGCCTCTCTGCTAGCTACGGTGGCACCTTGTCGAACAATTGGGACTGGTTTACCCGCGCAGATGTTCTGTATCAAGGTAAGACCTTTACTTCACCGACCAATTTGAGTTGGGTGGATTCGAGCGTTACCTCAAATTTTCGTCTAGGCGTTACCAAGGATAATTTGCGGGTGGAAGGCTACGTTAATAACGTATTCGATGATGAGGGCTGGGTGTCTGCTGCGGCTCTTGGTGATCTCTCACAAGTGCCAATCGTATTTGGAACGTTTAGTACTTTGCGTGCGGCAAGTGCGACGCAACGTCGAGGCCGGGAGATTGGGGTTCGCGCTACATTCGAGTTCTAAAACCTAATTCAAAACAGCACATCTTTGGGCGGGAAGCAGTAGTGTCTAGAAAATACCTACCCCTTAAGGACATTTTTCCGCCCAAAGATCTTTTTTTAGAAAGGAAGTTAACGCATGAAATTTTTTGTAAGGAGCGCACTGGTGTCATTCTTAACCATCTTGTCGGCATGCGCTCATAAAGAGCCAGCGACCGTTGGTTATCAAACCGACAAAGCTCGCGTATGGGAATTAGAGCAGAGTATCTATGAACGGCGTGCCGTGGGTGATATTCAGTTTTATTTGGATAACAGCAATCCTAATTATCTTGGTTGGCCATATGGCCTAAACGAGCCCACTAAGTTGGACAGTTTACGGGAGTGGGTTTCAGAGAATCCCTTTCAAGCAGGTGAAGAAATTAAGGTGACCTTAGATGGCTTTGCGGTTGAGGGTGACACGGCTATTGCCTACTTTTCTACCCATAGAACACGTAAACCAGGTGGTGAGGTTGTTGAAAATAGATTTCAGAACATCCACGTCTGGACTCGAGTCGACGGTGAATGGACCTTGATGGGTTCTTTCTCTCGAAAGATTTTGTAGAAGAATTTTGCAGATATAACAAGCATAGAGGCTATTTATAAATGTTAGGTACAAATCAAGAATCGCTTATCGAACACTCATTTAAAGCGAACAAGTTAGTAAACGTTGAGCGAGCCTATGAGATTATGGATAAGTACGACTTATCTGGCTTAGTCGCATCGATCCCTCACAACATATATTATCTTTCCAGTCACCACGGCATCATGCAATGGATGGGAAGACACTTTTCAACATTCGCGTTTTTCCCTCGGGATCCGGATGCTGAGCCGGCGCTGATATTGCATGGAACCATGTTGTATCATCTGGACTACAGGCCAACTTGGATTGACAACGTTATTCCAATTTCTGGCCCTAAAATGGACGAAAATAGTAACCCTTTACGTCGGGCAGACGGCGATGTTATCGCCATTGAAAAGCCGGGGATATGGCCCACACGCGAAGGCGTTAAAATGAAAAGAGGCGATCTTATACAGCAGCAGTTTTTTGAGCGCTTCACCGGTAAAACAACGCCATCTGCGTTGCAAGGGTTGAAAGACGCTATCAAGGCTGGCGGCGGCGAGCAAGGGCGTATAGGGTTTGACGACCCGCGAGTTGGTCTTTGGTTAAATGATACGGGTTTGCCAGACATGACTTCTGTGGACGCGTGCAATGTCTTCAAAGAAATTCGTATGGTGAAAACCGAAGCCGAGCTTTCGCTAATAAAAATCGCATCGCAATATAATGAGACAGCGTTGGATTACGCAATTGGAAAAATTGAGCCGGGTCAGCCGCTAATTGATATTGAGTATAATCATGCTCGCAAATGGGCGGAGCTAGGCGGTCAGTCCAAATGGTTGATTGCGAATGTTAACGGAGTGAATTCCGGGACGGCTGAAATCGGTGACTTTATGAAGCTGGACTCGGTTGGTCACATCAATGGCTATCATGGTGATGTGGGCAGAACAGTTGTGTTAGGCAGTCCTACCGACGAATTGGTTTCTAGAATCGAGGCAAACACCAGAATTAGCCGCGAGCTTTATCAAATCATTCGGCCAGGTATGCTCTATGTGGATGTCTGCAAAAAATTCAGCGAAATGATGTTGGAAGAAGGCTTTGAAATAGGATTCGCTGGGCCACATGACGTTGGCTTGGAGCACACCGATCACCCGGTTGAAACAGGCCATGAAAGTACGCCTGGCAATATTCCATACTCAGAGCTTCGCTTTCATGAGAACTCTGTATTTACACTAGATATGCCTCACAATGAAATTGGTTGGGGTACGACGCACGTTGAGGATATGATGGTGGTTAAAAAAGACGGCTGTATACCGCTGTCGTCTGGCGACACCAATCTGCGTATCGTTTAACTCACGAAAGTTATGTCGGTCAAAATTTCATTCGGTTTTGACTTTTCATTAGCTTAAAAATACAAATGGATTAAGACATGAACACAGGTTCAAACGAGGGCAATTCAGCTCCCGGACAATCACAATTAACGGGGCAAGCAGTAAAGCTTCCTTTTAGTGCTTGCTTAGGTTGGGGGATAGGCTCAATTGCCACGATGACGGTGTTGAACGTCACTAATGGCCTGCTGCTTAAGTACTTTGTCGATCACCTAGCGATCGCGGCTTATTTCGCGGGCTTGGTGATTGCCGGCTCTCGCATTTTTGATGCCTTTATAGACATCTTTGTAGGGATGCTCAGCGATAAAACCAAGTCACCTTGGGGGCGTCGCAGGCCATTTCTTTTGGTCGGTAGTTTCCTGCTGGCATTAAGCCCCATTATACTCTTTGCGGTACCGTTGGTCGTAGCACCAAGTTATATGACCGCGATGGTTTTTTTCGGCTTAGCGATGTACGCCATCTCATATACGGTGTTCAACGTGCCTTACATGGCAATGCCCGTTGAGATGACCCAGAATCATCATGAGCGGACTTATCTATTTACCTTCAGGATATATGGAACGGCCATCGGCACATTGTTTGGCGGTGCCATGGCGCCTTGGCTCATAACGTATTTTGGCGGCGGCTCAATTGGTTTTGCGAAAATGTCATTTGTGGTCGGCGCAGTGGCTCTTATTGTCGGGCTCACTTGCTTTTGGACTACCCGCAATGCACCTATATACGAAGACAAAGAAAATAAACCAAAGGCGAAGTTTCTAAACCTTCGCAAAGTGGTCGCTAACCGGCCATTTGTGTTTCTCTTAATTGCCAAAATATTCATCGTGGCGAGTACCGGTGTTGGCGCTGCTGCAAAGGCATTTTTTGTCACCGATATTCTCGTACAACCGCTTTCATGGTTAGGGATATACGCAACTTCAGCAACCGCGGGTATGCTCATATCACAGCCCTTTTGGTTAAAAGTATCAAAAGCGTACAGCAAACGAGTTTGCTTCTTCATAGCGGCCACTGCGCTCATTGCCGTCAATTTAACTTGGCTATTGGCTGGGCCAGAAGAAACTAAGTTTCTTTTGGGGCTTCGAGGGTTTTGTTTGGGCTTAGCTGGCGGCGGTGTGTTGTTAGCAACTCAAGCCATGTTGCCTGATGTTCTGGAGCACGACTTAAAGATCAATGGTATTCGTCATGAAGGTGCGATGACCGGCATTTACACTACTGTAGAGCGTGGTGCTTCAGCCTTGGGCGTAGCCTTGACGGGCGTGGTATTGAGTATCGGTGGCTATGTCGGAGGTATGGATCCGACCCAAGAAGGAATTCGTGCCATCTACGCCTGTGTTGCTATTATTCCGTGTCTGGGTTTGTTTTTGAGTATTTTAGCAATTACGCAGTATCGCCTAAAAGGCTAGAATTAGTTACCGACACAACGATTGAATAGAAGTTGGTAGTCGCTAATCAGAAGTTTAGATCGCGGGCTCCCACATGATGCGACAGCTAGCATAAGAACTCGTTAAGATATTCCGAGCAGCTGGATTCTCGCTAGCGAGAGAGGCAGGCAGTTTTCTCACTTGTCGGTAGGCTTCTGCCCAAAGTTTAAATTCAATAAAAAGGAAACGTGCAGTATGAAATTCATTGTAAAAGGGGCTTTAGTATCTTTGGCCCTATTTTTGTCGGCTTGTGCTAACAAGGTAACCACGTTCGCGCAATCAACCGATGATTATGAAGCCGACAAAGCCCGTATATGGGAGCTTGAGCAAACCATTTATGAACGACGTGCAGTGGGCGATGTTGAGTTTTACATAGGGAACAGCAATCCAAACTACCTCGGTTGGCCATTTGGGCTAGATCAACCGACCAAATTACAAAGCTTGCGGGAAATGGTCGCGAAGAACCCGTTTCAACCAGGCGAAAAAATTGTGCTGAGCTTAGATGGGTTTACGGTTGCTGGAGATGCCGCAGTGGCCTATTTTTCGACGCATAGAACGCGCAGGCCAGGTGGTGAAGCGGCCAACGATAAATTTCAGAACATCCACGTTTGGACTAGAGTAGATGGAAAGTGGACCTTGATTGGTTCCTTTTCTCGAAAAACTCAGTAGTCGTATTTATTCAGAAATGGCGCCACCAGAGCCGGCTATAAATGTCGGGAAAAATCAAGAATTACTGACTGAGCGGCCGGTTGAAATGAGCCATGATAGTACGCTTGGTAATATTCCATGTTCAGGGCTTCGCTTTTATTAGAGTACGGTATTTACACTGCCGTAGAAGGTGATGCTTCGGACTTGCGCGTGGCGTTGACGGGAGTGGTATTGAGTGTCTGAGGCTATGTAGGATGTATGGATTTGGCCCAACAAGGTATTGGTGCCATCTCCGCCTGTGTTGCTATTATTCCATGCTTGGGTTTGTTTTTGAGTATTCTGGCGATCACACAGTATTGCCTTAAAGAGTAGAATTAATTACTGACACAATTATTGAATAGAAGTTGGAAGTCGCCAATCGGAGTCAAAACCGTGGAGCTAATATATGGTTAGATCGTTTCGAGTCATTGCACTGCTCACCTTGATCATTTTAGGGCGGGCTAACGACGTTTACGCTGAGTTAGATTACGCCATTATAAAAGGCGCCGATGAGGTGCCGATACTGGTTGCGGAAGGCGGTAATGCTGACGGAGATGTTATTGTTTTTGTCCATGGTATGTCGCAAAGTCACTTGTCTTGGCTTCCGCAGTTTGAATCAGACTTGGCAGAGCGCTACCGATTAATTGCCTATGATCTGCGCGGTCATGGAGGTTCTGGAAAGCCATGGGAGCCGACAGATTACAGCGCGTCTAGAAAAGTCTGGGCCAATGACCTGCACGCTGTTTTAAAGGAGAAGAACGTCAAGTCGGCCACGCTGGTGGC
>CAZEXS010000074.1:0-15554 GCA_964516915.1 uncultured Gammaproteobacteria bacterium
AAAAAAAGGCCTAACATTTCTGCTAGGCCTCAGTAAAAATCGAATAATCGAAATATTACTCACCTAGCATGCATATGATCCTCGAGCTCATAATTCGAGCGTAGGTCGGCCTGCGAATTCGTCGCATATAATTTGGGCAGACTGCTATGTCGTCCCGTTACTAATATTTTTAATAAACTAATCATGTTGTTTTATCTTCTAAGTTATTTGGTCAGGGTAGATGGACCTCGGTACCCCCTTGTGGGGTATGCGAACCACCGGCATCTTGCTTCCAAAGCGAGGACTCTAACCAGACTGAGCTATACCCTGTAATTTTTCATATTCGTTAATTGTTCGGTTTACTAGACCTGAAATAAAAAAGCCTAGCGGATTAGGCTAGGCTTTCGAATAAATCTAATGATTCAGATCTAATTCATACCTAGCAAACGTATCTCTCCAAATCACTTTGGCGGTACGAGGCCTGCGCTTTCGGCGCATGGTTCGTGGGGCGTATTAGTGATAATAAATTCATTTTGCTCAAAATTTGTTAGTTTAAAAAATCACCGCAAGAAAAATGTTTCAGCGGTGTTGATGAGGCGAACTCTATTCGCGAATTTTTTTTCTGTCAACAACTAATTTTTCAATGTTGATTTTGTGCTTCTTATCTGGGTAAAAATATCAGCAGTATTTTCAAGGCGTTTATTTGTGGCTATTTTCATAAGAATTTGCCTACTTTTCGTAAGTAGTTTTTGAGTAAAAATACGCAATTAATGGCAGATGTTTTCGCGTTTGCGTTAAGTTAAAAATATCTATATTTAACAGTCAGATACGATAAATTTATTGTTTGATTTTTTGTTCTCTATTGCACGATTTATTGTTAACAATAGACCCGTTTTATTCTGGTTGTTTTCTAAGCCGAATTAAGTGATAAAAATAGGTTTTTATTTTTGCTTTTTTTTTCCTTAAAAAATTTGAAAAAAAGTTTTTGAAAATACGAAACTCATAACTAATCATGCAAATTTTTATGCGTTGACAGTTTAATGTCACTATGACAATATATATTTACTGTTTCACAGACCTTATATTTTTGGTTGAGATCGACGCTATACAAAATAGAATATGAATGAAAAAGAGTTTCTTAAAAGTTACGACATCCATGATTTTGATGTGCCCCTTTGCACCGTCGACATGTCTATTTTTTCCTTGATTGACGGTGAGTTGAATGTGCTTTTAGTGCATCGAAACGAGCATCCCAGTAAAGGCAAATGGGCTTTGCCGGGCGGGTTTATTGATCTTAAAAAAGATAAGTCCACCGAAGCGGCGGCGCATCGCAAGCTCAAGCAGAAAACAGGCTTGGCGTCGGCGTATTTAGAGCAAGTTGAGACAATAGGTTCACCTAAACGTGACCCTCGAGGTTGGTCGTTAACCGTTTTGTACTATGCCTTGGTTGATATAAGTCGTGTGAAGCTAGCCGGTTCCGATAAGCCAACCCAATGGTGGCCGCTATCTAAGGTCAAGAAAGAGAAGTTAGCGTTTGATCACAATGCCTTAATCGACATAACGATGACCAGATTGCATGCAAAGGCTACCTACACCGCATTGCCGATTGAGCTAATGCCAAAAGAGTTCACGCTAACTGAGTTGCAAACGGTTTTTGAGATGATTCTGGGTAGGTCATTGCAGGCGAAGGCCTTCAGAAATCGGGTATTAACCGCTGGTATGGTGGAAGAAACAGGTAACAGTAAAATCGCTGGTAAGCGGCCCGCGAAGCTATTTAGGTCGACTAAAGCCGATAGAGACACATACTTTGCAAGACCGCTACAAGAATAAAATTTAGAGAAACCCATTACGATAGCAGGAGTGATAGGGAACGTCATGAAAATAAGAACAAGAGAAGAATTAGTAAACTACGTGAACCGCGGCAAGAAAGTGAAATACCTTTTCTTTTGGGGCCACCAAGTCAAGGGCAACACAGTTTCAAAAAGCTGCTTTAGTCAGTGGTATACATCTCCATTCAACGATGGTGAAAACCGGTTTGCCACCGCCGAACACTACATGATGTACGGCAAAGCCAAGCTATTTGGCGATACTGATGCTATGGAAAAAGCACTTCAAGCCAAGAACCCTGGTGCGGTAAAAGCGGTTGGTCGCTCTGTAAAAGGTTTTGATCAAGCGGTGTGGAACGAGAACAAGTTCGAGTTGGTGGTTAAAGCGAACCTAGCAAAATTTTCGAGCAACGATGAACTAAAGGATTTTCTTATAAACACTGGAAAGCGTGTGCTGGTTGAGGCAAGCCCAGTGGATAAAGTGTGGGGTATTGGTTTAGCCCAGGATGATGAGGCTGCATCAAACCCAAATCTATGGAAAGGTGAAAACTTGCTTGGCTTTGCATTAATGGAAGTGCGAGAGCAATTGCAGAACTAAGTTAGTTAATAGAACAATGAACAGAATACGAATAGTCAATGGCGACATTACTCAGCAACAAGTAGATGCAATCGTGAACGCCGCGAACAACGCAATGTGCGGCGGCGGTGGCGTCGATGGCGCGATTCATCGAGCTGCAGGCCCCGAGCTATTAGCCGAGTGCAGACAGGCGGGTGGCTGTAAAACAGGCGCCGCAAAAATTACAGGTGGGTATCAGCTCACGGCTAAGCACATTATTCATACGGTTGGCCCAGTTTGGTATGGCGGCGATCGGGGTGAAGCAGAACTGCTTGCGTCTTGTTATCGAGAAAGCTTGAAGCTCGCGTTAGATAACCAGCTCAAGTCTATTGCTTTTCCAGCAATCAGCTGCGGTGCGTATCGCTACCCAATTGATAAGGCGTGTGCGATTGCGATATCGGAAGTCAGCGAGTTTTTGCTTGAGCATGAGCAAATAGAAAAAGTGCTCTTTGTTTGTTTTGATGCGAAGGTTGAGAGGCAGTTAAACAACTTACTTACAAGTATTAGAGAAGGTAATGCAAGATAAATTTGAAGGTGCATTAGTCGGCCTAGCTGTAGGTGACGCAGTTGGAACTACTTTGGAGTTCAAGCCACGTGGAACCTTTCAACCAATTACAGATATGCAAGGCGGTGGGCCATTCCGCTTGAATAAGGGTGAATGGACAGATGATACGTCTATGGCGCTTTGCTTAACTCATAGTCTGCTGACTAAAGCAGGCTTTGACCCGGTTGACCAAATGAACCGATATTGCAATTGGTGGAGAGTTGGCTATATGAGTAGCACAGGCGATTGCTTTGATATTGGCGGTACGGTTATGAGCGCTCTCGATAAGTACATAGAGTTCTCTGAGCCATTCAGCGGTTCGATCGACGAGGATGCAGCTGGCAATGGCTCGTTAATGCGGTTAGCGCCAATACCGATTTTCTACTCATCTAACCGAGAGCTGGCAATTAAATATGCCGGTGAGAGTTCACGAACCACTCACGGCACGGCGGAATGCATCGATAGTTGTCGACTGTTTACAGATCTAATTTTGGAGGCCTGTGTAGCTCCTTCTAAAGAAACTGTTCTGGAGCAAAGTAAGTACCAACCTTATGCGCCAAAAGTAATCGATATTGCCAACGGGGCCTTCTTATCAAAAAGTTATGAGGAGTTAACCGGTAGTGGATATGTAATAGAAAGCTTAGAGTCGGCGCTTTGGTGCTTTATGAATTCAAATAGCTTTGAAGAAGCGATTCTGCTCTCAGCTAACATTGGAAACGACGCCGACACAACGGCCGCCATTTGTGGGCAGATTGCTGGAGCCTATTATGGCTTTTCTGGCATCCCAGAGAAATGGTCGAGTGCAATTGTTATGGCGAGTGAAATTAGAAAATGGGCCAATGACCTATCAGTTGTTGGTAATGAAACTCTGGAGAATGAGAGGCAAGGGAAATGAAAACAATAACAATGTATCGGCCAATAGGGCCGGAAGAGTTAAAACTGGTAAAAGAGTCTGGGTACACAGCCTGGCCGCCGCGATTGCCTGGCCAGCCAATTTTTTACCCAGTGACTAATGAGCAATACGCAAAAGAGATAGCCACGCAATGGAACATTAAAGATAGTGGAATTGGGTATGTAACTAAATTCGAAGTGAATAGGAGCTTCGTCGATAACTATAAAATCGAGCAAGTCGGTGCTGCTCATCACACGGAGTGGTGGGTGCCTGCGGGCGAGCTTGAAGAACTAAACAAAAACATAGTTGGGAAAATAGAGGTTATTGGTGAATTCAAGAAGCCCTAATCCGTTCTGACTAATGGAAATAACAATATGGATTTAAAGAAAATATCTAAATACTTAAGCTTCATCCTTCGTCATCAACCAGGCTCAATTGGCCTAGAGTTAAGTGACGAAGGTTGGGCAAATATAAAAGAACTAATAGGAAAAACTAGAAAGTTTAAGCTTACAAAAGAATTGATCGACACCGTGGTTGAAACCAATGATAAGAAGCGTTTCTTGGTAAGTGACGACGGCTTAAGAATCAAAGCGAATCAAGGCCATTCGATCAAAGTGAAACTCGAATTAGAGCCGATGACGCCACCTGATGTTTTATTGCATGGAACGGCTGAACGATTTCTAGATTCAATTTTTGAACAAGGACTGACCAAACAGCAGAGACATCATGTTCATTTGAGCGAAACGCAGAAAACGGCATTGAGTGTCGGTGCTCGTTATGGAAGACCGGTTTTGCTAAAAATTGACAGTAAGCAAATGCATGAAGATGGTTTTGAGTTTTTTAAAACTGAGAATGGTGTTTGGTTAGTAGAGAGGGTGCCTGTCATGTATTTAAAGAAGCAAAAGTGATTTCAACCATAATCTATTGGCGATTAGATTTTATAGGGCTTAGTTAGGTGGTCAGAGCAGATTTCTCTAAAAACTCAGTGATAGGTATGCCAAAATAATCACCAAATTTATTCTCAAATAATTTAACAAAACAAAATTATGCTAAACCAATTTCACGATACTTCGGTTGATATGGATGGCTTACTAGAAGTATTGGGTAAAAATCTATACTCAACGGCATCTGTAGCAATTCGAGAATTGATTCAAAATGCTCACGATGCTTGTGAAAGGCACAAGCTGGAATGTGGTGATAAAGAGTTTCAGATCGTATTGACATGTGATCCTGAAGATAAAACTCTGACCATACAAGACAATGGCTCTGGATTAACTCGACAGGAAATTATCGATTACCTAGCCACTGTTGGGTCTGGGTACACGCGGGTGCTGCGCAACCAAACAGGCACACAAGATATGATCGGCTATTTTGGCTTGGGCTTTCTGAGCGCGTATGTGGTATCACAAAAGGTTGAGGTATGGACATCATCTTATCAATCGCCTAGAGAATCTTGGTATTTCTCTAGTATGGGGGGTAAGCGATTTGTGTTAGATCAAGCCAGTGATTCTCCAGTGGGCACTATAATTAAGTTGCATTTAAACGATGACTTTGTCCATCTGTGTGATACGGAAACGCTGGTAAATCTCGTCTCTAAGTATTGTTGTTTGCTGTCTGTTCCTATTTTTTTATCAGGCACAAAAACACCGCTTAACCAGCTAAAAAGGCCTTGGCGACAGGGTAATGAACAATCTCAATTAAGTCTTAACAAAGAATGTTTAAGTTTTGCAGCCACATTTGAAAATTTATTCGAGCCCATTGTTTGTATCCCTATTCCTACTGATAACGATCTTCATATTAGTGGCTTAATTTGGGTGCAAGACGGTGGCAGCTATGCGAGCACGGATAATCGAAATGTTCATGTTTTTATACGAGGCATGTTTATTTCGGATAAGGAAAAGGACTTGTTACCAGAATGGGCCGGGTTTTGTGGTGCCGTTTTGGAGTCACCTCACTTTCAGCCAACCGCAAGTCGAGAGGCCCTAAAAACAGACGACTACTATAAAAGAGTCGCTCAATTTCTTCGTACACTGCTCGTTTCAGAACTGCGTAATCTTGTATTGAAGTCGCCCGAAGCATGGCGGCGCACCTTGCGGCAACATAACCAAGCTTTATTAGGTGCCGCGGTATCTGATAATGCGTTATTTGAAGCTATGTCTTCATCCCTGCAAGTGCCTACCAACTTAGGAGATATGAATCTAAAGAGTGTCGTTAGGCGGTCAGGGAATGAAATTTATGTTAAGCAAGATGTCGAAAATGGTATGCAAGATATTCTTATTCGTGCTCGCAATATACCTTTAGTATTAGGTTCGCGATTTGCAGTCAGTGAATTCTGTCGCTTTTATGCGAATAAACATAGTGTTGCTATTCATTGGATCGGTTTTCGCCAGTTTGATCAATCTCTATTTAAGTCGAAGAATGTCGATGCTGATGAGAGAGAATTTTTGCAGCGCGTTTTTATGCAAGATAATCATAAGATCCACTTTAGCTGTTTTGACCCAAAAGAAATCCCAGTGGTAGTGGTGGAAGATATGGATGTTAAGCTCAAGAAAAAAATGGACGACGATGAGAGTGATCGCCGTATTGGCGCAGCAGCTTTAGCGCTAGCTAGATTGCATACAGATAAAATTTCCGATCAAGTGACTCATCATCTTTATATCAATATGGACAGCCCTTTGATACAAAAAATTGTAGCTAAGAAAAGTCATATGGCTGAAACCGTTGCCAGATTGAGCTATTCAATCATGGCAAATTTGTCTAATGACGGTGGTAGCGATCATCTCACAACAATCAACACACAGTTGAAAACTATATTGGAGGAGAATTAGCAATGGATATATGGGCTTGGGTTCACGAGAAAACTGACCATTTACGCGAGGCCGGTGAATATAGACTGGCGGAAATAATAGATGATATTTCTCATTACAGTTGCAGTTCACAACATAGCAAAGTAGATGCTTTGTATGCTGAAGGCCTTTCGTTAGCGCAAAAGTTGCAAGAGACTTGGGTTGAGGTGTTTATTCGACACTGGTTTCTACAAAGTCAGGTTCTTGACCGATGCAATGCAAAAGGGATGTTATCTGAGGCCATAGAACTTCTAGAGTTATCACATCGTGAAGAGGCTAGGGGGTGCCCTCAGCGAGTGTGCGCAGTACAGGACTTGTCAAATTGTTATGGCGTTGCAGATGGCCCCGGTTATGTTGACGAGCGTTTAGCGGTTTCTTCTGAAACACTTGCTGAAATCGACCCTAACTGGTCCTGTTATATTTGTATTGGTAGCGAATACTTGGATGCCCTTTACGATGCTGAGCGATACAAAGAGGTCATAGACGAATACGCTCGTCTAAAATTAGAACTCGCGCGGTACGATAAGCTTGAAGAAAAGACTGTTAATTATCTTGATCATTGTGAAGCACGCGCGTTAATCGCATTGGAGCGTGCTGAAGACGCCGTAAACATGTTGCGTAGTAAAAAAATTAGCACGAATGATGGAACAGGTGGCAAGTCGACCAAAATTTTAATAAGCCTGGCGCTTGCGCACGCAAGGCGTTTTGACGAAATATCAGAGGTTATGTTGTCAAATGAGGATGTGTTCAAATCTCATCGCTATTTCAATGATTGGGCAGAAATTCAGCAGCTTTTGGTTAAGGAAGGGCGGTTGCTGTTTTGCGATGAGCTAGCTCAAAGCTTACTTGACACGTCCAATAGGCTAGTGGAGCATGGTTCGTATCGTCAAGCGTTAAAACAATTGGTGATTTTGGCAGAGCTTGGCCTTGAAAATGGCTTTCGATTTAGTGCCCGAATCGCCATCGAAAAAATACCAAATGTAATATCAAACCTGAATAAGGATTTGGGAGCAACCGCCATACTAAAGAGATTGCGCACCAAATTAGCCACCTGCCATGACTCTATCGATCAAGTTTTTGATAACATCAATGATCTTTTGGAGTTTGATTTCGAGTCTAATGATACGTACGCACAAGCGTTAACTCAGTATTGTCAGCAGCAGCCAGACGACATTGAAGCTGTCGCCCGTCTGGCGAATTTATTTGCAGACTATACAGATGTTGAGTCAGGTTACGCTATGTTGTCAGAAAAATACCTCGAGGCAACTAACGATGTGTCTCTGCACCGTGCTTATGCCAAATTTATTTTTCAGCATCAGGGTATAGATGCATTTATCTCCAAGTTTCAGTCAGATTTAGATAAAAATATTGACAGTGGTCTAATGCAAAACCTATGGTGGTTATTTGGTTTTGCCTATCGAGATTCTGATCCTGAAAAAGCAATCGAATACTTTGAGAAGTATCGAGCTGAGAATAAAAATAATTTGGCTGCACTGAACAATCTAGCATGGTTGTACTGTGACAATGAGGATTACGGTCGTTCAGTTGAGAGATGGAATACTTCGATCGAGATAGAACCGGATGATGCAGAAAGTCTATGGTATCGTTTATTGCCGGCCACGCTTAGCAAAGAATGGGCGGTAGTTAAAGATTCCTGTGAAAAAATCGGCTTAGACATTAATTATGATAAGCCATATGACCAACAAGATTTTGGTGGATGTCGGATACGTTTCGATAACGACGAAGATATCTATTACGCCAAACGTACAGGCCCTGTCACGGCAGAAGTGCGAGGTATTTGTAATGTGGAGCAGTCGCAGCGCTATGGACAAACTGTTGTTTTCGATCCAACACCCTTAAATACGCTCGATCAAAAAGATGAAGATGGTAATGTTTGCGATTCTGAAGGTTATTACACGAGCCTGTATAATTCTTACAAATTGGTCGATAGTAGTTCCTACCTTTGTTTTGATGTCGATGGAGTGATGCCTAATCAGGTTCAGTATGAAGCATTAGTCTCTGAGCTGTCTGAGCTAGGTTTCGTGTTTGAAAAACGAAGCTCGGAGGAATATATAATTGAGTACCCCAATGAGGAAGGTGGTACGAATGAGTTGCTTGGCTTATATGCTTACGTACTTGTTCCTAGCAAGAAAAATATGTCTGAGTTACACCAAGTTTTATCGAGGTTTAGCGGCCAGTTAGATCACCCTCTCATATGGCCGAGACTAGCTGAATCTCTTGGCTTAGATGATGAGTTGAGTTCGCAGAGTGAGATAGAGGATAAATACAATTTGTGATTTGATTGTCAATGAGCAGGGCTTTCTAGCGAGCCTAGGGTATCAAACAGTGCGAGATAACCCAGGAATTCGAATCAATATATTGTCTTAGACACATTATATAGGAAATGGAGCAACCGGGGCAGACCACGGCTATAAATTTCGTATTGCAAGATCTATGCTCCTTTCTCTTCCCTAAGCAAGAAAGCATTAACGATTCTAATAGGCGTTCACGTTTGTATGTCGCTAATCATTAAACTAGACTTATTCGGCTTATTACTTAATTGAGAGTTGTAATGTCATTGATGAGGCGATTTTTATGAAAAAGGCAGGCTCTACACGTTCTCTTACGGCGCGGCGATTTCCAACGCCAAGTACGCCATTACTAAAATTGCCCACTTTCCCTGAAAGTGATGTGTCGCGTCGAGCGATGCTTAAAAAGCTGGTTGCTGTTGGTTCGGTGGCTCTTGGCTCGGCTGTGTTTTCAAAATGGGCAATGGCCGAGGCCGTTAAAGAATATAAAATTGATATTATTAATGGGCCAATTCCCACGCCTGATCAATTCTCTGGCCCGTATTATCCGGTCAATAAGCCAACCGATGGCGGCGCAGATTTGACGCAACTGCCGGGTCGTGGCAAGGCGCTGGGTCAAGTTATCGATGTGGTTGGTAAAATCGTCAACATCCATAACGAGCCATGCCCTAACGTCAATATGGAGATTTGGCAACCCAATGCAGCGGGCCGTTATACGCATAAAAATGATCATAACCCTGCGCCCATCGACCCAAATTTTGATGGCTACGCAAACATAACGACCGATTCCGAAGGTCACTATCGTTTTAGAACGGTTAGGCCTGGCGCTTATCCGGTTACCCCAGATTTCTGGCGACCCCCGCATATTCATTTTGAATTAACCGGGCGAGTTGACCGCCTTATTACGCAGATGTATTTTCCGAATGAGAAGCTCAATGAAACCGACCCCATTTTGCAGGTTGCATGGGCCAACGACAGCTTGATTTCAAAGCAAATCGAATCGCCAGAAAATGAAGCGTCTGACGTCACAACAATGCAGTGGGATATTATGCTTATTGAAGGCTAAGCAGGCGCTGAATAAATATTACTGAATTCTTAGAGTATAAAATATGACCGTACAGGGTTTTACAGAAGTCGTTGTCTCGGTAGAAAACATTAGCCGATTACGCGACACGCTTTCTCAGGTTGCTGGCTGGACCATAACAGAATTACCGGATGCCCCGGCTGAGCAATGGGCAGCATGGCGAGTGCCAAATTCTTGCACTCGAATTGAGCAGTTTTTGCTTACCGCAGAAAATGATTCTAATGGCCATTTGCGCGTTGTAAAGTTTCATGGCTGTGAGCAGCAAGCGAAACTCATGCGCTCATCGCAGCGCTCTTGGGATACTGGCGGCATCTTCAATATTGATGTTTACGTGAAAGACGTAGACAGCGTTTATCGAGAGTTACAACGCGATGGTTGGTCAGCCTTTGGTGACCCGGTTGATTACGATTGGGCGGGTTTTGAAGTGCGCGAAAACGTCGCTATCTCACCTGACGGTATCACCATTGGCATGCTGCAAGCCTATGGCAAAATACTCATCGATTTGCCTGAGTTCAAGCACATGAGTCGTGCGTTTAATTCGGCACAAATTGTGCGTGACTTTGACGAAAGCATGGCGTTTTACATTGAAAAGCTTGGCTGGAAAATCTTGGTGGACTCGGCCATTAAAGATGCCATAGAGCCCGGTCAAGAATTGTTCGGCATCCCCTCGCCAATGGCCTATTCAGTTGAGCGCAAAGTATCCATACTCCACCCGCAGGGCAGCAATGAAGGCGGTGTTGAGCTGATAGAAATGTCTGAGTTAAAGGCCAGAGATTTCAGTGACGATTGTGTCGCACCCAACATAGGCTACTTAACCTTGCGCTTTCCAGTTGAAGGTCTGGCGGATTACGCCAATGAGATTCAGCAGCGAGGCGTCGAACTTTACACAGCACCGTCGTCTGTCGAGATTGCGAACATTGGCTCTACCACATGCTTTAGTGTGAGAACGCCCGATGGCGCAATTCTTGAGTTTTATGAAGTGAATTAAGCTCAGTGCAAGCTCCGCTGGTTAAACACTATTGTGTTTTAAGAGCCAGGCTTATAGATGGGCTTTTACCCCGGCTTTTACAAATGTTTAAGTCTAAGCCTGACTAGGCAAGAGGTTTTAATGATCAAGGTTTTTCCAGCGCCCCTATTTTTCACCTCGCTACTCAGCGTTTTATTGTCGATTGCAAATTTTGCATTTGCTGAAACCAGTACTCAACAAGTGCAGGTGCTGCACCTTGCGCCAAATCAGCAACCGGCGACAGCCACGTTAGAAGATGTTCAATGGTTGCAAGGTTTGTGGTCAGGGTCAATCGAAGGTGGTCACCAAGAACATTACATAAGCGAACAAAGCGCCCAACAAATGGGCGGTTATGTTCGCGGTTGGAAAGACGATGGCTCGCCTTGGTTTTACGAACTTACGATCTTCGAAGAGTCAGAAAACAGCATCGTGCAGCTGGTTCGAAATTTTGGCCCTGACCTAAGAGCGTGGGAAAAAGAAGGTCAACACATCCGACGGCCGCTAGTCAAAAAAACCCAAGACACACTTTATTTTGATGGCATTACTTTTGTGAATAAATCAGCCAACGAACATCTTGTTTATTTGAAAATCGCACATGGCGAACATAAAGGAAAGATCGCCATTATTCGTCAAATCAGGCAAACGTAATTTGCGCTGTAAGGTGAAATTTAAAGACACTAAGTAATAATTGAGCTTACTCAAGCCACGGTTCCTCAATTTTCTTCAAATTTTGGCTGTATTCACCTGCCTGATTGGTGCATCTTATAAGTGCACCTAGTCCAAATGGATGAGGAAATAGCGTTTTAATGGGTGCTATAGTTAAAATGTAGGAGTTAATGCAAGCTGATAAAACAGCCTGATAGGGTCAAAAAGGATCTATCGAGTGTCTTAATCAGCTTCGATTTTCGGGGTAAATATAATTAGGTATGCCTAAGCCGTCCATTTTAATAGTCGATGACCATCCGCTGTTTCGCAGTGGCTTGTCCATGATTTTCGAACAAGCGCAACTATGCGGTGCGTTTATCGAAGCGGGCTCTATTTTAGAGGCTAAGAAGATCAATCAACAGGTCGACCTGATTTTGCTCGATATTCAGTTGCCGGGGCTGGACGGAATCAGTGGCATCTCGGTACTGCAAGAGCACTTCCCCTCGGCTCCCATCATCATTCTTTCGGCCACCTCTGCCGATCAAAAAATTGCCGAAGCCAAACAGCGCGGCGCAATGGGGTTTTTACAAAAAACCGCCACCACCAAAGACTTTGTCAGTGCCATTAATGGTGCGCTAAAAGGCCGCCATCAATTCCCCAAAGAAAGCCTTAAAGGCGTTGGTTTGAACAATGAACTGCCTCATTTAACCCCTCGGCAACTCGAAGTGCTGGCCTTACTCGCCGAAGGCAAGCCCAATAAACTGATCGCCCGCCAATTAGACCTGTCGGAAAACACCATTCGTACGCACGTCGGCAGTATTCTAGAGCAATTCAATGTCATCAGTCGAACGGAAGCCGTGCTGGTCGCACAGCGTCTTGGTTTGGTGCACAACGTTTAGCGCTTATATGAATACCGCTATTCGCACAGGTTTCAGAGATTGGCTACCGCGCTTTCGTGAGGACTTCATACTGCGTGAACAGGTTGCTCAGGTTTACCAAAACTTTGTTCCGGGCATTGTTGGCTATTACATATGTTGCCTCACGATCACTTTTGTAGTTCTGACGAATCAAGGGTCTAAAACGATCTGGTTCTGGCAAATCGGCTCCACGATTATTTGTGGTGGCGTGTTATTGCGTTATTTTTTAAAGGTGCATAAACAAGAGCATGTTATCGCCGAGTCGCCAAGGCACGAGGCCAAGGTGCAGGTGGTGTCCTTGCTGCTGCTTGGTTTGATGTGGGCGTCACTGTCGACTTTCTTCTTCGACGCCGATAATTTAGTCATCGCCTTGGTGATTATTTCCATTGCTGGTGGCATCACCGCCGGCGGGCTGCATATGCAGTCACCCGTGTTGCCAGCGTATTACGCGTTCGGGCTACCCATTTGGATTGCCCTGTATGTTTCGCAGTTTATGGTTGGCAACGCCACATTTATGGTCTTCAGCATCGGTGTCATTGTGTACGCCGTTGCCATGATTGCATTCGCGCATAACATTGAACGGGTATTTACTCAGAGTATTCAAATGCGCTCTGAGAACCTCGACTTGGTAAAGCGTCTGCAAGCCTCGGTAGACGAAATTAAGCAAGCCAATGAAGTCAAATCGGTGTTTCTAGCCTCGGCCAGTCATGACCTCAGGCAACCCTTGCACGCCATGGGTTTGTTCATAGAAACCTTAAACAATCTCGGCTTGAATGCGCAGCAGCAACGTGTGGTAGAACACATCGAAGCCTCGGCCGATGCGTCTCGCGACATGCTCAATACCTTGCTTGACTTCTCCAAGTTAGATGCCGGCGTGGTGAATGCACAACCCAGCCCATTTTTGGTTCGTAATTTGTTTGATAAATTAGAACAAGAACTGGCGGTCAGCGCCAATGCAAAAGACTTGGTTTACCGAACGCGCGAGACCAACGCCGCGGCCTTCGCCGACCCAGCGCTAATAGAACTCGTTCTACGAAACCTGATCAGCAACGCCATTCGTTACACCAACGATGGCGGCGTGCTGGTGGCCTGTCGCAAAAAAGTCAACGGCAATTTGAGTCTAGAAGTGTGGGACACCGGAATCGGCATACCCCAAGGCGAGCAAGAAACCATATTTCGCGAATTCCATCAATTGGGCAATCCTGAACGAGACCGGCATAAAGGCTTTGGTTTAGGTTTGGCCATTGCGCGCGGCTTAGCCAACACCATGGGGCATTCACTCACCGTGTCATCTGTTCAGGGCAAGGGCAGTGTGTTTCGCTTAGAAGTGCCGCAATCAAACACCGCTATTATCGAAACCAACTTGCCAGAACAAGAACAAATTAAATTTGTTCACACCAACATCGTTGTGGTGGATGACGATCAAAGCATCCGCCAAGCCATGCAAAGTTTACTCACCCTGTGGGGATGCAAAGTGTTTACTTATGAATCAGCCGAGCAGGCCAAAGCCAAGCTTGCTGATACGCCAGTGGATTTACTGATTGTTGACTATCGGCTGCGCGAAGGCAAAACCGGTGGTCAAGCGCTCGAACAACTGCGCGCGCATTTAAACGCGAAAGTGCCGGCCATCATCATCACCGGTGACACCGCGCCACAACGGCTCAGAGAGGCAAGGTCATACGAAGCGTTACTCTTACACAAGCCGCTCGCCACCAGCGAGCTGCACTATGCCATCAAAACACTGATGGCCGAAAGTGAGTTGGATCAAGGCCATACTGGCACTGAATCGGCGGCCTGAATGAGCAGCTAGTTAAATGAATAGACAGATAAGAATAGACAGATAAATAGATGACCCTAGGCTCGTCTATCAAAAATAAAAAGATTTTAAAGTTGGAGCGATTGTAATAGCCCACGCAGGGTAAAAAACGGTGTTACAAACCTTCTATCACGGGCTTAGCTTGTTGTAGATCGGTTCTAACGGTGGCGTGGGTGAATCAAGATGGGGTTGTGAAAATGAAAAATATGAACAGTAATAAGCAAAATGCGCAAACAGTGACTGCGCCTAGCAGGCGCAAATGCAATTTAGGCCGCAAAACAGTCACGCAAACGCGTTGGGTCACCTTCCTTTTCCTATCACTCATGGCGAGTGTTTCTTTGCTGCTTGGTTTTACCGCGCAGGCTTCTCAAGCCCCTGTTACCGACTGCGGCATCGCCACTAGCTTTGAAGACAGCAATGTTTTGATTACCTCGCCCAATACTCCGGATGTCACATCGGGTTCTTCTCCTCCACCCGTGACGGGTGATAGCGGGAGCTGCAAAAGCGTGGGTGCGATAGCCAGCAATGCAGGCGTTAATAAAAACAATGCCGTCGCTGTCCATCTATTTAAGCTGGTTGAATTCGGGCTGGGCTTTTATCCAATTCAAGGAATTGGCTCAGGGAATGCTGGTGGCATCTACTCACCGCCCAATAACGCCGCACATCTTGTGGATGCATCACCAAGCTGCGTACAAAGAAATATTGACACCAACCCCAATGACGGCAACCCCGATGATTGCCCGTCTAGTATAATTAATGGCAATGCCGTGCAATTGTGCCCACAGAGCACGTTCTGCGATTGGAGCATGACCTTTGGCACGGGTGCTGATCAGGTGGTGGTGAATTTTTCATCTATCAATGATACGAGTTCAAGCATCACCGCCAGCGGCGGCCCGTTTGATGGCCCTGCGCGGGTTGCGCCCACGTTTAGCGTATCGTCGTCACCAAACACCGTGGTAAAAGGCGTGCCGCTTGAGTTGGTGTACAGCATCACCAACCCCAATATTAATGCCAATCATCCCGTGGTGGGCGCTAGCTTTCAGCACGATGTGTCGTTTTTTGCCCAAGGCACTA
>CAZEXS010000075.1:0-15188 GCA_964516915.1 uncultured Gammaproteobacteria bacterium
CGATGTGGCCCACCAAGAGCCAGCGCGGCGTAAAAATAATAAACAATTTGCGCCATGATTCTGGCCCAATTGATGGAGTTAACGGCGACTAACTGGCGCCCATCTGGCAGAAACGATTGGTCACGAAAACTTGCTTTAACCATGTTCTGACAATCATCAAAGTTACCTTTAAGAGCAATATTAAAAACATTATCAGCAAGCACGGTTGTCATCTGACGACGTTGCACTTCTGACACTCTTTCATGAGGATGTAAAATAAAGATATCAATATTCTCGCAACGTCGGCAGCCTTCGATTGCCGCCGACCCAGTATCGCCGGAAGTCGCGCCTAGTACCGCCACCTTTTGTTTGCGTTTAGTGAGAATGTGGTCCAATAGATGCCCTAGAAACTGCAGCGCGAAGTCTTTAAACGCCAATGTAGGCCCTTGAAACAACTCCAAAATCCATTCGTTATGGCCGGTTTGAACCAAAGGCGCAATTGCGCCATGCCTAAATGATGAATAGGCTTTTTCAATAATCCCTTTCAAATCTGAATCGGAAATTTCACCATCCACAAAAGGGCTTATCACCTTAAATGCCAGCTCTTGATAATTCAAGCCCACCCATGAAGCGATTTCTTGCTTACTGAATTGAGGTAATGTCTCGGGCACATAAAGCCCACCATCAGACGCCAAGCCAGCCAGTACCACTTCTTCAAAGTTCAAGTCCGGTGCGTCACCACGAGTGCTGATGAATTTCATGAATTACTCTTACTACTTGTTGTCGTTAACTGCTGATTTACTCAACCTGGATCTAGTTAAATTTGCGTTTAACTAGCCCTTAAGCTGAACGGGTTCTAAGTTTTGCTGGTTATAAATTGTACTGACTCTAAGTTTTACTAGCTCTAAGCCTTACTAGCTCTAAGTTGAATCAATCTAGGTGCTCAACTCTGATTTTAACCGCCGCCCCTCTCACTATATCCAGCGCCTCTAGTTGCTCAAGCGCTCTATTGACCGCACCTTCTGTGGCTTTTTGCGTTATAAAAATAACAGCAACACTGTCTTGCCCTTTAGTGGGTTCTTTCTGCGTAATACCTTCTATGCTGATATTTTGATCGGCAAATTCAGCGCTCAATTGCGACATTGCGCCTGGCACATCCGCAACTTCAAAGCGCAGATAGAATGCACTGACAAACTCACTCGCCTGCTTGGTCGGTAAGTTTTCGATAGCAGATGCCTGATAAGCCAAACCCGGCACACGATGTTCAGGTAACGCAGTTAGTGTTCTCGCCACATCTATAATATCGGCAACCACTGCAGATGCCGTCGGCCCAGCTCCGGCACCAGCACCGTAATGCAGAGTATTACCAACCGCATCGCCATTAACTAATACGGCGTTCATCACTCCATCAACGTTTGCCAACAAACGCTTTTCAGGGATCAAAGTCGGATGCACGCGTAACTCAAGCCCATTCTCCGTTCTTTTGGCAATGCCTAAGTGCTTAATCCGATAGCCGAGCTCTTGCGCATAACCAACGTCGATCAAGTCTAGTTTTGAAATACCTTCTGTATAGACATCATCAAATTGCAATGGAGTACCAAACGCGATGGCCGCCAATATGGTCAATTTATGCGCCGCATCAATGCCTTCAACATCAAAGGTTGGGTCTGCTTCAGCATACCCAAGTTGTTGAGCCTCAACTAACACGTCTTCAAAGGTGCGGCCTTTGTCACGCATTTCGGTGAGAATGAAGTTGCCAGTGCCGTTAATTATTCCGGCGACCGCCTCTATTTGATTGCCGGCAAAGCCTTCGCGAATACTCTTAATAATACTAATGCCACCCGCCACCGCCGCTTCATACGCAACTGACACACCTTTGCGGTCGGCAGCCGCGAATATTTCATTGCCGTGCAAAGCGATAAGTGCTTTGTTTGCGGTTACCACATGCTTACCATTATCAATGGCTTTGAGCACCAGTTCTTTAGCAAGATCACAACCGCCAACCAGTTCCACGACTATGTCAACATCGTCTGAGCCAACCACTTCAAATGGGTCTTCGGTAATTTGGAAGCCAGTTGTATCGCAAGCTCGTGGCTTATTGATATCACGCACCGATGCCATAGACACCTGAATTTGATAAGCCGTGCGTCGATTTATTTCACTCGCGTTGCGTGTTAATACATCGGCTGTGCCACTGCCAACAGTGCCCAACCCAAGAATACCTACTTTAATTGATTGCATAATTTTATGAACTGTTTACGCCGTTGCATTAAACGCGACTGCGAGTAATGGCTGATCTATCTAAATTTTGACTCTTTCAGGGTGTAATAATAAGGACTTAATACTTCTGATCGCTTGGCGTGTACGTTGCTCATTTTCAATAAGCCCAAATCGAACGTAGTTATCACCGTACTCACCAAAGCCAACGCCCGGTGACACCGCTACCTTGGCTTCTTTTAGCAACAACTTGCTGAACTCCATCGAACCCAACTCAGTAAACGGCTCGGGAATTTTCGCCCATACAAACATAGTTGCCTTAGGTTTTTCTACCGGCCAGCCAGCGGCCGTAAGCCCATCACAAAGCACATCGCGACGGCTTTGATAACGATCTCTAATTTCAGAAATCCAGTCCTTCGCTTCAGGGGCTTCTAAGGCAAAAATGGAGGCAATTTGAATAGGTGCAAACATGCCATAGTCCAAATACGATTTCATTCGAGCCAAGGCACCAATCAACTTAGGATTGCCAACCATAAAGCCCACACGCCAACCTGGCATGTTATAGCTTTTAGATAAACTAAACGATTCTACCGCGATGTCTTTGGCCCCCGGCACCTGCATAATACTCGGAGCTTTGTAGCCATCAAATACGATGTCGGCGTAGGCCAAATCTTGTACCACCCAAAATTGATGCTCTATGGCCATTTCAATAATGCGCTCGAAAAATTCCAGCTCCACGCACTGTGCGGTAGGATTGCTAGGGAAATTTAAAACCAGCATTTTCGGCTTTGGGAACATATTTTTAAGGGCCGTTTCCAGTTCCTCAAAAAAATCAATACCAGGACCTATAGGCACGTGCCGAATGTCTGCGCCCGCGATGATAAAGCCATAAGGGTGAATGGGGTACGCAGGGTTTGGTACCAAGACCGAATCCCCCTTATCCATGGTAGCCATGGCGAGGTGAGCCAACCCTTCTTTAGAGCCAATGGTGACAATGGCTTCTGTTTTAGGGCATATATCGACATCGTACCGATCGCCATACCAATTACAAATAGCCTGCCTCAACCGCGGTATGCCTTTGGATACCGAATAGCGATGAGTGCGTCCACGCTGTGAAGCCTCACACAACTTATCGACAATGGGTTGCGGCGTTGGCTGATCAGGATTCCCCATACCGAAGTCAATAATGTCTTCGCCACGTGCTCGGGCTTCGGCTTTAAGGTCGCCAACAATATTGAATACGTAATGAGGTAGCCGCTTTATCCGCGGAAAGTCGTCCAGTGCCATGAGAATCGTACTAAAATCGCCTTTAAGATGAGGCATTTTCTGAAAACTATTTAGCCTTGTATTGTAACGAGCCGATCTGGCAAAGTCGCTAAAAAGTTAGCTATTTAACAGTAAAACTTTGCTCAAACAAGCCACCACGCTATTAACCTTGGCTGACCTTCAAACAATTAGACTAAATTTTTACTATCCGGCGCTGGTTCGGCACTTGAGTTACTTTAAAAATAACATCGGGTCAACCGGGTTACCATTTTTACGGATCTGAAATTGAGAAGCTGAAAGTCCACGCAGATTAAGTCCCAGCTTAGCAATTCCCTGCCCTTGATTGACCATTTGGCCTTCAACCACCGTAATGGCTTCATTATGCGCATACGCACTTAAGTAATCCGCCGAATGTTTAATGATAACCAAATTTCCATAACCTTTAAGACTGTCGCCAGCATACACTACTTCGCCAGACGCACTTGCTTTCACGATTTGACCGCGTTGACCTTCAATTTCAATGCCTTGCTGACCCTTTGCAAGATTAAAGCGCCCAACCAATGTACCTCGCAATGGCCACTGCCAGAGTATAGGTCGCCCTTCCCGATTCTCAGTTGGCTGCGAGGCCCTGGCGTTTTGGTCCTTTGCTTGCGCCGGTGAGCTTTTTCCCAATTTGGGTGTGCTTCGGTTACCAATACTTGGCGACGTTTTTGGCTGTGTTTCGGCTTGCGCCGCCACGGCAGGTATATTTCTCTCTCGCGGTTTTGCCTTCTTTGAAAGCGCTTCGCTAGGCCTTTTGGGTACTATTTTTCGCTGACTCCGGAAAACAAAGCCTACCGGCTCGGTTAGTCGAATCTTTTTGCCTAAAACCAATTTACTGGTATCTGAAATATCATTCCATGCGGCAATTTTATTCACATCTAAACCTAATGCAAAGGCAATAGAAAAAAGCGTATCACCTGACTGAACGACACGAACAAATTGGCCGCCGATCCGCTCATCTTGCTCGGCTTGAGTAAACACTCTTCTTTCTTGAATTTCCGCCGGCTCACGCGCTGCACAGCCGACCAATATCACAAAGCAGACACCATACTTTAATAATACGCGCGCGCTAGAGAGCATGATTACTTGAGTTGTAAGTAAGCAAATAAGCCAGCCGCAACAACCAGCAAGGTTACCCAACCGATAATTTCGATTTTCTTATGTAGGGTCTCTTCTAATTGATCACCACCCAGGCGAATCAAGCCAGCCACCAAAAAGAAACGCGCGCCACGACCAATAAAAGACAGCAGAACAAACGGTAAAAAGGCAATGCCCATAACGCCGGAGGCAATCGTGAACACCTTATAGGGAAGCGGCGTGAAACCCGCCAATAGGATAATCAGCGTGCCATGCTCGTTAAACATGACTTTAATAGTTTCGAATTTTTCATGCGCGTGCAAAAACGTTAACATTTGATCGCCATACGCTTCAAAAAAATACGCCCCAAGCACATAGCCAAATACGCCACCGCACACCGACATTAACGTAGTAATGCCGGCCAATCGCCACGCCTTATCTTTATCAGCCAATACCATTGGCGCCAGCATTACATCTACAGGGATAGGGAAAAACGACGACTCTGCAAAGCTTACACCCGCCAAATAACGTTCGGCCTTGGGGTGTTTTGCCCACTTTAATATCGCCGAATATATCGGCTCAAATAATTTCATTTATTATCAACCTATCGCGCCTTAAGAACATAAAGGCTTGTTAAAATGTTAACTTAAAAAATCCAATCAACTTAAACCAGCCAATCGCGGCACAAAGCGTACCGCTTCTATTTCCCGTTGTTTTAAGCCAGAAGCCGTTTTATCGGCGACGATAAGCACTTGATGATCGCCCCTACCGACTGGCATCACAACTCGGCCACCTTCCGCTAGCTGGTCAATCAACTCTTCTGGCACGTTCTCAGAAACAGCGGCGGCGATTATTCCATCATAGGGCGCATGCTCACGCATGCCGGCAAAGCCGTCTCCGTGCCGAAACTTCACGTTGCGAATGCGCAAATCGTACAACAAGTCTCGCGCTCGGCGGTGCAATTTCAAAATCCGCTCAATACTGATAACTTCGTCACACAATGGCGCGAGCACCGCGGTTTGATACCCGCAGCCGGTACCAATCTCCAACACTTTAGAGCGCGGCTTATTAAACAAGGTTTGTGTCATTAAGCCCACAATATAAGGTTGAGAAATAGTTTGACCATAGCCTATTGGTAATGAAATATTGTCGTAAGCGCGATTAGCCAATGCTTCGTCAATAAATACATGCCTCGGCAAATTGAACAGAATCTCCAATACGCGTTGATCGACCACCCCCATTTCTCGAACCTGATCTACTAATCGGCGCCGTGTGCGCTCTGACGTCATGCCTATGCCAGACAGCTTTGCTGCATTTTTCTGAGCTTGGGACATAAACCTAAATAGTATCTAACCACTTCTGGACATCATCAACATAGGCACTGTCTTCAAACCTTGAGCTCAGTGGCGTGACCGAAGCATAACCTTGCTCGACTGCTTCGAAATCCTGTATTTTATTGCGCTTTCGACGAACAAAATCGCCCGCCGGCCCGAGTGAATAGAGCCCGCATTGCAAGTCGCCATCATTCAGCACAGGTGGTAAGGGTACATGGCGATCGCCTAATAGAGTGGCCTTATAACCGCGTAAGTCCATCACCGGCACATCGGGCAAATTCACATTCAAAACCGATATCAACGATTTAAACGCTAAGCGCGAAATCGAATTACTCAAATCAACCGCCAGTTTGGCGGCCGTTTCATAATGGTTTACTTCGCGCTGAGTAATGGACATAGCAATCGAAGGTATCGCCAAATGGCGTGCTTCCATGGCCGCCGCAAAGGTGCCGGAATAAAGAATATCGTTTGCCAGGTTTTGACCATTATTAATGCCGCTCACCACCAAATCCACCGGCTCTGTAATCAAATTATGTAAGCCAAGGTACACGCAGTCGGCAGGCGTGCCATCAACCACAAACCAGTCTTCGGAATGTTGCTTAACTTCAATTTGCCTACGCAATGACAAGCCCATGCCGCAGCCACTTTTGTTTTCTAACGGCGCAACGACAGTTACTTTATGATGCTGCGCTTCGAGAGCCTTAGCCAAAACCACCAGACCTGGCGCGTCATAGCCATCATCATTTGCTAATAGAATGTGCACAGCAATAATACCCAATCAATGCGTTATTTTAAGTTGGCCTGATTGTATCGAAAAAGCGTGACTCTACGAAGGAATTTCCGAGATAAATCAACCTTCGTTGGCAGAAGTTTTCGGCGACCAACGGCGAATACTCTCCAATCGGCACTTATTTGTCGTTTTATAAAGATACGCCACTCATTTAATGCATGCTTTAAACACAAAATCCAAACTGACATGCTTCACCAACTCGCTTGCTCCCCACACTTCTTTGGCGCTGTCGTAGGCACTGTGAAAGAAATCATCGCCTTGATCGTCCATGCATCGACGGGTAGCTGAAAAAGTTCTCAGAAAGCTAAAAAACGCACCCAAACTGCACGTCATCTTCATATCAAACTGCGGAACTTCTAATTGCCCATAAGGGAAGGTAATGTCTCTATAGCTATTCCAAATGAGTTTATTTTCAGTCGCCCAATACGGTTCAATAACATCCAACAATTCGCGCTGAATAATGCTATCTATTATTGGGTCAACTTTTGGAAAATTATAGCCTAATGCAGCAAACACGCCTCCTGGCTTTAGCACTCTATCAACTTCGGGCCAGAAATCGTCATAGTCAAACCAGTGCAAGGCTTGAGCAACGCATATAAGGTCTACAGAGTTTGCCTGTAGACCACTGTGCTCTGATGGAGAAACAGAATATTCAACTCTGGGATGTAACTTGGCGTTTTTTATTTGCTCTTCGCTAATATCGGTTGCATGAACAAATTCAAAACTATTCACAAGAGACAGTGCCGCCTGGCCATTTCCACACGCGCAATCCCAAGCCACCATGCGCTTGTTGCAAACACCTTCAAGATAATCAAAAACTGCGGCCGGATAATCAGGCCTAGCCTGTGCGTAAACCTCAGCTTGGTCGTTAAAAAGGTGATGTTTATTCATTTTTGCTCCTAAACAAGGTGATTGCGTTCTCGTGTTGATCGTTTGCAGTTTAGTAGCCGATGATTTAGATTGTAAATCTTGATCAACACAATCAATATAAAATTTGTGAGCGAATCAAAGCTAGAGTCGGCAAAAACAGCCTGCAAAAGGTTAAATGTATCCACCCAAACCTTATATGCCTATGTGAGCAGAGGCCTCATTCGTAGCACCGTAGACGCTACAGATTCACGCAAACGGCAGTATTCATCGATTGACGTTACGCATTTAATTGAACGTCAAAATAAGGGAAGGTCTCGAAAGTCGGTTGCTCAATCGACGATTGATTTTGGCGAACCCGTACTGCAATCAAACGTATCCAGCATTGCAAAAGGGCAATTCTATTATCATGGGCAAAATGCAGTAGAGCTGTCTAGAAAGATGACCTTAGAAGCCGTATTCGAGTTACTTTGTAACATCAGAATCAGCTCGAGCGTAGACGCAGACAAGCAGGTTTACATTTCCCAACAAGCCCGGCCACTCGACCGATTCATCGACTCCTTTAGCAAAGAGGCGATACGTAACAAATCTCAAGGCAATAAGAACCATGCACTGCGCTTACTTAAGTTAATGGCCAGCAACGCGGCGCAACAGCCACCAAACGGACGTCTCATTCATCAACAGTTAGCCGAGGCATGGTCCAGCGACCCACGAGCGGCGGATTTAATTCGGCGCGCCCTAGTGTTGAGCGCCGACCACGAATTGAATGCATCGACCTACGCTGCACGAATCACAGCATCCGCCGGTGCCACCTTGCCGGCATGTTTACTCACCGGCATTTCCACACTGTCAGGGGTTGAACATGGCGGAATAACCGACCGCTGCCTAGCCTGGATGAGTAAAATGAGTGAATCTGACATTGCGGATATTGAAATCTCCAAGCAATCGCCCCCTCCCGGGTTTGGTCACAGGCTCTACCCAGATGGCGACCCTAGGAGCATTGAGATTTTGCATAACTGTCCGCCACCAAGCAGCTGGACAAATCTATGTAAGCAGGTCGTGGCGATAAGCGGATATCACCCCACTTTGGATTATGGCTTGGCCACATTAGAACATCAGCTTAAATTACCGAAAGGCTCCGGCTTTTCTATCTTTGCTGTGGGGCGCACCGTAGGGTGGCTGGCGCATTGCTTCGAGCAACGCAGAGACGGGCGATTGATTCGTCCTCGGGCTTCAGAATAACACGCCATCGATCAGTTCAAATTTTCGATAGTGCCAAGACATTTGAGGGGTGTAATTTCTGAGTTGGTCGGGGTGATAAGATAATGCTCGTGCATCCCGCACTCGGCTAGCGCCAGCGCGCTGCGCAAGTTTGCTCCCGGCAAACTTATGAACCTACTTCCCGGTTCGAACCTATCACCTGATGTTTCTAATCGATATCAAGTAACGAGCGCTTTTCGCATATTTTCTGAGTTAGTTGGGGTGATAGGATAGTGTTCGTGCATCCTGCACTCGGCTGGCGCCAGCGCGCTGCGCAAGTTTGCTCCCGGCAAACTTGTGAACCTACTTCCCGGTTCGAACCTATCACCTGATGTTTCTAACCAATATCAAGCAACAAGCACTTTTCGCATATTTTCTGAGTTGGTCGGGGTGATAGGATAATGCTCGTGCATCCTGCACTCGGCTGGCGCCAGCGCGCTGCGCAAGTTTGCTCCCGGCAAACTTGTGAACCTACTTCCCGGTTCGAACCTATCACCTGATGTTTCTAACCAATATCAAGCAACAAGCACTTTTCGCATATTTTCTGAGTTGGTCGGGGTGATAGGATTCGAACCTACGACCACCGCGCCCCCAGCACGGTGCGCTACCAGACTGCGCTACACCCCGAAAACTCAGGAAGAGGAATATATACGATTTACTCTATTGTAAAAAGGTTTAGTTTGAATAAATACGGTATTGATATGACACTAATTTTAATCACGAAATCTCGACCGCTGCAAAAAGCGCTCGTCAAATCGAATTCGGTGAAATTAATGAATAAACACGGAAATCCTTTAAAAAGAGATCAAATCTCTTACGAACTAATCAGACAATAGTGCAACTACTTCGTCTATCTCAGAAATTAATTCGGAAACCACAGCACGCTTCACTTGCGTAGTTGGCTTAGTCTGACCACCAACTTCCATTTCAATTTGATTTTTTGCACCGCTGATTGTGAAACCTTCGATATACAACAGGCTTCTGATACGACGAATCAATTGAACTTCATGCCGTTGATAGTAACGACGATTACCACGTCGTTTCACCGGGTTTAATTGGGAAAACTCCTGCTCCCAATACCTCAATACGTGAGGTTTAACCATACACAGATCACTAACTTCGCCTATCGTGAAATACCGTTTGCTGGGTATCGGCGGTAAAGTTGCATTATCCCCTTGGTCTAGCATCTGATCTTTTTAGTGAATGTTTTTGTCATTAGAATGCAACAGAGTGTAACCGTTGATGCGCCTGAGGTACAGTCAAAATTGCATTTGAACGGTGTATTTCTGAAATCCTTGAAGAAATAATGGCTTTTAAAATAGGTAGTTGGCGTGATTTTCTGATAAAAACGTTTAACATGCAAGCCAATAGCCTGCTGTTGCATGAACACAACAAAGCAGAGCTAGCGTTTCTAAACAAGTCTGGCCAAATCGCCAAGCCAACTAATCCTTGAAAATTTCCTTAAGAGATGTCGAGTTTAGATCGATTGCTTCCTTAAGCTTTTGACTGGCTTTAAACGTAACCACCCGGCGTGCAGAAATGGGGATTTCTTCGCCTGTTTTTGGATTACGCCCTGGCCGTGCCGGCTTATCGCGCAAACCAAAATTACCAAAACCAGACAACTTAACCGAGTTACCTTTCTCTAAGGCAACCTTTACGGTCTCAAAGAACTGTTCTACAAACTCCTTGGATTCACGTTTATTCAACCCAAGTTCATCGTGTAGTGATACGGCTAATTCTGCTTTTGTAACGGCCATTCTATCTTCCTCTTAACTGCGCAACTCTGTATTTTCAGAGCCACATTTTTAGAACTACTTTATTTTTAGAACTGCTTTATTGTTAGAACCAATTTATTTTTGAGTACTTATTTACAGCTAACATACACTTTGTTTGCCGCTAACTTCTTAATTCGGCACCAAAGCTACTTTCAAGTTGCGTTAAAGCTAGACCAACCAATGCTTCTGACTCTTCATCGGTCATTGTTGTATCTGGGTGCTGCAACACCAAGCTTAACGATACGCTTTTATGATTGTCAGCAACGCCCTGCCCTGTGTAAAGATCAAACATCTCTACTTTGACAAGCGCTGAACCCACACTCGACTTTACGACATTTAATAACTCAGCGATTGCTACTTTATCCGAAACCACAACGGACAAATCACGCTTCACACTCGGAAAACGTGAAACCGATTTGAATTCGGGCAAACTCGCCATTAGAGCCTGATCAAGGTTCAATTCAAACGCAAATGTCGGCCCCACACCAAAATGTTTTTCTATACTAGGATGTATCCTGCCAATAAATCCTAGCGGCTGATCATCACCGTTTTTGAAAACAGACACTGATGCGATTTGACCCGGGTGCATAGCAATATGCTGGAACTCATTCAATGTAATGTCATTTCCATAACCGGTCAAGGCAAGTAAGGCTTCTAAATCGGCTTTTAAATCAAAGAAATCGACTTTTTCAGCATCATTTATGCCCCACTGTGCTGGTGCTCGCAACCCTGATATCAACCCAGCAATTTTTTGTTGTTCCTCAAACCCTTGCTTGGCTTTGTGATAGGTTGCGCCAGTTTCAAACAAACGAATTCTTGAATGTTGTCGGTTGACATTGAATTGAAGCGCGCTCATAAGCCCAGGCAACAAACTGGTTCTCATTACCGCCATATTTTCGGCCAAAGGGTTGGCTAATTGAACTGGCGTTTCGTCGCTAAACAATTCTTGTATCGACGGATCGACAAAGCTGTATGTAATCGCTTCTCGAAAATCGCGTGCAACCAAGGTGTTTCTTACTTGGCGAATACCGACCGCTGCTTCTGAAGCTGCGACCGAGCGAGGTGCAATGCAAGGCATCTTCGTGGGAATATTGTCGTAGCCTTTTACACGCGCCACTTCTTCAACCAAATCAGCTTCGCGCTCTACATCGAAACGATAACTGGGCGGCGATACCGACCATATATCGTCATCGGCCGATACTGAGTCAGCAATACGATTCAAAATTCCACCCACTTCTTCGGTATCAAGCTCCATACCTAATAAGCTTTTAAGCCTATCAAGTCGAATCGACACCGCAGGTTTATCAGCTAATCCATCGGCGTTTTTCTGTTCGAACGAAGGGCCAGCCTCACCACCACAGATTTCTAACACCAAGGCAGTAGCACGTTCCATAGCGATTGGCGGCAATTGTGGATCGACACCTCTTTCAAAACGATGAGAACTCTCGGTATGTAAACCATAACGGCGCGCTTTACCGCTGGCTGAAGCGCGAGTGAAATGCGCCGCTTCTAATACGATATCAGTAGTATTGTCACCAATTGCACTGTCTGCCCCGCCCATAACACCGGCAATAGCAATGGGGTTGTTTGCGTCGGCTATAACTAGGGTGTCGCCATCTAATTCAGCTACCGAGTCATCTAATAAGGTTATCTTTTCGCCACGCACAGACTGCCGAATAACAATTTTTTGCTCTAACTTAGCCAAATCAAAGGCATGCATCGGTTGACCTAGCTCGATCATCACATAGTTAGTGATATCAACAACTGGGCTAATGGGGCGTACACCGCTGCGGCGCAACCGTTCCTGCATCCACATTGGCGTGGTCGCATCGACGTTAACGCCTTTAATCACTCGCGACAAGTACCGGGGGCAATTAACGCTGTCATCGAATTGCACATCAATGGTGTCTGATAATGAAACTTGAGAGCTTTTAATATCAAGAGCACGATAATCACCGCTTGCCAGCACTCTCAATTCACGTGCAATACCTTGTACGCTTAAACAATCACCACGATTAGGAGTCAAGTCTATGTCGATCAAATTATCGTCAAGCCCAAGATACTCGTCTACTCGCTGGCCAATTTGAGCATCAGCACCCAGTTCAATTAAACCGGCCGATTCTTCTTCTAGCCCGAGTTCCGACGCCGAACACAGCATACCCATTGATACGGCGCCACGAACTTTGGCTTTTTTGATTTTCAAGCCATTAGGTAGCTTTGCGCCAATCGTGGCGACCGCCACTACTAAACCAACTCTCACGTTGGAAGCGCCACAGACTATCTCGAGAATCTCGCTACCAGTATCTACCTTAGTCAAGTTTAATCGATCGGCATCTGGGTGCTTTTCAACTTCTAAAATCTCGCCAACAACTAAATTGTCTATCGAGCCGCCCATTGACTCGACGCCGTCGACCTCTAAACCGGCATTGGTTAAGCAATCAGCGATGCCTTGGGCATCAAGCTCGACACTTACCCACTCGCGTAGCCATTTTTCGCTAATGATCATTTAAACTGCTCCAAAAATGTTAGGTCGTTATCGAAAAATAAGCGAAGGTCGTCTACGCCATACCGCAGCATGGTCAAGCGTTCTACTCCAAGACCGAATGCGAAACCTGTGTATTTTTCTGAATCAATACCCACCTTAGCAAACACTTCTGGATGAATCATGCCACTGCCTAAAACTTCAATCCAACCGGTGTGTTTACAAATACGACAGCCTTTAGCATGACCGCTTTCGTCGGCACAAAAAACACAGGAAATATCCACTTCCGCCGAAGGTTCAGTGAATGGAAAATACGAAGGCCGGAGGCGAATCTGCAACTCCGTTTCGAAAAATTGCCGCAAGAAATGGGTTAACACACCTTTTAAGTCAGCAAAGGAAATACCTTCATCCACCATGAGCCCTTCTACCTGGTGAAACATTGGCGTGTGTGTGACATCGGAGTCGCAGCGATATACTCGACCCGGCGCAATAATATTAATTGGTGGTTTTTCGGTCAGCATATAACGTGCTTGCACCGGCGATGTGTGAGTGCGCAACAAATACTTCTCATCGCTCTCACCGTCAGCTTGCACGTAAAACGTATCATGCATCGCGCGCGCAGGGTGTTCGGGTGGAATATTCAGCGCTTCAAAATTATGAAAGTCATCTTCAATTTCTGGGCCAGTGGCGACGCCAAAGCCCATCGCAATGAAAATATCTTCAATACGTTGCATGGTGCGCGTAACCGGGTGAATACCACCTGAACTGATACCACGACCAGGCAATGTGACGTCTATCTTTTCTGCAGCGATTGCCGCGGCCAGCTCTGCAGCGTCTAAAGCGGCCTTCTTTAAATTGATGAGCTCGGCAACTTCTTGCTTAACTTGATTTACCTTATCACCAAATTTTGGTCGCTCTTCATGCGGCAAACTGCCAATTTGCTTAAGCTGTGCCGTCAGCTCGCCTTTTTTGCCTAGATATTGAACCCGCATATCTTCGAGTTGCGCAGGCTTTTCAGACGCTTCAATTGCGCTCTTAGCTTGCTCTAAGATGAGCTGGAGGTTTCCGTCAAGTGATTCGGTCATTATGAAAATCGGATTTGGGTTAACTGTACTGAGCTGTGTCAATAAGTAGATGACTTGGATAAGGTGCTTTAAGAAAGATGCTTAAAAAAGGTGTCTTAAATAAAAGGCCCTAAATAAACTGATTTGGTTTCAAAGCAAAAGACAGCCTCAGAGCAAAAAAGGAAGGCCGCAGCCTTCCTTTTTCAATACAGTCAGCTGTTTTTAAAAAGCCGTTTGCTCAAATCATTCAGCCTTTAATAGCTTGTCAAACGGCAATTCGAACAAAAGCTAGGCAGCTAGGGCTGCTTTGGCTTGTTCTGCTAACTGTGAAAAAGCAGACGCATCATGCACAGCGATATCAGCAAGAACTTTACGATCAAGCTCGATACCGGCTTTGCTAAGACCATTGATGAAAGTACTGTAGTTCATCGCGTTCAATTTAGCGGCCGCAGAAATACGAGTAATCCATAGGCGACGAAATTGACGTTTGCGCTGACGACGATCACGATACTCATATTGACCGGCTCGCGTTACGGCTTGCTTGGCTACACGAAAGACGTTCTTACTACGTCCACGATAGCCTTTGGCTTGGCTGATGACTTTTTTGTGTTTGGCTCGGGCGGTAACACCACGTTTAACTCTAGGCATTTTTTTCTCCTAAAAATAGAAGCTTAAGGCTTATATGACCTTAAGGCGCTTCTTAATCTCAATAATTAATGTAGTTGTTACGAGTAAGGCAACATACGTTGGATCAAACGTGCATCGCAATCTTTAGCGGTAGTAGTACCACGCAGATGACGTTTACGTTTAGTCGATTTCTTGGTCAAAATATGACGCAAGTGAGATTGAGAGCGTTTGAATTTTCCGCTGCCCGTCTTTTTAAAGCGCTTAGCCGCGCCACTGTTACTTTTAATTTTAGGCATAATTTCCTCAGTGCATTTGCACCATTGCCAATTAACATTCAGCGAGACGAGTTTAAAAGTTGACTGCGTCTGCCACTTAATTAACCTGAACTTTAAACTTCAAAATCAGGTG
>CAZEXS010000076.1:0-4365 GCA_964516915.1 uncultured Gammaproteobacteria bacterium
TCTTGGCGAAGCGCGAAGCAATGGCACTAACGCCTACGGGAGTGTCTCGATTAGCCCTAAAAACACCTACAAAGAAATCGCATTAAGCGATGCCGTAATCAGCAGAGCCGCTGCCGACTATGGCGTAGAGACCAATGCATTTAGCAAACCACGTATCAAGCTAATTGATCAGACCCCTGCGATGGAGTTCACCTTGAAAGGCAGCTCTCGCGAAGAGTTGGCGTATCGAGCCAAACTCTATAACGACACATTCCACAGCGTCTTGGATGAACTACGAACCAATGAAATTGAGCGCAACTACCGAGGCGTCGAAGGCAGCCTTTCGGAGGCGAAACGCCGATTAAGCGAGGCACGAGAAGCGGTCATCGCTTATCAAAGTGAAGGCAATATCGTGTCGGACACCCAATTCCAAGCGTGGTTAAACGAAGCACATGAAATTCGCAATCAACAAGGTCAAGCTGAAGTAAGACTGGCCGCACTGACTGCGGCGGTAGACGCAGAACTAACACAACTTGGTATTACCGCAGAGCAAGCACAAGCCTTTCAACTGGCGCAAGCCAACCCCACCACACAAGATGCCATGCAAACTCTTAGTAAAAAGTTAACCGAAGAAGCCAGCATGCAAAAGACCTTCGGCGCCTCTAACCCGCTACGCAAAAAGCTCACTAAGGAAATTGCTGGTATACGTAAAAACCTAGCGGCCAACTTAGTCATGGTGCCAAACCTGCGCCAAATTAGCCGCCCTCAACTGTATGGCCTACTGGCTTTAAGTATGGGTGAGCCGCTTAAGCAACTTAATCAGCAAATCGCAAAGCTTGCGGGCACGCAGGCCGAGATTGCCACCTTGACTGAACTGCGAATCTCAACCGTAAAGCGTATTAAATCGCACACCAAACAAGCGGCAACCTTAAGTGATCTAAAGCGCGACCACCAAATCGCCGAGGCTATTTTCAGTTCAGCCTTGGCAAAATTGGACACCAGCCGGCTGGATATATACGCGACCTACCCTCTTACGCAATTGCTAACCCAACCTGCTGGAACCATTATTCGAGACCGTCTGCAGGCCAAGCTTATGATCGTCGCGCTATTTTTAGCTTGTGGGCTGATCGGCCTATCTCTGGTGCTCATTCGGCTTAGAAGCAACTTAGCGTCTGTCGACCAAAGCCAAGATCCTATCGACGGAGTTCAAGGCTCAACTGAACTTTCTAACCAAACTGAGCTATCTATTAAAACTGAATTTAACGAACAAACCGAGGCCCACCAATAATGAGACACCTCTTTATTCAAACACCGGCACACAGTTCCGACAGCAAGGCGAATAGCAAGTCAGTGAGTTTGCCCGCCAGCGTAGGGCTTAACGCACAATTCATCGAACGACGATGGCTGGAGTTCACGCCACTCTCTCATGATGAAAAGTTGATTGCCTCCAGTATTAGCTTTACCTTTTTATTCTACTTGATTGGTGCTCTTTATTTGGTTGCACCTGTTATCGGTTGGGGCTTGCTAACCACGGTCATCTTGCGTTGGTCGACCGGCGATTCATTGAGCGCGAAAAATACAAAATGGCTAATACTGCTTTGGTGTTTTGGCGCAATAGTATTAGAGTTGGCGTTAATCATTGGGCATTTAGATTTCAATCTCGGCTTTGCAAAAATAATAAAGTCGTCGATCGGCTGGGCTAAAGGTTGGGCGCTATTGAGCATTTTTGTGGTTCTAGGCTACACCCTAAATGTACGCTACCAAGTTGTATGTCGCGCCGCTTGTATTGTCGGCTTGATAGCCATTTTGTTAACACCGCTTTTGGTTGCATCGTACATCCTATCGTTACCCGATACTCTCTACGTCTCTCCACTCAAAGTACTAGGCGGGTCAGGCCCCGAATTTTTCACCGTACGCTTATATGAGATCGACCCGTCCAATGGCCAACCAAGGTGGCGTTATTTTGCACCATGGGCGCCAGCGGTTGGCTTCGTGGCCAATATCTACCTAATGTGCGCATGGTTCGATAAAAACCGACTGTGGCGCATGATAGGTGTGACAGGCAACGCTTTGATGATCGTACTGGCTGCTTCACGCATGGGTATGTTGGTATTACTTTTCGTGCCGATCGCCGTTTGGGGGCTTTCAAGACTCACTCGCACTTGGGTACTGGTCTGCATGGCACTAGGCTTGTTGATTCTGGCAAGCTTTTTTGACCCAATCTTCGATACTCTGAACAGCATCGTTGGCGATATTAAGTCCGCTCGTGCCGACTCTACCCGGGTAAGAGCCTCGCTGGGTAATATCGCTCTGTATCGGTGGCAATCAGAAGCCTTTTGGTTTGGTCACGGCATTGTGGAAACCGGCACGCATTTGGTTGAGTTTATGCCGATTGGCTCACACCACAATTGGTATGGCCTTTTATTCGTAAAAGGCATGGTTGGCTTTCTGGGTTTCTTAATTCCTTTTGCCTTGACCAGCATTGTGTTGCTGATAAAAGCTCAATACCAAGTCAGCTCAAGATTGGGCTTGGGAATGTGTCTAATTCTCTGTTGTTTTTCAATGAGTGAAAACATCGAAGCCTTGGCCTATATGACCTGGCCAGCATGGTTATTAATCGGCATTGGCATTCGTGACTCCATTAACGACATTGACTCCTACAAAGCCAACCTGCTTGGCCAGTTTCGACTGTTTTCAGAAACGTTCAATTAGCAACCCAATCAATCTCAACGCTCTGGCGGGGCGCAAGTATGAAATTCTCCATCATAATTCCACTCTACAACAAAGAATCTACGGTGCGTCGGGCACTTTACTCGGCGCTTGACCAACACAATGTCGATCAAAACGAGATAGAAATATTGGTGGTTAACGATGGTTCTACCGACGCATCTGTCGCCCAAGTTATGAAAATTGCTTGTGAACAAAGTCATCGACATATAACCCTAGTAAACCAAGTTAATGCCGGCGTGTCAGCGGCGCGAAATGCTGGCGCCGCTCGCGCCAACGGAGAAATTCTGTGCTTCTTAGATGCTGACGACACCTACAAGCCAAACTTTCTATCAGAGTTGAAAAAACTAATCACTCAGTTTCCTCAAAGCTCACTCTTTGCCACTGCCTATCACTTTATCAATACGGCCAAGGGCAGCAAAACCAAAGCCAAGCTTCGAAACATCGGCTCAGCCACAGAACCACACATACTGAGCAACTTTTTCTTGAGTGCGAGCAATGGCGATCTGCCGTTTTGCGCATCGAGCTTCGGCATCACAAAACAGGCTTTTGAAGAACTAGGCGGATTTCCTGAAAGTGAAAATATGGGAGAAGACCAAGACCTATACGCAAGAGCAGCGCTTCACAAGAAAATCGCCTATAGCCCCACAGCCTGTGCCAATTATTTTGAAGACGTGCAAAACTCACTCATGAATACACCACAAGTTCTGGAAGAAATGCCCTACTCTAAACGCCTTCAACAACATTTAGATCTCAACGAAGTACCCCCAGAATTAGTACACTCCGTAAAAAGATACATCTCTGGCCACATAATTGACCTGGTTCGACGAAACCTACAAAACGGATGCAATAGTGAAGCACGCAATTTGTTAACAGATAAAAGATCTAAAATTAAAACTCTGCGCTGGTGTTACTGGTACGTACAATGCCGTTATAGTCGCCATTTAGGTTTTCTTAAACGGTCGTAAACCAAGACGAGATTTGACAAACAAGATTGAAGGATCTTAGTCAAACTGGATAGTCTGCTTTTTGCCCTTAACGATCAATCCAGTGCTAATCTGGCCATTTCGAACTTCGCCGAGAGATCTCAGGGACCAGACTCCGTAAAGCTTGTAGATTACTCGGCTGCGCTCACAATGACAGTTGATTGTCCTTCCGGTCGTTCAAGTTAATTCGATTAAAATCTCAATTATTCTATAACTATTTTTGTGAGTTATCACACTGACCCCAAATATTTCACAAGCAAAAGGTAACCGTATTTAAATTTACTGTTGGCACCACAAAACAAACTTCATCATCGCCGACAAATTCAAACGAACCGATGTCACAAAACCCGTTACTAAAATCTCGCTCAACGCCACGTTGATCATTAGTTGGGCAGTCGGTAAGTACTCCAATGTTTCGCGCCGGGCTATTGGGGCTTAGTGCATGAGTTAAGGTGGGCCCACCGTTGTCGGCTAAGGGCATTAATTGCGGATCAACGGCTAAGGCATTGGTGTTACAGGTGCCGTCTGAAATGATGTTTGAGGAATCTGCAGTGACAGTGCCAGCCGAGAGTTCACAATCACTGCCATTGGAATTAGTGATAACACTGTTTTTGAGTACCAGCTGACCGGTAGAAAAAAGACTGCTTGCACTGCTAGCTGCGGTGACGGTGCT
>CAZEXS010000076.1:4465-14894 GCA_964516915.1 uncultured Gammaproteobacteria bacterium
GCCGTGTTATTACTTACGACAGACTCTGTTACATCAAACGTCAGTGATTCTCGAACATAAACGCCGCCGCCGTTAGCTACGCGGGATATGCTTGTTGGAGATCGATTTTCTGATATCGTCGAATTGCTTAAGGCCACTGAGGCACCGCTAAGCACACTTATGCCGCCACCCGCGGTTGCACTTTGATTGTTAATTATTTCGCTGTTTTGCGTAACGAATAAGTTGCCTGCGTTTACTAATATTCCACCACCGCCATTTGTGCCGGTTGTACCAGTAGCTGAATTACCCGTTACTGTAGAATCATTAAGGTATAAACCGCCTTTAGAATAAATACCGCCACCGCCAAAGGCTGTATTACCGCTGACCGTGGAGGAATTAAGTGTGGCGATACCATTGACGTACATCGCGCCTCCTAAAAACGCATTTTTACTAACATCGCCTCCGCTTACAGTGGTGTTATTGAGTATTAAGTTGCCGCCAGCCTGCACGTAAAATAGCCGGCGATTGATAACAGAAGGAGAACCAGAGGATGGTATGGACGATGCTGGGATATTTATCGTAGACCCATTGCCCTCGATGGTGATATAACTGTTAATAAGCAAGCCGTTGGCACCCGATTGTGAACCAGTCACGTTGAGGGTTTGGCTTGAGGGTAAAATAATGGTGTCTGGGCCATTACTCGGGTTTTCGCAACTATTTTCTGGAAGGCCAACAGCAACACCACCCTCACGATTGGCATTGCTGATCGCGTCTCTGAGCGTGCAGGTTGTAGCGTTAGCATCATCCGCAACTGAATCCACCGTAATCGTCGCGGCCTGTGTTGCACAAACTACAGTCTGACCGATGGCCAGTGCGATTAAATTTCTGTCTCTGGTTTTTAGTGGCGGCATATTGGGTTGTTAAGGCATCAAATTTGAGACCGCTAAATTGAGCATCCTCATCTGACTTAGTAGGCATTCTTTACTTAAATGATCTTAGTATAAAAGCGCGTTAAGTGCATATCGGTTCAGGCAATAGCAACTCTTATTGCGCTGATTTTGCCCGTTTAGTGTGATTTCAATGGTACTTACTGCACGAATATCAAAATAATGGGGCCATAGCCAATTTGGTTTTTTTGTGAATAGCCTCCAAAAGTACCAGTAGGGAGTGAACGAAAGGCACGACGAACCTATTCGGGATAGTGATTTAACTTATTAAAGAGGTGTTATTGCCCACTCTAAATTCATCATGGTCAAATACATTAAAAGGCGCGAACCATAGATTTTGAATGTCCGCTTTTAGTTCTAAGGCCATCGACAAGCATTGTCCAAGCTCCTAAATTGAGATAAGTGACTCAGCTCTAAATAAAATTTACATATAAGGTTAATTCTATGCAGCAATGCACAATTGCTATATTACTCGTGCCACTAAGCTTTGCTGTAACCGTTTTGGCAATAAGGCAAGAGCGACACTTGCCGCAGTGGTAGACAGTGTTTTACCAACTTCAACAAACAAGGCAATCGGTTGATGACGCAGTGCTAACAACATCCATTTCATCGCTTTTTGTCCTTCCGCTTGACTGATGCATCGACGTGCTAAGTAACGGCATTGATAGGCTTTTGCCGTGGCAAGATGTTTCTTACAAAACTGAGGGGAGCGTTTTGATAATTTATTTACAAACGCCATCCATGTATCGTATTGAGCATCGACGTCGGCCGACAAGCCTGCGTCGTTAACTCGGTAATTGGTTAACGGCTTGTCGATCAATGTCATCTCGGTAGCGGTGAGCAGCGATATGCGTGTCCAACAATCGATGTCTTCAGACTGTTTTAGAGATTCGTCAAAATACTGCCAGTAATCGACTTTGGCTCCGTACTTATTCTCGCCTAAAAAAGCAATTTGCTCTAAAACGCTCTTGCGTATTACCGGTGCCGACCCATTGCCTATTGGGTTTCTGCAGAACACATCTCGAGATGTGTAACTGTGCTTGATCGTTGGTGTTTGTAGTCGGTTCAATGGTTTTGATTGCTCGTCTACCAGCATCGAAGCGCTGAAGCTAACGCCGCAATGGGGCTTGGCTTCAAATTCTGCGACATGTAATTCAAGCTTATTTTTTTGCCAGAAATCATCGGAATCTAGAAATGCAACATAACGCCCGCGAGCATGCCTGATACCGGTATTACGAGCACCCGCCAAACCTCGATTTTTTTGTCTTATTATCGTGATTCTTGGGTCATCGTAACTGGCTTCTACCTGGGCAATCGATTGGTCGGGGCTTTCGTCATCAACGATTAGCAATTCGAAGTCTTTAAAGCTCTGCGTCAATACCGAGTCAATTGCTTCTCGAATATAGTTTTCAACGTTGTAGACAGGCATTATCACACTCAGCAATGGCGTATGACTCTCTGAACTGTTTTCAGAAAACCGTAAGAAATCGAACTCTTCTATACTCTCTAACATGACTTTCTTCCTATTCATTTTACGTTTATATGAATGCGACCCTATTTAGGCAATGCCTACCCAGATTGACTAGGCTATGGCTACACACGCTCACCCTTTAGAATCTTAGTATTCGTGGATATTCCCGAATGCATGGTTTTTGCTGACCGCTTAGCTTTGATCTTATTCTTGTGATTTACATTTACAGCCTGAGATTTAAAAGCAACATGCCAAGCGTAGGCCAAATAAATGGGATGCGTTAGCGCATAGATGAGAAGAATATTTATCGCAATAGCCATCAAACCATACTCGGCTGTCATGGCAACGCTGCTAACGAATACTAAGGTAAACACAAGATTCCAGATAAAATCAATTTTGATACGCCCCAGCGCTAATAGGAGTGCCGAGGCGCTTTCCGCCAAAGGCCTCGGTATCGCCGACAGACACAACACTGCCAACAAGGGAATGGCATCAACCCATTGATCACCAAACACGATGGGCACATACCAAAATGCTAACCCAGCCTGCAGGGCCAATGCGGGCAAAATGATCAATGCAATGTGCTTGAGGTTTCGTGTAAAACGTTGTTTAAGCTCGGCGAGACTATTGCTTACCTCACATAGATTAGGGTACAGAGCGGAATTAACCGCATTAATCAAAGTCAAACTAAACCCTAAGCCGGCATTGCGTGCAAAGTAATAAACCCCTAAGGCTTCAACCCCAAGCACTCGACCGATGATCATATTATCTAAGTTCAAACGTGCGGTCTTTAGCACCTCAACACCCAGGTAATAGCGGCCAAAATCAAGTACGTCTCGCCATAGACCAAAGGAGTCGTATTTATCACTCGGCGCCCAGCGCTGGGCCCTCCGGTAGCCTAAAACCCAAATGGGTGATGTTAAAAATTTAGGCAGTACAATGGCCCAAGCGCCCAGCCCAGCTATGGCCAACAACGCCGTCAACACATTGTCTACCGCCACTTGTCCACCGTCGATAAATGCCGCTGACTTAAGTCGTTGCTGGCGTTGCACTAACGCGGCCTGCACCATACCATAAGGCATTAAAAGATAAGTAAGCGCCAATACTTGTAACATGGTGACCAGTTCCGGCGTGTCGTACCATGCGGCCACCGGATGGGCCACGGCCACTTGTATTAAAAACAGTGCAAAACAGAATATGAAGTTTAAACGGTAGGCGGTATTACATACTTGATTAAGCTCGTGCTCTTCGCATTGAACAATTTTCGCGCCAATACCATTTCGGCTAAACACCCGTATTAGCTCATTCACCGTTAACACCAGTGCGGCAATGCCAAACTCTACTGGTCCAAGCACTCGAGCAAGCACTATGGCGGTAAGGAGCCTGGTCACCCTTACCATGATTTCACTGGCGCCTAACCAACCTAAGTTCTTCAAAAAACGATTTTCAGCTTGCTGTAGGCGCTTGGTTATCGTTTCAAACATACTAAGCTTCACCACCAAGACGGCTTAAGGTGTTCTCGATTAAACCCTGATAGTCAAGCCACAGTGTTTCCACTTCTTCGAACATATCGTGAATATCAACTGATTCAGGCTGATGCTCTAAGGCCTCTAATTTTTCAGCCAGATCAAACAACCCCATACTGGCCGAGCCGCCTTTAATCGAGTGGCTGTACTTAATAATCGAATCCGGCTTATTGCTCTGTATCGCTTGCTTTAACTGAGCCATTTGTTGACCGCTGTGTTCTAAATAGGTTGGCCCAATATCCACAAAAATTGTTTCGCAGAGCTCACCGAACTGGCTTCTTAAATAGCTCAAATCAAATTGAGCTTCAGTGTTTTCATCCGCGCTTAATACATTGGCTTTTTCTGCGGCGTTGCTTAGCTCGATTGACTGGCGTTGGTCAGTCACCTGTTTTAATGCAACATCGAGCTCAGCCATACTCAAGGGTTTAGACAAAAATGCATCAAAACCCTTAGCCAGTAGTCGCTGCTTCTGATCTTGGTAACTGGAGGCTGTAAGAGCCACACAGTATTGATCAGACCTATCGGATTTCAATTGGCGAATTTGCGCAATCGTCTCTTCGCCGTCCATAACCGGCATTAAGATATCTAGAAACACCACGTCAAAATGCTCAGCTTCAAGCTGTTTAAGTGCTTCCAGACCATTATCAACAATTGTGGCTTTTTGGCCTAACTGTGCAAGCTGAGCGGTTAATACTTTTTGATTGGTAAGGTTGTCTTCGGCCACCAAAATACGTAACTTCGGACTGCTAAGTGATTCATCCACGCCAGAGTCTTCACCCGCTAATAATTCTTGCTTGCCACTTTCGGCCGGTATTTTAAGCTGAAACGTGCTGCCTTCGCCGAACTCGCTTTGGCACTGAATCTCTCCATGCATCAATTCGCACAACTCCTTACATATAGCCAAACCTAAGCCCACTCCACCGCTGCTTACCCCCAATTGCTCATAGGCATTGAATATTCGCTTCACTTGGTCGGCCGGAATACCAATACCAGTATCAACAATGCGCACATTTAGCCCGCCAACACCTTCAGAATAAATGGCCGTGTCGTAAGAAACGCTAACGTTTACAAAACCTAACTCGGTATTTTTAATGGCGTTTGAGACCAAGTTGGTAAGAATTTGTTTATACCGTCCCTTATCAATGATGATGACCTCAGGTACTTGCTCATCGATAAACAGTTTTAGCTCTAGACCTTTGGCTCTCGCTTCCATTTCAAACATGGAAACTACATTCTTATGAATTTTACGCGCAGAGACTGGCTCAAGATGAATGTCTAACTTGCCAGCTTCCATTTTTGTGATGTCCAACATGTCGTTTAGCAATACGACCAAAGACCCTGCTGCGCTGTTGATTGTGCTGATGTAATCATTCTGAACATCATCGAGTTGCGTCGACAATAGAATTTCAGACAAACCCATTATCGCGTTTAATGGCGTGCGGACTTCGTGGCTCATCTGACCAATAAAGGTCGAGCGTTCATTTAGTGCCTTTCTCAGCTGTTGATTCGAATCATTCAACTCCGAGGTAGCCTGCCTGATGTCGTCTTCAAGCCCTTTCTGAGCCTTCTCAAGCTCGCGATTCGCTTCGTATAACTCTCGCGACTTTTGCTCAAGCAGTCTTTCAGCCTCATCACGTGACTTTTTGATGCGCTCAGATCTCGATATCGCCAGTTCTAATTTTTTGTCTAAATCACTCAAAACTCAGCCTCTAAATATCAACGTATCCGCCTACTTTTCACAACCTTTCAAGCAGCTCTTTAAACAGACACAGTCTGAATGACGAACTGTGCCGAACATTGGTCGTCAGCAATCTCAGCAGACAACAATGACTCTTTATCACCAAAAAACTTTAAACAACCGAGTGTCAAAGCATGCGCCACGGTGGCCAGCGGCCGAGGTGACTTATAATCCAGCAGCAGCTTCGAACCTTCTTTTTTGTAACTAAACTTAGGCAACTCCGCATCTGGGTATAGTTTTTTCACTTCCACGTGAATGTGGTCGTCGATTTGCGTCAACATTTGGGCCGCAGAATCAACACCTTCAAAAAACACACTGTAGTCTCGGTGAAACACACCGAACAAGTGGTCTGCAAATGGACCCACCAGATCACCCGCTTCCACGTTGGTTTGTTCTACCGCTTGCGTAAGCAACTGGATCAACTCTTGATAATCGTATTGACCTACTCTCGAATAGGCGCCTTGCGACGCCACGCCACTGTCATCAATTATTTGTTGCGCTACATCTTCACCCAAGCTGATTTCTAAAAATTCAACAAATTCAGATAAAATAATTCCTTTCATAAATACACCTACGCTTCAACCATGGATGAAGGTACACCCTCTTGCAATTTTTCTTGCACCAGCTTTTTCAACTGATCAACATTGACCGGCTTTTTGAAAAACACCACATCGCTTGGTATGCCCCCGCGCTCCGCAATACTTTCATCAGAAAGGCCTGAGATAACAATTATTTTATTGCTTGATAGTTGCTGAGACTTGTACAGAGAACGAATCATTTGCAAGCCATCCATGCCGGGCATATAAATGTCTGAGATCAAAATGTCTGGGGGCGATTGGCCGATTTCCAGCAACCCTTCAAAGCCATCTTGCTTAACAATAACGTCAATGTCTTGCTGCAATGAATCGATTGCTGCCTGATAAAACTTGGCAACGGTCGGGTTATCTTCCACAACAAGTACTCGTTTTCGAGAACTCGTAACCACATTAGCGGTTTGATTTTGATCACCAAGATAGTCTTGAACGGATTTAGCAACAATCCGACGATGTCCGCCCGCCGTCTTCCAAGCATCGAGTACACCGCTTTCTACCCACAGTTGAACTGTGCGCACAGACACCCCAAGTAGCTTGGCTGTCTCGATGGTCGTGTAATAATCTTTAACTGGCGTCTTTGCCATTTTTAAGCACCTTTTGAATATCTAGAGTTTCATTTTTATCAATTTTATCAATTTAGTCAAGTGAAATACAGTTGAATATTGCACTGATTATCATTTTTATGCGAAAAATTGAAATCACTGATTTTTTCTAAACAGTGCTTGGTAATCGCTAATGCCTTCCACACCCTGTATTGCCAAAAGCTTGCGGGCATAAAAAAAGCGCTGCTCTTATGAACAGCGCTTTTTATTCGCTTATCTAACGCAGTCTAAAGACCGCATTGAGAATAGAGAGACAATAGAGAGTCAGCTTACTTCGCAGCATCTTTCTCTTTTTGTGCGGCAATAACTTCGTCAGCCACATTACGCGGACACGGCATGTAGTGCGAGAATTCCATAGAGAACTGGCCACGACCTGATGTCATAGTACGTAAATCACCGATATAACCAAACATCTCGGCTAGCGGAACGTCAGCCTTGATTCGAACGCCTGTTGGTGTCAAATCTTGTGACTTCATCATGCCACGACGACGATTCAAGTCACCAATAACATCACCAACATTGTCTTCTGGAGAAAACACATCTACGCCCATGACTGGCTCAATGATTTGCGCACCGGCTTTTGGTAGCGACTGGCGATAAGCGCCCTTCGCTGCAATTTCAAATGCCACCGCAGATGAGTCAACCGCGTGAAAGCCACCGTCTATCAGCGTTACTTTTACGTCTTCTGTTGGGAAGCCAGCAAGTACGCCTTTATCCATTGAAAGAGCAAAGCCTTTTTCAACCGCAGGCCAGAATTCGCGAGGAACGTTACCACCGGTTACTTTTGATTCGAACTCGAAACCAGCACCCGGCTCATTTGGCTCGATGATGTAATCAATCTTACCGAATTGACCAGAACCACCCGACTGCTTCTTATGCGTATAGCTGTCTTCGATTCGTTGCGTAATTGACTCTCGGTAGGCTACCTGAGGCGCGCCCACTTCACATTCAACACCATGAGTACGTTTCAAGATATCAACTTTAATGTCTAAGTGAAGCTCACCCATGCCCTTCAAAATAGTTTCGCCTGACTCTTGGTCAGTCTCAACAACAAACGATGGATCTTCAGCAACCATTTTGCCAAGAGCAATGCCCATTTTTTCTGTAGCCGCTTTATCGTTAGGGAATACAGCCATTGAGATTACTGGATCAGGGAACACCATTGGCTCAAGCGTAATAACGTCTTTCTGATCGCACAAGGTGTGGCCAGTTTGCACATTCTTCATGCCTACGATGGCAATAATATCGCCCGCTTGCGCACGGTTTAGTTCGATACGATCATCCGCGTGCATCTCAACCATACGGCCAACACGCTCGGTTTTACCCGTGAACGAATTCAAAATAGTGTCACCCTTATTAAGCACACCAGAATAGATTCTTACAAAAGTCAATGCGCCAAAACGGTCATCCATGATTTTGAATGCCAAGGCTTTAAATGTTTCGTCAGCCGAAACCGTCGCAAAACGGCCCGTCTCTTCACCTTCTTCATCAACAATAGGCTGAGCCGGTACTTCTGTTGGGCTTGGCAAATAGTCAACAACCGCATTCAATACGTTTTGCACGCCTTTGTTTTTAAATGCTGAACCACAGTATGTTGGGAAGAACAACAATTCATTGGTACCTTTACGGATACACGCTTTTATTTGCTCCATTGATGGCTCTTCGCCTTCTAAGTACATTTCCATGATGTCATCGTCAGCTTCTACCGCTGTTTCGATCAACTTTTCACGATACTCTTCAACTTTATCTACCATGTCGGCGGGCACATCACCCACTTCAAACTTAGTTGGGTCGCCAGAGTCATCCCATTTATACGATTTACGCTCAAGCAGGTCGACCACGCCACAGAAGTCTTCTTCAATGCCAATTGGCAACACCATCACCAACGCATTCGCAGCCAATACATTTTCAACTTGATCGACAACGCGGTAAAAGTCAGCGCCCATACGATCTAGCTTATTAACGAAGATTACACGTGCAACAGCCGATTCATTTGCGTAACGCCAGTTTGTTTCTGACTGAGGTTCAACACCGCCAGAACCGCAAAATACGCCAATACCACCGTCTAATACTTTCAACGAGCGATAAACTTCCACGGTGAAGTCAACGTGGCCCGGTGTATCGATGATATTCATGCGATGCCCTGCCCACTCACAGCTGGTTGCGGCAGACTGAATCGTAATGCCACGTTCTTGCTCTTGCTCCATGAAGTCAGTCGTGGCTTCGCCATCGTGTACCTCACCGATTTTATGAATCTTGCCAGTTAGGCTCAAGATACGCTCGGTGGTGGTTGTTTTCCCCGCGTCAACGTGCGCGAAGATACCAATATTTCTGTATTTCGATAGGTCAGCCATGTCGATCTCTCAATGGTGAGTAGTTACGTTCCGTGCCCTCAGTTTAGTTGAGGACTGATAAATAAATGAATCTAAAAACTTAAAAAGGTGCTGGCTAAAAAGCCAGACACCGAATGGTGCGCGATTCTACCTCAAGTTGAGTAATAGGTCTAAGCCTTAAATCAAAATATCCGTGTATTTCTAAGCACTTCTAGCCGTTAATGCACTTCAGTATTCGAGTTTTATTGAAATCCGCAGATAAATTCACTCGAACAGCGGCGTATCGACCACAAACTGGTTCAATCTAACGGCGAAGAACAACCGTTTTCCAGACAATGCAAACTCTTGATTCCTGGTCAGGTTGAAGAGCTCAAAGTAGTAAATTGAGCGCTTACAATCGCGTAAATATTCAAAAGCATTTACCCCAATGCCCTCTAACAAGGCAAAGACGGCCGACATGATGGTGCAAACAAAAATACATTCAACCGAACCTAACTCAAGCCCGACTAGCACATACCTGTTTGACCATCGAACCATAAAGGCTAATGGTATGCCCATATTTGTCTGGACCCAAAACCTTTATCAGACTGGCTTTCGGCTTTTACTTTAGGTTTTAAAATCATTCTGATGAGCGGCGTTAACAGCAAACTCAATTCCGAGCTATTGAGCCGCAATCAGGTATTGGCATACAAGTTGCTTACTGAGAATGTCCCTACAATTCACACCCTAGATTACCGATGAATATAGACCGATATATGGTTAACCTATTTTTTGAAATCAAACGAAACGCCCCAAAAGAATTCCAAAGCACCCTCAAGATATCCTCGCCAGACCTCGTGGATGCTCTGATTAATCTCTATAGAAATCACCCCGACGAAGCACTAAACCGACTGATCGAAGTCTTCTTCGAGCGTTCTGGGAAAGCAAGCCTTAAAGAGTTCAAGGCTGCGATAAAACGTAAACGACCAAAACGTAAAACTCCAGCCGATAAAAAAGCCGCTAACAATTCGAGCGCTAATGAAGCTAACTCCGGCCCTGACCATAAGCCACGCTATTACCGAGGAGCTAGGATAGTAAGCTAGCGTACTCCATACATCAGCCTCAGAACATGGGCCTCAGATTTTACCCGGCTCGGTGCCCTTTCGCCGCCGGGCAAAGAACGTGTTTTTTGCTCGATGACCTTTACAGATATAAGGAAATAGATTCAGTTAAGCATTGCCCAAGTCAACCCGAAAAACAC
>CAZEXS010000077.1:0-14889 GCA_964516915.1 uncultured Gammaproteobacteria bacterium
ACTAATTGAGTTCAGGAGAGAAGGACAAACATGAATTCTAAACCTAATGCCAGCCAAATTTTTGCGCCAACATCGGCGGCAGAAAGAAACACTGTTGTGGCTGCCATATGGGGCTTCGTTGAATTACGTACTTCGTTTTTACTTTCCGTGGTTTCAAACCTAGTGGCTTCGTTCATGCCCAGCGGGGCGCGAAAACTCACACGGCAACTAACAAGCATAAAAACATCCGCACACTGCGTGTGCTCGGACGCCGCTAAAATGCGGCGCCCGTTTTAAGGGCGTTATTGTGAATTAGGCTATGGATGAAATTCTAGATTTTGTAAAACCTATATTTAGGATTCTTTTATGGCAATTAATTTGGCAAACAGTATTGTTTAATATTGGTAGGTTTTTTCTGTTAGCTGTTACCCTTGGAAAGTATCCAAGAGGTTATCTTCAACCAAAGGATCAAGCAATTGCCTCAATATTTGGTTTAATATTTATTTTTTTGGCTTGGTTATCAATACTAATATTTAATAGGCTACATTGAATAAAATCTCAATAACAAGAATAAAAACTTCCGCACACTGCGTGTGCTCGGACGCCGCTAAAACGCGGCGCCCGTTTCAAGGGCGTTATGCACACAAGGTAATATAGTTATGGACAAAATATTAGCAGACTTCCAAGATCCATCTTGGTGGTTCACGGGGCTGTTCTATCTTTCCCTGACATTTATTCTGCCCTGGGCGTATAAAAAACTTAGTGTATTTTTAAAAACTAGCTCGCGAAATCGAACCCGAAAGAAGTTAGTTCGTATAAAAGCAATCCGTTTTTCAAAATATAAGGTTCACCAACAAATCGCCATAGAGCAAAGCTACTTTATTATTTTCTGCGTTACCTGTTTTATTTATGTGGTTTTGATGTTCGTTTCGCCGTTAGCGAAAATATTTAGTGAAAATATGATCTTAGGTTTTGCATTGTCCTTACCCATTTATATTAGTGAAATTAAATGGTTGTTTCATCAAACCTTTGTTGAAAGTTTGATAAAAAGAGCCGAAAAAATTGCATACAAGAAGCAAAACTCTGCCTACGGCAGTTCGGACGTGTTTTCAACGCGCCCGTTTGAGAGGCGTTAATGAGTCGTTTTACTAAAGATTCAAAATTTCGTTTAAGAGACTTTTCCAAGAGAGTAAATTACTCACCAGAAAGTGTTTATAAGTCTTCCGCTGGCTTCGAATACATTCCAGTTCATCCTTTTTCTGATGAAGACAACTTACTTAATAAATTATCTATGCGCCCAAAAGATTGCAGGGCTGTGGATGCGTATTGGCATATGGGTACAGATATTGGGTTTTTGCAAATGCAGGTTTTTGGCCATATCTCAAATCAGCATTCTGGCTTTTATGCTCACTGGCGAAGGAATAAAAAAGATATGTTAATCCTTTTGTGCATCACTGATTCAGATAGAATCTGTAGAAAAGAATTTGAGAAAACTATGGATAAGTTCATTGAACTAAAATGCGTTCCATCAGAAGTCTTAAGAAAAGAGTTTAAGCAACAGATAAAGCTCATATGAAAAACCATACAAGTTCAAAAACGAAAAAGCCACAAGCGGCTCGGACGCGCTAAACGCGCGCCCGTTTTAAAGGCGTTAGTTTATCTATGCGTACGATATCGATTTTCATTTTATTGTTGTTAAGTGGTTGTGGATTAGGTACCGCAACTGAAGGTTTTGTCGATTCCTGCTACGGTGGGAACTGGAATAAAAATATGGTTGGAAAATCTCCAGCATATTTGGCTACTTTAGATATTGAACAACATGAATGGGTGAGGTTGAGAAATATGCTGAATGACTATGCAAAAGAAATTGATGTCGAGTACTTCGATGCTAGTGCTGAGAAAGGCAAAACCGCGATTCTCTCACTATCAGCCTGTTCAAGAGACGGGTTGTGGGTTCATTTTGATAAATGGCGTTATGGTTTAGAAGACCCTGATGTCGCTACGCGACCAATGATTGTAAGCATATCAATATATTCAAACCCGGACCGCTGGGAGGCTGTACCTCAACAAATTGATGAGCTTCTTAGAAAGGCGTGGCCGTCAAAAGTTAACTCCGATCATGGAATTAAATCGTCATATGCGAACTCATTACTTTGAAGGTAATAAATCCATACCAGTTCAAAAGCCTAAGCGCGCACTGTGTGCGCTAGCTCGGAGGGAAGACCCGCCTGCCATTTTAAAGATGTTAGCAGTAAATCTCGACAATGAAATTTCTGAACTATAACGATTTATACTTCGGTAATTGTCTTCAATTGTTTAATGAAAACTGCCCAGAGTATTTTGCTGAGAACGAAAGAGAAGATTACATCGATTTTCTAGAAGGGAATCCTTCTGGTTATTTTATCGGTGTTAGTGATGGCTCAGTTATCTCAGCATTTGGCCTTGTAAGCACACCAGAATCATCAAGAGCTAGGTTGTCTTGGATTTTGGTTTCACCGAAATCCAAGGGAAGGGGTGTAGGTGTTAAGATGATGAAGCACGCAATAGAAACGGCATTTAAAAATGGATCATCAGCTATCGACATAGCGGCTAGCCACCTTTCTGCTTCCTTCTTTGCTAAATTTGGGGCAGAAGAATTAAAGATTACCCAAAATGGCTGGGGACCTGATATGCATAGAATAGATATGGAGATAAAGTTGCAATGAAAAATAGAAAACTAACCAGAGCGCAAAACCGCCGCCCAAGGCTCTTACGCGCTATTCGCCCGTTTAAAGGCAATTGAGAATGTAGATGGAATATGTATTAATTATTCATGAAGTAGGGGATTACTCTGAATGGAAACTGGGTTTTGACAATGCCTCTGCTTTAAGAAAAGAGGCGGGCGAACTAGACTACCAAGTGCTGCAATATGAAGGAGACCCTAATCGAGTCGTTCACTACTCAAAATGGCAATCTCATGAAAAGGCGAAAATATTTTTTGAATCTGAAAAAGTCCAGAAGATCAGAAAACAACTGGGTGTAAAAAAGCCAACATTCATTTATTTGACTCAAACTGAAGCAGGTACGCTTTGAATCAAATACATACGCGTTAAGTAACTTAAGGGTGAGCGGCTTCTAGATTCCAACTAGCTTAAAAGGGCAGGTTTGCTTTTAAAAAATCTGCATGTGATGAAAATCTTCTGTATTTCGAGGGTGCAATTGGGTCTGAAATTTGATATAAATCGCGCCCATGAAGTTTAGAAGTTATCAGAAGGTGTGCCGGCTATTGGTGATGGTGTTGTTTTTCAACATTATTGCGCCGTCTGTGTTCGCTGGTAGCTCAAACCAAGACCCGAGCTCGGTTGGTAGTGCGGTTATTTGTACCTCCGCAGGGTTGGTTACGATCAGTTTGACTGGTGCTAAACTAAGTGACTCTCCGTTCACAGGCTCCCAACTAACAGATTATGACCTGGCTCTTGGGTTAACTTCTGATTTATCAAATGAGCCAGGCTTAAATGAACCAGCGTTAGGCGGTAATTACTCTCAATCACACGGTGAGCATTGCCCATATTGCCATTTCGGAGACCCTTACTCCGGTCTTGAAACCCGCACTCCTTCTTATTTGGCGCCCGAGAGTTCGGTAGCGCACTATTATCAAAGCTTACTTTCAACGCGCAAAGCCATGCATGTGGCTAGCTTTAAACTATTACGCGCGCCCCCCCTAGATATCCATTCCTAGCTTGTTTTTGTTCTGAGTCTGCTCTAAGAGGGCGCTCAGATATTCTCCAAATCACTTATTCGGCTGCCTGTCGTAGAGCGCACGTTTGTAACGCAAATGTGGAATGCGATAGCCGGTCGATTGGTAACTCATATTTAGTATCATGAAAACCAATTATATTTCTTGTGCAATGGCTTCTTGCGGTCTATTGCTTAATTCTGCGTCCGTTTTTTCTTCTGATCTCAACAGTGCTGATACACAAATCGAATCAATTACGGTTCTTGGCACCAAAACTAGCGAAGAAGCCACACTTGGCGGCGCCATCCTGACAGAACTGCCGTTAAATGCCTTTGTATTAGGCCAAGCTGAAATTGAACGTATACGCTTTGTTGACCCAGATGAATTACTTGACCGCATTCCTGGTGAGACACAAGTGCGTAACTTGCGTGTTCCAGATGGTGGCAAGAGCTATACCTTGGCCTTTGTTGATGGGGTGCCAATCGAAAGCCCTTATAACGGCGCCACTCAACGGTTCGATCGAGTCAACACCTTTGACATTAAGCGTGTTGAGATCATTAAAGGCCCCACGTCCGCGTTGTACCCCAATAATGTGTTTGGTGGCTCGGTTAATGTGGTTACCAGGGATGCTCCGCTAAGCACCCAAACTAAGATCAGCGCTGAAGCCGGTAATTTTGGACGAGAACGTTTGGGCTTTAGTCTGGGTTCAAAAGTTGCCGATCTTGGCTATTTTATTGATATCAACACACGTCGCCTAGACGGCTTGCGAGAGGGCGCTCAAAGTGATCGTGATGTGGGCAGTGTGAAGTTTGTTTACGACCTTGGTGAGAACACTAAAATCACCTCGCGTATTGAAACTCTTGAAGAGTTTGTGGAAGAGCGGGGCGACTTAACGGCGGAGCAAATTTCGGAAGACCCAACGCAAGCGGGGAGCTTGAGTTCATCAACCGACTTTGATCAAGACACAGCTTCAGTTGCGATAAATCATCGTTTGGCAAGTGGCGAACTAAACGCGGTTGTTCTTCAGCGAACTAAGAGCGAGGTTGGTATTTCACGCTTTGGTGGCCCAGAAGATTCGATTGACGATGCCATCAATATCAAGGCTAGCTATCAACACGATTTCGACAAAGGAGTGTTTACCGTTGGCTTTGATCGTTATCAAAGCGACGTTGATACTAAGTCTTTCGCGCGCGGTGATAATGATTTGGTCGGGCCATTTGACGAGTCGACCAGTGAACTCGATATCAATGCGTACTTTGCGCAGTATCAAGTCGGCCTGACTGAGGCCCTGAAGTTAACCGCCGGCCTTCGTTATGAAGACATTGAATTATCATCAACTGTTTACCCAGATCAGCAAGCGAATTTTGGTGACCTTGCGCCTAAGCTCGGGCTGACTTACCAACTGGCGGATACGCATCAAATATGGTTCTCGGCCTCAGAAGGCTTTTACGCGCCAGAAATTGATGACTTGTTCAATGCCGAAAACGGCAACCCTAATCTAAACCCTGAAGAAGCTCAAAATTTTGAGATTGGTTTACGTGGCGAATTTGGTGATATTGCCTATAACACTTCTTTCTACGATCTTACGATTGATAATTATTTAGTCACACAAGAGTTTGTAAATGCCCGCGGTGAAGAGTTTGAGCTGACTACTAATGCGAGTCAGGTAAGCATAAAAGGCATTGAGTCGGTTATAGAGTATGCGCCCAGCGATGCAAATTGGCGTATTGGTTTAACGCATACCTATGCTGATAATAGGTATGATTCTTTCGTGCAAAGCACACCTGGAGCTGACGACGATTTGACCGGTAAAGAGCTTCGCCGCACTCCAAGACACCACCTGAATGCACGAATTGCGTGGGAGCCGGTAGCAAACTTAGTGGCTGAGTTAGAAGAGGACTTTTACTCAAGTTATTTTTCTGACGATGCGAATTCTGAAGCAGGAAAATTCACCAGAGATGAACGCCTCAATGCTAGGTTGACCTATCAAATGGAAAATTGGCGCTTTTGGCTAAACGTTATCAATATTACTGATACGCTGGAAGACCGCGCTACCTTCAGTCTTGGCACGCTCACATTCAGAACGGTTGATGGCCGCTCGTATAACGCTGGTCTTTCATATCAGTTTTAAAACGGGCTAGCTGACGGAGCTTCGACATGCAAAAATCAAAAACCTTGAATCAATGGTTGTGGAAGTGGCACATAATTGCCGGGTTGGTGAGTGTGCCGGTCATTGCACTGCTGTGCATTACTGGCTCGATATATTTGTTTAAAAGCAATTTTAACGATTATGTCTACGACCACGCTCGATTTGTCGAAGCACCGATTGGCGCTAAAGCATTGCCTTATGCTGAACAGTTGGCCGCTGCGGAAGGCGAGTCAGACGCTCATATTATGAGCGTGACTCTGCCTGAATCACCGCAGCAAGCCACCGCGTTTAGAGAGCATGCCAAGGCACACTCCACTAATTTAATTTACGTAAATCCATACACCAATAAGGTTACCGGAACTTATCAGCAAAAAGAGTCACTGATGTACACAGTGCGTAAACTTCATGGTGAGTTGCTGATGGGCATGCCAGGTACCTTGATGGTCGAGTTAGTGGCCAGCTGGTTTGTGGTATTAGCATTGACCGGCGTGTATGTTTGGTGGCCATTAAAGGGTTTTTCTTTGGCGGGCTTTTTTACCGTGCGAACTCAGAAAACGCGCCAGCTATTTTGGCGAGATATGCATTCGGTGGTTGGCTTTTGGATGAGTCTATTCATGCTGATAATTTTGGCCGGTGGCATGCCTTGGACCGAACTGTTTGGTGATCAACTTAAATGGGTTCAAAAACAAACATCAACCGGCTATCCGGAGCATTGGCGTAATTCAAAAGGATTATTTTCGAACCTCGAATTGGCGCAGCACGGTAAGCAGGCTCGGTTCTCACTTGATCAAATGGTCGACGCGGTAAATAAGCGCGAGCTTAGCGGCAAGGTCACGATCAAAATTCCGATGGATGACACCGGCGTATACACTGTATCGAACGATGCATTTTGGCTAAAAGATCGGCAAGTATTGCACTTTGATCAGTACTCCGGTGCGTTGATTAAAGCACTGCAGTGGAATCAAGTTGGTTTTTTAATGGAATGGCGACAGTTCTTTATGAAGCTGCATCAGGGCGAGTACGGTGTGGTCAGCGTGATTGCTGTTTTATTCGTTGCGCTGACGTTTTTTCTCTCTACAGTTGCCTCACTGGTGTCATACTTGATTCGTAAGCCTAAAGGGCGCTGGGGTTTACCAAAAGTGCCTGATAACTTTAAGGCCGGGCGCGCGGTGGTTTTGATAATCGCCTTGCTGGGCGTTCTTTTCCCGGCATTTGGCATTAGTCTGTTAGTGATCTTGTTGTTCGACGGCCTGTCAAAACCAACGTCGGTACTGGTATCTAAAATAAAGGTACGGCTTTTACCAGCCAAAGGAATGTAAAACTTAATGGCGGAGAGAGGGGGATTCGAACCCCCGATACGCTATTAACGTATACACACTTTCCAGGCGTGCGCATTCGACCACTCTGCCACCTCTCCGAATTTAGTTTTGAGGAAGGTTCTTAGCCTTCGCTCATGTCCTGCGTTCTCATGCGCACGACCGTGCACATTACTCGGCACGTCCTGTGCCTCGCCTCTTCGAGGTCGCCTGCGGCGATTAAAATGTATTCCAGATACATTTTGCGACCACTCTGCCACCTCTCCGAATTTAGTTTTGAGGAAGGTTCTTAGCCTTCGCTCATGTCCTGCGTTCTCATGCGCACGACCGTGCACATTACTCGGCACGTCCTGTGCCTCGCCTCTTCGAGGTCGCCTGCGGCGATTAAAATGTATTCCAGATACATTTTGCGACCACTCTGCCACCTCTCCGAATTTAGTTTTGAGGAAGGTTCTTAGCCTTCGCTCATGTCCTGCGTTCTCATGCGCACGACCGTGCACGACTTGTGTTAAATACTATGCTCTGCAACCTATGTTCAATAATTATGAGTAGTACAGGCCCGCATTAGCTTAAACGGTGATTAAAATCCCCTGAGAACGCGCGCAGGATAAACCACTTCGGTTTTGTATTCAATTGCTTATTGCTTGCAAATTGAGGAATCGTTATTCTGCATGAATGAGCATTTTGCGATTACTGAAAAGGGCGTTCAAACTGTGTGAAAAGTTACTCGGCTTTTCTCGCCGCCATATTGAGATTGTCTTGATGATGGGTTTGATTGTGTTTGCGGCCATTCAGTATTTTTTACGCCCTCAAAATCAATCGCTTGATCAGGTGGTCGCCAATGGAGTGCTCCGGGTGTTGATAGCTGATGAGCCGGATTCTTTATACGTATTGAATCAGCAAAATTATGGCTTTGAGCATGACTTTTTGCGGCAATACGCGGATATGCTGGGCGTGGAACTAAAGCTGGACGTGGTGCCGTACGCTGAGTTGTTTACCTTGTTGGAGGGTGGCTTTGGTGATATCGCGGTTGGTGGCATAGTAGATTCAGATTACGTTAGGCGAGTCGCACAGCCTACGGATGTTTGGTACGAGGCGAAAGCCACGGTGCTTTATAAGCGCGGTACCAAAGCGCCCAAGTCAATGGACGACCTGAACCAAGAAAGCGTTTTAGCCTCGTCACGCTATTATCAAATTGATGAATTGAGCGAGCTAAATTTGATTGATGACCATCGATCAGAGTACCAGCTATTAAGTGCGGTTGATTTGGGTACAGAGCGCTTTGCTCTAAGTACTAATTATAGAGCGTTGAATGCAAAGCACTATTTGCCACATTTAAATCGCAGTTTCATCTTGCCGGACAGGTTAGGTATCGTCTGGGCGTTGCCGCCACGTCATGATGAAGGCTTGTTGGACAGCTTAAATGGCTTTATAAAACGGGCCAAGCAGAAAGGTTCGATAGACGCTATTGCCGATCAGTACTTTAATTTGCCAGCCAGACTGTCGATTTACGACGCGCTGAGTTTGCACAAGCGCATCGAAAATGTGTTACCCAAATTCGAATATGAATTTAGATCTTCGGCACGTAAAGCAGGGCTGGATTGGCAACTTATTGCGGCGCTCTCTTATCAAGAATCTCATTGGTCGAATGATGCCTTATCACCAACGGGTGTCCGAGGCATCATGCAATTGACTACCAGCACGGCTAAATCATTAGGGATTGAAGACCGTATGAACATGTCAGAGAGCATAGATGGTGCGGCTCGTTACTTGACTAAGTTGCGTGATCGTTTGCCGGATAAAATAACAGAGCCGGATAGAACATGGTTCGCGTTAGGCGCTTACAATGCCGGCTATCGTCATATCTCTAACGCTTATAAGCGAGCCCGTTCTGAAGGCTTAGAGTGGACGCAATGGGCGACAATCGCGGAGCTATTACCGACGCTGTATGGTGTGCCGTTTTCTCAAGGCGTGCAAGCACAGAATTACGTCTCACGAATACAGACCTTTACCGATATTATTCGCTTTTATGACCTGCATCAGCGCGAAGAAGCTGAGCAAAAGAACTCCTTGTTGCTGCTGCCCAAAGCTGACAATAAAAAGACGGGACCCAAAACCTAGGCCAGCAATGCCCGCACAAGTGCTTCGCCATCCGGTTTAGGCATGTATTTTGGTACTGGAAACAATGACATGGCTTCTTGTTGCGCGCCGGCAAAAATTTCCTCGATATCCTGCGCTTGTAGGTCTTTTATCGAGGTGGGGATGCCCAGTGATTCACTCAGCTCTTCAATCGCATCAATGAAACCATCGGCGGAACGTGGCAAGCCGATGGCTTGGGCTAAATTGCACAACTTTTCATCAATGGCATCTTTAGAATACCGTAAAACATGCGGCAAAATAATGGCATTGGCCAGCCCATGAGGAACGCCGTATTTACCACCCACTTTATGCGCAATGGCGTGTACGTAGCCCACGCCGGCTTCTGAGATCACCACGCCGCCTTGGTAGGATGCCAAGGCCATTGCGGTTCTAGCTTCCTCATCTTTACCGTCGTTATAGGCCCGGGGCAACATGCGAAACACGGTCTTTACCGCATAGACACAACGTTCATCAAGTTCCTCAGTACTGAATGTTGATACGTAGGCTTCGATGGCATGGGTAAGTACGTCCATGCCCGTCGCGGCCGTGATCGCTGGCGGTAAGCCCAACATGAGCTTAGGATCTAACGAGGACGCTATGGGTACCAGTTTTGGGTCACCAATGGAACATTTACGCTCTTCTTCTGGAATGCTAATCACCGCGGCTGGGGTCACTTCAGAGCCAGTGCCAGCGGTGGTCGGAATGGCATACAGAGGTAGGGGCTTTTTTCGAATCTTAAATAACCCGACCATTTGGGCAACGCTTTTATGATTGGTGACACTGGCGGCGATGATTTTAGCCGCGTCGATCGGCGAGCCGCCTCCGAACGCTAAGATCACATCGGCTTCGGTGCTGCGCGCAACAGCGACACCGCTGTCAATTTGATGGCAGGTCGGGTTAGGGGACACGTCGTCGTATACCGTTACATTGATGCCCATACTCTCAAGTTTTGACTGGCATTCTTCATGTAAACCCAGCTCGCTTAAACCTTTATCTGTGATCAATAAAAGGCGTTGATAGTCTTTTGAGGCGATAAAATCGCACAGCACCAATGAGGACCCGGCTCCGACAAACATGTCCGGGCGGGTGATAGAGACAAATTTTGCGCCAAACTTCAAAACCGACATCAGAATTGTATGTTTTATTTCTGTTATTTCGAACATAGCGAAGACCTCTCTAATTGATTGGTTGGCTGAGTTTTTTAAAACTGTAGATCTTTTAAAACAGTAGACCTTTTAAAACAGTAGACCTTTTAAAACAGTAACGGCTCCATATTAGGCGATCAGCAGGCAGGATACATTGATTAAAACCGTCGAGATAGCGCTAAAAAACCACATTTTCGGCCTGTCGAGTCTTCAAGCGCGAGATGTTTTTCTGTTTCGCTAATCAGCTAGATTGCTTGCGCTTATTCGTTGTTGATCGATAAACAACTAAGGCAACTAGGCAAAACAACGCGGCCAACACAAATGGCGCACCAGGAAAGTACAACCCAACGTCGTCCGCGAAATAGCGGAAAGTCATGGTCATTATGATCGGGCCGATGATAGAGGTTAAGCCAATGGCACTGGCGAGGGCGCCTTGTAATTCGCCTTGCGCGTCTTCGGCCGTTTCAGAACTCATCATCGCTTGCATTGCTGGAAAGGTCAGTGCACCCACTGAGCCATAGATTATGCCAAGTAAAATAACCCAACCATTGGGCGCGAAGGCAAGCACCAGATAGGCCGGGCCACCTAATAAAATACTCCAAAATCCCGTGCGTTCATTGCCGATCAGAGCCGTCACTTTACCGGTCATAACGCCTTGCATGAAGGCAATGGTTATTCCAAATAAGGCTACCGATAGACCAATTTGCAGTTCAGACCACGAGAACCGTTCAATCAAGTAATAAGTGAATACGGAAATTTGAGTTTGCGCAGCGAGCTGTAAAAAGAAGATAACCGTCAAAAAGCCGAGAACCAGGTGGTTTTTACTCATTTGAATCAAGCTGCCGACCGGGTTAGCGCGCGCTAATGAAAATTGACGGCGTTTGGTCAGAGGTAATGTTTCCTCTAATTTAAAATAACCAACCACGGCGCCGCTTAATGCGAGTATTGAGGCGGCTATGAACGGCAGTCTTTCATCAAACTGGCCTAATAGCCCCCCAATTGCTGGGCCTAATACAAAGCCAGCGGCGCCAGCGCCGCCCAAAAAGCCGAAATATTTGGCTTTGTCCTGTGTCGAAACCACGTCTGCGATGGAGGAGTTGGCGGCAGTCCAGCTCGCGCCCATGATTCCAGAGATAACGCGCCCAACAAATAACCACAAAAGTGTCGGAGCCCAAGCCATGATGGCGTAGTCTATGCCGAGTAAGAATAGGGTGATGAGCAATACTGGCCGACGCCCAAATTGATCGCTTAAACTGCCGATAATCGGAGCACACAGAAACTGCATTATCGCATAACTGAATAATAACCAACCGCCGATCTCAGCGACCCGGGCTACACTACCGCCATCGAGTTGTTGCAGCAACACCGGTAGCACTGGCACGATTAAACCAATGCCGGTCATGTCGATAAAGACGATAAACGCGACAATCAGTAGTGAGGTGTGTTTTGACTCTTTAATGTTTGGCTCCCTGGCTTTTGGTTAGCTAGTTGGTGACTATGGTGCTCGGGCGATTGTTGATTGTCCATTAGCGTTTATAAAAGCTCGAGAGAAGATGTTTCGAGATACATGAGAGGTTTGGCAAGAATATTGAAGAGGTTTTTTATTCCGGCTGTTTCGCTAATGACTCACTCGCAAATGATTTACTCGCTAATGATTTATTCAGGAAGGGCTTAAGACCCCTGTGGATTAGATGTCCAAGATAGCAGATTTTATCTAAATTGCATCAACCAATATACTAAACCGGTGTTTCCGCTGAACTAATTGAACAGCATGGTATTCACTCCGAGAATACTCCTTATAGGCTATAGGATTCGCGACGCCAAGTTGTTAGACTGCTTGGCAATAATAGGCAAACTATTTAACCGAGATTAAGTCTTGCGTGTTGTGACTTTAACAGCGCCCAATCACTTTTTTCTGACAACACCAGAAGTCGGTTTGAATAGTATAAAAATCAATGCCAAATAAAAAATCTTAACACCAAAATAGATCGCTAAATATGACCACGAAAAATCAAGCATTAGCGGCTTGGGTGCAAGACGTTGCCGAACTAACTCGTCCACAAAATATTGTGTGGTGCGACGGCAGCGATGACGAGTATGACCGCATGGTTGAAACCATGATCGGTGACGGTGGGCTGTCTCCATTGAACTCAGATACGCATCCAAACTGTTATTTACATCTTTCTGACCCGCAAGACGTTGCCAGGGTTGAGCACTTAACATTTATCTGCAGCCAACAGCAACAAGATGCTGGGGATAACAATAACTGGATGGACCCAGAGCAAGCCAAAGCAAAGATGAACGATCTTTACGAAGGCTGTATGGAAGGTCGTACCATGTACGTCGTGCCGTACTGCATGGGGCCGGTAAAATCACCATTTTCGCGCTGTGGCGTTGAAATTACCGACAGTGCCTATGTTGTTATCAATATGAAGTTAATGACGAGAATGGGTGCCAGAGCGCTTGAGCGTATTGAAAACGAAGGTAAGTTTGTGAAAGGCCTACATTCGACCGGTGAATTAGACCCTGATCGTCGCTTTATCATGCATTTTCCAGAAGAGCTTAGCATTATGAGCTATGGATCTGGTTACGGCGGTAACGCATTGCTTGGTAAGAAATGTCATGCTTTGAGAATCGCTAGCTGGCAAGCCCGGCAAGAAGGGTGGTTAGCGGAACATATGTTGATTCTCGGGCTCGAGAGCCCAACGGGTGAAACGCATTACATCGCAGCGGCCTTTCCTTCGGCCTGCGGTAAAACCAACTTGGCGATGTTGATTCCACCTGAGAAGTATAAGGATTGGAAAATTTGGACTCTGGGTGATGATATTGCCTGGTTGCATATGGATGAAGAAGGGCAACTACGGGCCATCAACCCTGAGGCTGGCTATTTTGGTGTGGTACCCGGTACCAACGCTAAAACCAATCGTAATGCTTATGACATGATTAAGCAGAATACGATTTTCACTAACGTTGGTACGACTGCAGACAACCAGCCTTGGTGGGAAGATAAAAAAGAAGGCGCCCCGAGCACTGATTGGAAAGGCAACCCGTACGGCGAGAACTCCGGCCCGGCAGCTCATCCTAATTCACGTTTTACTGTGTCAGCTACTGAAAATAAAGCGTATTCATCATTGGCTGAAGCGCCAGAAGGTGTGCCGATTTCAGCGATTGTATTTGGCGGGCGCAGGCGTGAGCTAGCACCGTTGGTTTACGAAGCAAAATCTTGGGAGCACGGCGTGCTGATTGGCGCAGGTGTTGCTTCTGAAACAACCGCCGCGGCTACCGGCACGGTTGGTGTGGTTAGGCGAGACCCAATGGCTATGAAGCCGTTCTGTGGTTACAATTTTGCTGATTATTGGTCTCATTGGTTAAGCTTTGCTGAACGCACCGATAAACTGCCGAAAATATTTCACGTAAATTGGTTTAGACAAGACGAAGATGGAAACTTTTTGTGGCCAGGCTTCAGCGAAAACTTACGAGTTCTACAATGGATTATTCAGCGCTGTGACGGCAATGCCGATGCGGTCGAGACGGCGATCGGCTATCTGCCAGAAGAGGACGGCATTGATATTGCCGACCTTGGTATTGATGAAGAAGTTTGGAAGTCATTAATCTCAATTAACGATGATCAATGGAAAACCGAAATGGATGAGTTCGGTGCTTACCTTGACAGTTTTGGCGATCGATTGCCTGAGAAGCTGCGCGATCAGCATAAGCTGGTGGCTGCGGCTTTAGCGTCTTAGTGGCCTAGGCTTAAGGCTCTAAGAGTCTTGGATATGTGAGGCCGTCTTGTTCCGGGACGGCCTCATCGTGGATTAACTTTAGATTTAGAAAGTGTTTCAACTGTGTTTGAATGGTGTTTCAAATACCATCAACATCTGAATTTTATAACGACTGAATTCATTGTAGAATAACGCTCAATCTAACTCGGCTATGATTTGATTTCTTTGTTAGATCTTCATAGCATGATAAGTGTTGGTTTTATCTCTTATTCCTTTTCTTGTTTTTCCTCTGAATCAGAGTCGATAAGGGTGAAGAAGTTCACAATGGTTACTCGTTCTGATGGCAAAGAGCTGAATTTACAGGCGCAACGATTGCTTACGGTTTAGGATGACAAGGCTACTATTTGCATTTCTTATTGTATCGATGTTGTTGTCGGCGTGTTCGACACCGTCAGACCCTTCCTGGACAATGATTGACTGCAATGCCGATAAAAAGCATGGCGACTGTCATCTTTTACAAGTTGATAATTTAAATATTTTAGTAGATGCCGCTACCGAGATGGGGGCCGAGCGTTATTTGATTCCGTTTTTAGACCGTAAAGGAATTCGGGCGATAGATCATTTCTTCATTAGCCACCCGCACACAGACCACTATGGTGGAATTAAAGCGCTTAATCTGGCGGGCATTAAAATATCTAATATTTATTACAATAAGGTTCCGGAA
>CAZEXS010000078.1:0-13901 GCA_964516915.1 uncultured Gammaproteobacteria bacterium
TTACAATAATGCCTTCACCGCCTTCAAAACCATCCATTTCAACTAATAGTTGATTGAGCGTTTGCTCGCGTTCGTCATTACCGCCGCCAATTCCGGCACCACGCTGTCGACCAACCGCATCAATTTCATCAATAAAAATAATACAGGGCGCGTTCTTCTTGGCCTGATCAAACATGTCACGAACGCGAGATGCACCCACACCCACGAACATTTCCACAAAGTCTGAACCTGAGATTGAGAAAAACGGTACTTGCGCTTCACCGGCAATGGCCTTTGCAAGTAAGGTTTTTCCGGTACCCGGGCTGCCGGTCATGAGAACGCCGCTCGGCATGCGTCCACCCAGTTTTTGAAACTTTGAAGGGTCACGCAAAAACTCGACCACTTCTTGCACTTCTTCTTTAGATTCTTCTACACCGGCGACATCGTCAAAGGTGACGCGGTTTTCATCTTGATTCAATAAACGCGCCTTACTTTTACCAAAGCTCATGGCACCTTTGCCACCACCACCTTGCATTTGGCGCATTAGATATACCCAGACACCGATAAACAACAAGATTGGTAAGGTGTTAACTAAAATCGCTTGCCATAGAGAACGCCCTTCCGGCGCGTTCACCTTAAATTCAACGTTGCGGTCAATTAATGTGTCGATTAGTTTATCGTCATAGGGCATAACGGTGAAGAAACGCTTGCCTGATCGATCTTCGCCGCGAATTCGTCGCTCGCCTTCATCCAATACCACCTGGCTTACTGAACCCGCCTTGACCATTTTCATGAATTCAGAATAGGTAACTTCAGCCGGAGTACCGGCAGCACCATTACTACGATCGGCCATAAATGACCCAACCATAAGAAGCACTAAACCGATGATGACGTAATTAGAAATTTTGTTCACTGCGAAAACCCTTAATTTGATATTACTTCTGCGGCAAGCGCGGCTTGACTGCGTTCTCCACGCACTCACCTCGCTGCACTTACCTTAACACGCTGAGTTTATCAGCACTGATGCGATGATTGTGAGAATGACTGAATAAAAACCGCCTACAAGCACTGATTCAACGAATTCGCAGGCGTGTTTTAGCCCAATTACTCGCTATTGAGCCGATGACGAGCCAAAAAGTAAAACTCTCGACTCTTTGGTCTGGATGCCTTTGGCTTACGAACCACGCCGCTTTTATAGCGACCCTTAATCTCTCGACGAAAATAATGCGCTGCCGAACCTTCGAACAGCTTCACTAATAGATGACTGTTGGTCTTCAAGCGTTGCTCGCAAAAGTACAATACGGAATCTAACAGGCCTTCGTAACGCGCCTCATCAGAACTCCTCACACCTGTTATGTTGGGGGCCATATCCGATATTACAAGATCAATTTTTCGACCTTCGAGAATATCATCAACTTGTTTAAGCACATCCTCATCTTGGAAATCACCTTTTATAAAATGCACGTGCTCAAGATAGTCCATATCAAGTAGATCAATGGCAATTATTGTGACTTTGTCACCAAACTTACGACTGATGTATTGCGACCAGCCGCCGGGCGCTGAACCAAGGTCAACCACCACCATACCAGGCTTCACCAGCTTATCTTGCTCGTCTATTTCTTGAAATTTGTACACCGCGCGCGATCGATAACCTTGACTCACAGCCCTCTTAACCCAAGGGTCATTCAGGTGACGCCGTGCCCATTCGCCGGTTTTATTGCCTTTTCGTGCCATTTCGTCTCGAATAAAGGTGTTTTTATAAAAAATATGAGTAGAATTACGCGCCTGTAACTCGCCTACGGGCTGAGGGCTGCAATCACTATCCGTTTTCAGCCCGCAATTATCTCATTAAATGACACTCACTGGAAAACAAAAGAACTACTTGCGCGGCGTTGCGCACAATTTAAACCCAATTGTAACGATTGGCGGCAAAGGTCTCACCGACGCTGTAATGAACGAAGTGGAGCTTGCATTAGAGCAACACGAACTCGTTAAAGTCAAAATGCCGAGCAATGGGAAAGCTGAAAAAGTGGCATTGATTGCTCAAATTACTGGCCAATCAAACAGCGAACCGGTGCAGATAATCGGGCGAGTGGGTGTGATCTACCGAGCCAACAAAGAACCTAAAATAGTTTTACCAAGTATCTAAACTCGATAATTTGGTTTGTAGATAAGAGCCAGAAACAAAAAGTACTTAGCTTCTTTAGGCTCTGACTAGCGGTCAATGCTTTAATTAAAAGCAAATTGGGCTCGATTCCTCAACGACGCAATTAAGTGTCACAATCGAGCCACGTAGTTAAGCCAAATAGTTAAGCTAAGTAGTTAGCTAAATGGTTAAGCATCGTAATTTACGTTCACTACTTCGTAGGTTTTCTCACCAGCTGGTGCTTGAAAAGTGAATTCATCACCTTCAAGTTTACCAATCAGCGCTCGGCCAATTGGCGAACTCAAAGAAATTTTGCCGTGATCTATATCCGCTTCGAGGTCACCCACAATTTGATAGCTGACTTCGTTATCAGAATCAACATCATAAAGCTTTACTAAGGCTCCAAAAACCACTTTTCCGCTGACGTTTAACTTGGCGGGGTCGATCACTTCAGCAATACCCAGATTGCCTTCAAGCTCTTTAATTCGACCTTCGATAAAACTTTGCTGCTCACGTGCCGCATGATATTCCGCATTTTCGGAAAGGTCGCCGTGTGCACGTGCCTCGGCAATCGCTTCAATCACTTTTGGGCGATCGACACTTTTCAAGTTCTTTAATTCGGCCTGTAATTTTGCCGCGCCTTTGGCGGTGAGTAGTACTCGTTCCATCTTATCGTTCTTTATTTTCTTTGTTTTAAGTCTTATTTTTTAAACTAATTGATTGACTGGTGCAAGTCTTGCAATTTACTTACTCGCATTTCACCTTGCGCTTTATGCGCTTCAACCATCGCCCTTGCCGACGAAATATTAGTGGCGTAGGTAACCTTGTGCATCAAGGCTTCACGACGAATTGTATACGAATCACGAACGGAGCCGGTGGTCGATGTGGTATTAATAACCAAGTCGGCTTGATCGTCAATAATCAGGTCCACTATATGCGGCCTACCTTCGGCTACTTTATTGACCGCTTTTGCAGGAATGCCAACCGCTTCAAACGCGGCGGCTGTACCGCGAGTCGCGACAATATCAAAACCCGCTTGGTTTAAATACGTAGCCAACTCGATGGCGACCTCTTTGTCAGAATCACGAACACTGAACAAGGCGGTACCGGTTTGCGGTATGGCCGCGCCGCTACCTTGTTGAGACTTGTCATACGCTTCACCAAAGGTTCGGCCAACGCCCATCACTTCACCGGTTGATTTCATCTCAGGGCCAAGCAATGTGTCAACGCCAGGGAACTTAACAAATGGGAACACGGCTTCTTTCACTGAATAGTATTCAGGAATAATCTCACTGTCGATGCCCTGTTCATCCAGCGACTTGCCGGCCATGCAAAGAGCAGCCACTTTTGCCAATGGTCGAGAAGTGGCCTTTGATACAAATGGCACCGTACGCGACGCCCTCGGATTCACTTCCAGCACGTAGATGACGTCGCCCTTGATTGCAAACTGCACATTCATCAGGCCAACCACGTTCAGCGCAAGTGCCATTTGCTTGGTTTGCTCACGCAATTGCGCTCGAATATCGTCAGACAAGCTAAACGGTGGCAAAGAGCACGCCGAGTCGCCTGAATGTACACCGGCTTCTTCGATGTGTTCCATGATGCCACCAATTACCACACGCTCACCATCGCAAATCGCGTCTACGTCGACTTCAATGGCGTCATTTAGAAAACGGTCTAGCAACACTGGCGACTCGTTTGAAACTTGAATGGCGCTATGCATGTAGTTTTTCAGCGCCGCGCTGTCATGAACGATTTCCATTGCTCGACCACCCAGCACGTAAGACGGGCGCACCACCAATGGGTAACCAACTTCGTCAGCCAGAGCCAGCGCGGTATCTTCACTCGAGGCAATTCGGTTTGGCGGCTGCTTCAAATTAAGTTTGTTTAATAACGCTTGGAATTCTTCGCGGTCTTCTGCGTCATGAATGGCTTCTGGAGAGGTGCCGATAATGCGTGTGCCTTCGGCCTTTAGTGGGCGTGCTAATTTTAACGGTGTTTGGCCGCCATATTGCACGATAACCCCAGTCGGGTCCTCTTTATGCACGATTTCAAGCACGTCCTCTAATGTGAGAGGCTCGAAGTACAGGCGATCAGAGGTGTCGTAATCCGTTGATACTGTTTCAGGATTACAATTAACCATGATGGTTTGATAACCGTCTTCACGTAAGGCCATTGCGGCGTGAACACAGCAATAATCAAATTCAATGCCTTGCCCAATACGATTTGGGCCGCCACCCAGCACCATGATCTTTCGCGTGGTTTCAGGCTCAGACTCGCACTGGTGCTCATAGGTCGAATACATATACGCCGTGGCCGTGGAAAACTCGGCGGCGCATGAATCAACGCGTTTATAAACCGGGCGAATATCCAGCGCGTGTCGTTTGGCGCGAAATTCATCTTCACTGACGTTCAATATTTCTGACAAACGCACATCGGAAAAGCCCTTGCGTTTCCACCCAAATACTTGATCAGCATTCAAATCTTCCAAGCTGGCTTTAGCGACCTGCGACTCGGTTGAAATAATATCTTCAATTTCCGCCAAGAACCAAGGCTCTATGCCGGTGGCTTCGTGCACGTCTTTGATGCTTAAATTTTCACGAAATGCTTGGCCTATATACCAAAGACGGTCCGCCTTGGGTACTCGAAGCGCTTCGTTCAAGCGTTGTTCGCGTGCAGCGCCTTCCAGCCCATCTAGTTGGGGTTCAAAACCGTGGCTGCCAATTTCCAAACTGCGCATGGCTTTTTGCAAAGACTCTTGGAAGGTACGACCGATCGCCATTGCTTCACCGACCGACTTCATTTGTGTGGTCAGCGTGCTGTCAGCTTGTGGAAACTTCACGAAATCAAAACGCGGGATCTTGGTTACCACGTAATCAATGCTTGGCTCAAACGAAGCCGGTGTTAGACCACCAGTAATGTCATTGCGCAACTCATCTAGTGTGTAACCTACCGCCAGTTTGGCGGCGACTTTTGCGATTGGGAAGCCGGTGGCTTTGGATGCCAACGCCGATGAACGGGACACTCGCGGATTCATTTCGATAATAATCATGCGGCCCGTTTTAGGGTCAACCGCAAACTGCACATTTGAACCACCGGTATCAACACCAATTTCACGCAACACTGCCAAAGAGGCATCGCGCATGATTTGATATTCTTTGTCGGTCAGGGTTTGCGCTGGAGCCACCGTAATTGAATCACCAGTATGCACGCCCATGGCATCGAAGTTTTCAATCGCACAAACGATAATGCAATTGTCTTCGTGGTCACGAACAACCTCCATTTCGTATTCTTTCCAGCCAAAAATGCACTCTTCAATCAATAGTTCGTTGGTGGGTGATGCTTCAAGCCCACGCTCACAAATTTCGACGAATTCTTCTTTATTGTAAGCAATGCCGCCGCCGGTGCCGCCCATTGTGAAAGACGGTCGAATAATAACCGGCAGACCAAGGCCTTCTAATATCTCAAACGATTCTTCCATGGTATGAGCGATATCACCGCGTGCAATCTCAAGACCAATTTTAGTCATTGCGGCTTTAAATTTGTCGCGGTCCTCGGCTTTATCGATGGCCTCTTTCTTAGCACCAATCATCTCTACGCCATGTTTGGCTAGTACACCTTCACGCTCAAGATCGAGGGCACAATTGAGTGCTGTTTGCCCACCCATGGTTGGCAATAAGACATCGGGCTTTTCAAGCTCGATGATCTTTTCAACTGTCTGCCAAGTAATTGGCTCAATGTAGGTTGCGTCTGCGAAACCTGGATCGGTCATAATCGTGGCCGGATTCGAATTCACCAACACCACTCTATAGCCTTCTTCTTTAAGCGCTTTACACGCTTGCACACCTGAATAATCGAATTCGCACGCTTGGCCAATGATAATCGGGCCTGCACCAATGATTAGGACGGTATGAATGTCATTACGTTTTGGCATTTCTTGCTTCCTCTTCTGGCGTGCCTATCGGCCTGCGTTCATTAATTCAATAAATCGTTCAAATAGTGGCGCAACGTCTCTTGGCCCAGGGCTTGCTTCTGGGTGGCCTTGAAATGAAAATGCCGGCACATCGGTACGCGCAATACCTTGAATGGTTCCATCAAAGAGCGATCGGTGCGTCACTTCAAGGTTATCGGTTAAACTGTCTTCGTTAACCGCAAACCCATGGTTTTGACTGGTGATCATGACTCGTTTCGTTGCCAAGTCTTGCACCGGGTGGTTAGCACCATGGTGACCGAATTTCATTTTTTCGGTGTTGGCGCCAGACGCTAAAGCCAAAATTTGATGCCCTAGACAGATGCCGAATACAGGCTTACCAGCGGCGAGAATTTCTTGAGTCGCTTTAATCGCATAGTCGCATGGTTCTGGGTCACCCGGCCCGTTCGACAAAAATACGCCGTCTGGGTTTTCAGCCAGCACGTCCGCGGCCGAGGTTTGGGCAGGTACCACAACCACCTCGCAACCTAAATCAACCAAGATACGTAAAATATTATGCTTTACGCCGAAATCGTAAGCTACGACCTTAAAGTTACCACCTTGTTTGTTTTCGTAACCGCTTTCCAGCGACCAAACAGATTGCTCCCATTTATAAGGCTCGATGGTGGTCACTTTCTTTGCTAGGTCCATTCCTTTAAGCCCGGGAAAAGCGCTAGCCGCGTCAACAGCCGCTTGGGCATCAATGTTGTCGCCCGCCACCAAACAACCGTTTTGAGCGCCTTTCTCTCGCAATATACGGGTCAGCTGCCGAGTGTCTATATCGGCGATGGCAACGGTTTTATTGGCTTTCAAATAGTCATCTAAATTTTGCGTGTTGCGCCAATTATTTGCTAACCGCGGTAAATCACGAATGATTAAGCCGGCCGCATGCACGTTGTCTGATTCGGTATCTTCTTCGGTGGTACCGGTATTGCCAATGTGTGGGTAGGTCAAGGTGACCATTTGTTGTGAGTAAGATGGGTCGGTTAGGATTTCCTGATAGCCGGTCATTGACGTATTAAACACAACCTCGCCTACCGATTGCCCTTGTGCGCCGATAGACTGCCCCCAAAAGAGCGTGCCGTCTTCTAATGCCAGTAGTGCGGTATATTTTGCAGTTGTCATCACGTGTCTGTCCATCAATGGTTGAATTCTCAAAATTTAAGTCGCTGTTACAAAAACACAGCCCAAAACTCAAATTTTATTTAAAAAAAGGGAGAAGCCCTAGCTCTGGGCTTCTCCCTTTTGGAATCATTTTTTTGGCTTTGTAGGTGGCCTTTTCATCGGGGCGTATTCTAAGCGAAAGGCCTTAGCACATGCAATGTGAAACATCGCAAAACTACAATATTATTCCGGTATTGAACAAACACGCTAGTTAAATTACAAATAGTCTCTGTGGAATCAAAAATTAGCCTAGTGCGAAGCACGCTTCGCGTGCATTGCTAGAGCGATTTCAAACCCAGTACATCTTGCATGTCGTACAAACCGGCGGGTTGCTCAGCAAGCCATTTTGCTGCTCGCAATGCGCCTTTGGCGAAAGTCATTCTAGACGATGCTTTGTGCGTTAGTTCAATTCGCTCGCCCTCACTCGCGAACAAAACGGTATGATCCCCCACAACATCACCACCTCGAACCGTTGAGAAACCTATTGTCTCTCTGTCTCTTGGTTCGCCAATACCTTCGCGCCCATAAATTGCACAATCGGCAAGGTCTCGCCCTAGTGACTCAGCGATGGCTTCACCTAAGCGTAAAGCAGTGCCCGAGGGCGCATCGACCTTATGACGATGATGCGTCTCGATGATTTCGATGTCCGAATCTTCAGCCAAAATAGGGGCCATTTTCTTTAACAAATGCAAAGACAAGGTTATCCCGACGCTGGTATTGGGGGCTAAAACCACAGGTATATCTTGAGCTAAGGATTCGATCTGTTGCTTTTGAGCGGAGTTGAAGCCGGTTGTACCGATCACTGCTGGCTTGCGGTTCTCATGAGCAATTTTCAAATGCGCTAAGCAGGGTTCAATCAAGGTGAAGTCTACCAACACATCGTAAGAAGCGGCTTGCAGTGTTTTTAGCACCGAAACATCTAACTTTCCCACGCCCGCTAACTCGCCCGCATCAACCCCAATTAAACTGCTGTCCGCTCTGTGAGTTGCGGCACTTAGAGCTACGCCTTGGGTGTCATTAATAGCTTGGATCAAAGTTTTACCCATACGACCGGCAGCACCGGTAATTGCGATATTCAACGGCTTCATCATTTTATTTTGTGTCACTGTGTCGGTTATTCGCCCACTAAAACGAGTCGCTGGGCTTACTATCTATTTTTTCGCCAAGGCTGAGCCAGTTAACCCTGTGCAGCCAGTTGACCAAGTTCAGCCAATGAATGGCTTTGCCACATGACCGTATCAAACATCAATCGTATGATGAATCAATGTAAGTAGACTAACGAAAAACATCTTTAATTTTACCAAACATTCCATCTTCTTGAACGGCTGCAGCGCCTTTAGGCGCCTCGATTTCAGATGGGTCAACTAACATACCAAGCTCCTTGCATGCATTCAGCATTCCGTAGACTACAGCCCTGCCTTCTCCAGTTTTTTGCATCAAACTATAGGCACTTTCAGGCCCCACGAACAACATAGTCGTAATTTTAAGTAAGGTATTATCCAGTTCGAGCAACTCAAAATGCGGCCAATTGGATAACATGAATTCCTGACTATCAAGCGCGCCACCATCAAGTTTATCATTGCGAGCAACCAAGGTATTAACCCAAATTAATCGTTCAATAGGATAAGACTTCAGATCCTTGCCAGGACTCCAATCTTTAGTCAAAGGCAAACTGGTCAGTTCTTTGTTACGCATGGTGCTGATCCATTTTCCCGGTTCACGAGATGAATAAACCTTGCGCTCCGCTGGGCGAATAAACAATAAGCTATGGGGGCCAGCTAGGACCTCTTGCTCGGACATCCAAATTTCATCGTTAGAAGTAATCGATATCCCAGCATCAATCTTGCCTTGAGCTAAGCGGCGCTCTCTGGCACCTAACTCGGGCATTTCAAACTCTGAGTTTGAATCGACACCATTACGCGGCACATCTTCAAAGTCCGATTCACTCATATCCCAAGCGTCGAGCGAGTTTGTTTCAATCACTAACACGCTGTTAGAGTGGGCACTTTCGTCATCCGTAACCAGCATGACTCCTTGCACATCACCATCGTACTCTTGAAAGTCCTTGACGTCATCAGCGACTTTTTGGTACTCATTAGTGGTAAATCTATCGTAATCGACCGAAAGTTTATCTAAAGAAAGGTCGTAATCTGAGGCATCGGTGAAACTACGAGTCGATTCTTCGACCTCTTCTTGATTAATTTCCTCTTCTTCCTCTACGCTATCTTCCGGCTCTTCTAAAGCTAATTTAACGGGCAGAACACGCGGCTCTTCCGGTGATTCAGCAGCAGCCACTTCAGTTGTTATTTCTATTAAACCTTCTTTAAAATCACTCCATTGCACCGGTCTTTGCAGATAACCTATGCCAACCAAAGCAGCGTCAGGCCCGATCTTTAACGTTGGCAAATCAGTTAAAATTTTATCGAAACCTGAATATTCGTAGGCGGCGTCAGCAATGACTATATCAACATCTTCCATTGACGCATCTGGATCGCGAATAAGCTCGACCTCATAACTGAGGTCATTCTGGGCTAAGTTTAAAAAGGACTTAAAAAGGATTTGCTCCTTTTTCTCTAGACCTTTGAAAACCAGTTTCTTTATTGGGCCGCTCACGGTAATTTTTCTCTATCTCGAGTAGTAGAATTCAGCGTTTATAATAATATTGACCAGGCAAACAGCCTTTAACTCGCAGATCTATCGGAAACTTTCCCATTCATCACAATTTGGACAATGCCAATACATGGCTTTAGTATCAAAACCGCAAGCTGTACAAGTATACTCAATCTTTCGGCTTTTTGCGCGATTGAGTAATTCTTTTAACAGTTGTGACATACTTGCGTCGCTTACTAAGTCATTTAGCACCGCGTGATGAAGATAATTGGCCACTGGCCCGCTCAAGCCTTCTTGTTCAACTCTAGTAAGAATATGGGTTTCTGCTCCGCGCTCCCCAAAAACCTCTGATAGAGCATCGTACCAAGCACGAAAATCGTAGCCATGCTTGGGTATCGCCGTCATTGAAGTAAGGTAATCTCTCAGGCCTTGCAGGTTATTGGTTTCTTGAAAGCTCTTGATCATTTTGCCAACCACCAGCTGCAACGCGGTTGAATCTTGAGACTTTAATAATAACCATTGCCCAATTGCCGCTTCATAATGTTGCTGCTGAAACGCCAACTCACCCTTGAGCAACAAGGTTCTTGGGTTAGTTTTTACTTCGGTCTCAGCGAGCTTAAGATGGCTCGCTGCAGCATCATAGTCTAGATTTTCGATTGCGATATCGGCCAATTCACAGTAATAGTGTGCGATCTGTTTTACATGCCCTGCCCGCTCAGCGGGTTTATGCTCATTTAAAATATTAATGGCTTGCTGCCATTCTTTCTCCTGTTGATATATCGCACACAGTCCATTAATTGCCGCGCTATGGTAAGTCTCGGAACCCTTGAGTTCATCAAACAAGCCCTCTGCTCGGTCCAACCAACCCACTTTATAATAATCTTGGGCAAGCTCGTGAATAGCCTCAAACCGTTGACGCTCAGTCAAATTAGGCCTTGCGATCAAATTTTGGTGGAGCCGTGTTGCCCTATCAACCTGCCCTTTACGCCTAAACAAGCCGCCCAGTGCTAAATGAAGTTCAACCGTTTCTTTGTCGACCTCAAGTGCTTTAATGAACGCTTCTATTGCTTTATCCGTTTCTTCATTTAGAAGAAAATTAAGCCCCTTAAAGTAATCTGCATTGACTTGACGGTTTTTTCGTCGGGCGAGTCGTGCGTAAAGCCAACGCATACCCATGGCACCCAAACAAAAGGCCAGCGCAAAGGCCGGCCATGTCCAATTCCAGTTATCCAGTATGCTCAATCGAGGAGGCTCCGAATTGAAGCTAGTTCAAGCATGATTATCATGTTCGTCATTTTTAACTGTACCTATAACAACGCTAGAGCAAACTCTCTTTAAACTTGCTCAGGTACGGCTGCGCGCAAGCCTTCGACTTCCTTTTCCACTTTTTTAAGTTGCCGATTAGCCTTGCCAGTTTTCAACTTTTGACCGAACAATGAAAGTGACACAATCAAGGCACCGATCAACATACCCAAAATAAATGTAACAAACATATAAGTTGCAATATGACCTGTCCACTCAATGCCAAAAATATACTTAAAAGTCATTGTCTGTTCTTGGTTCATCAGATAAACCGAGAACGCAAAGAAGCCCCAAACTAATACTACAAAAATGCTCAATAAAAATTTTCTCATGCACTACTCTTCACAAACTCAATGCGTTACTTAAAATGTTAGTCTCTTAAAGCACTAGGAATTAATCGAATCCACGCGCTCTTTCAGTTCTTTGCCGGGTTTAAAGTGCGGTGAAAACTTATCTTCCACCTCAACAGACTGGCCAGTGCGCGGGTTTCTGCCGGTTCTCGCCGGTCGATAGTGTAATGAAAAGCTTCCGAATCCACGAATTTCAATTCGCTCGCCTTCTTCAAACGCATCAGCCATTCTTTCCAATACCGTTTTAACGGCTAACTCTACGTCTCGACGGTCTAGGTGCGGCTGTTTGTCAATCAACGCTTCAATAAGTTCAGAGCGTGTAATTGTTCCAGTAGTGTTCATGTTTAACCCCATAAATTTTCACGTTTACGTTTTATCAGTTAGGAGTGTCTGTTCAAGAGTGACTCTATTAACTTACAAAGTCGCCCGCTAACACTGCGGACAAACTACTCTGATACTGCCACCGACAGAGCACCTTTACTTCGCCTACCACTAAGTTAAAACTGTTAAAAACCCAATATCGCCTGCAACTTGAGCAGCGACAACATGACTAAGTATATGGGGCTAGCCACTGCACTTCAACATCTTTACTCAATAAAACACATCTAAGTGACTGATATTGTTCTATTTATATTGATAGGACTGAAGCCTACAAGCAAGCAAAGCAGATGAACACAAAAAAGCCACTGCAACCAGCTAGGCTGCAGTGGCTTTCAACTCTGTTTAACCAGAGCGTATTACTTATTCAATTGCTCTTTAAGCTTCTCGGCAAGTAAACTGCTGCCCGATGATTCTTCACCGCCGCGGCCATACTCTTGAATTGCTTCACTTTCGTGTTGTGCTTCAAGCGCTTTGATCGACAGTGAAATACGGCGAGTTTTACGATCTATTGCCGTAATCTTAGACTCAACCTCATCTCCTACAGCAAATACAGTTGATGCATCCGCAATATGATCACGTGAGATTTCAGCCGCTCGTAAGTAACCGTCAATGCCATCAGCAAGCTCAATTGTTACACCACGAGCATCCGCTTCAGTCACTTTACCGTTAACCACCGCACCTTTGTTGTTTGAGGATACGAAGTCAGTGAATGGGTCACCAGACACTTGCTTAACACCAAGCGAAATACGCTCACGATCTGAATCAACCGCCAACACCACTGCTTCAAGCTCATCGCCTTTAGAGTAGTTACGAATTACTTCTTCGCCGTCTTCATTCCAAGACAAATCGCTCAAGTGAATCAAACCATCAATATTACCTTCGAGGCCAATAAATACGCCAAAATCAGTAATAGACTTGATACGACCCGTTACTTTATCGCCTTTCTTGTGAGTAGCCGCAAAGCTATCCCAAGGATTAGCACGACACTGCTTCATACCTAGCGAGATACGACGACGTTCTGGGTCAATTTCAAGAACGATAACTTCTACTTCATCATTTACTTGGCAAACTTTACTTGGGTGGATGTTTTTATTAGTCCAATCCATTTCTGAAACGTGAACCAAACCTTCAACACCGTCTTCCAACTCAACGAAAGCACCGTAATCGGTAATGTTTGTAACTTTACCGTAGTGACGAGTATCAACCATAAAGCGACGTGCTAGATCTTTCCATGGGTCATCGCCCATTTGTTTGATGCCAAGCGATACGCGGGCTTTTTCTTTATCAAACTTAAGAACTTTAGCTTCGATATCTTGACCAACTTCCAAGATTTCAGATGGGTGTTTAACACGCTTCCAAGCCATATCAGTGATATGCAGCAGGCCGTCAATGCCACCCAAGTTGATGAAAGCACCGTAATCGGTAAGGTTTTTAACGATACCTTTAACGATTTGGCCTTCTTCAATGGTTTTAAGAAGTTCTTCACGCTCAGCACCCAGTTCGTTCTCTACCACAGCGCGGCGAGATACAACAACGTTGTTGCGAGCTTTATCAATCTTGATCACCTTCAACTCAAGGTCGCGATTTTCAAGATAGGCAGAATCTTTTACAGGACGCACATCAACCAATGAACCCGGTAGGAAGGCGCGAACGTTTTGCAGTGATACAGTGAAACCGCCTTTAACTTTGCCAGTGATTTGACCCACGACAATGTCTTCGTTTTCGTGTGCTTTTTCCAGCTCTGCCCAAACGCGAACGCGTCGAGCTTTATCGTGAGAGAGCTTGGTTCGGCCATAGCCGTCTTCAACACTTTCAATCGCCACTTCCACGAGGTCACCAATGTGAACATCGTATTCGCCTTCAGTTTTTGCAAATTGAGATAGTGGGATTTCAGCCTCAGATTTAAGGCCTGCAGTAACTAGAACATAGTCACCGTCTACAGATACAACTTCAGCTTTGATTACCTCACCGACGGTCATCACGGTGTCTTTTAGGCTCT
>CAZEXS010000079.1:0-13574 GCA_964516915.1 uncultured Gammaproteobacteria bacterium
TGATAGTAACTTATTATTTTACACAATATCGACATCAAGCTATCCGTCGAGGCAATCTAGGGGGCCTGCCTAGCTTCGCAGCGGTCGTTCGGCGATGTGTTAACTCCTCAATTTCCTTGCAAAGCGACCACATCCTCTTCGCTGGCGAAACAAACCTGACGATTATTCCCTCGCTGAATCACTACCCTATCTTTTCTTGTGTCACCCTTTATTTCCCCCGATCTTTTGGTTCTTTTTTTTCTTTATCAGCAAATTCACCACAACGAAGAGAACTCCTGTAGAAAACATAATTATAGGAGCAATTAACTTCATAAGTAACATATGATAACCGGCCCGACCTTCAAAATATGGATTTTCCCAGGGGTATGTGGCTAAACCAAAAACCAAGCTGATAAGTAAACCTATCAACGCCCCAATAAGAAAAGTGTATCTTTTTCCTACTTCAATCAAAATCACTATTTATTACTCTAAATTCTTTTTATCTTTAATATTATTTTTCGGTTTAGAGTCGAAATAATCAACCGAAGGGTGCAATAACAACGCCTTTGGAAGTTGTCTTTCTTCATTATCATCAGACTTAATGAGGGCAGCACCCATTCGTTTTTGTCGGCCGCTCATTTTATCTCCCCATGACAAAAAAGAATTGCGTTTATGGGCTTACAGAAAAGTCTAGACTATCAAACAAACTAAGTATTGACTTTAGTTCTTCTGCACATTCAACGCCGTCCCAGCCAGCAATAAATGTAGCATATAGTGTGGTCGGCTCTTCTTCAAAAACTTCAAGGCAAGAGAAAAAATCAGGGTGCGCTTGAGAAAAAGAAGTCAGCTTTTGCTTGATCTGCGGTGTGAGAGAAACGTCTATCAAGTCGAATTGTTCCTCAAAGATAATCGCGCCTACGCCTGACATGTATTTTATTAGCCTAGCAACATCTTGCTTTACCGCAACGTCAGAAGTTTCTTCGATTTTTAACTTGATTTGTATTTCCATCAATCTGTTTCCAATTTAGTTGTATGTCGTTAGCCTGGTTAAGAAAAGTTGTAGAAACACTTTCTAGTTAATTGCTTAAACCAGCTTCCAGCTTTTTACCTTGCCACACATCGAAAAGCTCATGCCCTTCCTGCAACTTTTCATCGATCAAGGCAATTAAGTGTTTAGCTAATTCGATTACTTCTTGATCATTTTCGCTATTCACTAAAGCCGTTAAACTTCTGTCCATTAAATGGTTTATTTTTTTTACAAATCTTTGTTCTGCAAAGCCATTCCTTCGATCAAAATCAAGTGCAATATCCAACCACCTGTCACCCAAACAATAGAAGTAATGGTCAGTATCACCATCTTCCGGCAAGCCCCTTAACGCTCTTGCGTTGCTTCGACATCTTTTCTCAATCATAGTGAGATCGAGACTACCTGCATAATTTCCAATCCTCGGGCGATCATTGGCAAGCTCTATTTCTCGTAACCGAGCTTCAAACCGGTTCGAAAAAAGAATATCAGCCATCACAGCGTTGTGCTTTCCGAGAGAGTCCACTTCGTACATCTTAATGTATCTCCCAACGTCGCGGTCAGGTGCATCAAATACGCAGTTTGTTAACCATTTTTTGCTGTCACCGGGGTAAAACCGAAGGCGGTAAAACAAGGGAAAGCTAAGTTCGATATTGTAGTTACCCGTTAAAAAGTACTCTTTTATTGCTTGAGCTTTTTCTGGGTTTAGGTCACCGCCCCTTTGGTACATTCGGGTAACTAAAGGCATGCCGTCTTCCAACCACTCCTTTTCTCTTAGTTTTACCCAAGCTGGGTCTTGGGTTTTCCAAGCTGTTGTGTCGTAAGGCATAATTGAATTAATGGGTAATGGGGCCAGATGCACATTAATTCCTGATCATAACTTATTATTTCAGACAATATCGACATCGAGCTATCCATCGGGCAAGTTATCCACCGGGCAAGCTAGGCGGCCTGCCTAGCTTCGCAGCGATCGATCGGCAATTTGTTAACTCCTCGATTTCCCTGCAAAGCGGCCACCCTATCACGAATTCGTTTTGGGTGAATTTGACCAACAAAAAACCATTAGTTAGCCAACCTTCAAACACCGTAACAATCGATGTTACAAACGGCAATGTTCGTAGTGTCTATGCTCAGAAACAATCATCTTGTCGCCTGACAATCACCAACATCTATTTATTAACTCGGTATTTTAAGGTTTTGGTCGTACTTATCCTTTCATTTGTCTAAAATCTAATCACTATTTCCGGCATTTTGACTCACCTAATTCTTACTTAGTTTTTTACATGACCACCTCAAATAAGCGAATCAGTTCTATTGACCCCATATTGGCGCCCAGCGAGTTACTGTCTAAGTTACCGTCCAGCGATTCAATAGAGACTTTAATTACGCAAACGCGCACTCGCATTAGCGATATCCTTCACAAGAAATCAAAGCGGTTTTTGGTGGTGTGCGGGCCGTGCTCTGTGCACGACCCTGCTTCGGCAATTGAATACGCCAAAAAGTTAGCCGAGCTTCGGTCACACTATGCAAACGATCTTGAAATTCTAATGCGCGTGTATTTTGAAAAGCCGCGCACCACGATTGGTTGGAAAGGCTTGATTAACGACCCTGATCTCAACCAGAGTTATGATGTCAATAAAGGCCTAGCCATAGCCCGCCAAGTGTTGTTAGACATTAACCAGCTTGGCTTACCGGCGGGTTGCGAGTTCTTGGATGCGGTGACTGGCCAATACTACGCTGACCTTGTTAGCTGGGGTGCGATTGGTGCTCGCACCACCGAGAGCCAAGTTCACCGAGAGATTGCGTCGGGTTTATCTTGCCCCGTGGGTTTCAAAAACGGCACCAACGGCAACGTCACTATCGCCGCCGATGCGGTGATTGCCGCACAGGCCAAACACATCTTTCTAAGCCCAACCGAGCAAGGCAATACCGCTTTGTTTACCACCGCTGGCAATGAAGATGGGCATATTATTTTACGCGGCGGCACACAACCAAACTACGATACCAAAAGCGTTTATGACGCATCAGAAGTACTCGCGAAAAGAGGCATTAAAACCGGCATCATGGTCGACTTTAGTCATGCCAACAGCCGTAAGCAATATAAAAATCAACTAAAGGTAGGCACGGATATAGCGGCTCAGATCGCCGCAGGCAACGACAACCTCGTAAGTTGCATGATTGAAAGCCATTTAGTGGAAGGCAGACAAGACGCCGTGCCTGGTAAGCCCAGTGTGTATGGGCAAAGCATTACCGACGCTTGTATTCATTTTGCAGACACCGAATCACTGATCGATGAACTCGCCACGGCCGTGCGCAAACGCCGAGGCTATCTATTTTAATTGCTTTTGCTGATACTGATTATTGCCGAAGTGATATTGAAAACTTGGCTATGCAAAAAGATCGGCGTTCTCCTTAACCCAATTAATCAATTTGACCACGCCTTGATCAACACTAATATTTGGCTGCCAGTTAATTTCTTGTTGCGCTTTATCAAGGTCACACACAAAAACCGGTTGATCACCGGGGCGCCAGTCGTCCCACAATGGTGAGATTTTTTTGTCGAGAGTTTTCTCTAAATAATCTAATAGCTCAAGAAGCGACAAGGTGTTTTGCGGCCCACCACCGATGTTCAGTGCTTTACCCGACACGCTGTCTTGATGATTGATCGCCGCATGATAGGCTAATACCAAGTCATCAACGTGCAATACATCGCGAATTTGTTTGCCGTCGCCGTAGACGGTGATTTTTTTATCGAGCATGGCGGCGATCGTAAACCAGGCTACCCAGCCCTGATCTTCAATACCGAATTGCCGTGGCCCATATATACAAGATTGGCGCAGTGTTAAGGTTTTTAAACCGTACACACGCGAGTAGTCTATGGTGTATTGATCGGCCACCCCTTTCGAACAACCATAAGGCGAGTGAAAATCGAGATTCCTATGCTCTGGCACGCCGGTTGTAAGTGCATCGTATTCGTAGCGGCCATTGCGTTCCACAATGCCAAGGTCTTCCATCTTGCCATAGACCTTATTGGTTGATGCATTGATAAAAAAGGTTTCAGGGCTGTGTAGACGAATGGCTTCTAACACATTCAGTGTGCCTAGCGCATTTATTTCAAAGTCTTCTCGAGGGTCAGTCACAGATGTGGTGACCGCCACTTGGGCCGCCAGATGCAAGACGACATCTGGCGTGTGCGATGCCACCGCTTCAGATATAGCTTGGGCATCTCGCACATCGGCTTTTTCAAACGTGATTGAGTGCCGTTCAGATAACCATTCCAAGTTTAATTGTGCGCCTTTTCGAGAAAGGTTATCAAGAACAACCACCTGCCATCCTTGTTCAGCGAAATAACTGGCTGAATTAACCCCAATAAACCCAGCACCACCGGTAATCAGTATTTTCTTGTTCATTTTTTTAACGGTTTTTTATTGCGCTCAAATTAGAAGAATTACACTCTGACATTGACTGCCTTGGCTGTCTTGACGGCTACCTTGATAAGTCATCGAACAAGCTTAAAAACTGCTTAGTTTTAGCTTGCTTAGAAAATTCTTCTGCGATTAATTTTCTTGCTGCATTAGCATAACTGACTCTGCGCTCTAGGTCTGAAAATAATTGCAAAACCGCGTCGGCAATTTGATCCGCTTGATGATCACACAAAATACCATTTTCACCATCAACTATATAACTCTCTGGCCCTCCACAACGGGTGGAAATCACCGGCAATCCACAACTCATGGCTTCAAGTGCGGCAATGCATAAGCCTTCTTGAAACGACGGCAGCACAAAGGCCTGCCATTGTTGCAGCAGGCTTGGCAGTTGCTGGCGCTCTACGTACGAGACAACGGTTATCGAGTCTTGAATCTGCAACTGCTTTATCAGCTCTCGGCTAGCAGGCGAAAGCTCATCACCGACCAAAACAAGTTCTATATTGACACCACGCTCTTTAATAAGCGCAACCGCATTAAGCAATAGGCTGAGATGCTTGCGTGGGTCTTCAAAGCGGCCAACAAAGCCTATTTTAAAAGCATCTTGTGGCTCATGCTGCTCAACCGGCTGCTCTACAGTTTGATCGACAGGCTTCTCAACAAATTGGGGAGTCGCTTGCGTATTTGTCGATGGTGCAAAATGCTCAGTATCAATCGGCATTGCTAAAACGTGCGAGACTGGCGAACCGTCGACTAACTTGTTTAACTGTTGTTGCGTGTGGTCGCTCAAGGCGACTACGCTGCCCGATTTTATAATTCGTCGCTCTAAGCGTTTTATCACCGGTGCCGCTATCGCCATATCAACTAAGCGACGGAGCCAATGAAATTGTTGCACACGGTGCTCGCGGTCACCCTCCCAATCAGTGGCAATCCAGGCTAAAAACGGGGTGTTAGTTTGAACATAGGGCAGTGCGGCCATTGATGAACCGCTGACGGTTAAATGAACATCATGCTCATCAACAAGACTTTTCCAATGCTTTGTTGCCCAGTAATGTGTGAATTCGACCTCGGGTAACCAGCAGCCAACGCCAACTGTTTTATGCCCTAAAAATTCGCCAGAATTGATCGATGGCTTGGCAAACGGCAGTTTGAAAAAAGGCACCGATTGATTGGGCGATACACTGTACGGCTCATAGTAGGCGATGGTGATTTGGCATTCTCGTTGTGCTAAGCATTCGAGGATGAATCTCAGCATGGTCGGAACACCGCCCGAAACAGGCTGAATGGTCGAGATTAAAATGGTCTGCATGGCCTAATAGTTGATGAAACTACATTCTTATTTGAGCATCGTGTGGAGAGTGTAAAACGAAAAGCACTCACGATTTCGCATTCTTCCAAAGTATCTTGAATAAGAAAACACCAGCCAGCACATCGGCCAGCACCATCAAGATGTACAGCAAACTCGGTACCGTTGATGGCCCCATCGCACCTGACATTGCGGCGATTGAACCTATTAAACTGTAGATAAACGCGATGTAGGCAACCCATCGCCATTCTCGAAGCAGACCAAGCATTACCAAAAACCACAAGCCACCGGCAATTAGCAAGCCTTGAGTCTCAACGTTAAGCCCTCCAAAGATTGGAGCTAATAAGTGTAGAACCACACTCAGCCCTATAAACGCGCAGGCCGTACCGTAAATACCACTAAATTTAAGCATTAATCGCTCCTACTCCGTGACTGTGATTGCTTGGTCTATTGCTTGGTCTATTGTTTGGTCTTTTGTTTGGTCATCGTCATCATTATTGTCGCTTGGGCATGGCATACCCGCCACTCCCCAAGCCAAAATATCATCTATATGATCTTGCAAAGAGCGAGGTGCCGGCTCTCGATTGCCGCCCGGTGCCCAGGCCCAATGCAAAATGACATCGTGATCTAAATGTTGCGCCAACTCTAGGTAGCTGCGGTTGCCATTACGTTGTGGGTCACGCAGCTGCTGACAGATAAAATCGGAGGTTTGCCCAAACCAATCAGCGTCAACCGGGGCTAACTTCCAAATGTCCGCGACCCCAGGGGCACCACCCAAATTTTTGCTGTTTTGATCCATATGGCAGGTGCTGCACAATAGGGTTTCAGCGCCGATTCGACTATTGCCCGCGCGGATATTCATGCCATGAACTTGGGTTTTTGTAAAACTAGGCCCAGACCACATAGGCCGGTCACTTTTACCAACATGGCAGTTAGCGCACCTTGGGTGTGATGCCACCTCATAAATGCGTTGCCAACTTTTCAAACCTTGCTGTTTTGAAACAGTGCCCGGCTCTGGCGAGTTAAACAGCACTTCGTTTTCCGCCGTAATGCCCATTGAGGTCACTATTAGAGTGATGAGACCACATACCCATTTGCTGATTATTCGTTTCATACCGTCTTAGCCCTCATACAAAGCTCACCGTTTTATCAAAAGGCATTTCTTGTAGACGCACACCCGTGGCAGCGAAAATAGCGTTTGCTAATGCCGGTGCGGCTGGCGGAACAGCCGGCTCGCCTGCCCCTAGAATCTTGTCGCCGTGTTCCATTACTTTGATGTGTATGGTCGGTGTTTGATGCATTCGCATGGCTTGAAACTTATGAAAATTGGTTTGCACAGGCGTATAGTTTTCATAGGTCAACTCACAGTTCATAGCATGCCCAAGTGCCCAAATAGCACCACCGGAGAATTGTGCTTCTATGTTTATCGGGTCTAGAACCTTTCCAACATCGGCCACCAAAAACACGTCATCTATGCGAATTCCGTGGTCGGTCACGCTTACATCGATCACTTGCGCCACCGGCACACCAAAAGACTTGATAAACGCTAAACCACGGCCGCGATTCGCACCAATATTAGTGCCGTTCCAGTTTGTTAGCCTGCCAATTTCTTCAAGTACCTTTTTAGCCACTGAATCGCTACACAAACGAAGACGTTCCGCTAACGGGTCGGCGCCGGCTTTGGTAGCCAACTCATCAAAAAATGCCTCATGAAAAAAACCATTTTGTGATGGCGCAACTGATCGCCAAGAGCTGATGGGCGCTAGTTCAGGCGCTCTAAAGCCGGTAACTTGATAATTAGGCACGGCAAAGGGTTGATCGTTGGCACCTTTGATTAAAGTGGCGTCTGGCCCAGGCAAAGCCGTGGCAAGGCGGCTCATCCATGACGCCATCAGCGAGGGCGAAATCATATCCAGTTTTATGGTATCAATTTTACCGTCAAGCACTCGCCCTTGTGCTTTAGCGAGAGACATCGGTCGAGGGTAATCGTGCGCCATGTCTTCTTCACGGGTCCAGGTCATTTTAACCGGCTGACCTTTGACTGCCATGGCAATTTCAATGGCCTGCATCACATAAGTCAACTCTAAACGCCGACCAAAACTACCTCCCATGACCTGTACATGTAGATGAACATTATCCTCACTGACGTTAGCAAGTTTACTGGCGTGCTCTACTACGAATCGCGGAATTTGCGTACCCGTCCAGATATCCAGCCTGTCATCGCCATAGAGTACCACCGCGTTCATGGGCTCTAGGGGTGCGTGCGCCAAATAAGGAGCCCTAAATTCACGACTAACGATGTCACCAGCAGCGGTATCGTTGTTTTGCAGCGCTGCATCGGCGTCGCCATCGGATCGGCCTTGAATATTCTGAAACTCAGGCTTGGCATGATCTTCTAGCACTTGCCACATTTCAGCGGAACTTTTTGGGTAATTCGGTGCGCCCCAGTCAATGTTTATGGCTTTAAGAGCATTAAAAGCGCGCCAAGTATTGTCGGCTATTACCGCAACGCCGTGTGCTACGGGCACCACCTTTTTCACTCCACGCATGTTTTTAGCCGCGCTATCATCAACACGGTTAACCGCGCCGCCCATACCTGGGTTGGCACGCACACTGGCGTACAACATATTGTCGAAAGCCAAATCAATGCCGTATGTTTGAGTGCCGGTCGACTTAGCAACAATGTCTAAACGACGAATATTTTTCCCCAGATACTTCCATTCTGACTCGGGCCTAAGTTCTACGTCATTCACCGGCGTGAGTTTTGCGACATCGGGTGCCAATGACTGATAGCTGAGTGTTTGACCGTCGGGCGCAATAACCTGCGCATCGGCGGTCTTAAGGACAGACACATCAACGCCCAGTCTTAATGACGCAGCCAATTTAATAGTCTCGCGTGCCGCCGCGGCCGCTTCACGCATCCGTAAGAACATATCCGGTGTTGACGAGGAACCACCCGTTATTTGCATGCCGCTCAATTTGCCAACCAACTTCCCTAAACCTGGTGCATCGCCTTCAACGACAACACCATTATAGTAAGCAGCATCAGGCACACCGGGCGATAACTTAACCTTAGTCGGGTCAACGTCCAATTCCTCGGCCAATAAATGCGCTTGCAAGGAATACACGCCCTGCCCTTTGTCGGCACGTGGGGTAATCAAAGTAACACCAGACGCATCAATTTTTACAAATGGGGTTACCGCCGCGTCACCCGGCTTAAGGTCTTTTAAAAGTGGGTTTGGCAGCTCAGATTTGTATTTATAAGTTCCGAATGCTACGCCACCGGCGACCGCCGTAGAGGTAATCAAAAAGGTTCGCCGCGTGAAAGTTTTTATCTTACCCATACTATGATTCGCCCCTTAGCTTTGCTGCGGCCGATTTGACTGCCTCACGAATTCGAGGATAAGTGCCGCAGCGACACAGGTTTGCTGACATCGCGACATCAATGTCTTCATCACTGGGGTTGGGTTTAAATTTCAGAAAAGACGCGGCCGACATTATTTGACCCGATTGACAGTAACCGCATTGGGCTACTTGGTGTTCAATCCAAGCTTCCTGAACGGCATGCAATGTCTCTGGTGCGCCAATGCCCTCGATGGTTGTGATCGGCTTACCGGCGGCGTGCTTGGCACGCATTTGGCAAGACCTGGCGGCAATGCCATTCACGTGAACTGTACAGGCTCCGCATTGAGCAATACCACAACCGTACTTGGTACCGGTCAGGCCCAGCTCGTCTCTTAGTACCCACAACAGCGGCATATCATCTTCAACATCAAGCTCGTGCGATTGACCATTAATCTTAAATTCCATCGAGGTTCTCCAACTTATGTCACAGGTTTACTGTGCTTTTTGATGCCGTGTTTTTTCTATACTGCAGTTTTTATACTGGCGTTTTGATCGCATTTTCGATCATTAGAATGTAGGTGTTGCGCTTATCAAAGCCCTTTTATCATACAAGTGAAATATGTTTTTCGCTATTGTAGGAACACTAATATACACACTGTGTTCGAGTTGATTGTCAAACGTCCAGATTGTGATTATTCTGGGATTCTAAGGCCACTGCATATTATCTGCGTTATACTCAGCATCAGACCTAAAAAATATTAAAAACAGACACTTGCGGGCAGGTATACAAAACACCTACGATCACTAGCAACGCACTAATAGCGACTCGAGTCTGATACACAATGACTATGCCAAGCATAACCAAAAACCTGAAAAACGGCGTGACCTCTGGGTGCTTTCAATACATCGTGAGTTGGGCTGCCTTCGCGTGTGTGGCTTCACTCGCATCGTTAAGTAATGCAAGCGAATCTACTAATTCAATCTCAGCGCGCATTGGCTATATTGATAATGTGGGTTTTGCGGCCAGCGCAGCGGATCGGATTAGCGATTCGGTGATCGAACTTTCAGCATCGAAAACGTTTCACAACACAATTGGCACATCGCATACTATTTCATATGGCGCCGACCTCACCCTAGAAAAGTTTGGCGACTTCCCTTACGACCGAGCCAGCGCTGGCTTAAGCTTTAACTATCAAAGAAAACTCGGCATAGGATTTGATAAGCCTCGAATCTCATTTAACTGGACTGGCGCAAAGCATCACTATCAGCAATCGTCGCTGGACAGCCTAACGTCAACCTTGGGCATATCACTTTCGAAACCACTAAGCTCACAGCTCGACAGTAGCATCAGTCTAGAGAGGCACTGGGAGATACCTGACAACACCATTCCCAGTGTTGTTGCACCCGCTGCGGCGATTCAATTACCTTCAAGCACTTCTAATATTGAATTTACCTCTTTGCAACTGTCGGCTGAGTATTATGCGTCAGAACGCTGGAGCATACCCTTCAGCCTGCAGTATATCGATGGCGACCTGACCACGATCAGTACCCGGCCATTGACTTCGCTGGAAAATTTCTCAGCGTTAAGCCGCGAACCAGAGCTCGGCGCGCGCTGGAATCGATTTAGGTTTTCAGGTGATGTGACTGTTGGCGCTATAGCGGCCAGCCGATTACTGAACGACGGCTCGACTGTTAATTTCGAATTTGAACACGCCGATGGAGAATCCGATGGTGGCATCGGCTATGATAGACACCTGTTTTCGGTTATTTGGTTAAAAAGCTGGTGATAAAAACAATAAAGATCAGAAAAATACAAAGCTCGAATTCAACCAAGAGCTTGGTTGGCGCTAGTTTTATTGGTACTAGTCTTGTTGCCATTAGTTTAGTTACTAGGGCTTTAAGAATTAAGACGCTGCCCCCCAAAGCACTATTAATATGCTTCATGGCACTTTTCGGCCAACCCGCGTTTGGCGAAGCGGTGGCGATATCGTTGTCGGACCACAAAGGCAAGCCTCTAAAGAACGCGGTAGTTTCATTTAAGCCGATGAACGCTATTTCGAAGGCAATACCAAAGTCAGCTTCCACAACCATTGCTCAAGTAAACAAAGAATTCGAACCCGAAGTATCGGTCGTTCAAGCTGGCACGGCGATAAAATTCCCCAATAAAGACGATATTTCGCATCATGTGTATTCGTTTTCAAAAGCGAAAACCTTCGACCTGCCTTTGTACAAAGGCGTGCCCGCTGAACCGGTTATTTTCGACACTCCAGGTTTAGTCACACTGGGGTGTAATATTCATGATTGGATGCGAGCCTATGTGGTGGTGGTTGACACACCCTATTACAAAATAAGCGCTGAGAATGGCACCTTATCAATAAACGGAATCCCGAGCGGAGAATACGAAATGGAAATTTGGCACCCTCGTCAGCGTAAGGTATACAAAGACCTCGTTGAAATTAGCCAAGATTTTTCGCTGAGCCTTACCATCCCTACCAAACCACAGCTTAGATCCAGAAGAAATTCAGCTGGCGGTAAACGTAAGTATGGCAACTAGCACAATGGTGCGGCCTAATGAATGAGTCTTTGAATGTCGTTTTGATACCGTTGCAGTGAACTGAAAATCCTATGTTGATTGGTCGATTTAAACGCAGCCTGAAATGGCGAATAGCGATACTGTTCAGTGGGCTGATTCTTATTCTGTTTACCACCGCTTTATTCGTTGTGAATGAGCAAAACATTAACAATGCTCAAACCACCATTGAATCTGACCTACAGGTGACGGTGGAGGTGTTTCGAAGAATAATCGACAATCGAACACAAAGCTTGCGTGATATCGCCCAGCCGGCCACTAGCGATCATGCCTTTCGGCAAGCATTCGGTGGCGGCCATGCACCGACCATCATATCGGCCATGAACAATATTGTGTCTCGCCTTAGCGGCTTCAACAATGTAAATATGCTGCTGATCGATTTCAACAATGAGGTGATCGCGGCAAGTGATGATGGCTTTGCGGCCGGCTCTGCTAACCCATGGCCGTCGCTGATTGAGCGCGCTGAAGAACATGATTTACTCGAGGCGTCGGCAATCACCTTTACCGACAACCAGCTTTATCAAGTAATCGTTTCACCACTACTACTGCCCGACCCCGAAGCATGGGTGGTCTTAGCATTCCCCATTGACGACGCGTTTGCTGACGAAATTTCTAAGATTGCACTCACTGACTTGTCAGTCTACTCGCAGAACAACGATGGTTTTCTTGGACTGCACGCCAGTAGCTTGAATGACATTAAGCGACAAGTTCTTTTCGAACAAACAAGTTCGGACATAGTCAACAAACGGCAAACGCTGAGTCAACATGCGGCGCAAGGCGAAACTTACATTACGCTTACTCTGAGCCTGGATGAAACGCCCGATTCCTATGTTGGCCTGGCAATTTATGGGTCGCTTGATAAAGCCTTAAGCCCGTACACACGACTGACCACGGCCCTGATTATTATTTTCGGATTCGGTTTGGCATTTTCAATCGCCGGCACCTTAATAATCAGCCGATCAATAACCGAGCCCATCAAGAATCTAAACGACAGTGTGGCCGCGATTGGCAGTGGCGACTTTTCCGCACGAGCCACCACCCAGCGAGATGATGAAATAGGCATGCTGTCGCAGGCCGTCAACCTAATGGCTGAAGGCTTGGAAGAAAAAGAAAAAGTTCGCAACTTATTGGGGCGTGTGGTGTCCAACGAAGTGGCCGAAGAGTTATTGCGCAAAGACATCGAGCTGGGTGGAGAAGAAAAAGAAGTCAGCATTCTTTTTTCTGACATTCGTAACTTCACGGCACTCAGTGAAGATATGCGACCCTCGGACGTACTGAACCTATTGAATCGTTATTTCACCCGTATCACGAATATTATTGAAGCCCATCAGGGCGTAGTCGACAAATACATTGGCGATGAAGTAATGGCGGTATTTGGCGCGCCAATCGAAAATACAGAACACGCAAGCCAAGCGGTTGCAGCAGCGACCGAAATGTTGCTGGCATTAGATCAATTCAATGCAGAGATAAAGCAAGAGCTGGGCATACAATTGGAGATTGGCATAGGCGTTAACACTGGCACCGCCGTGGCCGGCAATATCGGCTCTGAAAGCCGCATGAATTACACCTTATTAGGCGACACCGTGAACACCGCTTCTCGACTTGAAGGGCTAACTAAGCAATTCAAGGTGCCGTTGATAGTCAGTCAAGCCACGGCAAACGCGGTACCTAAACTTAAATGGCACGCCCTGGGTGAAGCCGAAATAAGAGGCAAGTCAACTAAGGTAAACGTATTCACCGTTACATAGCGAGTTAAGCTAAAACCAAGCCTATGAATCAATTACAACATCTGAAAAAAACAAATCGAGGCAAAGCCATTTGCGCCGCCAGCTTTTTGGGGCTGAATCACTCAGCAATCGCACCCAAGATTATACTAAGAGCTGAATAATTGGCTCGTAGCCCCGC
>CAZEXS010000080.1:161-13549 GCA_964516915.1 uncultured Gammaproteobacteria bacterium
TCGCTGATTATGGCGATTAAGTCGAACGCGCAGGCTTTAGGGCAATCAATGCGGGGTCTGCTTAGACTTGATTGGCCCACAAGTCATGTTCATCGCTGGCGTGCACTTTGACCGTGACGATGTCACCGACTTGGTGGTCGGTTTCTTGGTTTAGATAAACCAAGCCATCAATTTCGGGGGCGTCTGCTTTGCTGCGGCCAACAGCGCCTTCAGCATCGACTTCGTCAATAATAACGTCAATGGTTTTACCCACTTTTTGCGCCAACTTTGCGGTGCTGATTTTGGCTTGTAGACCCATGAACTCCGCTAATCGTTGCTCCTTGATTTCATCTGGTACGTGGTCGCCCAGCGCGTTTGCAGGTGCGCCCTCAACCGGCGAATAAGTAAATGCACCAACACGATCCAGTTGTGCTTCATCAATAAAATCAAGCAGTTGCTTGAAATCATCATCAGTTTCTCCTGGAAAGCCCACAATGAATGTACTGCGAATGGTGAGGTCAGAGCAGGTTGCGCGCCATTGTTTGATGCGCTTTAGCGTGTTGTCTATTGCGCCGGGTCGCTTCATGGCTTTCAGGATTTTGGGTGATCCATGCTGAAACGGAATGTCCAAATAGGGCAGAATTTTAGCTTCGGCCATGTACGGAATAATATCGTCGACATGCGGGTAGGGGTAGACGTAATGCAAACGCACCCAAGGTGGGGTTTCACCGCCGATCTGTGAAAGCGCTTGGCACAGATCGATCATCTTAGTCTTTACTGGTTGACCCTGGTGGAATGTGGTTCGGTATTTAGTGTCGACGCCATAGGCGCTGGTATCTTGTGAAATTACCAATAGCTCTTTAACGCCTGACTTAATTAAGCCTTCGGCTTCAGATACCACTTCGTTAGCTGGTCGGCTGACCAGATCCCCGCGCATAGAAGGAATAATGCAGAAACTGCATCGGTGATTGCAGCCTTCGGAAATCTTTAGGTAAGCATAATGTCGGGGCGTAAGCTTGATACCCTGAGGTGGTACCAAATCAATATGCGGGTTGTACTCTTTTTCGTAAGGTAAATGGCGTTGTACCGCCGTGAGTACTTGCTCATAAGCGTGCGGGCCAGAAACATCCAGCACACTAGGGTGAATGTCTGTTATGTCGGATTCAGTAGCGCCCATACAACCGGTAACAATGACTTTGCCATTGTTATTCAGGGCTTCGCCAATGGTGTCTAAAGACTCTTTCTTAGCGGCATCGATAAAGCCACAGGTATTAACCACAACCATGTCGGCGTCTTCGTAGGTTGGCACAATGTCGTAGCCATTGGTACGAAGCTCGGTCAGAATTAGCTCGGAATCGACCAGCGCTTTTGGGCACCCTAAGCTGATGAAGCCTATTTTAGGGGCAGCGTTTCCTGTGGTTTTCTGGGCAGTCATTGTCATTGGACGTATCTCGCGTTTAGTCTGGGCGGATTATAGGCTAAAACACCAATTTACCTAACTAAACGAACGCGTTTTTTGATATTTGATAAGCTGAAAACATCAGCGAAGCGACTAACGCCGTATATTCACTCACAGAGAACTTCAACGAATACTCGTGGTTTCAACAGGGAGGGCACTGTGAGCAAAAGAAAAGGCGGCCTTTTAAGGGGCCGCCTTCTCAAGCTCCACGAAACAAATCCTTCTGTCCCTAAAATTGGAATCTGTGGTCTAAGTCACAGATTATCCAAATTGGTTCATGGTGTTGTCTTCTCCAGCCGCTTTAAGAGCTGCGTCTCCAGAGAAGTATTCCTTATGGTCATCACCAATGTTTGAACCCGCCATGTCTTGGTGCTTAACACATGCCAAGCCTTGACGAATTTCTTTACGTTGTACGCCTTTCACGTACGCTAACATGCCTTCTTCACCGAAATAACCTTGTGCTAGGTTATCCGTTGATAAAGCCGCTGTGTGGTACGTCGGCAATGTGATCAGGTGATGGAAAATACCCGCTTCACGAGCACCATCGCGTTGAAAGTTCTGAATCATAACGTCGGCTTTTGCAGATAACTCTGTGCCGTCGTATTTTTCTTGCATCAATTCGTCACGATTGTAAGCGCTTACGTCTTCACCGGCTTCTGTCATTAGGTCATAAGCCTGCTGACGGAAAGAAAGCGTCCAGTTAAATGACGGTGAGTTGTTGTAAACCAACTTGGCATTCGGAACCGATTCACGGATACGGTTAACCATGCCACCAATTTGGCCTACGTGAGGTTTTTCTGTTTCAATCCAAATCAAGTCCGCGCCGTTTTGTAGGCTGGTAATGCAATCAAGTACACAGCGGTCTTCGCCTGTGCCTTCTTTAAATTGGAATAGGCCGCTGGCAAGACGCTTTGGTCGCACTAATTGTCCACCTTGGTGTAATACCACGTCGCCATTTTGCATTTGGCCCGGTGTCATCTCTTCACAATCTAGGAATTGATTGTACTGGTCACCTAAATCGCCAGGTTCATTGGTGACTGCGATTTGCTTGGTTAAGCCAGCACCCAATGAGTCTGTACGAGCGACAATCACGCCATCATCAACGCCCAATTCCATGAACGCATAACGTACTGCGCGAATCTTCGCCAAGAAATCAGAATGAGGTACCGTTACCTTGCCGTCTTGGTGTCCGCACTGTTTCTCGTCAGAAACTTGGTTTTCGATTTGAATAGCGCAGGCACCCGCTTCAATCATCTTCTTGGCAAGTAAGTAGGTGGCTTCTTCGTTGCCAAAACCGGCATCGATATCGGCGATAATTGGCACTACGTGTGTTTCAAAATTATCAATTTGCGTTTGAACTTCTTGCGCTTTAGCTGTGTTACCGGCAGCGCGGGCAGCATCCAGGTCTTTGAAAAGGTGACGAAGTTCTCGTGCGTCAGCTTGACGTAAGAATGTATACAATTCTTCGATCAATGCGGGTACTGAGGTTTTTTCGTGCATCGATTGGTCAGGAAGTGGACCGAATTCAGAGCGCAAGGCTGCGATCATCCAACCAGAAAGGTATAAATAACGCTTGTCAGTGGTGCCGTGATGCTTTTTAACGGCGATCAATTTCTGTTGACCAATAAATCCATGCCAGCAACCCAGAGATTGCGTGTAGCTAGATGAGTCAGCGTCGTAATCGGCCATGTCTTTACGCATAATGCCAGCTGTGTACTTGGCGATTTCCAAACCTGTTTGGAATCGGTTTTGCAGTTTCATGCGAGCGGCATATTCAGGGTTGATACCGGCAAAGGTGGTACCATTTTCGCTAACGAGTGTGTCAGCGGCTTTAATTGCATCTTGATAGGTAGACATTTTGATCTCCTGGTTAAATCACTATATATAGTTGAGCTAACTTAAAAAGAGCAGGCTCTCGCTGAGAGAAAGCAGTAATTAAATTAACCTCAATAAAATACCGTCATTGGGTGACAGTCTTTCGTGGATCTTGAACTTAGCTGGTCATTAATGTGAAGCGATGTGTCTTGCTGCAGACTTGATGACGTACGTTTGTTTCCGATGGCGTAACAATAGTGCGCTGAGCACTATTCACCAATATACTATACTGAATGATTGTCATTTCCCATTTGAATAATGGGTGGTTATTCATCTTTTTTCTGGAATTAGACGTCATTATTTGTCTTGTGAATAGTGTACATTGAAGCCATGGTTTTAACTTACCGTTAAAATCACATTCGTAGAGCAATTTGACGCAATCGTAGAACAATAATTAAGCACGCTGGTGAACGTTTTTTGACGGGCATCTCTTGCTGAATACCAATACATCCGGATCTGTCGAGCCATTGCCCAATCGCCGGTAGAAAACGTGTTTGGCTGAACAAATGAATTCTCGTTACCGTTGTGTCTTTTGAGACCAAGCGGCAACTTGAGAATAGACCTATAGAAGTAGTAAGAAGTACAGGAGAACTTAAAATGAGTAATTACATCAATCGTGCAAGCTTAAGTGTTGACGCAGAGTTAGCCGCCTTTATTGAAAACGAAGTCATGCCTGGCCTAAGCATCAATCAAGATGCATTTTGGTCTTCGTTTGCTGCAGTCATTACTGATCTAACGCCGACCAATAGAGCACTATTAGCGAAACGTGATGAAATGCAGTTGTTGCTTGATGAATGGAATTCAGCAAATCAAGGTCAATTCGATGCCGCGGCTTATAAAGAGTATCTCTATGAAATCGGATATTTGGTCGAAGAAGGCGACGACTTTAGTGTCACCACCGAAAATGTCGATGATGAGATCGCTAAACAAGCGGGTGCTCAGTTGGTGGTTCCAACCTCCAATGCGCGTTTTGCTTTGAATGCAACCAACGCTCGATGGGGCAGTCTGTATGACGCATTGTATGGCACCAATGCTATTTCCGAAGAAGGTGGCGCGCATAAGTCAGGGCCCTACAATCAAGTTCGTGGTGCCAAGGTTATTAAGTTCGGACGCGACTTACTCGATGAACATTTTGCCCTTACCAGCGGCTCGCACGCCGATGCCGTTTCGTACCGCGTGCAGGGCGGCGGTTTAGTAGTCGGTTTGGAGAACGAGTCTAGCAGTCAGCTAGCCAACGCAGAGCAGTTTGTTGGGTTTGGCGGTGATGCCGGTCAGCCCGATACCATTGTTTTGAAAAACAATGGTTTACACGTGATTATTGAGATTGATCCGAGTTCTCCGATCGGCCAAACTGATAAAGCCGGGGTTAAAGATTTAACCATGGAAGCCGCCGTAACCGCGATTCAAGATTTTGAAGATTCTGTGGCGGCTGTTGACGCGCAAGATAAAGTCGGTGTTTATCGCAATTGGCTTGGCTTGATGAAGGGCGATTTGAATGAGACTTTCATCAAAGGCGGCAAAGAGGTGGTGCGTAAGTTGGTGGAAGATAAAGCCTACCAATCGTCGAACGGTGAGGAGTTGAAGCTGCATGGGCGAAGCTTATTATTTTGTCGTAATGTGGGCCACTTGATGAGCAATCCGGCTATTTTGGATGCTAATGGTGATGAAGTTCAAGAAGGCATTATGGATGCGATGATCAGCATTCTCATCGCAAAGCATGATATCGATAAGGCCAGTTCTGGCAACACCAATGTGCTATGCAATTCGCGCATTGGCAGTGTGTATATCGTTAAACCTAAGATGCATGGTCCTCAAGAAGTGGCTTTTGCTAATACGTTGTTCGATCGAGTTGAAGATGAGTTAGGCTTGGCACGTCATACCGTCAAAATAGGTGTGATGGATGAGGAGCGCCGCACAACCGTCAATTTGAAAGAGTGTATCCGTGCTGTTAAAGACCGCGTTGTGTTTATTAACACCGGCTTTTTGGATCGTACTGGCGATGAAATTCACACCAGCATGTTATTGGGCGCCATGGCACCAAAAGCTGAGATTAAAAAACAGCCTTGGATTGCCGCGTATGAGGACTGGAATGTCGATATAGGGCTTGAGTGCGGCTTGTCGGGCAAGGCGCAAATCGGTAAGGGTATGTGGGCCATGCCAGACGAAATGGCCGACATGCTTGATCAAAAAATTGGGCACCCAAAATCGGGCGCGAATACCGCATGGGTTCCGTCGCCCAATGGGGCAACCTTGCACGCGACGCATTATCACGAAGTCAATGTGTTTGATGTTCAGGAACAAATCCAGTCACGCGCTCGCGCCTCGCTCGATGATATTTTGAGTGTTCCGCTTAGTGACAATATTACTCGCTTAACCGCGGAGCAAATTCAAGCAGAATTGGATAATAATGCGCAGGGTATTTTAGGTTACGTAGTACGTTGGATAGACCAGGGCGTGGGGTGTTCTAAAGTTCCAGATATCAATAATGTCGGCTTGATGGAAGATCGCGCCACCCTGCGAATTTCGAGCCAACACATGGCGAATTGGCTTGAGCATGGTGTTACAAACTTAGCTCAAGTGACGGAAACCTTTGAGCGTATGGCCAGCGTTGTTGATCAGCAGAATAGCGGAGACCCAGAATACCAAGCTATGTTTGGTAACTTTGACACAAGTTTCGCTTACCAAGCGGCGCTTGATTTAGTGGTTAATGGTAAACAGCAACCAAGTGGCTACACAGAACCTCTATTGCATTCCTACCGTCTTAAATTAAAGGCGGCAGGTTAGCTTTATACTTATTCATGAATTAAGTTATTAAGAGAGGCATCAGTCTGATCAGCGTGGCGGTCTTAAGACTAGACTGTAAATGCCAAGCTGATCAAACAGGGCACGATGATAGCGGTTGCGACGACTCGTAACCGGCAATAGTGGTTGCTGTTTATACGTCGTTCGGCCAATCGATAGTCGTTCATAGCCATTAAAATAAAACTCAGTGCAATTAAAAAGTAAAAGCCGACTCCGACCCCAACACTGCACAGTACAAACCATGGTGCTATCACGAATGCGTTGCTTACTATCAATGCCAAGTGAGTGTTAATCGGTTTTTTGTGTGAGGGTTGATCGCTGCCATGTGAAGTAAGAGCGCTTCCCCATTGAATACCAGCCATAAAACTGACCAGCGCAAGTGAGTAAAATGCGATGCTCCTATGCACATTGCCAAAAACTGGCAATTCATGCGACTCAAAATAAGGCATTGCGGCCGCGATGACAAACGGAATGCATCCTGCCAGCATCAGTACTGAATATAAATGCTTTAACTGCATGTGAGGGTCATAGGTTGCTGGTCATTGGTTGAGGTGATAGGTTTCATGTTCAGGATCAATTCTGTTTCAGTAGAGTCGATGTTTACGGCTCAGTTGCAATAGTGTTGGTGTTTTTAAAAGTATCGGCATTTTAAAGCGCACAGGTCTCAAAATGAGAAAATAAGTTTCGTGTGCGCCATTTTTCGTTCAGCTTAGCCTAATGAGTTCAGATACGCGATTCATGCATATAGTGTCTTTATGTTAAGAATGGTAGCATTACGCCCCTAAATTCTTTCCACACAATCTTCGCATGTCAGACCAACTTATAAGCTTAATCACGAATCAGCTCCACGCGGTTATCGACCCCTATACACAAACTAAGCTTACCGCTAACAAAGGTTTAGTATCGGTCAAGGTAGATGAAGCTAAGGTGACAGTTAACTTGAGCCGTGGTTACCCCATCCGAAACAGCGTGAACGAGTTGGCTGGCTTGGTTAGAGATGGCGTATCAGAAATTGATTTGGGTGATCGATCACTAGAAGTGCTAGTGACACAAAATATAATCTCGCACAGTGCTCAACAAGGCGCTCAGGCGGTTCCGGGCATTAAAAATATTATCGCCGTGGCCTCAGGTAAGGGGGGCGTTGGCAAGTCTACTTGCTCGGCAAACCTTGCATTAGCATTGGCTAACTCCGGCGCTCGTGTGGGGATGTTGGATGCCGATATTTATGGGCCAAGTCAGCCGCGCATGCTTGGTATATCGGGCAAGCCTGAAGCTCTTGAAAATAAAATGCTTTTACCTATGGTGAGCCATGATATTAAGATCATGTCTATTGGCTTTTTAGTGGATGATGACACACCGATGATTTGGCGTGGGCCAATGGTAACGCAAGCCTTAGAACAAATGCTAAGAGGTACCGCGTGGAATAATGACGATGAAGACATAGATTATCTGATTATCGACTTACCACCTGGTACGGGTGATATTCAGTTAACCCTCAGCCAAAAAGTGCCGGTGGCGGCGGCTGTTATTGTGACGACACCTCAAGACATTGCCTTACTTGATGCTCGTAAGGCGTACAAAATGTTCGAAAAAGTGGATGTGCCAGTTTACGGGGTAATCGAAAATATGAGCACACATGTTTGCTCTCAATGTGGCCATGAAGAAGCCATTTTTGGGGCTAATGGCGCGCAGAAATTGGCGGATGATTATGGCCTAGAGGTATTGGGTGCCATACCGTTGGAAATGTCGATTCGAGAATTGGCTGATTCTGGAACCCCCACCGTGGCCGCATTACCAGAATCGAAAACAACTCAACGTTATCAATCAATTGCGTTGAAAATTGCAGGAAAATTATCAGCCAAGAAGAAAGATTTTAGTGCTAAATTTCCAAACATAGTGGTTGAAAGTTCCTAGTTTGAGAGCATTCAAATTTCAGTCTCAAAACTAAAAGCATTAAAACTTAAAGCACCCAAAATCTAAAAAATTCAAATCCAAACAATAGAATTAGTATGAGTGATAGCAGTATAGGCAAGTTGTTCAAAGTGACCACCTTTGGGGAGAGTCATGGCAAGGGTATCGGCTGTGTTATTGACGGCTGTCCTCCTGGTTTAGAACTCAGTGAAGAAGACTTGCAGCCTGATTTAGATCGCCGCAAACCAGGCCAATCAAAGTTTACGACACAGCGTCGCGAGCCCGATGAAGTGCAAATTTTCTCAGGTGTTTTTGAAGGCAAAACCACCGGCACGTCTATTGGCATGGTGATTCATAATACCGATCAAAAATCGAAGGATTATTCCAATATTATGGATACCTTCAGGCCCGGTCACGCGGATTATACTTATCATCACAAGTACGGTAACCGAGACTATCGTGGCGGGGGTCGTTCATCGGCTAGAACCACTGCTATGATCGTGGCGTCTGGAGGCGTGGCTAAAAAATATCTGCATGCGAAAGAGGGCATTGAAATTCACGGTTATCTTGCTCAAATGGGCAATGTGAAGGCTGAGGTCATAGACCTTGGTGAAGTGGCAAATAACCCCTTTAATTGCCCAGACGCCAGCAAGGTGGCCGACATGGAGGCTTTGATTACGCAGTTGCGCCGTGACGGTGATTCCGTTGGTGCCAAAATTACCGTCATTGCCAATAATATGCCGGTGGGTTTAGGCGAACCGGTGTTCAATGAGCTTGACGCCGACATCGCTAAAGCCTTAATGAGCATCAACGCCGTAAAAGGTGTTGAAGTAGGGGCGGGTTTTGACTGTGTGACGCAACGTGGTTCGGAGCATCGTGATGAACTTTTCCCCGACGGCTTCGCCACCAATAATGCTGGTGGAATTTTAGGCGGCATCTCGTCGGGCCAAGACGTGGTTGCCAGTCTTGCACTAAAACCAACTTCAAGCATCACAAAGCCTGGCAACAGCATAGATCGGAACGGCAATGCTGTTGAAGTTGTCACTAAAGGTCGCCACGACCCCTGTGTCGGCATTCGTGCGGTTCCGATAGCCGAGGCTATGTTGGCGATCGTGATTATGGATCATTACTTGCGGCATCGCGCACAAAATGCCGACGTTTCAGTCTCAACGCCTACCATAGCGGCGTCTCGCGATTAGCGAGTACTTTGTTCTGGTCGACGTTTTCTAGTCTTAGTAGAAACATATTAATTAATGACTTGGTGTTCAGCTCGATGGTTTTTAAGTTTACATCGCGTAATTCTGCTGGGCCGTGCTGAGTGAGAACTTGGCACTTTTCTAGTTTTTATTTTTTCTACTTTGCAACCATCGGCGTCATTGTGCCGTATTGGGGGCTTTACCTTGATTATTTGGGGTTTTCGGCTAAGGAAATAGGTCAATTGATGGCCATCTTTTTGTTTACCAAGATGTTGGCTCCTAATGTTTGGGCGTTTTTTGCGGACAGAGTTGCCGCCAAATACGGAAGTTCGCTTGGCTTGATGAAATTTGCGACGCTGGCGACGCTCATAATCTACTCGTTTTTGTATGTGTCCGATGGCTTTTGGCAAGTTGCTGTAGCGATGGTGGGGTATTGTTTCTTTTGGAACGCGTCATTGCCTCAGCTTGAAGCGGCCACGCTAAACCATTTAAGTGATAAACGTAGGTATGGGCGCGTCAGGTTGTGGGGCTCATTGGGCTTTATTGTGACGGCGTCTGCGCTTGGTTTTGTGATGGATCAAAGTAGCCCCGGCGCTGTTTTACACGCTGGCAGCCTCACCTTGATGGTGCTTTTCTTTGCAAGCTTTCTAATGCGTGACAGGGCTTCGGGCAATCCAAATGGCTCTAGCGTTTTAATTAGCTCAAGCACTTTAAGTAGCCCAGTCATATCGGCGGATAGTGATGAAAATAAATCGCAACAAGCCGAAAAGCGGGCGTCGTTCATCTCAGAGTTGTTGACAATAAACGTGATCGTGGTCTTAGTGTTCTGTTTATTGATGCAGCTTAGTCACGCGCCAATGCAGGCATTTTTGAGCATTTATCTGTCTGATTACGGTTATACAAACTTTGAAATCGGCTTGCTATGGACGACCGGTGTGATTTTTGAAATTGTGATATTTATCTATGCTTATCAGTTGCTTAAGCGATACAGTTTATCAAGTTTATTGAGCTTTACCTTTCTTGTAGCTGCCTTGAGATGGGGGTTGATCGGGCTGTTTCCTGATATTTCGGTTGTGGTCTTCTTAACGCAGGTAATGCACGCCATCACCTTTGGTTTATATCATGCCGTTATGATGCAACTGATCGATCGCATGTTCACCGGTCCGTATCAAATTCGAGGGCAAGCGCTCTATAGCAGTGTAAGTTTTGGTTTAGGTGGCGCTATTGGTAGCTTCGTAAGTGGCTATATTTGGACTGAGCTGGGTAAACAGGAACTGTTTGTGCTGTCCGGTATGCTGATGGTGTTGGTCTGTGCATTTTCATTGGCGTTTAGCAGCCACCTTATCAAAGAATAATCATCCTTGCTCACTAAAATATTAACGTAATGCTATGAAAATACTCCACTGGTTTCGAGAAGATCTGCGACTGTTTGATAATACCGGGTTGTATGAAGCAGCACGACGAGGCGAGGTGGTGCCGGTGTTTATTTATCCCACGGATTTGGGGGCAGCAAGTTATTGGTGGCTGCATCATAGCTTATCGAAGTTGAGCGCGGACCTAGAATCACAAGGAGTATCGCTAATACTAAAAACAGGTGAGCCTGAGCAGGTTTTGCGCCAGATAGCCAAAGAGCTTGAAGTGCAACATATTACTTGGAATCGAGTCTATTCTCCCCAAGGCATAGCGCAAGGTAAGAGCGTTAGGTCAACGCTTGAGGAAGCCGGTTTTTCGGTCTCATCGTCTAACAGTCAGCTGCTAACCGAGCCAACCAAGATATTTAATAAACAAGGCACGCCGTTTAAAGTTTTTACGCCGTTTTGGCGTCATTGCAGAACAATCATTGACGTAGAGCCGCCGAATGATGTTCCTGCGATTACCAGTTTCTCTCATGCAGTTCAATCTGAGCGTCTGGTGGACTGGGGCTTATTACCCAATAATCCAAATTGGGCCAGTCGCTTTCCTGACCATTGGGTGCCGGGTGAGGCGGGCGCTCAAGCTCGTTGGCAACAGTTTGTCGAGGGCTCTATGAATAAATATTCTGGTGGGCGAGACATTCCAAGTGATAACACCACGTCGATGCTTGCCCCGCACATGGCATTTGGTGAGATCAGCTCGCGCCAGTTATGGTTCGAAACACAGCAGCTAATCGCAAACAACGAGGTGGCCACTCAGGATGCCGATAAATTTTTAGCGCAACTTGGCTGGCGAGAGTTTAGCCGCTACCTGTTGACGCATTTTCCTGCGATGATCGACCAGCCGTTCAATCAAAAATTTAATAACTTTCCGTGGCAAGATGATAACGGTCTAATTGAGGCATGGAAGCACGGTAAAACTGGCTACCCGATTGTTGATGCTGGCATGCGTGAATTATGGCAAACCGGTTATATGCATAATCGAGTAAGAATGATTACCGCCTCGTTTTTAACCAAGCATTGCTTGAGTCATTGGCGACACGGTATGGCTTGGTTCTGGGATACCTTGTTGGATGCAGACATTGCTAATAACACCGCGAGCTGGCAATGGGTATCAGGTAGCGGGGCCGATGCGGCGCCGTATTTTAGGGTTTTTAACCCCATACTCCAAGGCGAGAAATTTGACGGAGAAGGTGAGTACACTCGTAAATGGCTGCCAGAGCTTGCTAGAATGCCGAAAAAATACCTACACAAGCCGTGGGAGGCGTCGCCTGAGATATTATCCTTGGCAGGTGTTGTGCTGGGTAAAGACTATCCGGCACCCATAGTTGACCACAAGATGGCACGCACAAAAGCGCTTGATGCCTATCAGCAGATGAAGAGTTATGAATAAGTCATAATAATTCTTAAAAATAGATCAATATGATTCAATTAATCTAATTTATTGATTTGCTTGTGTGAGTTATTGTTCTTTGCATCAAACGATTCAACACTTTATAACTTAAGAGGCAATTATGTCAGACCAACAACATCCGTCTTCAAGCATGGAAGGCCAAAAAGTACCTAATGTCAGTTTCCAAACCCGTGATGGTGATAAATGGGTGAGCGTTAGCACTGAGCAATTATTCAGTGGTAAAACCGTCGTCGTTTTTTCATTGCCAGGCGCATTTACACCAACCTGCTCGTCAACCCACCTGCCAAGATATAACGAACTCGCTAAGACCTTTGCAGATAACGGTGTTGATGAGATCGTTTGCGTCAGCGTCAACGACACGTTTGTCATGAATGCATGGAAACAAGACCAAGAGGCCGAAAATATCACGGTTATTCCTGATGGTAACGGTGATTTCACTGAGGGAATGGGCATGTTAGTTGGTAAACAAGACATAGGCTTTGGCATGCGCTCATGGCGCTATTCAATGTTGGTCAAGGACGGAGTCGTGGAAAAAATGTTCGTCGAACCCAATAAACCGGGTGACCCATTCGAAGTGTCCGATGCCGACACCATGCTTGACCACATAAACCCTAATGCCGTTAAGCCTAAATCGGTTGCGGTATTGACCAAGCCTGGCTGCCCATTCTGCGCTAAAGCCAAGGACTTATTGAGTGATCAAGGCATAAGCTATGAAGAAATAGTGTTGGGGAAAGATGCCACATCGGTCAGTGTAAAAGCCATCTCTGGTAAATCAACGGTGCCTCAGGTTTATTTCGATGGTGTGAATATTGGTGGTTTCGATGACCTACAAGAGTTTCTAGGGGCGGCTTAGAGCTGAACCTAGTTTAGTTTAATTTAGTTTAGTTTATTCTTGCACTGAGACGATTGGTGTTTTGTTAGAAAGCAGTCACGATTAAGTTAGTTACATGATCTTCTTGATAAATAATCTATGAGTGACCATTCGACGCAAGATACCGACTGTGCAGTCGGTTTTTCCACAGAGCACTTAAAAAAGCTGGCTCTGTGGAAAATGCCGTTTGGTAAGTATAAAGGTCAGGTGCTGATTGATTTGCCAGAGGAGTACTTGTTTTGGTTCAAAAAGAACGAGTTCCCCAGCGGTGAACTTGGTGAATTGATGAAGTTATGCCTTGAATTAAAAATTGAAGGGCTTGATTCGTTGATTAAACCATTGAAAAACCATCGCTAAATCATAAAATCAAACTCTCGTTTCGCTAAGATCAGATAGCGTTCTAGAAGAGACGACACTTGTTATAAGTCAGGGCAAAAGTTAGACTTTAGTCAACATTAATAAAAACAAT
>CAZEXS010000081.1:0-13047 GCA_964516915.1 uncultured Gammaproteobacteria bacterium
AACTAGCGCATTTGTTCAGGGAAAAATACCCACATGCCGATTATCGACCAGACACAAAAAAGCTCCGCCCCCGGAGCTTCAAAAAACCTATAAGGTTTTTTTTGTAAAATATATAGACCAATTCTGAAGACTAACGGAATTTTCCAACCCCAACCGCTATTCAATGTCTAAAGAGCCGATCTATACGCCCTACCTAACCATAGATACAGATTAACTAATCAGGCAGAGCTGCGATATTGTCAAAGGTAGCGATTTGATCAGACTAAGGTCTGAAATCAGCCGTATTTTGCAAATCTATGACAAATTGGCTACTTTTTCGACATTTCGTAGGCTTTAATTGCCGCTTGCACTCGGTTACTAACGTGCAACTTTGTCATTATATTAGTCATATAATGTTTAACAGTTTTCTCACTCAAACAAATATCGTCCGCAATTTCTCGATTACTTAAGCCTTTAGATAGTTTTTCAAGAATTTGACGCTCACGGTCGCTTAAGTCGAAATCTTCCTGACTCTCCTTATTTTTATCGGCTTCGCTACGCATTAATAAATTGACCGCCAAATTAGGGGAAATATACGAATCGCCCTTATATATGTCGCGTAAAATTTGAACTAATTCGCCTGAGTCCACGCCCTTAAGTACATAACCTCTTGCTAAGGCGCGTAATGCGGCCTGCACATCGTGCTCTTGCTCTGAGACAGTCAACATGATCACTTTAATGGCTGGACACCGAGAAGCAAGTTCGCCGGCCGTTTCAATGCCACCACCAGGCATACTCACGTCAACCAGCATCAAATCCGGCATGTGCTTTTCAGCCATCATTAATGCTTGTTCTTTACTGCCTGCTTGAGCTACCACGTCAAAATAGCCGCTCTCAAGCAAGGTCATAACCACTCCTTCTCTGAATAATGGATGATCGTCAACGACGACGATGCTAATTCTTTCAGACATTTACTAAATCCCGTTTTATTGTGTTTGCGCCTGGTTAGTTAAGATGCCAACTCTATCTATGGTTAGGTAAGCTGAAAACTCAGATTTATTGCAGGCGGCTATTCATTAACCGCCAATGCTACCTAATTTGTCTCCTGAGATACAGTACATTGTCATTCCTTTGTAACAAAGCCAGAAAATAGGCTAACTAAAATTTCTCATCCAAAGAAATCACGAGCTGCAGCGTGGTGCCAGTGCCCAATTCACTGTTGATTGAGAGTTTGCCACCAAGGCTTTCGATTCGGTCTTTCAAACCTATTAAACCGAGGTGTTTTCCATCATTGGTAAGCTTCGATTTACGAAAGCCCACCCCATTGTCTTTAAGAACAATCTGTAGAATATTATTGGTGATAGACACTTTCAAACGACACTTCTCTGCCTCACCATGGCGAAAGGAGTTATTAAGCCCTTCTTGCACAAGACGGTATGCACAAATTTTAATAGGTAATGGAATTTCATGCTCAATATCGCCGTAAACTTCTTCAACTTCGGTCGGGTGAGTCGCCGTGTGCAAGAGCACCACTTTTTTCATGCACTCCTCTAACGACATTGTTTCAAGCTGAGGCAATACTAAGCCAGATGAAATACCCCTAATTTCCTCCAGTGACTCTTCAAGCGCCTGGTTTATCGCGTGAAACTCAGGGCTAATCAAGTTACTTTCGTCTTTCTGAATCGCCTGCTTCAAGCGCATGACTGAAAATCCAATCATTTGCGCAGGGCCATCATGTAAATCTGCCCCAGTACGCCTTAGAAACTGTTCATTCAATTCAACGGCTCGTGCGCTGGCTGTTCGAATAGAGCGTTGCATGCTTTTATTGATATTGAGCAGATTAGACAGCCTAGAAATCTGTTCGTTCAAGCGGTGCTCTTGTTCATCAACGGTTTTCACGCTTCTTAAAAACACGGGTCGAAGCAAAACAAAAATTAATGACGAACTAAGCATCAAGCCCAAAAATAGCAACAATGCAAAGGCTCGATTACTCGAAAAAGTATCCGAATGATCAACACTAATAACAACAAACGCGCGCTTTTTTTGCAACGGAATCAAACTAACTAAAACGACCGGAGGGTAACTACCGGTAAGCAAGCTTAAAAACATACTGGCGCTAAAGGTATTCGGTGACAACCGCTGATATGGCACTAATACATTTAAATCACTGAAGGCTACAGAATTTGGAATTAACTCACTCGGGCCTACCCGCTGAACAAACTTGCCTTGCGCATCAAATACCTTCAAGGCTTGCGACGACATTATCCGGCTTTTCGTGATGCGAGCGGTGTTTTCATAGGCCTGTTGTCGACTGAACTCCTTTCTTGCCGAAACATTCTTAGCAACCAAGCTTATGTCCGCATGCACTGTCTTGCTGAGGTAATCAAGTTGGGAGCTTTGCAAATAAAGATACATGAGCAATGACACAACAATCGAACCGACAGCCACGCCGATCATGCCTCTAATCAAAAATTGCGAGGTCAGTGTCTGCTTTAGATCATCAACGCTTTGCTCAGCATTAACCTCATCAATCTCTACGACTGACTGCTCTAACTCCGAAAATTGCTCTGAAAGCTCCGAATGGTTCATTGAATATTAAGTATAAATAGGGGCATTTTTTACGTCTTTAAAACTGATCTCTTCAGCCGTTAACAGGCATGTATCAGGCCTTTCACATCGGGCCATTTAATTAAGCTAAAACGATTCCAGCCTCAGCCGTAGCATCTAGCCCTCACTTCAACTTCTGCATTTGTCTATACTCGATCGACTTGGGAAACCAGGTGCCATGGAAACTAAGTCTCATGGAATTTAACTATCCTGGAAACTAAGTGTAGTGAATGTGCCCAGAATCTCATTATGGCTCAATTATAAATAACCAAAACTTAAACCCGACGAAACGGAACCTTAAACGTCACGTTAGTGGCTGCGCGCCATAACCATTCCAGTGGACCGTAGTGATAATAACGAACCCAAAACGATGCAAAAAAACCTTGCAACACAAAACTCCCAATGCCTACCCAAAACATTTGCTTTGCCGTTACATCATCATATAGACCCAAGCCCATATTATATAACAAGGGGATAAAGAAAAGCGATTGACAAATATAAAGCGTCAAACTAATTCTTCCCATCGGGGCTAAGTAGTGGAGTCCGCGTCCTTTTAAAAGAAACCAAAGCTCAAAAAACAAAAGTGTTTGAGCAACCATTACTAGTAGATTGATCCACCCCTTTACCAAGTTCGAGATGAAAAATTGCGTTTCTCCAATATTCGAGACTGGAAACAACGCCATTATCTGGGTTTGATTGTCATGCAACAGCCAGCCTAAGCAAGCTGTAGATAACCCGATTGTCCATCGATGTATTTGAAATCGAGTCAAATCAGTAAAAAAGCTCAATCGTCCAAGAATCAGCCCAAGCAAGAAAAGGCCAAACATTTGCGACACACGCCCAGACTCGAGCATAAACAACCACTTGACGAGGTTGCCAGAGCCTAAATTTGCCCGTAACGATTCCAGCACACCACCATTGAGATAAGCTTGCATCGACAACGAATTCGCCTCAACAAAAACTGGAATGCCGGTACTTACTCCCTCGTAGGTCATGAGCAACCGTAAAACAAGCGGTAGGTTGACTAGAAATAAAGCCGCTAGAATAGATAAAAGCAAATTACTTTTTAACCTATTCAACGGTATTAGCATTAAGCCAACCAAGCCTAGAACCACCAGGATGTCGCCGCGATAAATCACCGTATGCGCTAAACCAAAAAAAACCAGGATGATCGAACGCCAAAAATATCTTAGTTCAAAAGGCTCTTGACGCTCAGCCGCTCGCTTTATGATGATCGAAAAACTCAAGCCAAAACTTAGGGCGAACATGGCAAAGGCCTTACCAGCAAATACCAAAAACGTCTTATCAAAAAATAACGACGGTTTGGGGTCAGCCCAATGCAGTTCGAATAGTTCCACACAATGCACCAAAAGCAACCCAAACAACGCGAACGCACGAAACGCGTCGATTTGCATGTGTCGTTGAGGCCGACTAGACAGAGGAAAATTTTGTTGCGCACGCATCCTTGATTGACTCTAATTAATATAACTTTCAAGATACGCTAGCACGATGGTTGAACATACGGAGTTCAACTTTCGGCCACAACCTTGATTTGAACTCGAATCGTAGATAATAAGCCGCTATTTCTATAGCTTCTTGAAACTTAAGCTATCTCAGCGGAGATTTCTCAAACTGCTCTGCAATTCCATCTACTGAGATTGAGTCTGAGTTTAAATGAGAGCTTGATTTGATGTAGACCCGAGCAGCAATAACCGATTCAAGCCAATATTTGTTTAAGGGTTGCATCGACGGAATTATAGTCGAGCCTTAAAAGAGACTGGCTCGAACCCGAAACTAACACCAAACTGGGAAAACCCTCGGCACCTAGTTGGCGACTTAGAATAATATTTTCTTGTAACTCTCTCTCAATCTGATTGCTTAGAACATCCTCTTTAAAGCGCTCGACATTCATCGAAGATTGATCGGCGATGGCTATCAACGTGCTTAAATCTGACGGGTTTCGTGCTTCTTGGTAATACGCTTTCTGAATCGCATCCACCATAAATTTTTCGTGATTTTGCTTTTTCGCCGCTAACACAGCGCGACAGGCCGGATAGGTCGACCGACGGGGCTGACATTCAGACCAAAAATCATAATTGAATGAAATGCCGGGAATTGTTGATTCAATTTTTCGCCAGGTATTCTGCAATACTAACTGCATATCCATCAGCATAGGCGTATCGGAGTCCGGCGCCAAGCCTCCCACAACATAGTGTATCTCGACATGGTTTTTCAAGGCGGCTTGCACCTCGTTCCAAGTATTGGCAAAGCCCCAACACCAGCTGCACATAGGGTCATGAATGTAGTATAAGGTTTTCATCATCATATTGAGCTGGCTGTTTCTGCCAACGACAGAAAGATGGCTGATCAGCCTCTTGAATTAAACGTGCTGTTTCGAAAGACCTAACAATTTCCAAGCAAGAAAAGCCCAAGCAAGCAACAGAAACACGCCACCAAGGGGCGTAACCGCGCCTAACCAGCCTACATTGGTAATGGACAAGACGTACAAGGATCCGCAAAAAACAACAGTACCGAATAGCATGAACATCGACACAAACTTAGTTGAAATAGAAAAAACCTGCGCCAGCACACCAATCAAAACTAACGCTAAGCCGTGATAGAACTGATAGCGATTGGCCAATTCATAAACCGATGTGCGACCGTTGGCCTCCAACAAATCTGACAATGCATGCGAGCCAAACGCACCAATGGCAACCGCTAAGAAGCACAGCGTAGCACCGCCAATAAGCGCTAACTTATCCATGTATATGTGTGGGTTGAATTATCATTCAGCTCTCGTTTTATATGAACTCTATATTGGGCAAGTCACACCAGTACCACCAATCCCGCAATAACCATTAGGGTTTTTTGCTAAGTACTGCTGGTGATAATCTTCCGCGTAGAAAAACTCTGGGGCCTGCATTACCTCGGTGGTGATGTCCGCCAGCCCCTTAGCATGAAGCGCTAATTGATAAACCTGTTTGAGTTGTTCAGCGACTGAGTGCTGCTCGTCGGTGGTTGTGTAAATACCAGACCGATATTGTGTGCCTTTGTCGTTACCCTGGCGCATACCCTGCGTCGGATCATGCAGTTCGAAAAACACACTCAGCAAAACGCGTGAATCGGTTTTGGATGAGTCATAAACGACTTTCACAACTTCGTTATGCCCAGTGAGACCGCTACAGACTTCTTCATAGCTGGGGTTTGGCGTAATACCGGCCATATACCCGACAGAGGTACTAACCACACCGTCCATTTGCCAATACTTTCGTTCAGCCCCCCAAAAACACCCTAATCCAAGGTAGACTGTTTGCAGTGACGAATCGTCGCTGGTATATGGTGCAACCAAAGGCGCGCCATTCACATAATGTTTATTAGCTACTGGCATCTTATCTGGGCGCCCAGGTAAGGCTTGATCAGCGGTCGGCAGTAATAATTTTGACGCTAACACGGTCATTCTCCTATGAGATGGTTATAAAAAGAGACAGAAAGGTTGAGACAATCAGTACTTACATCTGACTCTGCAACAACCTAATCCTAAAGAATACCACTGATCATCAAAGACTGCTTCAAAGCAAGCCTCACAAAACCCTTAGACACGCACCGCTCTATTACGAATATGAATAAAAATACCACCGCCATGACAAAAACACTTAAGGGTAGCCTACTTAGCAGTGCCAGCATGCTTGCACTTGTGCTGTTAAGCGGCTTGCTAATCAGTCTTATAACGAAAACCAGTACCGCCGAAACGACGGAAAAGGACGCATCATCAGAGGGAAAAACAAATGTGGGGCTAAAAACCGCTGTTTTCGCTGGTGGTTGCTTTTGGTGTATCGAGTCCGACTTTGAAAAATTAGACGGCGTGAGCGATGTGGTTTCTGGCTACACCGGCGGGTCGGCCGGAACCGCCGACTACAAGACCGTCACCTACAATGAAACCGGGCACTATGAAGCGGTCAAGGTCAGCTACGACCCAACTAAAGTCAGCTACGCTGAATTGGTTGAATATTTTTGGCGGCATATCGACCCGACTGACCCAGCCGGCCAGTTTTGCGACAAAGGCAGTTCGTATAAATCCGCCATTTTTTACAATGGCCAGGCCGAACATGAAATAGTGAAAAACTCTCTGCGCGAACTAGAAAGCAACAAACCATTTGACGGCGATATTGTGACCGATATTGCTGAAGCGCAAGCATTTTATCTCGCGGAAGAGTATCACCAGGATTATTACAAAAAGAACCCAATTCGATACCGCTTTTATCGAAACGGTTGCGGACGCGACAAACGAGTAGAACAGTTGTGGGGCAAGAAGTAGTAGCAAGCGACCTTTGTTTGCAATAAGACTTATTTGAGGTGGCGAAAGTTAAGGTTAAAAGTTAAGGCGCCCTGCCTAGACAAGAAATTAAGGCGTAGTTAGCCAATTTGGCGATCATGGCCGACGACCCTGAATCACTCCAAGCCGGCTTTGCATCTCACGCAATGCGAAGCCGCCGGGTCTAGCTCTAAGCGGCCTATCGCAATCCAGTCGTCACATTCAATGCAACGACCAAAATCCGGCTGTTCTATTCGAAGAAGCGCCTTATCAATGAGGCTCAAACGGTGTTTCTGGCGTTGTTCGCCGGCTTGTGCAAGAGCTTGCCCTTGCATTGCATCCATTCTGGATAAGCGGCCCACCTTGTTTTGATCCAATTCGACGGTTTGAGCACTTTTATCGATGATATTCAATAGCCGATTAAGCTCCATTTTCTCTTCGAGCAATGAGTTCTTAAGGCTTTCCAATTGGGTTGAAGAGAGTGACACTTTTAATCTATTTTCAACCTAGTTTAAATGAAGTTTCAGCCTTGCTTAATTAGCCGTTCTGGAAGTTTCACCAACGCCGCCATCGACTGATTCGGGTACGATTTTCTGTTGACTGTTAAGATCTGAACGTTGCATCAAAGTTTCCATCGTTGACTCATCGAAAGCAATATCAAACTCGCTTAACTGATGGGCATTTTCTGTACTAAGCCCTTTAAAATCAAACAAGTCCGTATCAATTAAGTGCGAGGCAGTAATACGCGACATCGACTTAAATACATTAACTACTCGACCCGGCTGTTCTGTGTCCCATGCGGCCAACATACTTTTGATCTTTTTTCGCTGAAGGTTCTCTTGAGAACCGCACAAATTGCAAGGAATGATCGGATAATTATTTATGACTGCAAAATCAGCAATGTCTTTTTCACGGCAATACGCCAACGGCCGTATCACAATGTTTTGCTTATCATCACTCACCAACTTAGGCGGCATGCTTTTCATGCGCGCGCCATGGAACATATTTAAAAACAAGGTTTCAACCATGTCATCCATATGATGACCCAATGCAATTTTGCTTGCACCAAGCTCTCCGGCGGTCCTGTAAAGAATGCCACGCCGCAAACGTGAACACAAAGAGCAGGTTGTTTTACCCTCAGGCACTTTATCGAGGACCACACTGTAAGTGTCTTCTTCAACAATACGATACTCAATACCCACCGATTCTAAATACGCGGGCAAGACGTGCTCAGGAAAGCCGGGCTGCTTTTGATCAAGGTTTACCGCGACCAAATCAAAATCAATAGGCGCGCGCTCACGCAGATTCATCAGAATGGTCAGCATTGCATAACTGTCTTTACCTCCAGACAGACACACCATGACTTTATCGCCCTCTTCAATCATATTGAAATCAGCAATCGCTTCACCGACTTTCCGGTGTAGCCGTTTAGATAACTTGTTGTCGCTGTACGATTGCTTGCGATGCGGCTTAACGGTCATAATAATACGCGCGAGATAGGCGTTGCGTTGGCTTTAACTGGTGTTTGAGTGTACGTTAATCTCGGCCAGACTTTAAGCTTGAAAGCAGCGCTTCTAGCCAGTAATTGGCATAGATTCGAGTCTAGTACCTGCGATAGAGACGCCAGTGTCATGTACTTGTAATAATAAGTGTATTTAATAAGGCGCATTAACACCGTGCTGTTAAATTAATGCTAAGTAACTGTTTTCTGAAATATTGTTTTGCTGCAATATTGTTGCAACAATGTTTCACTACTACTGAGTGGATTAGAAAAACACGGTCAACGGACAATATAACGTAACGAGTAATTTCATTGAGCGCACATATACTAATTGTTGATGACGAGGCGGCCATTCGAGATATGGTTCGTATGGCACTGGAAATTGAAGGGTTTCAAGTTTCAGACGCGAGCAATGCTCATCAAGCATCCACATTTTTGGCCAGCAACGACGTCGATTTAATTTTACTCGATTGGATGATGCCTGGTATTTCGGGCATCAATTTTGCCGCCAGAATTCGCCGAGAAGGAAACAGCAAAGTCGGTATCATTATGGTCACCGCCAAAGACGATGAAGACGATATGATACGCGGCTTTGATGTTGGCGCTGACGACTATGTCAAAAAACCATTCTCAACCAAAGAATTGATATCACGAGTGAATGCCGTATTACGGCGTTTGTCGGAGAAAAGCGCTTCGACGGATATTCAATCCGCCGGTAAAATCACCATTAATCTAGAGCAACATCGCGTTTTGATAGACGACCAAAATGTCGATTTTAGCCCCACCGAATTCAAGCTATTAGAGTTTTTACTCAGCCACCCAGACCGCGTGTTTGCCCGCGACCAATTGCTCGACAATGTCTGGGGAAACCAAGTTTACGTAGAAGACCGTACCGTGGACGTTCATATCAGACGTTTACGTAAAGTACTGGAACCATTTAAGTGCGATGATTACATTAATACGGTTCGCGGCGTTGGTTATCGCTTTTCAGTGCCGCAAAGCTAGTGGCTCAAAACCCGTTCAATGTACACTTGTTCAATATACAACTGTTAAACATCCGTTTGGTCTCAATATCTAACTGACAGATAAAACCCAAATTGGGGTAAAAATAAGCGACAATCTATTGAGGCTAGGCAGTTTAGAGTAAACTTAGATCATGCAACGAGACCTCTGGAAATACTTCGCAATTCTAGTCGGCGTAGCGCTGTTAGCGCTCGTTGTTGGCGCATCGTTGATGGGCGTTGTGTTGGCAACCTTAATCGCGGCCGTTGGTATTATTGTATGGCAGCTGCATCGTATTAACTTGCTGATTAAATGGTTAAACAGCCCTAGCGACCACCTGATGCCAGAAATGGGCGGCTTATATTACCTATTGCATAAAAAACTGAGCCAACGTAATACGCAATACGCCAAACGCAAACGACAATTAGCCGGTTACCTATCGCAGTTTCGCGAAGCCGTTAGCGCCATGCCCGATGCGATTGTGTTAATTGATTCTGCCGGCAAAATTGAGTGGGCCAATACCAATTCAATCGAGCTACTCGGCATTCGCTGGCCAGAAGACGCTAGCGTGCGTTTTGGAGACCTGATTCGGCACCCAGAAGTGCTGGATATTCTCAATAGCAGCAAGGCATTGACCGACATTCAAGAAATTAATTCGATAACGCACAAGAACACTGAGATCAACCTCAAGTCAGTACCCTATTCAAATTCCACGCGCATGATTATTGCGCGAGACGTGAGCCGTTTAATCAAAGTAAATCAAATACACACGGACTTTGTAGCCAATGTGTCACATGAACTTAAAACACCACTCACCGTTCTCAAAGGCTATATAGAAATAATCCAGAACAGTGGTGAGATGCCAGCCAAGTTCTCTAAAGCAATGGAACAAATGAACTTGCAAAGCGTTCGAATGCAGCTAATTGTCAATGATTTACTCTATCTCGCTAAACTGGAAGATCGCTCCAACAAAGCACCGCACCAAACTATTAATGTAGTGCATTTAGTGAATTCTATTATCGAATCACTGCAACCTTTAGTGGAAGAAAAAGGCCACACTATCACCTTAGAGCTCGACCAAACTCTCACCATCAATGGCGCGCAAACCGAATTACACAGCGCCCTTTCAAATCTAATCGCTAATGCAATTAACTACACCGAGCCGCACGGAGAAATCTGCGTTAAATGGGGCAGAAATGCAAGCGGTGCGGTATTTAGCGTGCGTGATAACGGTCTTGGCATTCCACCACACCACATAGCGCGACTCACCCAACGCTTTTACCGCATTGATACAGACCGCTCTCGCGAAAGCGGTGGCACCGGTTTAGGTTTGGCCATTGTTAAACATGTATTGCAACGGCACGACGCGGAATTGGAAATTCAAAGCACCCAAGACGTGGGCAGTACCTTTTCATGCTACTTCTCAGACCGACAGATCAGCCAACCCATCAAAAGAGCCGTAAACGATTAAGTTTGCCAATAACTCTGCTAGCAAAGTTTTCAAATAGTAAAAGATAAAGAAAGCTTCAAGCAAATTTAGACATGTTGACTTGCTTTAAATTGTAATGACAGTCCTAACAGCAGTCGGTATGCTGGTAGTCAAAAATAAGGAATACACTATGAAACTAAGCCGTCGAGACCTATTAAAAGCCTCTACAGTTAGTGCACTAGCTCCTTTGAGCGGCTGCACTACCGCCCCCGGTTCTGTCGTTCCATCAACATCGGCAAATAAAAATTCGCAAGTTGAGTCTTTAAATTCTTCTAGTAGTAGCCGATTAAAAACCACCATTGAACAAGCCACCACTCTGATTTTAGAGTCCTACCCCGAAAGCGCCAGCAGCGCGGGTATTGACAATGGCAGTAACGCTCATTTAAAAGCCAAGTTGTCAGACCGGTCTATATCCGGCCAGCAGGCTATTGAGAAAAACGTTAGAGACATGACCGCGACTCTGCAGTCATTTGACCCAGCGGCACTGACAGCCGACGAATCATTAAACCTTAATGTGATTCGCACCGTGTTTGAAATGACGATCAAAGGGTTCGATTTTGGCTTTGGCGATGTCGCCCTGCTTAACTCAAATTGGTCGTACCGCAACAGCCCATACACAGTAGCGCAGAACACCGGCGCATTTGTTGAAATACCCAGCTTTTTAGAATCGTCTCATTCGGTCAATAATGAAGCTGACGCCCAAGACTACCTTGCTCGCATGCAAGCCTACGCTGAGCAGCTTGATGGCGAAACCGAACGTATTCTGAACGAAGGCCGAAAAGGTGTTGTGCTGCCTGACTTCTTAATGCGAAAAACCTTGGGCCAATTAAATAACACACTTACCAAGCCGGTTAACAAATGGGGGCTGGTGAATACCATTGTCTCCAAAAGCGGCAATATGAATCAAGGCATTGCTGACACTATAGCAAAGCAAGCCAACGAAATAGCCAAAGACAGCGTGAGGCCCGCGATACAACGACAGGCGCAAGCCTTGCAATCGTTGGCGGCCAAATCCACATCTAATGCCGGAGTTTGGGCCTTGCCAAACGGCGATGAATACTACGATTGGGCATTGCAAGCGGGTACCACCACCACAATGTCAGCCAATGAAGTGCACGAAATGGGCATAGACGAGCTGAAACGCCTACATGCACGTATGGACCCTATTTTGAAGTCTGTAGGATATACCAAAGGCTCGGTTGGCCAACGCATGACGGCTCTCGCTAAAGACCCTCGATACCATTTTTCTGATGGCGATAAAGGCCGAGCTGAGATAATGGCGTTCATAGACGAGACCATCAGTGATATTCGCTCTCGCATGCCTCAGGCTTTTGAGACGCTGGTGCCAGGCTTCTTAGAAGTTACACGGATATCACCAGAAGTCGAAGCCGGTGCGCCAGGGGCCTACGGCGGCGCTGGCTCAATTGACGGCACTAAACCTGGGCACTATTGGATTAACCTTCGTACTCCGGCACTGCATAATAAATTCTCTTTAGCCGACCTCACCTATCACGAAGCGATCCCTGGCCACGTTTGGCAAGGGGAATACACCTTCAAACAATCGCTGCTAAGGTCGCTGCTGTTCTTCAATGCTTACTCGGAAGGGTGGGCTTTGTACGCCGAACAAATCGCCGACGAACTGGGGGTGTACCAAGAAAGCCCCGTCGGACAACTGGGTTACCTTCAATCGTTAGCCTTTAGAGCTTGCCGACTGGTCGTCGATACCGGCTTACATGCCAAGCAATGGAGCCGTGAGTACGCCAACCAATGGTTTGTCATCAATAATGGCTCAAACCCTGAAGAAGTTGCCGGCGAAGTAGATCGCTATTGCGCATGGCCAGGTCAAGCCTGCGGCTATAAGGTCGGCCACACGGCCATCGTAAATTTAAGAGAAAAAGCGGAACTAGAACTGGGTGATAAATTTAACTACAAGCGGTTTAACGACGCAGTAGTACTCAGCGGGGCAGTGCCAATGACGGTATTGGGAAGTGTCATTGATGATTTTATCGATCGGGAAAAATGAGCAAAAAAATAGCCAGCATTCATCCATGTGCTGACTATTTCCAAAGGGCAAACTGATAATAATTTAGCCGATGGGGTATAGAGTCGAGTTACTTCCACGTGCTTTTGAACACTGGACTTGGGAAATATTAGTCC
>CAZEXS010000082.1:0-12965 GCA_964516915.1 uncultured Gammaproteobacteria bacterium
ACAACTTCAGCTTTGATTACCTCACCGACGGTCATCACGGTGTCTTTTAGGCTCTCTTCAAACATTTCAGCGAAAGTTTCGCTCATAATCATTACCTTTAAAGTGTTGTTGTATTTACGCGCTATTTGCGCAAACCAACCGCACTATTTTGAACTCGCACCCCGCCCGCCGGGGGAAAGCGTTAATCTAAAAGATTCAGTATTCGCGCGACAACTTCGTCGATGGAAAGTTCGGAAGTATCCAGTATCACAGCGTCGTCAGCAGCCTTAAGCGGCGACTCGGCTCGACTAGAATCTCGGACATCACGCGTCTGAATCGACTCTAACAGGCGCGCGAGATTAACATCGAAACCTTTGGATTTCAATTGATCAAACCGTCTTTTTGCTCTTATTTCGGCGCTCGCCGTGAGGTAGACCTTAAATTGCGCATCGGGGAACACGGTTGTGCCCATATCACGCCCATCAGCCACCAACCCCGGAGCTTTAAGACAACGGCGCTGCATTTTTAATAAGGCAGCACGCACTTCTGGGATCGGGGCGATTTGGCTCGCTAATTGACCGGCTTCATCGGTACGCAGCGCATCGGTGATTATTTGACCATTAATTTCAATTTGCGCGACGTCATTCTCTTGAACATGGCAAATCAATTCCATTGAGTCGGCTAAAGTAACCAAACCGTTGACATCGTCTGTTGCAACCCCTTGATCATCAGCCAACCACGCAAGGCCGCGATAGATGGCACCACTGTCTAGGTAATGCCATTTATAGCGTAGCGCTACGATTTGACCAATCGTGCCCTTACCAGACCCGCTGGGGCCGTCAAGCGCTAAAACAGGAATAACGTCACTCATGCCTTCGGTTTTACCACAAGACCCGCGCGCGACGCCAGTTCGACAAAATTCGGAAATGACGTCGCAACCGTTTCGGCGCCATTAATAGTAACGCCCTGCTCAGATACACCACCGGCTATTGCAAAAGACATTCCAATACGGTGATCGTGATGACAATCAACTTCGCCACCGGCGATAACTCCGCCTGTGACGACCATGCCATCACGGCGCTCTTCAACTTCAACGCCAATATTTCGCAAGCCTTCAACCATCACCGAAATGCGATCAGATTCTTTGGCGCGCAATTCTTCGGCACCTGAAACGGTGGTTATGCCTTCAGCACACGCGGCTGCGATGCAAATAACCGGAAACTCATCAATGGCTAAAGGCACTAAGTTGGGGTCAATTTCACAGCCTTTAAGGCCTACATAGCTTACTTGAATATCGGCCACCGGCTCCCCGCCAATAGTGCGCGAATTAAGCAATTTGATATCCGCGCCCATGGCTTGAAGAACGTCAATAATGCCGGTTCGAGTTGGATTGATGCAAACGTGTTCCAACACGATTTGGGAGCCAGGCACAATCGATGCTGCTACCATAAAAAATGCCGCTGACGAAATATCGGAAGGAATGTCTATATCAGTGGCCGTTAGTTCTCCACCACCAGTCAGCTTAATAACACTGACTTGTTCATTAAGTTTTTCTGATTCACAGGCGTATCCATAAGCCGCCAACATGCGTTCGGTATGGTCACGCGTTGGCGCAGGCTCTGTAACACTGGTTTCGCCATCGGCGTACAAACCCGCTAACAGTACCGCTGACTTCACCTGGGCACTGGCCATCGGCAGTTTGTAATTGATGGGCTCTAAGCTGTCTACACCCCGAATATGAATCGGCGGACAACCATCTTCATCGGTCGCACAAAGCGCGCCCATTGATGTTAATGGCACGGTCACGCGACGCATCGGCCGGCTAGACAATGACTCATCACCCACTAGCTTTGATGAAAAATTCTGTGCTGCTAAAATACCGCTCATTAAACGCATTGCGGTGCCAGAATTACCCATGTCTAAGTCGCAATCGGGCTTCGTCAAGCCGCGCATACCAACACCTGTTATCGTCAAATTGCCGTCTACTGGTCCTTCGGCTTGCACGCCCATTGCTCGGAAAGCCGCCAAAGTGGCCATCACGTCTTCGCCTTCTAATAGCCCAGTGATATGGCTGGTGCCATTCGCCAGCGATGAAAACATCACGGCACGATGGGACATGGACTTGTCGCCGGGCACGCGAATTGTACCTTTAAGGCTATTTGTAGCTTGTTGTGAGGTCAGAACTAAACTCATGATACTGATTTCTCTAATTCCTTATTTTAAGGTCAGGTTGTAGGGTCAAGTCGACTAAGGGGGGTTAGAAATCTGTGTTAAAACCCCTATAATCTTCTACTTTGCTTAGGAAGAAGCTATTTTGACACTAATCTTAACTAATTGCTAAGACATAAAAGTGCCTAATCTGAATGTGTCGCTCGCATTTCCGCTTTTTTTAACAGTCCTTCATCACGAGCCGTTTTCGCATTACTAAAATAATCAAGAATGGCGCTTTGATCCGCGTTCGCAACATCATCTCGAATACGATCGACCTGATCACGAAACCCATCAAGTGCCTTTAACACTTGCTGTTTATTGGTAATGCAAATATCTCGCCACATTTCAGCATCGCTTGACGCAATTCGAGTGAAATCATAAAAGCCAGCAGCGGCCAAATCAAACAATCGTTCTCGATCAGGCTCATTGTTTAAAAAATTCACCAAACTAAACGCAATCACATGCGGCAAATGGCTGGTTTTAGCAAAAATAGCGTCGTGTTCGTGCAAGGACATATGTAGTACGCGCGCGCCTAATGCTTGCCACATTTGCGCGACTACGCCTGACAATGAGCTGGCAACCTCGTCGGTATCGGTAATAATGACGTGCTTGGCATCAAACAAACCCAGCTTTGACGCCGCGACACCGGAAGTTTCACCGCCCGCAATCGGGTGAGCTAAAACAAAGCGATTCAGCAATCCAGGAGCATGCTCTTTAATTTCACTGTAAAGATCGGTTTTTACACTGCCCACATCGGTCAAAATAGTGTCAGTACCGACAAATGGCTCAATCTGGTGTAAGGCCGGCAACATTGCCTGCATGGGTGTGGCCAAAACAATTAAATCGGCATTGCGACACGCCGCTTCGGCCTCTTCTACTTTATCTACTACACCGCTGGACAATGCCAGTTCAGCCGTTGCTTTTGAACGACAAACGCCAACAATCTCGGCAGCCAAGCCATGGGCACGCAAATCTCTGGCGAGAGACCCGCCAAGTAGACCCGTACCGATAATGGTAACTTTATTGAATTTGACCGAGTTGTAGTTACTCATGCGGGCTACAGAACCCCGACAGGATACGATCCGATCAATTTAAAATACGCCGACCGAGCTTTAAGCTCTTCAAGCGCATCATTAACCTTCGGGTCATTAACATGGCCAATCAAATCAATAAAAAACACATACTCCCAGTTTGTTTGGCGCGACGGACGTGATTCGATGCGACTCATATCAACACCGGCATCATAGAGAGGCTTTAGGAGATCAAACAGACTACCGACTTTATTTGGCGCTGATACCATTATTGTGGTTTTGTCTTCACCGCTTTCGGCATAAGAGTCATTACCTATAATTAAAAATCGCGTTGTATTATTTCGTTCATCTTCAATGCCTGAAGCGAGTATGGCGATGTCATACAAACGTGCGGCGATATCACTGGCAATGGCCGCTGCAGTTTTATCTTTAGACGCCACAATAGCCGCCTCTGCGTTGCTGCTGGATGTGTTAATTTCAGCATCAGGCAAATAGCGTTCTAACCAATTGCGGCACTGTGCTAGTGCCTGCGGGTGCGCGTAGACTTTCTCTACCTTAGGCAAACCTTCGGCATGACTCAACAACTGGTGATTAATCGGCAACTGAACTTCACCACACACCTTGAGGTCAGACGACGAAAAACAGTCGAGCGTATGTGTAATCACGCCTTCAGTGGAATTTTCAACGGGAACCACACCAAATTGCGCCTTGCGCTGCTCGACAAGCCGAAACACATCAGCGATGGTTTTAACATCGGCACATTTTACCGCATTACCGAAATGCTTAAGCACGGCGGCTTGAGTATAGGTGCCCTCGGGGCCAAGATAAGCGACCGTCAAAGGCATTTCGGCAGCCAACGAAATCGACATAATTTCACGCATTAACCGAACCATATCGTCATCACTGACCATACCATCGAGCTCTTCACGCAAAGCGGCATTACGCTCACGCACCCTACGTAAAACCTGAGCTTCGCGCTCAGGCCTGTAGAAGGATGCATCAGCATCAACCGCCGTTTTCGCTTTTGCAATCGCGCCTGCGACTAAAACCCGTTCTTGAACCAACCGCAAAATCTGCTTGTCGCAAGCATCGATTTTTTCTCGCAGCGCAATTAACTCGGCTGAATCTTGTTGAATTTTATCGCTCATGGCTGTTTCAGGTTAATTAATAGACTAATCTTGAATCGATCTCGCGATCATTACACCGTCAAGCTCTTTAATGCTATCGACTACGCTTTGTGGAATGGCGGTATCCAAATCCACAATTGTGTAGGCTATATCGCCGCGAGACTGATTAATCATGTCGTGAATATTCAAACCTGAATCCGCCATAATTGTTGAGATTTGCCCAACCATATTCGGCACATTGGCATTCGAAACAACTAACCTAAATGGCGTTTCGCGCGCCATTGAAACGTTAGGGAAATTCACCGAATTCTTAATATTACCGTTTTCCAAGTAATCTTTGACTTGTTCGGCCACCATAATCGCGCAGTTGTCCTCGGCTTCACCCGTTGATGCCCCTAGATGCGGCAGGCCAATTACCTTGGCCGACTTTTTAGTTCGATTATTGGGGAAATCAGTAACGTAGGCACCAAGCTTTCCGGCGTCGAGTGCATCACAAACCGCTTCATCATTAGTAATACCGCCACGAGCCAAATTTATTACCACGGCGGTATCTTTCATTTTACCGATGTTCTCAGCGTTCAATAGATCTCGGGTCGCATCAATCAAGGGTACATGCACTGTTAGAAAGTCGACCTTGCCTAACATCTCCTCGACACTGTTGGCACGAGAAATTGAAGACGAAAGTTGCCATGCACCATCAACAGTTAAACCAGGGTCGAAACCGATGACGTTCATGCCTAAGTCTATGCACGTATTAGCGACCATACGACCGATCGCACCTAAGCCCACTACCCCGATAGTTCGCCCCGGAACTTCAAAACCACCGTATTTCTTTTTGCCAGCCTCGACCATTTTGGACAGCTCTGCGTCTTCTCCTTCAAGCGCTTCGGTATATTTTACGGCTTCAGTAATATTACGAGCGGCTATGAATATAGAAGCAATGACCAGTTCTTTAACCGCATTAGCATTGGCGCCTGGTGCGTTAAACACTGGCACGCCTGCTGCGCTCATTTTATCTAAGGGGATATTATTTACGCCCGCGCCAGCTCGGCCAACGGCTTTCAAAGACGCTGGAATGGCCATTTCGTGCATTTTAAACGAACGCAAAATGATGGCATCGGGAGACTCGACTTCGTCTGCAATTGAATAACTATCGGCGGGTAACTTTGCTAAACCAATAGGCGAAATATTATTTAATGTCTGAATTTTGTACATGATTCTAATTCGGTAAGTGTTTATTGGTTAGCGTTTTTAAACGAGTCCATGAACGCAATCAAAGCATCGATCGCGTCCATACCTAATGCGTTGTATATGCTCGCTCGCATTCCACCAACAGATCGGTGACCTTTTAATGCATGCAAGCCGGCCGCGTGCGATTGTTCTAGAAAAGCCGCATCTAAATTATCGTCGGCTAGAATAAATGGCACGTTCATCCAAGAGCGGTTTTCTACGGCAACTGGGTTGGTGTAAAAACCGTCACTTTGGTCAATGTAACCATAAAGCGCATCGGCTTTCGCCTTGTTGACTTCAGCCATCGCTTCAACGCCACCGTTAGCTTTCAACCAAGCGAAAACCTTACCGGCCAAATACCACGCAAAGGTCGGCGGCGTATTATTCATACTGTCGCTGTCAGCCATTACTTGATAGTCCATTAAGCGCGGCGCGTCATCAGGAAAATTGCCAACCAAGTCATCACGCACGATCACAATGGTAATACCGGCTGGACCAATATTCTTTTGTGCACCAGCGTAAATAATGCCGTATTTAGACACATCAATTGGCCGAGACAAAATAGTCGAAGACAAATCAGCACAAATTGGTTTGTCAGTTTGCGGCAACCAATCGAACTCAACCCCGGCGATGGTTTCATTTGGCGTAATGTGGACGTAAGCAGCATCATCACTTAATGCCCAGTCACTTGGCGACGGGACATGCTTATAACCGCTTTCTGAAGTATCGCAAACCACATTAACGTCAACGAAGCGCTTAGCATCGGCAATGGCTTTTTTACTCCAATGACCAGTGTGTGCGTAATCCGCTTTTCCGCCTAAAAACTTTAGATTTAATGGAATAGCTGAGAATTGAGATGTGGCACCGCCTTGCAAGAACAAAACTTTGTAATTGCTGGGTATACCCATCAAATCACGCAAATCTTGCTCGGCCTGTGCGGCGGCGGCCATAAACGGTTTGCCACGGTGAGATACTTCCATGACCGATGCACCAGCACCGTTCCACTCCAGTAATTCACTCTGCACTTCTTTAAGCACTGCTTCGGGTAGCGCGGCTGGGCCGGCGCTGAAATTGAAAATTCGACTCATGTTAAGCCCTCGGAAAGTTTAAAATTTGGTCTTCGATCAGACACAGAGGCGCTAACGTAAACGTTAAACAATGACGTTTTAATGGTTGAGACGCTTAACTCTGGCTTCATTCGAGTACGGCTGGGTGCTGTGGCAAAAAAAACGCACCCAATTGCATTAATTGGGTGCGCTATTTTACACAAGCCGAGTTTAAATCCCTATACGTTTTACGCTTGTTTCGCTATTTAGATGACGGAATCTTTATTCGTCGAGCAATATTGGAAGAATCGGCGCTATTATGCCCGTTTCAGGTTCAGGTTCAGGTTCATCGCCGCCATCATCACTACTCGACACGGGCATTGGCAAGAATGGCGTATTTTCAGCAAAGTATTCGAAAGCGTTAGCGTTTCTAACCGCGCTGGCTGGAGAGTCAATGGCCAACCGACGAGAACCACTTTGATCCAGCGCGCTACTAAAGTCATCGGTACCGGCAACGACAGTGAAATGACTGATTTCATGTACTATTGTACCCGATCTAGAGTCCGTACCTGCTGGTGAAACTCTAAAAAACACTGGGCAAACATTCATGTTAAAAGGGTCATTTGGAAAGACAAAGGCGAATAGATTGTTTCTCCTTGGGTCATCACAGGTGCAATCAAAGCCGATTCGCTCCCTAATTAATGCTCTTGCTATTTCACGCATTCCACTCGCTACGTTGTTGTATCGGGCTTGGGTATAAGCGCCAAACCATTCCACATAACGGCGTGCATTAGGACGCTCGGCGACAGGTGCATTATCCAGGTCTCTCGAGGCTGTAATGGCTATTCTTTCAGCAATGGCCAATGCTTCATCTATTTGTGCGACTTGCGTGGGCGTACAAGACGGATTAATTATCGGGGTTTGCTTAAGTAACTTTATCGGTTTGCTATCCAACAGGTTAAGAGTTACCGACACTTGTTTCGATGAGCTTTTAGTTTCAAAACCGTGTGTTTTATATGAAATTAAGTATTCGCCTTTCTCTTGTATTGGATAAGCTCCTTCCAAATCCACGATCGCTTCCGCCGTTTGTTTGGCTGCCAGAACAATATAATCGGCATCGGTTGCAGGCAAACGCTTAACATGTTTGCCAATATAGCTTAGCCTGTTTCCTTCAAACAATACATCCAGAAAGTCATGACCTATCAAGCCTTCTAGTGCTGTGTTCCAGGCCAAAAAACGAATCGATTGATCGGAATTGTTGGTATACGAAATTTTGATTTCAAGCTTATCGGTCGAACTATATCCATTGCTTAGAGTTTCCAGAGTCACAGAAATATCTTCTGGAATATGTGCTGAAACAGACGTCAAGCCGCCAACGGAAAACAACAATATTACAAGCAACGATCTAAACATATAAACCACCTTAACGACAATTGAACAGTAAGCCTCGCCATACATTGTGCATCAGCCGAAAACAAATCATATCAACCGATATCTAACAATTAGGCAATGAGCCAATTGGATTTAACCATACAGGAGTAGCCGAATAAACAACAGGCACTTCGGAATCATCATACAACCCTCTTGTAAAAGTAATTAAATACCGCGTATTTCCACAAAATTTATAACTTGACGTGATATTGAACGTTCCGGAAGCAATTTGGTCTGGAAGAATTTCCACATAATCTTCGGGCGTAGGCGGCAATCTTTTTGCCATAAGACCCACATAAGTTAGCTTTTGGTCATTTTTAGAGCCGTACCTAACATCAAATATTCGCCCCAAAACCGAAGAATCAATTGGCGTGTTGTATGTAAAAAGTCTAATGGTTTCACTCGAAATATTCTTTACTTCAGCTACGACAACCACCTGACCCAAATTAAGTTCTCTTTCATCAATAGACAAGCTAATTAATAAAGCTGGCATATCTACATCCATATTTGCATTACTGGGTGTGCCTTCACCCTCGGTGTAAGCATCAACCGTGATCACATCATTCTGTTTGGAGCTGATCGCGATTGGTAGGAGATCTAATTTGTTTTGATTGCTCGCATCGCATGAAAACAAAGCCAACATCATAAGTATTAATAGATATCCTCGCACCAAAGCTCAATCCATCTGACTTCTTTCAAGCTTGAGCTTTGCCATTGAGTTATGCTGATTTTGACTTATCAAAACAAAATATCGATCAAATTACTAGTTCTCGTACAATTTACTCTGAATCATCAGAAGGAATGCTATCTGCACCGTCTTCACCATCATCGGATTCGGCAACTTTTTCAACACTGATTAATTGTTCGCCCGTTGAGACACCAATCACCTTCACGCCCTGGGTATTTCGGCCCACAATCGACACTTCTGCCACACGAGTACGTACTAAAGTTCCGCCATTGGTGATTAACATTGCTTCGTCTTCTTCTTCAACTAAAATGGCACCTACGGCGTCACCATTTCGATCAGACGTTTGTATCGAGATGACACCTTGGCCACCACGGCCTTGCGTATTGTATTCCGACAACGAAGTTCGTTTGCCAAAGCCATTCTCAGTCACGGTTAGAACCGCCGACTCGTCATCATCAGCATTGCAAATGATCATGGCGTTAACCTTATGGCCGTCGGGCACTTTAATTCCCCTTACGCCGCGCGCTGTACGCCCCATTTTTCTAACGTCGTCTTCAGAAAAACGAATTGCTTTGCCAGAGGTACAAAACAACATCACTTCTTGATTGCCGTCAGTCAGACCGACACCCACCAACTCGTTGCCTTCCACCAAATCCAACGCGATGATACCGTTAGCGCGAGGACGTGAAAAATCCATCAATGAGGTCTTCTTAACCGTGCCGTCGCTGGTAGCCATGAACACATGATGCCCTTCGGCGTACTCTTTTACCGGCAATATGGCCGTAATATGCTCCCCTGAATCCAGTGGCAACAAATTAACAATAGGCTTACCACGCGCATTGCGCCCAGCCTGAGGCAGTTCGTAGACTTTCAGCCAATAAACCTTACCCATGTCTGAAAAACACAGAATGGTGTCGTGCGTATTAGCAACGAACATTCTCTCAACAAAGTCCTCATCTTTGGTCTTGGTGGCACTTTTGCCTTTTCCGCCACGCCTCTGAGCTCGATAATCACTCAGTGGTTGCGATTTGGCATAACCTTCGTGCGACAAGGTAACCACCAAATCTTCTTCGGCAATCATATCTTCTAAGGTCAGATCAAGCTTATGTTCGATGATCTCAGTTCGACGCTCATCGCCATATTCTTCGCGAACCGCTATCAGCTCCTCACGAATAACTTCCATCAGACGATCCACATTTTCAAGAATATTGATGTATTCAGCAATTCGTGTGAGTACTTCTCCGTATTCTTCACGAATCTTATCTTGCTCAAGCCCAGTTAAACGGTGCAATTTTAAATCTAAAATTGCCTGCGCTTGCTTTTCAGATAATAAGTAGGTGTCACCATGCAAACCGAGTTCAGGATCTAAGCCAATTGGCTTACATGACACGTCGCCAGCGCGCGCAATCATGTCGGCAACCACGCCCGGCGACCAAGTTTGTTCAAGCAGTTTTTCTTTGGCTTCTGAAGGGCTGGCTGAATTTTTAATCAACTCGATCATCGGGTCAATATTACTCAGTGCAATCGCTAAACCTTCTAATGTATGCGCCCGCGCCCGCGCCTTTCTCAGATTATAAATAGTACGGCGAGTAACCACTTCGCGGCGATGCTTAATAAACTCTTCAATCAACTCACGAAGATTAAACAGTCGCGGCTGGTTATCGATAAGTGCTACCGTATTAATGCCAAACACGGTCTGCAATTGAGTTTGTTGAAAAAGCTTATTCAAGATTACTTCGGCCACTTCGCCACGACGCACGGCAATGAACATCCGCATACCGCTCTTATCAGACTCGTCACGAAGTTCAGTGATGCCATCAATTTTCTTGGTCTTCACTAATTCGGCAATTTTTTCGAGTAAGCGAGCCTTGTTTACCATATACGGCAATTCAGTCACTATTATCGATTGTCGACCATTAGACTCATTGGTTTCTATGTGTGTGCGAGCACGCATGTACACCTTGCCACGGCCGGTACGATAAGCATCTTTAATGCCCTTGGCACCATTGATAAAACCAGAGGTAGGGAAATCAGGCCCTGGGATGTGCTCCATGAGCTCATCAATGGTGATTTCCTCATTATCAATCATAGCCACGCAACCGTTGATAACTTCGGTCAAATTATGTGGCGGGATATTTGTTGCCATACCCACCGCAATACCAGAAGAGCCATTTACCAATAAAGTTGGAATTTTGGTCGGCATAACCGACGGCTGCAACTCGCTTTCGTCGTAATTGGGGTAGAAATCAACCGTCTCTTTGTCTAAGTCAGCTAGGATTTCATGCGCAATTTTCTCAAGACGAATTTCCGTATAACGCATTGCGGCTGGCGAATCGCCATCAATTGAACCAAAGTTACCCTGACCATCAACCAATGGGTAACGCATCGAAAAACCCTGCGCTAAACGAACAATAGTATCGTAAACCGCGGTATCACCATGCGGGTGATATTTACCAATAACATCACCAACAATACGAGCCGACTTTTTATAAGGCTTGTTGTAGTCATTATTGAGCTGCGACATCGCAAAGAGGGCTCGACGATGCACCGGCTTTAAGCCATCTCTGACATCAGGTAAGGCCCGACCAACGATAACGCTCATAGCGTAATCAAGGTAGGATTGGCGCATCTCCTGCTCTAGATTAGCTGGAATGGTTTCTTTAGCGAATTGGTCGGTCATAGGTTTAAACTATCGATCTAGAGCAGAAACGGCACAATTGATTGCTTTATAACTGCTCAGTTAATTATGTATGAGGAGTATAATATCCCATTGGATATCAATTTGGGAAAAATCACTAGAACATCAACTGAACCTGCCCTGATTTGGCCGATTACTTTCTAATATCTTCTTCATTTTCTAAGAACCATTGGTATGTCGCTTCAATACCCTCACGAAGAGCAATCTTAGGCTCCCAACCGGTATTAGATATCCGCGAAATGTCTAATAATTTTCTTGGTGTGCCATCCGGCATACTGGTATCAAAATAAAACTGTCCTTTATACCCGACTACTTCAGCAATCATTTCGGCCAGCGACTTAATAGATACATCACTTCCGGTGCCAACATTAAGAAATTGATATTGGGGCAATACCGCATTGGTGTACTCTTCTTTAGTCAAACCCATCACATGAAGACACGCAGAAGCCATATCTTCAATATTTAAAAACTCCCTCCTTGGCGTACCAGACCCCCATATCGAAACAGTTTCTTGAGAAGTCATTTTCGCATCATGAATTCTTCTCAGCAGAGCAGGCAAAACATGCGATGTTTCTAAATTAAAATTATCATTTGAACCATACAGGTTCGTGGGCATAACGGCTCTAAAATCCTGCTGATACTGTTCATTAAAATGCCTGCACAAATCCAGCCCGGAAATTTTCGCTAATGCATAGGCCTCATTCGTGGATTCGAGCCCCCCTGTCATTAACATTGTTTCCTTGATCGGTTGGGCTGCATACTTAGGGTATATGCAAGATGAGCCAAGAAACAATGTTTTATCGACTTTCGTTTTGAACGCCGAATAAATAACATTACTTTGAACCACCATATTTTCATAGAGGAAATCGGCCGGTTGAGTTCTATTAGCATTAATTCCCCCAACCTTAGCCGCGGCCATATAAACCTCAGAAAAAAAGTTACTCTCAAAAAAAGCAGCTACTTCAGACTGATTTAATAAATCCAAATCGGAACGGCCAATTGCTATAAGATTTATGCTTTCATCTTTTGATAAAAGACGAACCAAAGCCGAGCCTACCATGCCATCGCGACCGGCAACCAGAACGTTTTTCAGAGTTTTTTTCATTCAAATCACCACCCAATTACGTTCGTTATACAAATAAAAAGAGCCGCTGGAATCCATGCTCCAGCGGCTCTTTTTATAATCTTAAAGACTTAAGCCTTTACTCGCTACCATTTACTACTTTAGTTCTATGGTTTGTATGCCGAAAAATGGAGTCCCAGCAACACAGGTACCGAAGGCACGAACCTCGGCGCCTAAAGCACGAGCTGTCAAAATTGCAGCATAGTTGTTTTTGTATCCTGGTGAATTAACATCAATAGCAAGATAGATAGCAGTTGGACAAGATGGAGCACCCCATCCGGTAGAGTTGAAAACAGCGACATTATCAACTGCAGCACCCGCTAAAACTCCTTCAATAGTTTTGAATGACGTAACTTCCGCTGCCTGCGAAAAAGCCGTTAAAGGTGATAAACCCAACGCTA
>CAZEXS010000083.1:0-12915 GCA_964516915.1 uncultured Gammaproteobacteria bacterium
GAAGAAGCTCCGGCCGAAGAAGCGGGCGAAACTGCTGAGTAATTCTGTCTTCGGTTGGCCTGATAGTATCGGCCAACCAATTGAAGATGGTTTTGTAAAGAGGCAGTTTTGTTTGAGTTGTTGAATTGTTCTGTTAAAACACAAGTTCACAGTCAATGGTTCACTGCCAATGTATGTAGAACTCGGTAAAATAGTCGGCGTCTGGGGCGTAAAAGGGTGGGTAAAGCTTCACTCTTACACTCGTAACAGAGTGGATATCGCGCAATATAAGCGTTGGTACCTATCGCGTGATAAACGTGGTCCTGAGCAAGATAGCGATGTAAAGGCGGTCGATATTTTACAGTGTCGTGAGCAAGCAAAAGGCATTGTCGCCCAAATAGAGGGTGTTAGTGACAGAGACCTTGCAGCCTCGATGAGTGGCTTTGGTATTTGGGTTAAGCAAAATGATCTGCCTAACTTGCCAGAAGGTGAATTTTACTGGAAGCAGCTAATAGGCTTGAAAGTATCGAATTCTGAAACAGAAATTGGTTGGGTTGATTCCATTTTGGAAACTGGCGCGAATGATGTTTTAGTTTGTAAATCATCAGGTGAAGGCGCTCGAGAAGTTTTAATACCTTATACCGATGATGTTGTCGAAAATATAGATCTAGAAGCAGGAACCTTAGAAGTAAATTGGGATCCTGATTTTTTACTTGAATGAAGTTTTTGTTCAAGCGAAGTTGACTTAAGCATTTTCTGAGAGCCATTTTTGGATTATGGACATACATGTAATTTCCATTTTCCCTGAGATGTTTAAGGCAATCACCGAGCACGGTGTTATTGCGAGAGCAATTAAGCAAAATGTGCTTAGTCTGAATGTGTATGACCCACGAGATTATGCGTTGGACAAACACAACACCGTTGATGATAGGCCGTATGGCGGTGGCCCCGGCATGGTTATGGCGCCAGACGTGATGACTAAAGTGTTGCAAGGCGTGCTGGAAAGGGTAAAGCAAGATGCGTTGGTTAAAACGGCATCTAAAGCATTATCGCCGCACTCATTCGATTCGAATGTATCAGGCGATAGTCCCGATCTGACGGCTGAGTTAGATACGCGCTCGAAGGTTTGTGTGATTTATTTAAGCCCACAAGGGCAGCAGTTTAATCATCGGGCGGCGCTAAGATTTGCTGAACTGGGGCTTGCTAAACCAGGGTTTGCCGAAGGCTTGCCTGATCATGAAGTGGCTGATGGCGCTACAAAGTCGTTAGTCTTTATAGCCGGGCGTTATGAAGGCATTGATGAGCGTTTTATAGAACGTTTCGTTGATGAAGAATGGTCGGCAGGTGATTATGTGTTATCAGGCGGTGAATTGCCGGCCATGATAATGATTGATGCAATTGCTCGGTTATTGCCCAGAAGTTTGGGTAACGCCCAGTCGGCACAACAAGATTCGTTTGTTGATGGCTTGTTGGATTGTCCGCATTATACGCGGCCTGAAAAATTTGAAGGTGAGTCAGTTCCAGCCGTGTTGCTGAGCGGAGATCACCAAGCCATCAAAAGGTGGCGATTGAAGCAGTCCTTGGGGCGTACATGGTTACGCCGGCCAGAATTGCTTGAAGATAGAAAGTTAACAGCTGAAGAGATTCAATTGTTAGAAGAGTTTAAAGCCGAACGTTCGGAGTGAGCAGTCGGTTGATGTAATCAGCCCAAGCAAATAATTTGTTGGGTATAAATGACCGTTTATCGGTTTAACAACTAGAGTGGGTTTAACGACCTGTTTTAGATTAATTGCCATCGGTACTTCCTGCGGCGGCTTTTGTTTAGTTTTTATCTGATTGAGTCAGATAAGATTAAATTGAAGCAAACGACCGTACAGTATCGTCGGAGACTAAAATGACTAATATAATTGACGAAATTAATAACGAACAATTGAACAGCAATATCCCTGATTTTGGGCCAGGTGATACCGTTGTTGTGCAAGTGAAAATTAAAGAAGGCAACCGTGAGCGTCTGCAAGCGTATGAAGGCGTGGTAATTGCTAAGCGTAACCGTGGTTTGCATTCGGCCTTTACGGTACGTAAGATTTCTTACGGCGAAGGTGTGGAGCGTGTATTTCAAACACACAGCCCTCTTATCGACTCAGTAACGGTTAAGCGTCGTGGTGCGGTTCGTAGAGCCAAGTTGTACTACTTGCGTGAGCGCACTGGCCGTGCCGCTCGTATTAAAGAAAAACTTAGCTAAGCTTTTCTTTAACCAGATTAAAAAGCCATGGCGCGTAAGCGGCATGGCTTTTTTTGTGTCTGATGAGCTTGTGCGTAGGTGCGTTCATGTAATGAATCGGCTGTGAAAAGTACTCGGTTGTTTAGAGCTAAAATTTCTCTGATGCAAAGTAAACTTAAATAGATATACTTAAACAATGAGTATTGAAGCGCAGAGCCTGGATGAAATAGATCAGTTTATTGATGCCCTTTGGTTAGAATCTGGCTTGTCTAAAAACACGCTAAGTGCTTATCGCTCCGATTTAAAACGCATGGCTGTCTTTTTAAAAGATAAAAAACTGTCAGAGGCAAAGCCCGCTGATGTTCACGGATATTTGGCGGTGTTAATGGCCGCCGGCAATAAAGCCAGCAGCAGTGCTAGAGTGTTGTCTACCTTACGGCGGTTTTATCGATATCAAATTCGCCAAAATCAGATGCATGAAGACCCTAGTCGTGATGTTTTGGCACCCAAGTTAGGCAGAGCCTTACCTAAGACCCTAAGTGAAGCCCAAGTTGATGCCTTATTAGAAGCGCCCGACCTTCAATCTGATATCGGCCTTCGAGATCGTGCAATGTTGGAAACTTTGTACGCCACCGGTTTACGTGTGAGCGAGTTGGTTTTGCTTACTATTATGGAGGTCAATCTCGATGTGGGTGTTGTTCGAGTAATTGGTAAAGGTAACAAAGAGCGACTGGTCCCGCTTGGTGAACAAGCCGTGAGTTGTTTACGATCTTATCTTGATATTGCGCGCCCTGAAATATTGAAGCAGCGAACTTCCGATGCGATTTTTGTAACCGCGCGTGGTCGCGGTATGACTCGCCAAGCGTTTTGGCATTTGATAAAAAAGTACGCACTGATCGCTGGCATTGATAACGGCTTGTCGCCGCATACACTAAGGCATGCGTTTGCCACCCACTTGATTAATCACGGAGCGGATTTGCGATCAGTACAGATGTTGCTCGGCCACTCTGATTTATCCACCACTCAAATCTACACCCATGTCGCGAAAGAGCGTTTGCAGAATATTCATGCGCAGCATCACCCCCGCGGTTAGGCGGTGTGTAAATTGATTTACATAAAAACACTGGTATATGTCATTGGTTTTCGGCACAATAGAGATATGCCGCTATTTGCTTTTGCAATAGCTGTGCAGGCAAAAAGATTTTGCCAGGGTTTCTCTAGTGTTGCACACCGACTCGACTCACTATTTAATAATGGCTCGGTGTCATAATTAGATGTGTTGGATGTTTGGTCATTGTTTCTAGAATTTTTGTCATTGAGGCAATTGTTTTGGCTCCGAAGAGAATGAACTCAGAAGTGTTCAAGATTTCATCGACATTGTTTACCGACATTATTTATCTAAACTGTTTAATGAAATTAGAGAACCTCGAACCGTCGACCATGGATTCGGCAAAAAGCTCACTCATTGGTAGTGAATAGTTAAGAAAACGTACCATAGGAAAAAAGAGTTTATTACTCTCAAACGTATCTAAAATATAAAAAGCGCGAGATAGACAATTTAGTGTGTTGCGGGGCTTTTCCATAACTTATTAGTTCTTATTAATTAAGGGTTTAATGTGGAAAAAATCAGAGTAGCATCTAAGTTTTAGCCGTTCTTCACTTAATAGTGAAAGCTTAATTAAATGAGTTGTCTTTAGTTGCCAGCATTTAACGCCCAGTTATCGAAATTTTCAATAACTCTGAATTACAGATTTGGCGCCGTTAATGTTACGCACCTCGCCCAACGATCAAAAATACCCAGTGCTTACTGCAAATATCATCAAGGCCGATAAGGCCGGAATAAATAACGAAGACATCAGTGTCAAAGCGATCGAAGTGGTTAAAACCCTTCAAGAAGAGGGCTTTCAGGCTTATTTAGTTGGAGGTTGCGTGCGCGATCTTTTACTCGATAAGAAACCTAAGGACTTTGATGTTTCCACTAACGCCACTCCAGAAGAGGTTAAGCAAGCTTTTGGGCGTAATGCTCGAATCATTGGCCGCCGCTTCAAGCTTGTGCATGTGCGCTACGGCTATGAAGTTATTGAGGTCGCTACTTTTAGAGCGAGTGCCGATGACCGAGGTGCCGTCGGTCAAAACGAAATGAGCGAAGGTGATCAAGGTCAGCTTCTGCGAGATAACATCTTTGGAACCATAGAAGAAGATGTTGCGCGTCGAGATTTTCGCGCGAACTCTTTGTATTACGATCCCATTGCTGGGGAGATACTCGATTTTATGGATGGAATGGGTGACATTCAATCCAAAAAATTGATCAGTATCGGTAAACCTGAACTTAGGTTTACTGAAGACCCAGTGCGAATGTTGCGGGTGGTTCGATTTGCTGCCAAATTAGGCTTTGAAATAGAGTCTGAAGCGATGCAAATGATTGAAGAACAGGGTGGCTTGTTGTCGCATGTTTCTTCAGCTCGACTGTTCGAAGAAGTGTTGAAATTATTTCACGGTGGAGCCGCCTACGAAACATTTCTACTGCTGCGGAAATACGGTCTGTTTCAATATTTGTTCCCTTTCACTGATCAGGTTGTGATTGAAGGTGAAGAAGGAATGCCAGAGCTTGCTCTGAAGAATACCGACAAGCGTGTTCATGCCGGTAAGCCGGTTATCCCTGCATTTTTGTTTGCTTGCATGATGTGGGATCCGGTCAAAGCTGACGTTCAAGTATTGATGGAAGATGGCACACCTGAAGCCCAAGCATGGCGAATTGCCATGAGTGATGGTCTGCGTGACCAAAACCAATACGTGGCGGTGCCTCGTCGTCTTGCTGATATTATTTTGGATATCTGGAATATCCATTTTCGCTTGATAAAACGCAACCCCCGTATGGTTAAAACCAGTTTGAACAATCGGCGGTTCCGAGCGGCGTATGACTTTTTATTGTTAAGAACTCAGGTTCATGAAGTCGATGAAGAAATCAGTGAGTGGTGGACGACCATTCAAGAAGTTGACTCGGCTGAACGTGAAGACATGATCGTTGAGCTCGGCAAAATTTATAAGCGTGATCGACAGCCTAGGGCTAGAAGCGGTGGTGAGCCTGACGGAAACAGCATTAATTATAACTCTATCGATTACAATCCTAATCAGTCTGCGAGTTACGATGACAGTTTTGGTTCAGGTTATGGTCATGTTGGCGAAAACTCTAACAACGGTGGCCGTACACAGAACCGTAACGCCAATGGTGGCCGTAAAAAACAGACTAAGCGGGGCGGAAAGCGTACCGGTGCTGCAAATCCACGTGGACGAAGTCAGCATACTAAAAAAGCTAATTCAAACCGTAATAAGCCCGGCAGGAACAACCCTAATCGAAGCAATCAAGGCGGAGCATCCGGTCAGGGCGAGGCAAACGGTCCAAAGCAAAATCGCAGTGGGCAGCAGCGTAGACGAAGCAAAACCGGCGGTGTAAATCGTGGTCGTAGAAACGGGCCTGCAAAGAGTCAAGATTCTCGTTACGTTGAAGCTAGACCAAAAGATGACTACGGTAATTATTCGTCGGAGCCCAGTTCAACTCAAAAGAAGGTTAAAGTGCGTCGTAAAAGACGAGTGGTTGCCCCAGATGGCGAGACGCCACATTTCTAGTCGGTCAAGTTTAAGTTATTAGTTTGTAGTCACAGTTAGTAGCAACAGTTTAAATTTGAGCAGAGAGAGCATGAATAGTAGTCATGCAAAAAGTAATCAAAAGGGGGCAGTTTTCAATTTCGCCTATATCGGTTTAGGGGCAAACTTGGGCGACCCTGTGGGTCAAGTTATCGCGGCTCGCCGATCTCTAACTGATTTAAAGGAAGTGGTTCATTGCCGCAGTTCGGCAATTTATTTGTCATCACCGGTTGGGTACGATGAGCAGCCTGATTTTGCCAATTGTGTGCTCCGCTTAGAGGTTTGTTGTGGCTATCGCGAACTGTTTCATTGCATGCAAAAGATTGAACAGAATATGGGGCGGGTTCGTGATCCAGATAACCAAAATTCGGCACGGCTAATAGACATAGACTTTCTTTTGTACGGTGAGCAATTGTGCTCCGAGAAAAAGGATGGTGAAAAAAAGTACGGTGAAAAAAAATACGTTGAGAAAAACATAGACGAGGCGGATTTAATCGTGCCCCACCCACGCATGTCAGATAGATTGTTTGTGTTACAACCTTTGGCTGAGCTTGACGCTGAACTGGCCATGAAGTATTCAAAGAACAAGCTGCACGATGCCCACAGTTTGGGGAAAAATTTCCCTAGCCAGGCCTTATTTCGTTTGGCGTTGTAACCTAATTGACATTGAATGCAGAGTATTCTCTTTGTATTAATCAGTAAGATTCATTTAAAGCCTTAATCAAGCAATTGTTGTTTTATAATATTGTATGGCTCAGTATTTCCACATTCATTCTCAAAACCCCCAACGTCGTTTGATTTCCCAAGCAGTTGAAATCGTGCGTGCTGGAGGCTTGATCGCATACCCCACCGACTCCAGCTACGCATTGGGTTGCCATTTAGACGATAAAAAAGCGGTGGATAGGATTCGGCGCATTCGTAAGCTTGATCGACACCATAATTTCACTTTAGTGGCCAGCGATCTTAAACAGGTCGCGCAGTTTGCCAAAGTGGATAACGAGCAGTACAGGCTTATAAAAACCCTGACCCCGGGACCATTTACCTTCATTTTGAACGCGAAACGCCTAGTGCCTAATCGATTAGTGCATCCGAAACGGCGCACCATTGGTATACGAATACCCGATCATGCTGTTGTGCGCGATTTACTGCAGGATTTTGGCGAACCAATTATGTCGTCCAGCCTGATTTTACCTGACGAAAGTATGGCAATTGGTGACCCCGAAGAAATTCGTCAGCGCCTTGAGCATGAGGTTGACTTGGTTATCGATGCTGGCGTGATCACCAATCAACCGTCGACGGTGATTGATTGGCACGATGATAATTTGCGTGTTTTGCGTGAAGGCGCAGGTAATGTTGATTTTTTACGTTAGCGACGTAAGATTTTTAGCCCTAAAAACACCCTTTCTATAGAGTTAAAGCGGCGCAAACGTTATTCTCTTGTTTTAGATCATCAATCCTATTTCAGTCGTATTCAATGATTTCAAAGCCCGGACAATCTAACCGAGTCGTATCTGGCATGCGCCCCACGGGTCGCTTGCATTTAGGCCATTATCACGGTGTGCTTAAAAATTGGGTTGAACTCCAGCATGAGTTCGATTGCTATTTTTTCGTGGCTGATTGGCATGCTTTGACGACCTTATATGAGGAAGATTCAGAAACCATCAACTCAAATGTTTGGGAAATGGTCATTGATTGGCTGGCGGTTGGGGTAGACCCAAGTCGTGCTACTTTGTTTATTCAATCACGAGTACCTGAGCACGCCGAATTGAATCTATTATTGTCAATGATGACGCCACTTGGTTGGTTGGAACGTGTACCAACCTACAAAGACCAACAAGCGAAGCTAAGTGAAAAAGACCTGTCTACGCACGGTTTTCTGGGTTACCCAGTATTGCAAGCGGCTGATATTCTTTTGTATCACGCATCTCAGGTGCCTGTTGGCGAAGATCAAGTACCGCACATCGAGCTGACTCGAGAAATTGCTCGACGTTTTAATTATCTGTATGGCCGCGAGCCGGGCTTTGAGGAAAAGGCCGAAGAGGCGATTAAAAAGTTAGGTAAGAAAGGTGCCAAGCTCTATCGTAACTTACGCAACGCTTACACTGAGCGCGGTGATCATGAGGCATTAGACAAAGCACACGCCTTATTGGCGAGCAACCAAAACTTGAGTAATGCTGAACAAGAACGGTTGTATGGGTATTTAGAAGGCGGTGGCCGCACAATATTGACCGAGCCCGAAGCAACGCTGACAGAAGCCTCTCGTTTGCCGGGTCTTGATGGCGATAAAATGTCTAAGTCTTATGGCAATACGATAGCTTTGCGAGACGACCCTATCCGCATCGAAAAAGAAGTACGCAGCATGCCCACCGACCCTGCACGAGTTCGTCGAGATGATCCCGGCGATCCAAATAAGTGTCCGGTTTGGCAGTTTCATCATGTCTATTCTGATCAAAGTACTCGTGATTGGGTGGAAGAGGGCTGTCGTTCAGCTGGCATAGGCTGTATTGATTGCAAACAGCCTCTGATCGAGGTTCTGCTGAAAGAGCAAAAAGAGATTGCCGAACGCGCTCAACCCTATATAGATGACCCGACGTTGGTGCGTAATATTATTGCCGATGGCTGTGAAAAAGCACGCGAATCCGCCGATGAAACAATGGAGCAAGTTCGCAGTACAATGAGCCTGGAATATTATTAATTGTTATGATGCCCGACGATCAAGAAGAGCAAATGGAGTCTGACGAGAGCGCTGTTAGCGAAGACCAAGTCCAAGCTGATTTAGCGCCAGATTCAGACCCGCAATCACCGGTTGATGATGATCAAGCGTTCGCTGAAACAATGCGAGCGGTGGTGATGGGAGAGGTCATGAATGACTGGCCGCAAGACCTGTTTATTCCACCCGATGCTCTTGAAGTGGTGCTCGACAGTTTTGAAGGCCCGCTCGATTTGCTTTTGTATCTAATACGAAAACAGAATCTTGATATCCTTAATATTCCGGTCGCCGATATTACCCGTCAATACATGAGTTATGTTGAACTCATGCGTGCGGCCAACTTAGATTTAGCCGCCGAGTATCTTGTGATGGCGGCCTTGTTAGGCGAAATCAAATCTCGCATGCTGCTGCCCAAGCCGAAAAGCGAAATTGAAGACGAAGAAGATCCGATGGCCGCGTTGATTAGGCGCCTACAAGAATACGAACGCTTTAGTGAAGCGGCTAATCAGTTGGATGACCGCCCGAGATTAGAACGAGATTTTTTCAGTGCTGACGTGGTGTTCGATGACCCCACACCGCCTCAGGTCGAAGCCAGTGTGTCTTTGGAGCAACTAGCAAAGGCCTATCAATCCGTGATGGATAGAGCTGACGCAAATCAGCACATGAATATCTCGCGTGAGACCTTATCGATGCGCGAAAGAATGACCAGTATTCTGCAGCGTTTACAAGACGCAGAGTATCTTCGTTTTGAAGAGTTGTTTACGCATGCAGAAGGTCGACTGGGTGTGGTGGTCACGTTTATAGCCTTATTAGAGCTATTTCGAGACGACATGTTGGTTGTGGTGCAAACCGAACCATTAGCGCCAATACATATTAAGCGTGCTGCTTAACAGAGGCTTGGCGTTAGCGCCGGTTACCCAGTTACTTAATTGATAGATAAGATACTTACTTTAGTGAAAATTAGGTTGATGATATGAGCCAAAAAGATTTAGACATGGCGAAAGACCAAGATGAGGTCGTGAGCGATGATGATCAGCAATCGCAAACGGAGCCTGATCGTGAAACACCACGACTTGATAGTGAGCTGGCAAACATCATCGAAGCGGCATTGTACGCGGCTAAGGAGCCGCTTGGTGTTCGCAAGCTCATATCGTTGTTTCCTGAAGATGCTCAACCAACCAAGGTTGATATTCAAAATGTGATTATGACATTAGAAGAACAATGCGCTAACCGTGGTGTTGAGCTACGACGCATTGGCAACGGCTGGCGTTTCCAAACAAAGGAAAAATACGCACCATGGTTGCGTAAACTAAGTGGCCAAAAGGCCCCGCGTTATTCGCGCGCATTACTTGAGACCCTTTCGATTATTGCTTATCGGCAACCGGTGACGCGCGGTGATATTGAAGAAATTCGCGGAGTTGGGGTTAGCAGCGATACGATTCGAGTGCTTGAAGAACGTGAATGGATTGTACAGATCGGTCATCGAGATGTACCAGGACGGCCTGCGCTGTTCGGTACTTCACAAGGGTTCCTCGAATATTTTGATATGACCAGTTTGAGCGATCTTCCTGATTTGATGGAAAAACGAGACCTACAGTCAATTGCCAAAGATATGAATCTAACATTGCCGATGGACGGTGTTCAGGACGAAGTTGACATAGCATCAGCGCAAAATTCAGAGCCTGATGATGAGTCCAGTTCCGCCGAAGTTATCGAACTCCGACCATCTGAATCCGTTGCGCAAGCAGAAATTAGCGAGATTGATCAGGTGAATGACAGCGATGAAAATGTTGAGGGTGAAGGTCAAAACGATGAGAGTCAAAACCATGAGGTTCTGACTGAGCCCGATGATGATAGCGACCCTGATCATGATTAGGATTAAAAGAGTTAAGCCGTGCGATTACCGGTCTGACCATCAATGTGACTTTAGATATGGCTATCGACTTAGGTGTCGGTTGGGCTATTCGGTGTGATTTTGAACGATAAGCTGCAAAAATTACTAGCGCATGCCGGCCAAGGTTCACGTCGAGAGATTGAAAAGTGGATTGCAGAGGGTCGAATTACGGTTAATGGTAAACGCGCCAAACTGGGGGATCGAGCTTCGCATTCGGACCGAATATTAGTTGACGGCCGTTTAATGCAATTGCAATCGACTCGCTTTGAGCCGATTAAAGCATTGGTGTACCACAAGCCCGAAGGCGAAATTTGCACTCGTAAGGACCCAAAAGGAAGGCCTACGGTATTTGAGAATTTGCCTGGGATACCCAACGGGCGATGGGTATCAGTAGGTCGCCTTGATATAAATACCAGTGGTCTATTGCTGTTTACAAACAGTGGCGAACTTGCTAACAAATTGATGCATCCGTCTACCGGCTTAGAGCGTGAGTATTTAGTCAGGATTCGAGGCCGTGCCAGCGATAAAACCCTTAGTGAATTGACTCAAAAGGGCGTTGTGATCGACGGTAAGCCAGCAAAGTTCGAAAGTGTGGTTGCGGCTGATATGTCAGAAGAAGGCACCAATCATTGGTATCGTGTAGTGATCAAAGAGGGGCGCTATCGCGAAGTTCGGCGCATGTGGGACGAGGTCGGCCACTTAGTGAGCCGCCTAAAGCGAGTGCGATACGGTACCATTAAATTAACTAGAGATTTGAAACGTGGTCATGTCTCGAAAATGGCGCCAATGCAATTGGAAAAAATGATTACGTCGGCTGGTTTAAATGATCAATTTGCCGATCAACTATACTCAGGTGGTCGATCAGCCGGAGCCAAAAATGCCAAGAAAGTGTCGGAGCGACGCTCATCTAAGCAGTCTGCCGCTAGGCCGACAAAAGGTGACGCTAGTCGAGTGGCAAAAGGCCGTCGGAAAGTTCATAAATCTAAAAGGTCGTTGAACGGCAACGCTGGTTTTGAAAAGACCATGGAAAGTGGTTCTGGGTCAGGGCGTGGCAGGTCAAAGTCCGCCGCTCGAGCGAGTAAAAAGCGATAGGTCATAGTTGTTAAATGAAGGTTACAGTCATCACAGTAGTCTACAATTCTGTTAATACCGTTGAGGATGCGCTCAAGTCTGTCGCTGAACAAACACACCCAGACATCGAGCACATCGTGATAGATGGCGCGTCTGATGATGGTACTGTTGACGTAGTTAATCAATATTCATCCTCCATCACTCACTTTATATCGGAACCAGATAAGGGCATCTATGACGCCATGAACAAAGGCCTAAATCTGGCTAGCGGTGACGTGATTGGTTTTCTCAATTCAGACGATGTCTATGCTAATCCTAGTGTGCTCAGTGATATTGTGGCCTTACATCAAGACGAATCACTAGACGCTTGTTACGCTAATTTGGTTTATGTGGATGATCTGTCTGACTCGAAAATCAAGCGAGCTTGGCGCTCGCGAGAGTATGAACCTGGCCTGTGTTTTAAAGGTTGGATGCCAGCGCATCCGACTCTTTACATAAAGCGTGCAATGATTGAGAAGGTGGGTGATTTTGATATTACGCTTGGCAATCAAGCTGATCTGGAATTTTGTGCTAGAGCATTTGAAGTTCACAATATGAGCAGTCATTATTGTCGAGATAATTGGGTGATCATGAGAACTGGCGGGGCATCACAAGCCAGCTTAAAGTCAATGGTTGTCAGTAATTGGCGTTCTTATAAAGCACTAAAAAAGTTAGGTTTAAAACGAAACCCAGTCAGTTTTTTTGCAATTAAATTTGGCACTAAACTACCACAGTTTTTCGCACGCTGATGAGTCTGTTGGTAAAGCCAAATTTAGTCAGCACGATTATTCCGGTGTTCAATCGGCCTGAATTAATCGTCGACGCTGTCGAGTCGGTAATTGCACAAACACACCGGCCGATTGAAATATTGGTAGTGGATGATGGCTCCACCGATTGCACGCCAGAGGTGTTGCAAATGCTGTCCGAGAAGCATTCTGAACTTAGGGTTTTTAAGCAGGCTAATAGCGGACCAGGGGTTGCAAGAGAATTGGGACGGTTGAACGCGCGCGGTGAGTTTATTCAATACCTCGATAGTGATGACTTATTATTACCGAAAAAATTTGAAGTCCAGATTGCGGCCCTAAGAGCCCAGCCAAATATCGATGTGGCGTATGGTAAAACTGAAGTTGTGTCCATGGGGGAAAGACCTAAACAAATACCCGGGCGCGAAACGGCAAAGCAACGTTTAGCGTTGTTTCCATCGTTTTTACGCAGTCGTTGGTGGTTCACTTCTACAGCTTTGTTTCGTCGTAGAGTTTTGGAGTCGATAGGGCCTTGGTCTGTTTTAAGCAATGAAGAGGACTGGGAATACGAGTGTCGAGTAGCTGCCAAAGGTGGAGAATTAGTGTTTTCCGA
>CAZEXS010000084.1:0-12829 GCA_964516915.1 uncultured Gammaproteobacteria bacterium
TATCTAGGCTGTATGAATATTGATCTGCGGTACCATTAACAAGTAACTTGCCTTGAGTTGATGGTATTGATGTACCAAGAAAATTATTTAGAAAATTTAAATCTTGCCATGTGGCCGTTAAGGATATATCGCTCGACTTAAGCTGGTGATAGTCAGCAATTCGCCCACGGACCAAAACAACCGGGGCATCCATCTTCGAGTCATCAATACTGAGTTGCTTAATCTCAACGGTTTTGCCCTCTATCGACGATTCTATTCGAATAGTCTGCCTCTCACCTTGATTATTTAGAATCAACTCAGCGTTTGCGATACTTGAATTCAGATCGCCTTTAACTCGTACTTCTCCTGCTAAGGAACCAGCATTAAGGGTTGAAAATGAAATATCCTCAAGCCTCGACACCAAATCGACCACCGGCTCTGAACTCAGCAAGCTGTTTATTTGAGCATCTGTTTTTATGGTGTATGGGGCATTAATTGAATGCTCCAAAGAAAGCGATGACCACGTACCATTAAGTGATAGATACCCAATCAGGGGCGCACCCAAGCTCTCAATTGATGTCACTCTATGCGTTAAGGAAATATCAACATTACCGTTGTCATCAGCCGAAATATCAACGTTTCCCGAGGCCGATACTTGGTCTTCACCCTTTGTCATTTCAAGGCTCTTTAGCTTCAAATTGGACTGAGCTAAACTTAGTGATAGAACCACGCTATCTAAACTGATAGGTGTGCCTTGCTCATGCTGCCACTGGAGACCCTGAGCGTTAAGGTTGGTTAGTTCAATTGCTATCGGTAATTCTGAATTCGAATTAGTCTTTGGCGAAGAATCAACTACGTAAGAATGCCCTGTTAAGCCTTGAACGCTCAACTCATTGATCGTCAACACGCGGTTCCACAATGGCGACAAGTTTAGATCAATAGCGACTTTATCTATAGAAAACTCGACACCCTCAAGCGTCACCTTCAGTTTGGATATTTCTGACCTACCGATCAAGTTACCGCTGATATCGCCGTTAATGGTTACTCCTGGCGCTTTACTTAAGAGAAAGCTTAACCCCGAAGAGGTTGTGGCAAGCCACGTCAACGAGCCAATAACCAGGCCTAATGTTATAAGACACGACCATAGGAAAATTCGCGCTGACTTTTTCATAAGTCAGTGCCAAAGGTAAAGTGTAGACGCACAGGTTCGCCTTCTAAATCTCTCGCTGAGGCGATGTCTAAACGAACCGCGCCAAATGGCAATCGCCATCGCGCACCAACACCAACGCCCACTTTAAGATCAAGAGAATCGTCATAAGCATCACCGGCGTCGATAAAGGCCGCAAGCGCGAAAGGGCCTCGTATTTGTTGCTCATATTCAATGCTTGTTGCAATGACGTTTTGCCCTCCTACAAAATCACCATCAACGTTTTGCACGCCGATACTTTCGAAGTCGTAGCCTCGAACACTATGGTCACCACCGGTAAAAAATGACAATGAGCTAGGGAGCTGGTCACCATCATCAATAATCGTTTGTCCAATTTGAGCCCGACCTATTAGACGACCACTACCTAAGGAATAAACAGACTTCGCATTCAAAGTCAGTTGTGCAAACGAAATATCAGAACCTAGGTCACTGTCAGCACCGCGTAAACTCGCTGATACTCGATAGCCTCGATTCGGGTTTCGTAAACTATCTGCGCTAACGGTTTGCCACGTCACTGACGGTAGTAGTAATTGAGATTCAAAACTTTGACTTGATTCGATAAAGCTCTCATCCCGGAAACTCACTCCGTAACTTAGCTGGGTTTGATCACTCAAGCTTTTATTAAAATCAAAGCCAGCTAACCAAAGATTAGAATCACGGACATCGCTGTTTTCGTTAATAAAAGAGGTAAAGAGATTCAAGCCATCTCGCTTACTACCGTTCGACGGAATCGAGTAATTGCCAACAATCGTTTGCTTTTCAGTAGAGGCAATGAGCTCACCATTAAAGCGATGACCAAGCTGATTCACTCTACGGTTCTCAAACGTCAGGCCAGTACGAGGGCCTGAGTCAGTACCAAAGCCAAGGCTTGCTCCATAACTAAGCCTTTTGGGTGCTTCGATTGACACTCTGATAGGCACAACGCCATCTTTAGCTTCGTCAAATAGAGGGCGTAATTCTGTATACGAGAAATAGGTGCTGTTCGACATGTCACCCTGAGCTTTTTGCAATGCTTGAGAGTCAAAGCCTTCGCCTGGCTTTAGGGTTAGGTATCTCTCTAGGAAGCCTTCGCTATAAGCTCCTACTTGCTTTTCTGAACGCCAATCTAATTCAAACTCACCATAACGATAACGCTCGCCTATTTGAACTAACAGACTAATTGCCGCCTCGGTTCTCTCAACGTTAACGGCAATTTCTTGTTTTACGAACCTGGCATCTAAGTAACCAAAGCGCCGTAAGAGCTGATTCAATTTTGATTTAGCATCGTCGTATTGCGGCTGAACGAGTACGTCGCCCTTTTTAAGCGGATACGCATCAATCCAGTTTCGTATAACGTCAGTCTCGCTAGACTCGCCTTCTATAATGACCGATACATTATTCAAAATGACCGGCGCTCCCAAATTAATCTCAAACGTCACTTTTGATAAATCTGTCGATGATGAATGATTTACCGTGGATAGGTAATATCCATAAGGCTTAAGCGCGTTCTCTATTTCCACCTCTGCTAACGAAATTAATCGCTGCCACTGGTACTTCTCGATTGGTTTTTTCTTACTTAATTTTAAAGCTTGTTGATATAGCGCAACCGAACTTATTACGTTTTTGAGTATCGTTTCGTCTGATACCCCTCGAAACTCGACAGATGCATTTTCTATAAAACTATCTTGAGCTTGAGCAAAGTTAACAAAGGCACCCATGCTGAATAAACAAAAAACGACTATCAGGCGTCTCAAAACGCTATTTTTAATCGTAGGCTTGATGGTCATATTCAATGGGTATTCGGTTTGGTTGGTTACTGAAACAAGTTTAATTTGGTTGAGCTGAACGGCTAATTAATTAAGTTCATTATCATTAAATAAGCCTAAGTTTTTTTCTTTCAAGCCAGCCTCTTATAAGGTTCGCTAAAGTGCCTGTAAACACCTGGAAACACAATCGAAATAACCGCTCAAGTTGATTGAGTATTCAGTTTGTCGAAGAACAAAGACAGCATTAGAATGCCGCCTAATTAGACATCTATACAGTGAAATAAAATTTATTTAGGTAACATCGAAATGACTACCTCAGAAGACTTAGCAGACGTTACATATACACTACCAGGTGAATTGGCTCACGTGCTCGAGAGCTTGCCATTGAGCGATCGCGCAGAGCTATGGGCGACACTATCAACTGAAGACCGAAGCTCGGCTATCCCCCATCTGCATGATGAGATTAAGGGGAGCTTGATCGGCACCGCATCATCTGAAGAGCTGCAAGACATGACTGAGAACATGGCCGCAAGCGATGTGGCGGATGTTCTGGAAATTGTTGCCGACGATGTCGCGCAAGACATTGTAGATAACCTGTCCGACCAAGCGCGCGAGTATGTTCAAGAATCTCTCAGTTTTGGTGAGAACCAAGTTGGCCGCTTATTACGACATGACGCGCTCTACTTCACTGGCAAAAGTTCCGTCAAAAAGGTCTTGGCTCATATTCGGGAAAACAAGCTTCCTAAATTTACCGACAAAATCTTTCTGATTGGCCGTGATGGTTCGTATCGAAATGCCATTGCACTTGCCAGTATATTAGAGGCTGACGAGTTGGCTCTTCTGACTGAGCTAGCTGCATTTGAAAATGAAAGTATTTTTGACCCCGAAGCCGATACTCAAGCGATGGCGGTTGAATTTAGAAAAAGCCACTTTATATCAGCAGCGGTCGTATCTTCAGAGGGTATATTGCTTGGCCGTATTACATCTGAGGATGCGGTTGCGGCCTTGCAAGATGAGGCCGACCACCAATTAATGAGCATGGCGGGCCTGGATGAAGAAGACGATTTATTCGCACCGATCGGCGTATCAACAAAACGGAGAGCTGTTTGGTTAGGCATAAATTTACTGACGGCGTTTCTAGCGTCATATGTAATCGGATTATTCGAAGCAACGGTTCAACAACTGGTCGCCCTAGCGGTACTTATGCCTGTTGTTGCCAGCATGGGTGGTATTGCGGGCAGTCAAACACTAACCATTGTTATTAGAGGTTTAGCACTCGATAAACTTAACGACAGCAATACGCGCACCTTACTTCTCAAGGAGCTTGGCGTTGGTTTTTTAAATGGTGTTCTATGGGCCGCCGTCGTTGGCTTAGTTGCCTATGCATGGTTTGGCAATCAAACACTTGGCTTAGTAATTGCGACCGCCATTCTCATTAATCTTATCGCTGCAGCGTTTTCGGGCATGTTGATTCCATTGGTACTAGAAAAATTGAATCTAGACCCAGCACTGTCCGGTTCGGTGGTACTCACAACCGTTACCGACGTGATTGGTTTCATTAGCTTTCTAGGGCTTGCTACGCTGTTTTTGATTTAAGCGACTAAATTTTCGGAGATTTTCTAATGGTTGAATTATTTGGGTTCGCTTTACCCGCTGCCTTGGTATGGGTTGGTATTTTTGTTTGTATAGTGCATTCAGCGACCTTCTCAGGTCTTAACCTCGCGTTCTTTAGCTTGAACCGACTGCAGCTTGAGGTACTCGCTACCGATGGTGATCAAGCCGCTAAGTCGGTTCTGGCAATGAGACAAGATTCTAATTTCTTGCTCACCACTATTCTGTGGGGCAATGTTGGCATTAATGTCTTGCTAACATTACTTTCAGATTCTGTATTGGCTGGCGCTAGCGCGTTTATCTTTTCGACGGCGTTTATTACCTTTTTTGGTGAGATTACACCGCAGGCGTACTTTTCAAGGCACGCTTTGAAAATGGCCTCGTTACTCGCGCCAGTACTTCGTTTCTACCAGTTCCTTTTGTATCCAGTCTCAAAACCGTGCGCGTTGATGTTAGATGCATGGCTGGGTGTCGAAGGTATTGACTATATGCGTGAACGTGATCTGCGACACGTCATCAAAAAACACGTTGAGGCTGAAGAAGCCGAAGTTGAGGCCATTGAAGGCATCGGTGCTTTGAACTTTCTACAAATCGATGACCTTTCGATTACTAAAGAAGGTGAACCCGTAGATCCAAGCAGTATTATCGCACTGCCTACGAATCTAGACTTACCGATCATTCCTGGTTACGCCTCAAATAGTTCAGACGACTTTTTGGTAAAGGTAAACCAATCTGGACACAAATGGGTAATTCTGGCCGATGAAAATGGCGCACCTCATTTAGTGTTAGACGCTGATGGCTTTCTTCGCGCGGTATTCTTTGCAGACTCAACAGAAGTCAAACCATATGAATATTGTCATCGGCCTATTTTGGTCACGGATCCTAAAACACCACTAGGAGATGTGGTGAGTGAGTTAAGGGTCGGCAAAGATGCGCACTGCGACTCGGTGATAGATCACGACATTATTTTGTTCTGGTCTGATACTGAGCGACGAATTATTACTGGAGCGGATATTTTAGGCCGCTTGCTAAAAGGCATCGAAGCCGAAACCTAATTCTCATCACGCCCTACGGAGCAATCATAATGCGAATAGCCATTTTATCTAGAAATAAAAAACTCTACTCCACCAAGCGTTTGGTAGAGGCTGGAGAAGCGCGCGGACATCAAGTAGATATTGTAGACACTATGCAATGCTACATGGATATAACTAAAAGTCGCCCTGTAGTTCGCTACAAGGGCGAAGAATTGCCAACCTACGATGCCGTCATACCAAGAGTCGGCGCATCCGTAACTTTCTACGGTACGGCGGTGGTGCGACAGTTTGAAATGATGGGTACGTTCTCGGTAAATGAATCAGTGGCGATTAGTCGTTCTCGTGACAAGCTTCGTTCATTACAGCTGCTATCTCGCAAGGGTGTTGGTCTACCGCGCACAGGTTTTGCGAATAAGTCTAGTAATATCAGGGATCTTATACAAACTGTAGGTGGTGCGCCTTTAGTCATAAAGTTGTTAGAGGGAACTCAAGGTATTGGCGTGGTATTAGCTGAGAACGATAAGAGTGCTGAAAGTATTATTGAAGCATTCATGGGGCTAAAAGCTAACATCCTAGTTCAAGAGTTTGTAAAAGAAGCCAATGGTGCCGATATTCGTTGTTTTGTGGTCGGCGATAAAGTGGTAGCGGCGATGAAACGTCAAGGTGCTGAAGGTGAGTTTCGTTCTAACTTACATCGTGGGGGCTCGGCCGTATTAGTAAAACTTAGCAAGGACGAGCGCGCTACCGCCGTAGCGGCGGCTAAAGCCATGGGCTTGGGTGTATGTGGAGTTGACCTATTGCAATCAAGTAACGGCCCAGTGGTCATGGAGGTTAATTCAACTCCAGGGCTTGAGGGCATCGAGAGAGCTACCGGTAAAGATGTGGCTGAGCTTATCTATTTACATATCGAAAAGAATGCCAAACCGTTCAGAACCAAAACACGCGGTAAGGGTTAAAGGTGGGTGATATGAAAAGCATCATTATCGCAGGTCATGAAATACGACCAGGTAAATCAGTTGATATTGATATGCCAATTGTGCGTCTCTACACAGATACGGACATCAGCATGCCCTTGCACGTTAAACGCGCTCGTAAAGATGGTCCTACTCTCTTTATTTCGGCCGCCGTGCACGGCGATGAGATTAATGGGATTGAAATCATTCGTCGGTTACTGCGGCTGAAAAGTTTGAAGTTAAGCGCCGGCACCTTGGTATTGGCCCCCATGGTGAATGTCTATGGTGTGCTGAACCAAAGTCGATATATGCCCGATCGAAGAGATCTTAATCGTAGTTTCCCTGGCTCAGACAAAGGCTCTCTCGCTGGTATTGTGGCGAATACCTTTCTCAAGGAAGTGGTGCGTCACTGCGACTATGGAATTGATTTGCATACCGGCGCAATACATCGCTCCAACCTGCCGCAAATACGGGCAAACTTGAAAGACCCCGAAACGATGCAATTAGCCGAAGCATTTGGAGTAACCGTGTTGTTGAACTCCGACTTACGCGATGGCTCGTTGCGTCAAGCCGCCAGCGAGTCAGACACAAAGATATTACTTTATGAAGCTGGTGAAGCCCTACGTTTTGACGAGCTGTCTATCCGAGCCGGCGTGCGCGGTATTATGAATGTGCTAGCGACCTTAGGTATGACGAAAACGCCGGTACGCAAGAGCCGTACAACACCGTATGTGGCCAACACCAGTTCTTGGGTTAGAGCCCATCACAGCGGCATTGTTAAAAATCTAAAGAACCTTGGAGATCATGTTGAAACTGGCGACGACTTAGCGGAAATTGGTAGCCCACTCGGCGAGGCGTTTGGCCTGGTAAAGGCGCGTAAAAGCGGTATCGTGATCGGCAAGCAGAATATACCCTTAGTGCAACAAGGTGACGCTATGTTTCACATCGCCTATTTTTCTGAAGAAGAACAAGAAATCGCGGACAATATCCAAACCATGGCCGATATCCTTCTGCCCGCAAAACGATGACGAATACGCTTAATGACGATATGAATCCACAAACGAGTAAACTGATTATTGGCAATATCGAATGTTGTGATCTGCCTGAGCTAGGTATTACGGCGCTGGAGGCTCGCGTGGATACTGGCGCAAAAACATCTTCTTTACACGTGGATAATCTTGAGAAATTTGATAAGAATGGCGTACCGTGGTTACGGTTTGATATCCACCCAGATATCTATCACATAGAAACCGTAGTTACTTGCGAGGCCAAGTTACACGATGTGCGACGAATTAAGTCGTCAAATGGTGTTTCGCAGCAACGCTACACTATTCAAACTGACTTTGCTCTGGGTGGTGAAGCTTGGCCAATAGAAATCACACTCTCAGATCGCGCTGAAATGAGTTACTTGATGTTATTGGGGCGCGAAGGCATGGGTGATCGCGTGTTGGTTGATCCTTCGAAGTCTTTTCTGGTGAAGTCAACGTAGCTACTTCAAGTAGATCATCGACGCGCAATTGAGAGAACTTTATAGGCTTACCATTCATCGAAATATCGGCGTTGGTTGGCACATATAAGCTGCGTCGCAAATGAATTCTAGGGCCTCTAATCACTATATATCGGAGCTTTGATCTGATGCCAGTAATCGCGCCTGATGCATAGATTTTCTCAGTTTCTTGAGTGATTGGGATATCTTCCAAGTTATCCAAATTTGGCACGCGTAAAAAATCGATTACTCGGCCGGAATCTGTGCGTTTAAAATCCATTGCAACCGCTTGGCCGCGCTGCAATTCTTGAATTGATATAGCGTCGCCCTGAGATGAAATCTTAGATTGTTCGTTTATAAAATATGTATGCCGATGCCCAGTATCAATATTTGTAACAGTGATAATGTTTTTCTTGTAATCGACTGAGTAGATCATGCCCAAAGCCAAATCATCGGATAAATCTGCACGAGCTTGGCTTACTGCGAAGCCAAAGATAATAGTGATAAATAAGGTTATAGGTTTCATGTTTTTTACCTGCTGCGTTCAGCTTTAATCGTCAGTTTTGTAAAAGAATTCTTGCAAGCCCAAAGTTGCATCATGATGGCCTATACGTCGATATGTAGGTGGTTTGCTAGATGTATATGCGCGGCAAGCTAAGCGATGCTCACTCGTATTACACGCATGTGTTGTTTTAGCTTGTTTTTTATGGCTTTTGTTTTTATTCATGGCTCTAAAATTCTCATCAGTTAGTTTGGCATTCAGCGATTCGATGTCATCAACTGCTTTGTCGAATAGCGTTGGCTATACAGGGGTAAATAGGTCAATTGCTAAGGACCGAATCACTGAATACTCGCGCATTATTAGTGCAAATCACTTCGCAGTAAAAAGAATTGTTTTGGCCGTCACGATTATATTTTTGAATCGAGGTAAACAAGAGTTTATGGCATCTAATCGACCTATTTTTCTGTTCATCACGATCACAATTATTCGCTTTATTGCAACATCGTTAAGGAGTAAAAAATCATTCCCTTTTGATTGATAAATTTAAGACAACGAGGAACGATAATGAAAATTGATGACCTTTATCCTTGGAACTGGTTTAAGCATGAAAGCGCCGAGAGACATCGGACTCCCATCGTACCAGTCGACCATGAGTCCGCGAAGGTGCGACCGATTTCAAACTTGAACGAACACCTGGTGAACATGCGTGATGAAATTGACCATATGTTTGGCAATGTCTATCCGATATTCGGTGGTGCAGCGTTACCCAGTGTCCGACAACATCCGCAGTTACACAGCGCGGTGTCTCGCCCGTTGGCCGATATTGCCGGAGACGCTATGCGCTATGAAATAAAGTTGGATGTTCCTGGATTTGCTCGGGAGGACATTAGCATTGAGTTAAAAGGTGATTGCTTAACCATCACAGGTAAGTCTGTCTCTGAATACAGCCAAGAAGACGACAAACAGTTTTATCATGTAGAGCGAACAAGCAACACGTTTCAACGCATGTTGACGCTGCCTAACGACTGCAACAAGGATAAAATCGAAGCTGAGCTTGAACATGGCGTTTTGGTGGTAACCATACCGCGTTCTGAAGTGAAACCTGAGAACCGGCAAATGATTGAGATAAAAAATTAACCCCCATAAACGAGGCAAGGACGCCTCACTATTTTATAGGCGACGGGCTAGAGCGAATCGGCGAGTTAGTAAATTGATTTCCTTGTCCTGTTTGTTAGACTGAGTGTAATGAAACAACGTTCACCCTACTAACCATGGACATAAATGCACTAAGAACCTTTCTGGAGGTTTCTAAAACTCGCCATTTCGGAAACGCGGCTAATACCCTATTCGTATCGCAATCAACCGTTAGCGCTAGAATAAAGACGCTTGAAGATGTTTTGGGAGTCGATTTATTCATTCGTGAACGCGGAAATATTCATCTAACGCCGTCTGGTGAAGCGCTGATTACCCATGCGAAAAGTATGATGACCTTGTGGGCAAGAGCCAAGCAAGAGATTGCCGTTCCCTCTGGTGTGCGCGAGACGCTTGCGATTGGTGGCTTGTCAGGCTTGTGGGATATCACACTCCATGATTGGCTATATAAGCTCTCTGAATCGTATCCCTTAGTCGCCCAGTCAGCTGATATTTTTAGTGCTGAAACGTTATTTAATCGAATAATGGATGGCACACTGGATGTCGCGTTTATGTTCGACGCGCCTCAAGGCGTGAATATTGCCTCGCACCAGTTGAAAACCATCAAACTTCGGCTGGTTAGTTCCAAGCCCTGTGAGACGCTTGACGATGATTGGATTAAAGACTTTATTCAAGTCGATTGGGGAATGAATTTTGCGGTTAAATTCGCGGCTGAGTTTCCCGAAATTACCAGCACTAAGATGGCCACTGGCTTTGGGCGAATTGCTCTTGAGCACTTAAGACGTGGGAATGGCTATGCATTTTTAGCTGAACCTGCGGTACAAGAATTTGTTGACGCGGGAGAGTTATTTTTTGTGCCGAACACTCCAGTCTTTAGGCGAAAGGCTTACGCAATTTATCATCAAGAAAGCGACAAGACAGACCTGATTCAAGAACTAATCGAGAACTTGTAACGGTCACTTAACTGTTACTTCAAACCACTTTTAGTCAGCTCGCATATATTGCGAGCTGACTAGATTCCCAACTATTCGTCGGTCTCTTCTTCGACGACCTCGCTTTCCTCAGAGTACTCAGGTTCATCACTTTGCGCTTCCTCCGCCGCGTAAATGCACTCTTCAACGTATCTATCTAGCTCATCACCTTTTAGTTGTTCGGTTTTAGCCTCAAGCTCACACACAGTATCAATATCTAGCGAATCATTAGTTTCCTGAGAAAACGCTAAGCCACTGAATAGAGTACCCGCAATAAAAAATAAGTATGTAATCTTTTTCATCGTAAATTACCTCGAAATTATATTGAACATGGTTGTTCAACGAGCGCGATTATTTGCTTAATAATTGACTGTGTAAAAGGAAATATTTTTGATGTCACGATTGGTTTTTTGAATCGTAATTGGCAATCTTTTAGTGCAGTATTTTTCTCCATGAAATTAAACCCTACTAGTTCCAGATGTATAGATTATAAACAAGTATTTCAAACGGAAATTCCGTTCGACTTGATTCAAATTATTCGTTTTACACGCTGAAACTTCCACTTAATAATCAACTCGCAAGTCGACGTCAGGCTTGTAACTTATTCAACCTGTTTCGGAGAATGCAAGATGGGCAGACACCACGAAAAACACAATGAGTTTGATTATGAAGATGGCGCAGAGGCGTTTTTAAACAAAATTGATTACGAACTCGACGAATCTGAGTTTGCTAATCAGTTTCGAGCTAATAAATCTCAACCAAAGAAGTCGCGTCAAAAAACCAAGCGCGCGCGTGATGCCAGAAGGCGAATCGAAGAATATCGTGAGGACCGCGACTTGGCTTCAAGGCTGAGTGAATACTACGACTACTCTGATAACTAGTTACCGTTAACGAGAGTAAAAGAGTACTCCAATAAACTCGATTCATTATCGCCCGATTTAGTCAGCCGATTAAATCGGGTTTTTTGTTTAGAAAAAGTAGGAAGAAAAAATGATTTCAATATTAAAGAAAATTAGCTTTTGCATAACCATCGTCGTTTTTGCTGGCTCCCCCGCTGCTGCGAACGTTACAAACTTGTCGCCGACTAAAAAGCTAGTAGATAGTTTTATGAAGGCAAATCGCAGCACGCCATTAACCAAATACACTTGCCAAGTTAATAGCAGTCTCAATGCGTGCCGGGTGTACTGCAGCTCTGGAGGCAGTAAATTTTTGAACGTCAGCAAGGTGCACGTAGCCTATTACGCTGAGCGATTAAAAAGACTCGACGGCTACGTGGCTGGCTTTACTCTGGTTGTCGACGTTGAAGATTCAGCGAATCAAAAAGACATATGGGCCACCTTGCAGTCTGAGTCTTCCTGCCGGTTTGAGGGAATGGAGCCAAGTTTATAGAACAACCGTTTTGCTTTAACGCTTACGAGCTTACTTGCCTCAGTAATTAGGTGTTAATAATTCCGGATTGAAACGCCTTGGGAAACATAGTCACATCCATCGCATTCGCCTAAATGCAAGGACTATTGCCACGGCTAAGGCTCCTAGCATGCCGAGCACTATCCAAAACGCTAAGGGGTTATCGGCTCCAGGCATACCGCCTACGTTAATGCCAAGTAAGCCCGTGATAAAGCCCAGTGGCAAAAACACCGCGGTGACGATTGAGAGCACATACATTCTGCTATTTTGTTGTTGCGCGATTTGCGATAAGAAGGCTTCTTGAAGCACTACCGCCCTTTCGCGTGCTAAATCGAGATCTTCTAGATAGCGCGAGACTCTATCTGATTCCTCGCGTAGGCGCATTCTGTCTCGCTCTGATAACAGTTGCGTATCGAGATGGTTGAGCCTATCTAGCGCGTCGCGCTGCGGTGCTAGATAACGTCTAACCGTTGCAATTTGTCGACGTAATGAACCGAGTGTGCTTCTTAACTCAGCGGGCGCCATTTCCTCGAGATGTTCTTCAGCATTGCTTAGCTCATCGTCGATGGTAGATACAAATTCGCCTATTCGGTTGGCTAGTTTGTCTACTAACTCCGTCAGAAATTCACCAGAAGTGCGAGGGCCGTCACCATTCTCTAAATCTTCTACAATATCGTTTATCGATACCAAGGGTCTGCGCCGTACCGATATGATACGGTTCGATTCAATCCATACGCGTATAGAAACCATGTCCTCAGGGTCATGACCTGGGTTTAGATTGA
>CAZEXS010000085.1:0-12531 GCA_964516915.1 uncultured Gammaproteobacteria bacterium
AGTTAAGGGTGACCCCGTTTCACTGCAAGTGGTTATATCAGCATCTACTAGACTGAAACAGAAAAGTGTACAAAAATTAGCCAACGATTTACTGACCGATGTGGCCGAAGATCATGGCTGGAGCTTAGATGAGCTTTCCGATCGGACAATCCCCACTGCCGGCTTCAATGATGATTGCGTGTTGGAATTACCGTGCGGGTTAGAAAATAAACCATATCGAGCAATTTTGGATGACGATTTGAAAATTGTAATTCAGAATCCAGATCGAAAAATAGTAAAGGCGTTGTCATCAAGCAAGGATGAGAACACTAAGGCCTCTAAGAAGCAATTGTCAGCGTCTCGCAAAGAGTTAAAGCAAGTTATAAGTATGCAGGCAAATCGTTTATACGAAGCACTCTGCGCCGAACGATCATGGCCCACATCTGATTGGAAAGCTCATTTTCATGATCACCCTTTAATGAAGCGTATGATAGAGAGAATCGTTTGGCTTGGTTTGGATGAAAGTGGTGAGCTGCTTAAGTCATTCAGGCCAACGGCCGAGGGAGATTTTACCGATGCTGAAGATGGCCCTGTGAACATTGATGAGTTTCACTCGATTCGTATTGGGCATGGCGCACTACTTAAAGACGGTGAGGCTGAACTTTGGGCGACCCACCTTGACGATTACGAAATTACCCCGTTATTTATTCAATTTGGCCGCGAATTGCTAGTGCCAAGCGATGACCAAACTCGCTTAAAGGAAATTAAAGATCGCCAAGGTTGGGTAACAGACACATTTACCGTTAGAGGTTCGGCAACCAAATTAGGATACGAACGTGGAGAAAGCCTCGATGGCGGTTATTTTAATGAATACGTAAAAACGTTTAAGGGAGCTGGTTTATCCGCCGTTATCGAATTCTCTGGCAATTGCTTACCAGAAGAAAATGTTGCAGCTGCACTCATTTCTTTGCGCTTTGAGCGGTTAAACAAGCAAATGAATCGAGGCAGTGTAATTGAATTAAAAGACGTACCACCAGTGCTACTTTCTGAATGCTGGAACGACTACTACACAATGAGTAGTACAGCGGTTTTTGATACAGATTGGGAGAAAAAAATGCCATGGATGTAACATCCTCACAAAGATTACCTGCCGAGACTCGTTATAGTCGTGAACTAAAAACTCTTAAGGCAAACGACAATCATCCAAAACCGCAGGGTTGGACGTTATCGCCGAGATCAGTACGTAGCTTTATTCTCGGTGATCATGAATTAGGCGTTGCTCAAAAATTTTTTGGTGATGATCCTTTAGTCGACCGCTGTATCGTTTCTCTTATGGGCCATCAGGGCTTGATGCTTGTAGGCGAACCCGGTACAGCAAAGTCTTTATTGTCCGAGCTCTTATCTGCGGCGATTAGTGGCACATCAGGGCTGGTCGTTCAGGGTTCGGCCGGCATCATTGAAGACCACCTTCGTTATGGTTGGAACTACGCTATGCTGCTCGCTGATGGCCCCAGTGAAGAGGCACTAGTGCCCTCCCCAATTCTTAGCGCTATGCGTGGCGGCAAAGTTGCTCGAGTCGAAGAACTCACACGCTGCGCCCCCGAAGTACAAGACGCGATGATTTCGTTAATGTCGGAAAAGACCATCGTAATACCGGAGCTAGGGCCAGAAGTCGAATCTCGGGCATTGACTGGTTTCAATATTATCGCCACTGCCAACTTACGAGACAGAGGTGTTCATGACATGTCTAGCGCACTCAAAAGGCGGTTTAACTTTGAAACAGTACATCCAATCGCTGACGTGAGCTTCGAAAGAGAGTTAGTTGCAAAACAACTTGAAGAACGAATGGCCGAACATGATATTAAACCTGATATGGGCCAAGACACACTTGAGCTTTTAGTGGATGTGTTCAGAGATTTACGCACTGGAAATACCTCAGAGGGTGCTAGCGTGTCGATACCCAATAGTGTTATGTCGACGGCTGAGGCCGTTAATGTAGCCTACGCCGCGACACTAGATGCTGCCTATCTCGACGACAAGCCATTATCCGCAAGTCACGTTGCTAGGCAACTAAGTGGTGTCGTCTTCAAAGACGACCCAGAAGATGCCAGAAAGCTACGCGCGTATGTAGAACACATCGCAAAACCTAGAGCCAAAAAAAGTAAAGCGTGGTCATTGTTTTATAAAGCGGCTAAGACAGAATTTGATAAGCGGTAATGGAGCAACTTATCGGCGAAGGCAACGGTGAATCGTTGCAGCAGGTTTATATTGCTGTTTGTGACGCGAAAAATGACGTTCATTTTGCCCCTATCAGGCATCACTCGCCTGCATGTGCATGGGCCGTAAGGCAATTGATAAGAGAGGTAAAGCCCGCGCATGTTTTGATTGAAGGCCCTATTGATTTTAATCGACACATAGACGTGCTTCTGGATGCTGGCACACTACCCCCGGTCGCTATTGCATCTATACTTGAATTAGCAACCGAGAAGCAAAAACAGCAGCCTAGATTGGCGGCCTACTTCCCATTTTGCTCACATTCGCCCGAATTAGTTGCGCTTCGGGAGGGCAAAAGGGTTGGCGCGAATTTGGCTTTTATCGATACACCGTCGATGGATAAAGCTCTATCGCGTAACAATGAGAACGATCAAGAGCAAAATAGACCGATAAGCTTACAAGATGATGCTGTTTTTAATTCTAACGACTATGTCGCGGCATTAGCCAAAGAACAAGGTTGTCGAGATGGTTATGAATTATGGGACCATCTTTTTGAAACTCAGTTGGGGACGAAAGACTGGCGAAAGTTTTTGTCAGAAGTTGGAGCCTATTGCGCTGGCCTAAGATCAATGACACCAAATGCTGAAATCCTTAGTCAAGGTGATCGTGATCGTGAGCATCATATGGCCGCACAAATTGCCAAAGCGCAAAAGAAAGGTGGTCCTATTGTTGTCGTCGCCGGAGGCTTCCATGTACCAGCTCTAATTGAACTTTTAGGTAACCCTGACCTCATTAAACTTCCCGCGCTGGAAAAAGGTTTGGGGCAGTCATATATGATTCGTTACGGTTTCAAAGCGCTAGACGCACTAAATGGCTATGCTTCGGGGCTACCACAGCCTGCATACTATGATTATCTTTGGCAGAGAGCTGTCGAAGCTCAAGGCCAACCACAATGGCGTGACACCGCAACAGATCTGGTATCAAAGTTCTGCACCCAAATGCGAGAGGACGGTAACCCGATCAACCTTCCCTCTCAGGTTGAGATGTTGCGTTCTGCTGAATCGTTAGCGTTATTAAGGAATAGGCCCGGCATCTTACGCCATGATTTAATTGATGGAGCTAAGGTTTCACTGGTTAAAGGCGAAGCGAGTCGTAGAGATGTTTGGAGCGAACGGCTGCTCAAGTTTTTATGCGGTTCAAAGCTCGGTGACGTACCAGCTTCAGCAGGCTTACCTCCGCTCGTAGAAGATGCTAGACGTCGTGCGAGTAGCCACCGAATAGATTTATCCGACGGTACTCGACGTACTCGTAAGCTAGATATACGACGTAAAGAGCCTCACCTTAAAGCCTCTCAGTACTTTCATGCCATGGGCTTACTAGACACAAGTTTTGCAAGTCGCAGTGCGGGCCCTGACTACCTAAATAATGTTCGTACCGACCTTCTCTTTGAAGAATGGTCATTTAGCTGGTCACCTCAAGTCGAAGGTAAGCTAGTAGAACTGGCTATTTACGGAGATCAGCTAGATTTAGCATGTATTGCATATATCGACCATCAAAGACAACGTTTACAAAAAGACGGCCTTGCTCATGACCTAGAGGCTTTGTGTGATTTACTTGGACGAGGGTTACTTGCTGGTTTAGGTCGTCGATTAAGTCCATTTTTGGGTGACATAGAATCGGATATTCAATCTAACAACCAATTCCCCGTCATCGTTAAAGCTCTTCGGCGCTTACATTTTATTCAATCTTCAGCTGGCCCTCTGAGCGCACCAGCGTCTCTAGGACTTCAATCTAGCCTTACAGCAGCTTACAACAGACTGATTTATTTATGCGACGATATCTGCCATTCGCCACCAGAGGTCGTCGAAGATCAAATTGAAGCTTTGAGACTGATTTCAGAACTGCTGAGAAACGATGAAAGTAAGTTTTACGACGCCGACTTATTCAACGACGCAATCGATCGTATCGCAGAAGCAACCCCACAACCTGAAATTTTAGGCAGCGTGCTAGCGATATGCTTACAGTCTGGAAGGCGTTCAATTACAGAACTAGAATCCGCTCTAAACGGCAATTTCACTGGTTCAATACTTAATCTAGAAGAACGCATTGGAGTCTTGCGTGGTGTTTTGCACACAACACCGTTGTTGTTACTAAATCAGCCAAAGTTACTCAAAGTCATAGATTCATTTATGCAACAAATTGACGACGAGAGCTTTATCGAATTGTTACCTCATTTACGGTTAGCTTTTACAGCCCTGAACCCTCGCGAAACTGATCATCTTGGTGAGATTCTAGCCAGGCAATACGGCAGCATAGCAAGCGACTTCACTGCAACTACTAGCGACTATACGCAAAGTGATCTTGAGAGAGGTTTGCTCATAGAGAAGCGCCTACGCCAAACACTTAGCGTTGATCAATTGCAAGACTGGCTCGCGCCCGAGACTAGTGTATGAAGGACACTGCTAACAACCCCGATAAAAATATAGGTCAAAGGCGATGGCGACTTGCTTTGGGGCGTTATGCGAACCGGCAGTTAGGCGACTTGTCAAAACAAGACGCGGGTATGGAACAAACTCTAGACTATCTTTATGGGCGTGAATATGAGAAACGCGGAGTTCACTTTGACAAAGGTCCAGGCAGTATGGATCCAACCCAAATGTCAGCAATTAATTGGCTAGGAAAAGCGCGCTCACTATTCCCTGAATCCGTCTTTAAAGTGCTGCAAGAACACGCCCTAGATAAATATGAGCTAACAGAGTTGTTAAATGATAACAAAACGTTGGAATCATTAGAGCCAAACCAAGAAGCTTTAAAGGTGCTGTTATCATTTCATGGGCGCGCCAAGCCTGAAGTAAAAGATAAACTCAGAGAGATCGCAAATAGCGTAATACAAGATATTGTAAAACGATTAAAACCTGACGTTGAGAGATCGTTTTCAGGACAGAAAAACCGTTTTCTTAGATCAAACCTAGCATCGTCTGCTAATTTTGATTGGCGAAAAACCTTGCAGCTAAACCTTAAAACCTATGACCCCGATAGAAAACGCATAATTGCTGAACAGTTGAGGTTTAATTCACGGCAACGGCGTCATCTTCCGTGGCGCATAATTCTATGTGTTGACCAATCAGGTTCAATGACCGATAGCATTATTCATTCTGCCGTAATGGCAACGATACTGGGTGGCTTGCCCGGAGTATCAGTGAAAATGGTGTTGTTTGACACTTCTGTTATTGACGTATCCGACAAACTTACAGATCCACTAGACACCCTGCTATCTGTTCAATTGGGCGGTGGCACTAACATTGGTAAGGCTGTTGCTTATTGCGAGCAATTTGTCGAAGATCCAGAACGAACTGTATTTGCGTTAATCTCTGACTTCTGCGAAGGGGCTTCACCTCGCGCTCTTTTTGCGTCGATTGCGCGCTTAGCCGAGGCTCAAGTAAAAATGATTGGTATTACAGCGTTGGGCGATGCCAATGCAGCAATCTTTGATGAAAACATTGCTAGCAAAGCCGTAGCTCTAGGTATGAATGTCGGCACTATGACTCCCGACAAATTTGCAGATTGGTTGGCAGGGATCATGAAATGAGCTTAAGCCAAATGTTAGAAGCGTTTGATGAAGTTAGTTTAGAAGCGATTTCATCAAAAGGCGTAATTCGTCGTGCAAAGCGCGATTTATCAACATCGTCACATAAAGTGATCGAGATTTCCGGAGATCAAGCAAAGATAAGCACCGATGGCCAAACAGTCACGCTGACTGGGCACGGCCCTAGTAAGGCGATGTGCACCTGCCCCGCTACCGGAGTTTGCCGTCATATTGTGTTATCGGTTTTAGCACTCAAAGAAAGTTCCGAATCCTTCCAAGAAGAACTAAGTTCTGGTGATTCGACAGCCCCAGTTTCGGACTCAGTATCGATTTTGCGATCGGCGAAAGACCAAATACTGCAACTAACAGAAACACAATTAAAGAAGTATGCCGGCGCTGATTGGCTCCAAGCGCTAGTTATTGCAGATGGTTATGAAGGTATCGAGGTCTCAGAGCATGGCCTTAACTGCACACTTTCAATAACCGATGCTCTTGTACAAGCAACTTTGATCGCAGGGCATAGTTTGAAAGAGAGCGTCTACAAGGGACCTAAGACAAAACAACGCTTGCTAACAACCGTCTGCGTCATTCTACTCCGTAAACAGTCGGGCATCACTCTAGAGCAACCAATTGATGTTGTAAGTTCAAAGCCCGAATCTCTCGGTTTTGATTTTATAAAGGCTGCGAAGCAGGAAGTTTTAAGATCTGTTAGCGCTGTACTCATTGGAACTCCAGAAATAGCGGTAAACCGTCTTTATGACTTAGCAATTTCGGCAAGGGTGCAGTCTGCCCCAAGGTTAGTTTCACAACTTAGGACCTTAGCGAAACTAGCCTCCTTAGCAACCACTAGACATATCCGGTTCCAGCCGAGTACCTATATTAGGTTTAGTGCCAACACTTACTCGTTATTGTTGGCTCTTGAAAAATCTCCCAGTGATTTTGCACTGACGGGTGTTTTAAAAAGAGATTTCCTAAATGCTGACCCTCTCGAACTTTGGATGCTAGGAGCAACGAAATGGCGCACACCTAACGGCGCCAGAGGTCTCACCGCATATGCCTTTTCATCACAGACCAATCAGTGGCACTCCGTGGTAAATGCCAGAGCGGCCGGTAACGATCCATTGTTTGATCCTGTGTCGGCATACAATTCTCAAGTTTGGAATGCAGGCTTACTTACCGATTTGATTGGCGGCGCCGTTTTATTGGAACAACCAAGAATAAGTATCGATAATCAAATTTCATTGACCCTTGAGAGCCCTGGCAAAGACTTAAAAACTCGACTGACTTGGGCTCAGCTAATTGAAAGCAATGCATGTTATAGCAATACCGTTAACCTAAAAGAGTATCTAACTAAAGCCCTCGGTTTTGGTAGCAAGCGAGCGTCAGCACCGAAACCATTTTTGTTTGCTCCAACAAATTACGCTACGCCCTACTTCAACGATATTGACCAAATCTATTGTTGGGGCATATTGGACGACTACGGCAATGTAGTCGAACTTCAATTTTCTGGAGAGCAATCTAGCCTCGTTAATTTCTTAGTTAGTATTCAATATAAAATCAAAGCGTTGTTGGTTACCGCTGAATACGGTGCTGATGATATAAAATACAATCTATGCTCTGTGCTTACTGATGAAAAAGGAACGCTTAATTTTTTCAATGTGTTTTTTGATGAAAGGGTTCGTACAAAAACTATGCTCGATAGAATAAAGAGCAGTATCTCATCGTATACATCTTCAGAATATTCCATCGACGTTGACCCTATTTCACTGCTATCAGAATCGGTAATCGACGCATGTGTTAAATCGTTCACTGTGAAATTAAGCGATGATGAGTACCTAGTGTTAAATAGAAAGGCAGAAAATCTTGGACTTGAATATTTAGCCAACGCGATCAAACAAATGCAAGTAAGTAACACCTCCGAAGCGATGCTTAAAACAGCGTATATTGCATCTGAAGTCCAGTTGATGGCGCACACAACATAGTTGGCTTCTTAAAATGGGTGCAAAAATCTATACTTTGCTGGATAAAGGCTTGGGAAGCCTTTTTTGATTTTGAGTCAATCGTTTTTCCATCGCCACAAAAAAACGAAAACTTTTAAAAATCAAACACTTATAAAATCAATCAAATTCTAAATTTTACTGGTGTACCCAATGTGATACTAAAATGACGTCGTTTGGATAACAGACGCTTTCATTTGCGATAACTGCAAACTATAGATTATTCAAAATAGAGACTATTGACTAACCTGTTCTGGCCAGTTTGCGCCATCAGGTAGATCGCGCGGCCCAAATACAAAATGTAAAACTCTACGTGTGCCTGACTGAAGTTTTGGTGATTTATGCAGAATTAAGGGGCTCATTAGCAAAGCTCCACCTTTTCTAACATTGCAGATAACCTCATCGGATGCCGTGATATCGCGAAGATGAGAGCCTGGTATCACAGTAAAGAACCATTTTTATAATCGTTGTCTTAAAGATGTATTCTGACGATTAGAAGTGATTCAAGAACTTGTCTGGGCGGCTGTGCGTATAGAACGCCCTCTTTTGTACTCCATCCTGACCATCGATGAGATTTAATTTTTCTATTAACTTAAATGCTTAGATCTCTGTGAGATGTGACATACCAATTATTGGTCGAGTCCTTGTTGAAGTAGTTACATTGAACCGTGATTGCGTTCTTTGGTAAAAGTTTAGCTATACGAGGGTTGTGCCGAATGGCACCCCCAAGAGACTCTACCCAATCGTTCCTGAGTAGGTTTCTTGTGCCAACCTTACAGGCGAGTTCTGAATCACAATTTTCAATAAAGCGTATTAAATCACCCTCGATTATTATGTTATCGAGGATGACAAACCGCTTTCAGAAGATTCATTTGTAGTCGGAATCATACTGGTGCCCTACTCGTATTTAAACGTGGCCTGTCCCTCGAATGCCTTATTTACTGAACTTGGGGCAACACAAGTCGGAACCCAACGTCATTGCCGCGATCATTCGACAACGCATGGAAACGAACCGCGGAACGTGCGCTCCTCGCGGTATTCGCCCAGCTGCCGCCGCGAGCCACGCGGCGAAAACCTGTTACTGGACCGACTGGGTCGGTTTCAGCATTACCCGAATACGCCGCAAAAAAATCACTGTTCCACTCAAACAGATTGCCGTGCATGTCATACAAGCCCCACGCATTGGCTTGCTTTGTAGCCACCGGCTTAGTGCCGCCTTCATAGGCTGCGACGTCACTGGCGTTTCGTATCTCGTTGTTGTATATGTACCACCCCATGGCGTGCAGGTTTGCATTAAAACCAAAGCCCAGTTCGGTATCCGCACTGTCAAAACCAATCGGGTTGGCGTAGGCCGTGGTGGTGCCCGCTCGTGCGGCGTATTCCCATTCGGCTTCAGTTGGCAAACGGTAGCCCGTGCAATTGGCGATGGGCGTGACGCTGTTGATGGATAAATTATTCTCCACCGTTATGTCCCCCGGTATGCCCCTCAGCTCTGAGAACGTATAACACGCGCTGCGGCCTTCATTTTCCGATAATTGGTTGGCAAAGAACACCGCGTCGAACCAAGAGACGCTGTCAACCGGGTGACTGTCTAATACGGTGCCGCCGTTATCGTGGCTGCTTGATGGGTTAGCTCCACCCACCGATGGATCTAGTATGACGGCATTCCACTGACCATTGGTCACCTCGGTCACTTGCATACCAAAGGCTTTGGTTAAAGTAACTGTGTGCTCTGTCTCAGCTGTGGCCCCATCAAAGTTTCTTCCTGGCTCTCCTAATGGGCTACCCATAGTAAAGCTACCTGCTGGTAGCGTGTTAAACTGCATGCCGATACTGTTGGTAAATGTGGAGTCTCTGGGGTGAGGAATGCTGGGCAATTGAGTGCCGCCTAACGGCACCACCACCACTTTGTTATCCGCTTGGTTTTGCGCGTATGCCGATTGGACCGTTAGTAACATCAAGCTCACTAGCAATACTTGGCCTTTGTGCCCAGCTCTTTTTGGCTTTTGTTTTTTTATGAGTTTTTTCATCTTAGTACTCTTTATTCGTTTGTTTGTTCACGCTTATTTATGCCCTTTGGGTATTCATGCCCTCTGGGTGCGCTTATTCCCTGCTTGCCCGACACTGAGGAGTCGGTACTCCATGCAGGCGATTCACGGCGTCCCGCCGCTGCGCTCGCCTGCACTGACTTCGTGCCCTTTGAAGGTATTGCTCCGCACCTCGCTTGTTTACTGAACTTGGGGCAACACAAGCCGGAACCCGTCGTTAATGACGCGGCTACCTGGCGACAAACTGCTACGAGCCGCCGAACGCGGATTGTGCGCTTGACTAAAAAAGTCGCCGCCGCGAATCACGCGGGAAGAGCCACTCGCTGGACCAGTGGGGTTCGTCTCAGCGTTGCCTGAATACGCCGCAAACCAGTCCCAGTTCCACTCGGCCACATTGCCGTGCATGTCATACAAGCCCCACGCGTTGGCTTGCTTTTGGCCTACCGGTTTAGTACCGAATTCATAGGCCGCAACGCCACTGGCGTTTCGCATTTGGTTGTTGAAGGAGTACCAACCCATGGCGTGCAAGTTGGCATTAAAACCTATTGTCTCGGTAATCTCGCTGTCAAAACCAATCGGGTTGGCGTAGGCGGTGGTGGTGCCCGCTCTTGCGGCGTATTCCCATTCGGCTTCAGTTGGCAAACGATAACCGGTGCAATTGGCGATGGGCGTGACGCTGTCGATGGATAAACTATTCTCCACCGTTATGTCCCCCGGTATGCCCGACAGCCCTGAGAACGTATAACACGCGCTGCGGCCTTCATTGCTCGATAATTGGTTGGCAAAGAACACCGCATTAAACCAAGTGACAGTGTCAACCGGGTGACTGTCTAATTCGGTGCCTCTGAAACCATCGAAATCATGGCTGCTTGACGGGTTAACTCCGCCCACCGATTCATTTACTATGACGGCATTCCACTGTTCATTGGTCACCTCGGTCACTTGCATGCCAAAGGCCTTGGTCAAGGTCACCGTGTGTTCTATTTCACGATTATTTCTACCCGGCTCGTCTGCTGGGCTGCCCATGGTAAAGCTACCCGCTGGCAAGGTATTAAACTGCATGCCGATAGTGTTGGTAAATGTGGAGTCTCTGGGGTGAGGAATGCTGGGCAATTGAGCGCCGCCTAACGGCACCACCACCACTTTGTTATCCGCTTGGTTTTGCGCGTATGCCGATTGGACCGTTAGTAACATCAAGCTCACTAGCAATGCTTGGCCTTTGTGCCCAGCTCTTTTCTGCTTTTGTTTTTTTATGAGCTTTTTCATCTTAGTACTCTTTATTCGTTTGTTTGTTCGTTTGTCTGTTCACGCTTATTTATGCCCTTGGGGTATTTATGCCCTTTGGGTATTGGGTATGCCCCGCACTTCGACTGTTTACTGAACTTGGGTCAACACAAGACGGAACCCAATGAAATTGCTGCGAACACCTGGCGACGTACCGTTACGATGTGCCGAACGCGCTGCCCTCGCGCGACTGCCAAAGGCGCCGCCGCGAAGCACGCGGCGAGTACCTGTTGCCGCTCCGACCGGGTCAGTTTCAGCACTACCCGAATACGGCCCAAAACGATCACTGTTCCACTCGGCCACATTGCCGTGCATGTCATACAAGCCCCACGCGTTGGCGGCTTTTTTAGCCACCGGCTTAGTGCCGTCTTCATAGGTTAAAAAAGAAAAGAAGGGGTCGACCTCGTTTTGCATCTCGCGGTTGTAGTTGTACCAACCCATGGCGTGCAAGTTGGCATTAAAACCACTTTCCGTCTCGGTAATCTCGCTGTCAAAACCAATTGGGTTGGCGTAGGCGGTGGTGGTGCCCGCTCGTGCGGCGTATTCCCATTCGGCTTCAGTTGGCAAACGGTAGCCCGTGCAATTGGCGATGGGCGTGACGCTGATGATGCTTAAATCACTCCCCGGTGTGCCCATCGGCTCTGAAAACGTGTAACACGCACTGCGGCCTTCAACGCTCGATAACTCATTAGCAAAAAACACCGCTTCAAACCAAGTGACATTTTCAACCGGTTGACTGTCTAATTCGTTGCCGGTGGAATCGTGGCTTCTTGATGGGTTAACTCCGCCCACCGATGGATCTAGTATGACGGCATTCCACTGCCCATTGGTCACCTCGGTCACTTGCATACCAAAAGCTTTGGTTAAAGTAACTGTGTGCTCTGTCTCAGCTAGGTCTCCATCATCGTTTCTTCCCGGCTCTCCTAATGGGCTACCCATAGTAAAGCTACCCGCTGGTAGCGTGTTAAACTGCATGCCAATGCTATTAGTGAATGGGTCGGCCACTGGGTGTGATATGGCCGGTATGTCATCACCAAATATGGGAATCACCACCACCTTATCATCGACTTGGTTTTGCGCGTATGCCGATTGACCCGTTAGCAACATCAAGCTCAGTAGCAATGCTTGGCCTTTGTGCTCGGCTCTTTTCTGCTTTTGTTTTTTTATGAGTTTTTTCATCTTAGTACTCGTTTGTTTGTTCGTTTGTTTGTACGTTTGCCTGTTCTGACTCGGTGTCTCTTGAAGGCATACTCTGCATCGACCAGCTTACTGAACTTGCGGTGACACAAGCCGATACCGAATGAACGTGTCGCGGCCACTCGGCGACAAACGGTTACGAATCGCCGAACGCGTAATACGCGCGTTACTGATCCAGCTGCCGACGCGAAACATGCGGCTATAAAGCCCGTGACTGGCCCTGTTG
>CAZEXS010000086.1:0-12319 GCA_964516915.1 uncultured Gammaproteobacteria bacterium
AGTGTCGAGTAGCTGCCAAAGGTGGAGAATTAGTGTTTTCCGACGAATTTGTATCCTTGATTCGCGTGCACGATCGGCATTTATCAAGCGACGGTAGTCACGATAAAGAAAAGCTCAAGAATAGAGCTATGGCTCGAGCCAAAATATTCCAACACGCCAAGCAGTATATGGAACTCGATAATCGTTTAACGGATATTAATCAGAGCGATTGGCAATTTTTTAGCAAATATGTATTTTTGCTGGCACGTCAATGTGCGATCGCCGGATTAAAGACCGAAGCCAGAGCCATGCTATCGGTTTCGATTGAAGCCAACGGCAAAAAGGCACCGCAGCATCGTGTTTTTATCAAGCTTGTTAAGGTGATGGGTTGGCGTCGTGCTGCAAAGCTGGTGGAATGGATTAAGCGTTAGAATGCTGCAAAGTGGATCATCAAACGAATCTTCAACTGTTGATCTGGATCAGCTCAATGTCAGCGTGGTTATGTCGGTATTCGACAAGCCGGATGACGTAGTACGCACCATACAGAGTGTCTTAGCTCAACAAGGTATCAATCTAGAATTCATCATTGTCAATGATGGCGCAAGCGCGCAAGTTATAGATGAACTTACTAGATTCTCTGACCCTAGAATAAAAGTTATAAACCTGGAAAATCAAGGCCTCACTAAGGCCTTGATTCGCGGTTGTCATCAAGCTAAACATGACTTCATTGCTCGTATAGATGCGGGCGATGTAATGCTGCAGAGTCGATTACAAAAGCAGGCTAGGTATCTACAACAACATTCAGGTTCGGTTATGGTCAGTTGTTGGGTTGCGTTGCATACGGATGAAGGCTTTCCATTATATGACCTTAAATTAAGTTCGAAAGAGCTGTCGAAAGGGATTAAGGCGACATCTTCGGATAATTTTCGATCCCCGATACACGCTTCAGTAATGTTTAAAAAAACAGCCTATGAGTCAGTAGGAGGGTATCGAGAACAGTTTTATTTTACCCAAGACTGCGATTTGTGGGCTCGTTTACTTAGGTCCGGTGGCGACGTGGGGGTCATAGAAGAGATATTGCTGAGAGCAACATTTTCTGCCTCAGGGATAAGCGGGAAATACGCCGACACGCAGAAACTACTTGCAAGTTTGGTGGTGCAATCGAATAAGCAGTACTCTGAGGGTAATTTCGATGACGAGCCCATTTTAGCAAAGGCGCAGGAGTTAAGGCCAATGGCAGAAGGCGCTGGTGAAGGGAAGATACCCAATATCAAGATGAGGCCGCCTGGTGAATTTGCAGGCAATTATTTTATTGCTTCTATTTTGACCAAAACTCAGCCGGACAAAGCCTTGCTGTACTGGCAAAAAGCACTGCAAGAAAAACCTTTTAACTTTAGTTGCCGCATAAAGTGGGCTTGGTGCATGGTTCGTTTAAGAATCAAGTTAGCTTTTAGGCCGCGTACTTAGCTGTTAGTTAGGCTATTTTTTTACGACACTTAGGCTTAAACGCTCAGCTCTGGGTGCTCAACTCTGAATGCTTAATTTCGAACCATGAAAGTTGTGTTCATTTGAAAATATGTACAAATAGGCCGCTGCTATCGACTGAGGTGTCACCAAGCTGTCTTGCGATTCACCTGGGTGGGAACGTCGCCTAAAGCTGGTACGTACCGCCCCGGGGTCGATTGAATTTACTTTGATGTTAGAGGTGTTTTCCAGTTCTTCGGCCCAAATTGTCATTTGTGATTCTACGCCAGCGTAGGCTATTGCGTAGGCACCCCAATAGGCGCGTGCCTCGCGCCCAACATCTGCCGTGGTAAACAGTAAGTTGGTTTGGTGGTCTTGCTTGAGTAAGGGTAGCATTGCACGGCTAATATAATACGTAGCATGCAAATTGGTTTGCATTACAGAGTTCCAATAAGCCATGTCGTATTGATCTAGAGGGCTGGGTGAACCCAAATCTGCAGCGTTATGGAGAAGGCCGTCGATATGCCCAATATCATCATAGACCGATTGCGCTAAAACGGTAGCTGACTCGGGCGTTACGTCCATTAAATCAACCGGTAATATGACAGGCTCCGTAAAGCCTCGTTCCAGTGCTTGGTCATAGACCTTTTCTAAATGTCGCGCTTTTTTGTCGAGCATAAGAACCGTCGCACCATATTGAGCCAGCGCTAAGCTTACCGCTTTTCCAATGCCGTCGGCGGCACCGGTTACGAGAATTACCTTGCCATTCAGTTGGCCGTTCGAAGGCTTGTAGTCTTGCCAGTTAAACTCGATCATTGTGTTAGGTCTTTAATTAAATTAAGTAGGCCAGCCGGTTGGCGTACTAGGTATTTAGCATTCCAGTCATTGGGGTCATCGTCAGCTTGAATATACCCCCAGAGAGCAACGGCTGTGTCCATGCCGGCGGCATTTCCAGCCTCGATATCGCGGATATGATCGCCCACATACAGGCATTGACTGGGCGCCAAATTGAGTACCATACAGGCGTGCAGCATTGGTACCGGGTCTGGTTTGCGCACTGGCAGGCTGTCTCCGCCAAGCAAAATCCCACAGCGTTGGAATAGGCCTAGCCCTTCAAGTACGCTTTTCGCCAGCTCAACAGGTTTATTCGTGATCACTCCCCAACGCAGCTTGTTGGCTTCGCAATATTCTATAGAGGCTAACAGGCCCTCATAAAGGTGGCTGTCTACGCAAACATGCGTTTTGTATATGGCCAAAAACTCCTGCACAAGTTGGTCGACTTTTTGATCATCTATTTCATCACCAAACCCGTGAACGACCAACGCCCGGCCGCCATTTGAAACAAGCTTGCTGGCTTGTGCAAAATCCGCTTTGGGCTGCTTGTGTTTCTCAAGCAGTCGGTTTAACGCACCAACCATGTCTGGTGCAGTGTCGACTAGGGTGCCGTCAAGGTCAAAGAGAAGGGCTTTTAATTCCATAGCTGCGGCCGCCTATCTGCGTTTTTGGGTGTGAATCATATAATTAACGTCCACGCCCTTATCAAGTTTGTATGCCTTGGTCAGCGGGTTGTAATGTAGGCCAATCATTCGTTGCAATTCTAAACCTGACCTGCGTGCATATTCACTTAACTCAGAGGGTTTGATGAGTTTCTCATATTCATGCGTACCCTTAGGCAGTAAGTTGAGTATGTACTCAGCCCCGACTATGGCAAGCAACCAGGCTTTGGGGCTTCGATTAATGGTGGAAAAATAAACGTCGCCGCCAGGTTTGACCATTGCTGAGCATGCCGCTATAACAGAGCCTGGGTCAGGCACGTGTTCCAACATTTCTAAACAGGTTACCACGTCATAATACTCGGGGCGTTGCTCGGCTAGCTCTTCAGCGGTAATCTTCTTATATTCAACTTCTACACCACTTTCTAACAGGTGAAGTTCAGCCACACTCAGTGGCGCTTCTCCCATATCAATGCCGGTGACTTCGGCGCCGAAGGTGGCCAGTGCTTCGCTTATTAAACCACCACCACATCCAACGTCCAGCACTTTAAGGCCTCGAACCGGTGAGTGGAGGTTTATGTATTCGGTTCTGAGGGGGTTAATAGCGTGCAGCGGCGCGAACTCGCTGTTCGGGTCCCACCACCGTGAAGCGAGATCTTCAAACTTTTTGATTTCACTTGGGTCTACATTAGTCTTGGTTATAGTCATAGTGGTGATCGCTCATCGAAGCAGTTGCGGGTTCTGTATACGCTAGCTGTATAAACGGCGCAGCGAAAAATAGTTGTGATAAATCTTTAATGGGAGCTGGTCTTTGTCGAAGCGATTTTGGTGCCCCAAATCGCCGCCTTATCTAATATTTGTTCAGTGTTTTCGGACACTAAGTTGTGATCTTTTACGCGTTGTATGCCTTGTACCCAGACATCGCTGACTTGTTGGCGGGTAGCGCTGTAAACAACTTGAGAGATGGCGTCGTAAACCGGCTGCGTTGAGACATGGTTTAGACTTAATGCGACCATATCGGCCGACTTGCCGACTTCCAACGAGCCAATTTCGTTGTCGATATTAAGTGCTTTTGCACCATTAATGGTAGCCATTTCAAGCGCCTGCCAGGCGGGTAATGCGCTCGCATCATTGGATTGAACTTTTGCGATCATACTTGCGGTGCGTAATTCGCTCAGCATGTCTAAATCGTTATTGCTTGCTGCACTGTCGGTGCCTAAGCACACATTGGCTCCGGCATTGAGTAGAGCGCTTGCAGGGCAATTTCCGCTGGCCAGCTTTAGATTAGATTCCGGGCAATGAACAATGCTAATGCCTTGCCGCGCGCTTAATTCGATTTCATCGGGCGTTAATTGTGTCATATGCACCGCCATAAAACGCGGATTCAATAGCCCCAACTCGTTTAGGCGTTGAAAAGGACGTGTACCGTTTTCGGCTACCGCATTGGCCACTTCTTGGTCGGTTTCATGCAGATGCATGTGAATAGGCACATTCAATTCGTCAGCATAGGTGCGTACTTTTTCAAGCGGAGCATCTGAAACCGTGTAGGGTGCATGCGGTGCCATGGTGGTATTGACTCGTGATAGTGCCCGCACCTCATCGTGTACATCTAAGCCCTGGCTAAAATAGCTCTCAGAATCAGCGGCCCAAACACTAGGGAAATCCAAAACTATCATGCTAACAAATGCCCGAATCCCCATATTTTGAGCGGTTCGCGCAACAATGTCAGGGAAGAAGTACATATCGTTAAAGCAGGTTGTGCCACTTAATAGCATTTCGGCGATGGCTAATTGGGTGCCATCTTGAATGAATTCCGAATTGACCCATTTACTTTCGGCTGGCCAAATATAGTCGTTTAGCCAGCTCATGAGAGGTAGGTCATCGGCCAAACCTCTAAATAGGCTCATGGCGGCATGCGTATGTGCATTGATTAACCCAGGGATCAATGCGTGCTCGCTCAAAATGGTTTGTTCGGCCGAAGGGTATTTTTTGATGGCTGCATCAGTCGGTAAAATCGAAACTATCGTACCGTTTTCAACCACGATTGAGTGATTGGGCAGCACCGTATTTCTGGGCACCACAGGAATCAGCCAACGAGCGGATATAAGTTTCAAATTAGTATTCATAAAATACGGGTGTTCTTGGCCAGTTTGTTGCATTCTGCACACATTAATTCAGTGCTTTGCGATTGTAATATATACTACCGCGCAGAAACTAAAATTTTGACCAAAAGGCTTAAATTCAGGGCATTTTGGGTTGCGTCGATGGGTTTACACACTCACTCAGATTTTATGCATATACTAATTACAGGCGCCGCAGGCTTTATCGGTGCGGATTTGACACACAAGCTGCTTACCAGCGGGCACGTCGTGGTTGGTGTGGATAATTTTAATGATTATTATGACGTCAGCTTAAAACGTGACCGAGCGGCTCAGCTAGGGTCTCACCCTAAAGCGGCTAATCTTTCAATGCTGGAAGTTGATATCGTTAATAGAGCCGCAATGCAAGACCTGTTTGATCAACATCATTTTGACGTTGTGATCCACCTGGCTGCACAGGCCGGCGTTCGTTACTCGATCGAAAACCCACAATCGTATATTGACTCCAATCTTGTGGGGTTTGGGAATGTTCTTGAAGGCTGCCGTCAATCGTCGGTCCCTCACTTAGTCTATGCGTCATCGAGCTCGATATACGGCGCTAATAAGAACTTTCCATTTAAAGAAACTGATCGAGTTGATAACCCCGTATCTCTGTACGCGGCCACCAAAAAAGCCAATGAATTAATGGCGCACAGTTACTCTAGCCTCTATGGCATGCAATGCACCGGATTACGTTTTTTTACAGTTTATGGGCCTTGGGGCAGGCCGGACATGGCGCCTTTTCGGTTCGCGGTTCGGATGTTAAAGGGGGAAGCAATTCCCGTTTATAATAATGGCGACATGATTCGTGATTTCACTTACATTGACGATATTAGCGAAGGCGTGCGTTTAGTAGCGGAAGCACCGGCGCGGGCAGGGAGTTACTCGATATTAAATATTGGCCGTGGTGAATCGGTACGTCTAATGGACTTTATTGATGTAATGGGTAAGCACCTTGGTGTCGAAGCGAAAATCGACATGCTGCCGATGCAAGATGGAGATGTCCCTAGAACCATGGCGGACACATCAAGATTGCAAAATGAGTTCGGCTACGCCCCTAAGGTCTCTGTCGATGAGGGTGTTGAGAAATTTGCGCAGTGGTATAAAGGCTATTACGCATGATGCCGATTTTTTTTCACTCACAGGCTCATTTGTGGGTGTTTTACGCGTTATTTTTAAACGGCCTGTTAGTGCATCGAATATTGGCCGGCATGTCGCAGCAGTACCGAGCCTTGAGCATACAATTTGAGGCCCAAGTCATACTCGGATTTGTATTTTCATTGGCGATAAACGGTCTATTATTGCTTGCTTTAGATTTGGCGAATTTGCCATTTTCACTCTCGATCTATATTTTGGCAGGGCTAACCATAAGCCTTGCCGGCGTTGTGGTTTGGCGCAAACTCTATCGTACTTGGGATGTTGAAATTAGCTTGGCAGCCGTCGCATTGTATGCGGTGATGTTCATTATTCTGTTTTACAACGGCGGAATGATTGATCAAATTTCCGACGCTTGGTGGCATATGTCATTGGCTAATAAAATTGGTTGGGCGAATTCGTTTACGCTAGAGTATGGTCATTTGACTGGCGCCGTTGAGCGTTACTACCCTCCACTATGGCATTCTATTTTAGCCATGTTACGAGAATTGTCGGATCAGAGTATACCGATAATTTGGAATGCGTTTACTGCGTGGGGTGCGGTGCTGAAGTTAATGGCCTATTATTTGATGGGCTCAGCTATTTTCAAGGATCGAAAGATCGGTTTATTGAGCGCAGTTTTGTTTGCCTTATTGCCGGGTGTTGGCAATAGCTATTTGAGAGTCTCTGCGTGGCCATCACATTTAGCCTATATTCTGTGGTTCTTCGCGATCTTTGTGAGCTTTAAACTAATTGATAATTCTAGGCGGTTAATGAGCAGTTTAGCGCACTTAATGGAGCTAGCAGGTAATTGGGTAGTGTTAAGCATTCTGTTGCTTTGTTTGACGCTGATATATTATCTCCACCAGTTTGAGATATTATTGTTTATAGCGTTCTTTTTTTTATTTCTGTTGGGTTTAAGCGTTGTTCGAATTTGCGCAAGGTTTGATCGCAGTTCAATTGTGGGTGCGCATTACCCTTTGTATATTGCTCTCTATCGTATATCGCTCCTTGTAATCATTGCCACAGGGGTGATTATTGCTAAGCAGTTGTGGCAGGCGGGAGGGAGCCTCGATTATAATTTGTCGCTTTCATTATTTGTGTTGATTGCAGTATCGCTATTGATCGCGGATATATGCGCAAAAAAGCTGCCGAAGTTATCTAAAGGCCTATTAGGGTTAATGTTAGTTGTTTTATTTGTTAGCTTAGACTACCGACATTTCATGTCGCTATTCGTCCCGGAGTTATCCCTTCCAAGCGGCGTATCTGGAGAGCGTCCATTGCTTGCAAAAGGCCATTTTGGCGGTAACCTTGGTTTGCCTAGTTGGCACCTTCAGTTGCGCGCTGGATTACTTTGGAGCGGTTTTTTTGCAGGTGTGATTAGTCTTGCGATGATGTTTTACAGGCCTAGTCGTGCTTGGTTAATATTGTCTATAAATTCAGCTTTTGTTTGGATTCTATGTACGTCGCCATATTTGTATCAATGGTTCACTGACGCATTGAATTATCACTCTGTGTGGCGCTTTGCGATTTTAAGCCTTCACCCCTTGATTATTGCGGGTTTTATCGTCTTTCTTTGGCGTTCAGCAAAATCTGCCTTTTTTGGGCCTTCTCCCAAGGGTTCTGTTGTCACCTAATTATGCAGAACTTAAGAAAACTAATTGTCGGCTTTGCCTCTATATTATGTCTATTGCTGATGCTGCTATTGGTGCTTTACGATTCTCGCCAACACTTTGATGCGGAGCTAGTCGAGCTTAAAAAGAAGGCTCACTCGGCACAAAAAAATTGGAATATTTTTTACGGTCAGAAGCACGTATATTTGGGTGGAGGTATGCGGCACCATGATGATTTTAAGCGCCTCAAGAGCCTCCTTCAGCCAGGGTCGGGAATGATCTCAGATGTAGCAACCAGTTACTATCTTGCGTCGAGCCTGCCACTTTATTTCAAGAATGTACATAGACATCATGGCCGTTATAAGTCTCCGGAATGGGAGACTCTGATATCTCACCGAGTATTGTGTTACCTAGATGCTCCTGAGAACTTGGTGAAGTTTAACAAGGTCATGATTGAAGAAGAGCTAAGAGCTAAAAAACGTGGATTACCGCCAGTACGTTATATTGCTGTGAATCGAACACATTATAATGATAACTTTAAACGCGGCTGTTTATCGCAAAGGCGCCGGGGCCTATTGTCGGTAATCGATCAAGTAGGTCACTCGGTTTATGAAGGCGAAACAATTTCCGTGTATCGACTCGTCGACTATGAAAATAAACAGTATTAAAAAACATTGAATGGTTTATCACGTCGTCTACGGGATGTATTAAATTCCATCAGGATGCTCGCCAGCCTTTTATTGGTCAAAACCAAGAGATCTAATAGTTGCTCACTCGGCGCAGCTTTAATATCTTTCGGTCATGTAAGGTTTGTCATGAGCCGTTTGCTCAGAGGTTTGCATTATGTCTTCGAGCACCTAATTCATTAGAATCTGGCCATGCATCGATTTCTCCGTGATTGCCTTGTTTTCGAATGATGTGCCCGAAAAACTACAATTAGAAAACATAAGCTATCTTTAACAACCGGCGACCGACGAGTTTCGAGCTAACGACCTTTGCCGCCAAGCATTACCTGAATGGTGCGCAGCATGATATTCAAATCTAAGAGCAACGAATAATTTTTTATGTAATATAGGTCGAACTGAAGTTTGCGAAGAGAGTCGCCTATTGAAGCACCATAGGAGTACCGTACTTGAGCCCAGCCGGTTAGGCCTGGTTTGACGATGTGCCTAAGGTCATAATACGGTATTTTTTCAGAAAGTTCGGAGGTGAATTCGGGTCTTTCTGGACGAGGCCCTATTATGCTCATGTCCCCCTTTATTATATTTAGGAACTGTGGAAGTTCATCCAGTCTAGATCGCCGTAAGAACCGACCAAAAGGGAATATTCTCGTATCATGTTCACTTGCCCACTTAGGACCTTCGTTTTCTGCTTCTACTAACATTGTTCGAAGCTTGTAGATAGTGAAGGGGGTGCCTGACAAACCCACTCTTCTTTGTGTAAAAAATACAGTTCCCGGCGAACTCAACTTGATCCCAGTCGCGCATAAAACAACAACAGGACTTAACAGTATTAGCATGGTGCCTGAAACAAGCACGTCAAAAAAGCGCTTTAGCTTTATGGTTATCAAGCTGTGGAGCATATTGAAGCCTTCTGATCTAATAAACCAATCATTATCTATCGAACTCACTGGGATTAAGAAGAAAAAATTCTCATAAAAGTCCGATGCTGAAAAAATAGGAGTGCCTCTTAAGCGGGCATCTAGTAATAGATTTTGTTCTTTTTCTGATGGGTGATACTGAGGAAATATAACAATCGAATCGTATTCGTGTTTAGCAATGGGTTCCTTGATAGTGCTTTTAAGCTTGGACTCTATTGTTATATTGTTTTGCAATTGAGAGCTATCAAAATAATTTTTTCTAGCGTCATTTCCTAGAATCAATAGTTTGACTCGAGTAGTGTGTTCCTTGAATATCTTATTGACTACAAAGCGGTTGGTGGTGGCAAGGCACCCTATAAGCAGGATAGCTAGTGGCAGTATCCCACGACCGAATAAATGAGTGAAGCGGTCAGGCCCCATGAGATAGATAAATACGGTACATGGGAGAGCCGAAGTTACGACCACGAGAAAGGTGCTAAACGGTACTACTGGCTTGCTGCCGATTTGCTTTTTCGTGTAACAGCTTCCAATGAACAAGCAACCTATAATTAGGGTAGCAAGCGTCGTAAACTCCAAAGATGCAAAGTCTGGTTCTACACCGACGCGAAGGTTTGATGTTATATAAAACGCGGCGCATATCGATAACAAGTCTAGAGCCACTAAGATGAACTGTTTAAACGGAGAGTGGTGTCTATTGAGAGAATTGCTCATAGGACTTTCAGTTATCTTGCTTCGGATACTGAGAGATTCACGGCGTCAGAGATCTTAATGATCTCGTCAGTTGAAAGATATGGGTGCATCGGAAGGCTTATAATATTGTTTGAAATATCTTCAGCAACCGGAAAGTCACCTTTTTGATGTCCGAGGTGAGCATAGGCCGTTGAAAGGTGTATGGGAATAGGATAAAAAACCGCGGTTGGAATTCCTTTGCTGGCCAGATCGTTTTTGAGCTTGTCTCTATTCGGCACTTGTATCGAATATTGAGCCCATACGCTGCCATGCCCGATAGGAATGTATGGTTTCTTAACTGCTTCACCTAGATATTGTGAATATTGAGAAGCGACTTTGTTTCTAAGGCTTATTTCAAGCTCATAAATTGTTAATTTTTCTAATAAAATGGCAGCTTGAATAGTATCCATTCGAGCGTTTAGCCCTATTCGGATGTTATCGTACTTGTCTCCACTTTGAGCTTGACCATGAACTCGCAGCGAAAGCATGCTTTCATACAGTTCTTTATTGTCTGTGAAAACGGCTCCTCCATCGCCATAACAGCCTAGTGGTTTGGCGGGATAAAAACTTGTTGCTGCTATATCACCCAATGAACAAGTTTTTCGGTCATGATAAGGGGCACCAAATGCTTGAGCGCTGTCTTCCAATACGGATAAGTTGTACTGTTTAGCGATTGGTCGGATTGAATCATAGTCCGCGCTCAGGCCGAATAAATCAACGGGAAGGATAGCCTTCGGCGTCAGGTCGGTTTTATCTCGAATATGTTTTATGCTTGGTTCTAGATTTGAAGGCTCAAGGTTGTAGGTTTCAGGGTCGATGTCTACGAAAACTGGCGTAGCTCCACATAAAGAAATAGCCTCTGCCGAAGCAAAAAAGGTGAAGGGAGTCGTAAAGACTGCGTCTCCTGGCCCAATGTCTAACGCCATTAGAGCAAGGACTAATGCGTCAGTACCGCTTGAGCAAGCTAACGCATAATTTACGCCAATGTGAGCCGAGAGCTTTTTTTCAAGCTCTATTACTTCAGGCCCCATTATGTATTGGCCGTGGTTAAGCACAGCCATGATGCGCGCGTCGACGTCAGTTTGAATTGATTCGTACTGTTTCTTTAAGTTGATAAATGGAAGTTGCACGATGATAGCCCTGTAGATGTGTGTCATATTGAACGTTTTTATTATCTTCTCAATCCGAGTGAAACTAAAGCACAAAGTGAAAAATATTATGGTTGGCTCTGGTACAATTGAATCTGGAATGTACTGCAACTTGATTTGAATTTAATGATTTCTATTTCCCCTGTTATCCTTTCTGGCGGTTCTGGTAGTCGGCTTTGGCCCAGTTCTCGCTCTCTATATCCGAAACAGTTCTTAAAGCTCGTATCCGACAACACCATGCTGCAAGAAACTGTATTTCGTCTCAACGGGATTGATAATGTTGAAAGCCCCGTTGTTGTAGCAAATAATGAGCATCGATTTTTTGTCGCTGACCAGTTGAATAAATGTGGGATTACTCCTGGGCAAATTATTCTCGAGTCAGCGGCTAGAAATACCGCCCCTGCAATTGCCCTGGCGGCTTTGGCACTCGAAGGCGACGATGAGACTGTAATGCTAGTTTTGCCAGCTGATCATATTGTTGATGATCAAACGGCATTTCAACGCGCTGTTAATGTTGGGCGTCGAGAAGCCGAGAAGGGAAGGTTGGTTACATTTGGCGTGGTGCCGAACTCCCCCAACACGGGATACGGATATATTCATGCCGGTGACCCATTGAGTGACGGTGTGTTTTTAGTTAACGCCTTTGTTGAAAAGCCAGACTTAGAGACGGCGAAAGGATATTTAAATAGCGGTACTTATAGTTGGAATAGTGGCATTTTCATGTTTAAGCCATCGGTATATCTTAGAGAGTTGGAAGCCTCTAGGCCTGAAATTATAGATATTTGTCGTTTGGCTTTGGAGCGCGCGGACCGCGACCTAGACTTTGTTAGAATCGATGCTGCCTCATTCGAATCTTGCCCATCTGATTCAATTGATTATGCAGTAATGGAAGATACCGAAAACGCTGTTGTAATACCGATTGACGTTGGTTGGAATGATATTGGGTCTTGGTCCGCTCTGTGGGAACAGTTAGAAAAAGATGAACATGGTAATGTTCTTAAAGGCGATGTTATCGTTGATG
>CAZEXS010000087.1:0-11598 GCA_964516915.1 uncultured Gammaproteobacteria bacterium
AATGTGAGCAGCTAGCGTAAGCGAGCTGCGAGGAGGCTGGCTAGAGGATTCTCAGGTCTTTGAAAAATCCTAAATCAAAGACCTAACCCCTTATCCTTGGTTTCCTAAATGCGAAAGCCAACCAAGCTGGGCGCTAAACGGTCTAATTATTTCCCTTTCTAAGGTTTTTCTTTGACCTGTTTATGACCACTTTTCAAAATCTTTTTTATAATTATTAACCATAATCAAGTAATAGGTCTAAGACTTGTAACCTTTGTATCGGTTTCGGTCATCAAATATGTACCAATCAAAATCCAACGGCTACCATACGAAATTATCATGAAACTTTTTAACACTATCATTCACTTCACAGCGCTAACTTGTTTATTGGTTCCGCTAATTACCCAGGCGCAAGTCTCACACGACAGTGCAGTTTTTAAAATTCTTCAGGACAAAGACCGGCTCATCTTTGAAGAAGGCTTTAATCGATGTAATCTAAAACAGATTGAGGCAATCATTCCTGATGAGTTTGAATTTCATCATGATAAAAATGGCATCACTACATCAGGCTCAGAGTTTCTGGAAAAGTTAAGAATAAATATATGCAGTTCAAGCACACCTTCGATAAAACGAACACTCATTAAAGGCAGTCTAGAAGTATTTCCAATGTACGACAGCAATACCCTATACGGAGCAATCCAAACTGGTCAACACTCATTTGGAAATACTATCGCAAGGTTTATCAACCTTTGGTCATTGCAGCATGACCAGTGGGTACCGACTAAAATTATAAGCTACGACCACAAACCGATTCAGCAAAACTTCGTGAAAGGTTCTCAGGTTAGCAAGCAATTGCCCAAAGAAATGGCGCGTTATTTAGGAAACTATGTGTTCTCCGGCGGTTTTGTGTTGTCGATCATCGAATCAGACGGAAGACTATACGGGCGCTCTCAGGGGCAAAGTATTGAGGTACAACCTTCTGGACTGCACAAGTTTTTAGATGAAAATGAAACCACGGAACTTTCTTTCGTGATTGATGATCAAGGTCTTGCCTATGAACTTCATATGAACGGCCCGAATGGCAACCAAATTGGGCTGAAAACCGATCACTCACCACTTAAATCAAAGTAGGCATATCATCATGGGAGAACTCATAGTATTTTGCATCATCGTAGTATCCATCGTTGCAGCAATATTTCTTTCTTGGCTTTACTACCAAAAAGCCATGCACACGGAAAGAATGTATCTTTTAGAAAATGGCGCTAACTTAGCCGAGATATTAAAGATACAAAAAGAAAATAGATTTCGGATAACGGTGCCTTGGCTGAATCTAGGGATACTTATCGTAGGACTCGGTCTGGCCTTTCTTGCAATCGCATTACTTATTAAAATCATCGAGAATGATTTAGAACTATTTAAAGGTTTTCTAATTAGCTTCATTCTTTGTATTTGTTTAGGGGGGGCAATGATTACGAACTATTTCATTGCTCGCAATCAAAAAAGTCCGCATGGAAAATGAGCAAATTGACCTGGTATTGTCTGGCGAGATAGACGCATTTCGATATTTTTTAGACAAGTATAAAGATATGGCTTTCAATATTTCTAGATCCATCGTCAAAGACGATCACTACGCAGAGGAGGTAGTTCAAAATGCATTTATGAAGGCCTTTAAAGGCTTGCCAAGCTTCAACAAGACTGCCACCTTTAAGACATGGTTCTATAAAATTGTTGTCAATGAATCGTTTCAAAAGCTGCGAAAGTTAAAGAGAAACGTGGTAACCCTCGACATTGCCAACATACCCGAGTCACACCTAGTTACTTCCGAAGACGTGCGTGCCGATGAATATGCATACTTATCATCGGCAATTCAGGCGATGAAGCCGAAAGAAAGCTTGGCGCTAAATTTATTTTATTTGGAAGAACAAAGTATGAAAGAAATTCAAGAAGTTACTGGCTGGTCGTTGGCAAATACAAAAGTGATATTGCACAGGGCCAGAAACAATTTACGCGCCCTCGTTCACGCCAAACCAACGGACTAAATCATGTCAGACAGAGACGAATTCAAAGATGAGCTCATAAGTAGTATTGTAAAACAAGGCCAAGTCAAACTAAGGAACCCAACTTTCAACGACCGGATAATTGAAAAAATTACAGCCGAAGCAGCGCACCAAGACTTAGTTAAGACTCAGTTAAAGGCGTCTATACGTTTTTTAAGTTGCGCATTGGTCTGCCTTCTCTCTCTGGTTTTGATTATTGCTCTGAGTAAAACATCAGGCCATCTAGACATCAGAATTGCCATCGCAACACTACTCCTGATTGCGCACTTAGCGGGCGCCACCAGCCTTGTTAAATATCGCAAGTTTGTCGCTGGCTACTCAGGATAGAATATATCATGAGAAGGGGCAGGTCTTTGATTTATGATTTGTTACGATGCCACTCACCGACGTGTAGTGCAAACCAAAATAATCACCAATTTCTTTAAGATTATAGCCTCCACTTCCGAATATTTTGAAACATCTCTTCCAAAGATTCTAGAGTTATAGTTTAACCTGGTTGTCTACGGTTTAAACTTAGAGATAAAATTTCATTTTCGTCAAGAATCGCCTATCGGTGAGATGTTTTGTCTATTGTAAAAAAGCCAGTAGCTAAAACAAGCTTCCTCAACCAGTTGTGCGCCACCAGTCAAAACTTTCTAATGGTGGCCATCAATAATTCCGGCGCTTGGCATATTGGCTGCTAAGCCAATTTCCCTGGCGTGTTCTTCGAACCCTTTGTTTTTCCAAAAGAATGCGCCAGGCATCGTTGTTGGTACTACTAATACATAAAATAGAGCTCGACCTACAATACTCGTAGATAACACGAGTGCAGCCACTAGGCCCCATAAAACCAACGCAATGGTACTGCTTGATTGAAACATTAAAAGACCCGCGATCAGCAAACTATTGATCAACAAGAATGCATTACGCATTACGTAGGTTTTTCCAAACGTTGTCTCCTGAATATAAAACGAGGCTGCGCCTTCGTGGGCGGCGTTCCGCATCGCTTTAGCGTGCACAAGCAAACCAACGGATTCTATAATTAAGCCCAGTAAAATTGCACTGCCGCCGACCTGCAAGGCCACACTGAAATCTAAGCCAATAAACGCTAGGGTTACAGTCACCATCGCAGTCAAACTAAGCGCGCCCAGTGAAACAGCATTGCCAAAAAAGCTTGTTGCGGTTTGCCAGTGATTCCAAAACGGTCTTGCCGGGATCAGATAGCATTTAACCATATAGTACAAACCGATCATGCCCGCAATAATGGCTAATACCGCTGCGGTGTTGCTTGTACGAATTAATAAGCCACTGCTTGCTAAACCGCTTAAATCAACCGGTGAAATAGCTTGCACCCAAGTATTACTGGGAAGGCTCAATAACATGTGCAGGCCAGCAAATGTCATGAACATGGCCACGCCCAAACCTTCGCGAGACACGGGTGACCAACGTAAATTGTTAAAGCCTCGATAAAAGCGCAACGGTTTGCCCAAGTGAATGGTTGACATGAAAAGCCCGAGCGAAATTGCGCCGCAGCAGAACGCCACAAACAGCACATAAGCCGCACTGGCTTTGAAACTGGCGAAGCTTGGTATAAAAGAGCTTGCAACAAAGGCTAACGCAAACGCGCCAATGGCCATTTGCGTTAGCAATGTGAATAACACCAAGGGGTTTTCACGTGAACTCAAACGCCCAATATTCCAGAACTTGGCGCGACCTTGCTTACGATCAACCGACGGTTTGAACTCACCCGACTCATCTTTGCGATACTTAATCGGCATAGAGTCTGTACGACGCATTTCATCTGGTGTGTTTTTCGTTTGTTGAAAGCGAATGTTGGGCCGAGTGATTTCTGGGTCCGGAAAACCGGGAATTGAGGTCTTTGCTTGTTCGCGGTTTTCTGGAATGTTTTCCACCACACCAAAATCCAGTGCGTTACCCACACACGCTGCCACACAAGAAGGTTTTAATCCAACTTCTAGGCGATCGACGCACATATTGCATTTCGATACTTGGCCTTCGACGGGGTCTAATTGCGGTGCGTTATAGGGGCATACCCAAGTGCAGTAACCACAACCGAAACACGTATCGGGGTCTTGCAGCACCGCGCCGTATTCAGCATGCTTAGTATAGGCCTTTGTTGGGCAGCCTTTTAAACAGACCGGATCATCACAATGATTACAGGCCATTGAAATATTAAGGCGCTGAAAGTCAGGAAAGCTACCGCCCTCCACGTAACCCACCGAGCGGAAGGCTATGTGCGCGGGGTTTTCATTTTTTTCGCTGCACGCGGCTTCACAAGCATGACACCCAATGCAGTTATCGGCATTAAAATAAAAGCCATGCTGCTTATTGCGGTTGGGGTTATCGCCAACAACTGGGTTTTCATTGATATACATCGAACGACCTTCAGGCAATTTGCCTTCGGTCACTTCGAGCAGATCAATCGCTAGGCCATACTGATTGGTCTTTTCATGCATCAAGTCTTTTAAGACAGCGTAACCTGGTTCATGGTCTCGGCGGCTCCATGTTGGGCTACCTGAACTAGAACACCCAGCGCTTTTAGCGGCTGACAGCTCACTACTCGCTTGCGCTACCAATCCTTCTAAAGATGGCTGATCATTCATTAGAATGTTCTCCGTTCTATATTGAGTCTTGCGGCTTCTTTTTGGTCGACGTGCTCTATTCGTGCGGCACACTGTTTAAAGGCCGGTTGACGCGAATACGGGTCTAGCAAGCCAAGCGTTAAACGATTCACGCAATCGTGGTAGTGAAATGGAATAAAAACCATATCACGCGCCACTCGCTGAGTTAGCTGAGCCATAACAACGGCGTCACCACGGCGTGAAACGATGCGCACGTATTGCATATTTTCTATACCAAGTTCAGCCGCGGCATCAGGATTGATTTCCATATAAGGTGTTGGGCTAAACTTATTAATATTGCCGATTTTGCCGGTACGAGTACGCGTATGAAAATGCTCGACGATGCGACCACTGTTTAACCAAAATGGGTAGTCATCGTCAGGGCACTCGTTGTTATTGAAAAAACGCACTGGAATTAAGTTGGCTTTGCCGTCGGGCGTTTGAAATTTACCGTCGGTATACAAACGGGGCTCGCCTTTTAATTCACCGTTTGATTCGCCGCTTTCAGAATCTTCGCTGAACGGCCATTGAATACCTCGCGCGGCTTCAATTTTTTCATAACTCATGCCGGTAATGTCCAAAGTGCGCCCAGCGCCTTTTGACAGTTCTTTCATTTCATTAAATGCGCCTTCAGGTGTGCTGGGAAAGTCAATTTTTTGACTGTTCTCGAAACGTTCCGCCATGGCGTTGAAAATTTCAAAATCTGGCTTTGAGTTACCGTAAGACGGTAACGCGTTGCGTGTAATATTAACGCGTCGCTCAGTATTGGTATGGCAACCTTCTTTTTCGGCCCACACTGAAGCAGGTAAATAGGCATGCGCGTATTCAACGGTTTCAACGTCTTCGTAGACGTCTTGCACCATGACAAATTCCAAGCCTTCCATCGCTTTGCGAATGCGTGCTTGATTGGCCATGGAGGTCAAGGGGTTGGTAGCCACAAGCCACAGCCCTTTAATCTGACCTGTTTCAATTGCCGGGAAAATATCAGTCTGTTTTAAACCCACTTTCTCAGGAAAAAAGTCAGCATCAATGCCCCAGAAATCCGCCACTTGTTCGCGATGTTCGGCGTTTTCTAACAATCGGTAACCGGGCAACCCAGAGCACGATGACCATTCGCGAGTGCCCATGGCATTGCATTGTCCAGTAATCGACAAACTGGTACCACCGGGTTTGCCAATATTGCCGGTAATTAGATTAATGTTATTAATTGAGCAGACGCCATCTGAACCATGGGTGCTTTGGTTTATGCCCATTGTCCAAATGCTCATGGCAGAATCGGCTTTGGCATAAATGCGCGCAACATGACGAATCGTGTCTTCGTCAATGCCACAAATCTTCTGAGCTGATTTCGGGTCGTACTCCATCACCGCGGCTTTCATTTCTTCATAACCGTTGGTATGAGCATCAATGTAGGCTTGGTCTTGCAAACCTTCGTTGATGATCACGTACATCATGGAGTTTAATAACACCGTGTCAGTACCGGGCGTTATTGGAAGATGAATATCCGCCCACTGCGCTAACATGGTCACTCGCGGGTCAATCACGATCATTGGAAAGTGTCGTTTTTCGCGAGCTTCTTTTAGACGCCAATAAATAATCGGGTGTTGCTCTGGCAGATTTGAACCAAACGCCATTAAACATCCGGTATGCTCAAAGTCTTCATAACACCCTGGTGGGCCATCAGAGCCAAACGATCTCTTGTAACCGGACACGGCAGACGCCATGCAAAGCGTGGTGTTACCATCGTAATTATTGGTGCCGATACAACCACGCACCAGCTTACCCAAGGTATAAAACTCTTCAGTTAACAGCTGACCAGTCGATACCACTGCAAAGGAATCACGGCCATATTTCGCTTGAATTTCTTTTATTTTTTCGGCACTTTTATCCAGCACCGAGTCCCACGTTGAGGTCTCGAACTCCTTATGAATCGAGTCTCGAAGCAGTGGCTCTGAACCGCGACCCGGCGAATCAAATAAATCATGCTCTAACAGCCCTTTAATGCAGAGTTTGCCGCGATTAACGTCGGCATCGGCCACACCTCGACTGGTGACTAATTTTCCACCGTCATCAATTCCAATTTCAATTGCGCACCCAGTGGAGCAATAATTGCACGTGGTGTATTTCCACTCAGCAACGTCTTTTTGTGGGATTTTAATGGGTTTGCGTTTTCGGCGACCAAATAACATAAGCTGAATTCTGAGTTAAGATTAGGAGTGCTTACGCCGCAATATAGGCAACGTTGTCTTCCAGACTGACGTTGAATATTGACTCGTTTGCGTCTTCTTCTAAACGTTGGCCCGATGCTAATGAATAGCGCTGTTTGTATAGCAGTGACTCAGCATGATGCTGACCCACCCTGCCGTTACTAACAACGACCATTTTCAATTTACTCATATTCTTCTCAAAAATTGGATGCAGCTTGATTGCCCACATTCCAGCTAGATGATCTTCTTGTATTTGAATCTTGCACGTGTGCCGAATCTGGGCGTCGTCAGCATTTACTAAAACCTAAAACTGTACTGAGGTTGCACCAAACTTGTGCTAAAACCCGATCTAAACACGCCCTCATATGGCTCAACCGTCTAAGGTTAAAAGGCTTGCGCCACTTACGGCCCACTTACAGCCTAGCTAAAGCAAAAACCATGCCAGCCCAAGACAGTGCGTAATGTGGTCGTTCACGGTCATTTGAAGCACATGCGAAGCACTTCAATAGTGCACAGCCTTGCACCCGTAAAGTGCAATCACTAATGGAAGAGTGCAAACATTGATGGAAAAACGCACTTCCCACTTGAAGAATATGAAATCTTTAGTTGGCACGAATTTTGCTCTAACTGCCCTTTCGTTTACTCAAAATAAGTGAGACATCTACATGTCAACCGAGCGTTTTAACCTGTTCTCTTTTTCCGGCAAGATCAAAATACTGCATCTTAGTTGGATGGCCTTTTTCATTACCTTTGTGGTTTGGTTCAATCTAGCACCCTTATTACAGGCGATTGCACAATCACTCGGCTTAAGTACTAGCGAAATCAAAACCTTATTATTGCTAAACGTATCGCTGGCAATTCCTGCGAGAATCATTGTGGGCATGCTGACAGATCAATATGGCCCTCGAAAGGTGTATTCAGCTTTGTTAATGTTCAGCTCAATACCCTGTCTTGCCTTTGCGATGGCCGACTCCTTTGAGCAAGCCGCGATCGCGCGTTTTCTATTGGGCTTTGTGGGCGCCGGTTTTGTTGTTGGTATACGCATGGTCAGTGAATGGTTTCCAGCCAATGAGCTTGGAACAGCTGAAGGCATATACGGCGGCTGGGGGAATTTTGGTTCGGCCGCCTCGGCATTTCTATTGCCAACAATCGCCCTATGGTTCGGTGGTGAGGACGGCTGGCGTTATTCGATAATGCTGACTGGCGCGATGTGTTTTATCTTTAGTTTTGTTTTCTACTTTAATACCAGTGACACACCTAAAGGCGCGACGTATTTTAAACCTAAAAATATCGGCGCAATGGAAGTCACCAGTAAAGGAGATCTTGTTTTACTCATCGTAATGAAGCTTCCGTTATACGGGGCTCTATGTTTGCTAACTTGGAAACTGGCTTCGCCGGCGGTCGCTCTTTTGAGTCAGCTTGCTGCTTATTTGATTTATAGCTCGCTCATCGCTCTTTTTATCTACGATTCGTTCAAGGCATTTAACGCCAACAAAAGCATTTTAAGTACGCCAGTTCCCGAAGTTCATCGTTACAAATTCAAACAAGTCGCCGTATTGAATGTACTCTACTTCGCTACCTTTGGTTCTGAATTAGCCGTGGTATCAATGCTGCCACTGTTTTTTGCAGACACTTTTGCATTAGACCCAGTCAAAGCGGGTATGGTCGCGTCAGCCTACGCATTCATGAACCTTATGTCGCGCCCTGGTGGCGGATGGATCTCCGACAAATTTGGACGTCGGTCTACATTATTAATCTTAACGGCTGGCTTGGCGGTCGGTTATTTAGCCATGTCTTACGTAGACGGCACATGGCCTCTCTGGGTTGCTGTAGTCGCCGCAATGACTTGCTCATTCTTTGTTCAAGCTGGAGAAGGCGCAGTATTCGCCGTAGTACCGCTGATTAAACGCAGGCTCACTGGGCAGATCGCCGGCATGACTGGCGCCTATGGTAATGTGGGTGCGGTGGTATACCTTACTATTTTCTCTCTGGTAGATCCGTCTACTTTCTTCTTAGTGATTTCAGGCACAGCGGTGTTTGGCTTTGTGGCTTTATTATTTTTAGAAGAGCCCAAGGGGCATATGGCCGAAGTCGATGAGGAAGGTAATGTACAATTAATTAATGTAAGTTAAAAGTTGCCGCCGACATCAATCTAGGGTGGCGTTGAATGCAATGAGCAAAAAGCTACACCTAAATTTCGGCGGCTATTCCGATGCGGGCGTAAAGGCACTAAATCAAGACGCCTTTACAGCCCGAATCCCAAGTGATCACGCTGGGCGAAAATACAAAGGCGCCGTTGCTTGCATTGCTGACGGTGCGAGCTGCAGTGATAATGCTCAAATAGCCAGTCAAACAGCCGCCACAAATTTCATTTCAGATTATTTCAGTACTCCAGACTTTTGGACCGTAAAGCAGTCGGCATCTAAGGTCATCAGTGCAATCAATTCTTGGTTACATCAACAGAGCTTGCAAAGCCACACTCGTTCCGATGGCTACGTCACCACCTTCAGTGCGCTGATAGTTAAATCGAATACTGCGCATATTTTACATGTGGGCGACAGCCGAGTTTATTTAGTTCGAGACAAGCAAATAGAGCTAATCACGCGCGACCATCACTATAAACGAGGCAATGAAAACATTTTGGCCCGCGCCCTGGGAATCGAACCCCAACTTGAATTGGACTACTCTTCATTACAGGTACAAACAGGCGATAGATTCCTGCTCAGCACCGACGGCGTTCATGGCCATATGAGCACCAAAGAGCTTAGAGGGCTCGTATCGTCGCAAGAAAACACACTCGAAGAAATTGCCAATGAGATAGGCAGAATGTCTCTGGCAAACGGCAGTCAAGATAACGTTAGTTGCTTATTAGTAGAGGTTGAATCACTGCCCATTAAACGGCTTGTTGAAGTTCATCAGAATTTATCGACACTGGTTATTCCACCGGTGCTCGACCCTGGCAATAAAATAGACCATTTTGAAATCATTCGAAGCTTACACAGCGGTACTCGAAGCCATGTTTATCTAGCTAAAGATTTAAACAGCGAAGCACTGCGAGTACTTAAAGTTCCCTCGAGCAATTTTTCAGATAATGCGCACTATTTAGAGCTATTTGCTAGAGAGCAATGGATTGGTCGCAAGTTAAACTACTCGGGAATTATGAAGATCTACTCACCGCCAGCTGGGAGTAAGTTTTTATATCACTGTTGTGAATATTTACCAGGCGCCACACTCCGTCAATGGATGATCGACAATCCAAAGCCTGATCTCAACGAAGTTCGCGGCATTCTTGACGCAATGATTAGGGTCGTAAGAATATTGCATCGAAACAAGATGGTGCACAGAGACCTAAAACCTGAAAATTTTATTATCGATCGAAACGGGTCCATTAGTTTAATTGACTTTGGCACCATGAAGATTTCAGGAATCGATGAGTTAGATTACAGCACGGTTGATGAATTACCCCTCGGCGACCTGGCTTACATCGCGCCTGAAACGCTGGTGAATTCAACCTCCAGTTCAGTTTCAGACCTGTTTTCGATTGCTGCCATCGTCTATGAAATGATTTGCGGAGAGCTTCCCTTTAAAGCAACGAATTTTCGTTCTGAGCGCCCGAAAAACTTCGAACCTTGGAAATATCGATCGCTAACTAGATCAAACCAAGGTGATCAAAACATTCCGAGCTGGGTTGATACCATTCTGGAAAGAGCACTGCACCCGAACCCACAGCGTCGTTATCAAACTATGTCGGAATTTCAGCACGACTTAAGTTTTCCAAGTAATGAGATATTAAAATCGATAGAATTGCGACCTTTAATTGAACGCAACCCTATCGGGTTTTGGAAAGGACTCTCGCTGGTTTTATTGGCAATAATTTTAGTTCAATGGTGGATGATGCAGGCCAACTAAGACCTGAAGAGATAGTGATACGCCCAATTTGCTCAATATTTGATCCCAACTATCCTAGTTTAGTTGCTCATGCCATCCAATAAAGACTTAGTTTTATATGATAATCTCGCCATTTATAATCGGTGTTTTAAAAAGTAGGATTAAGCTGGATTTAGTTTCATCACAGGCGTAATGCCATCAATCGCTGGGTCGTGCGTTTATTAACTCACATTTGACGGATCATATCCTTTGTCGCGCTCCATTTTTTCGTAGACCGAATCATCAATCACCTGATTGCTTTGATCATTCAACGTGATTTTTCTTATGTTTTCCCCAAGAATTCGGTATTTGGGTGACATTGAATTTCTAATCTTTGTTTCAATGTTGCCGTTGAAATGTGACAGATATTCTTCATCAAATTCAAGACCCACTTCTTTTGCTTTGCTGACCATATACTTAAGCGCTAGGTTAGCCAAATCATCGGGGTTATAGCCGCCGCCAATATTTGAATGGACACCGGCAAACCACCGTTGCTCTAAGTCTAAGGTTTCGCTTGTGGGCGCTTTCCACAATTCAGGAAAAAAAGGCTTGCGTCTCTCATCAATTGCTAAAGCTTGATACGCATAATCAACATTTTTTGAAAGTGACACATCATGAAAATCAGATTCGGCCCAACTAAATCGAGAGAGCAAACGGTTTAATATGGGAATGGGTAAACCCAAGGCGCCGACGGTATCGAAAACGCCAATCATTTTAATTCTCGGCTTATGACGATGAATTGCTCGTTCTGAAAAGCCGGTTTTGTAGAATTCATCGACCTTGGCGGCTGTGGCCTTTTCTTTATAC
>CAZEXS010000088.1:0-2206 GCA_964516915.1 uncultured Gammaproteobacteria bacterium
TAGTAGGGCAGTTCTATAATCAAGTGCTGCCGACCAGTGTAGGTGGTGACGTAGTACGCTCATATGAATTGGGTCGATTCTCTGGGCGTAAGGCCGATGCGTTTGCGTCTGTGTTTGTGGAACGTTTTACCGGCGTACTAACGTTGTTGCTGATTGCGTCTGCGGCTGTACTGGCACAATTATCTCGCTTTAATTCTGCGTTTATCTATTTCAGCTTAGCTGCATTCACCGTTGGATTGTCTGTTATTGCTTGGTTGGTGTTTGACCTTAGAGCTTATCGTTGGTTGAAAAAATGGTTGATTGGTGTTTTTGCCAAATTAGAGACCGTGTTCGCAAAGATTGATAAACTACTTGCATCCATATCAGAATTCACCGAATCACCAAAAGCGTTATTAATAGCATTTGCGAACTCGTTGGTTTTCTATCTTATTGCCGTAGTAAACGTGTTCGTTACGGCCTTGGTTTTTGACTTGAACGTAGATTTTACCGATATGCTGTTGGCAACCCCCATCATCATGTTGCTGATGAACCTACCTATTTCACTGGGAAATTTGTTTTTAATGGAAGCGTCCTATACGGGAGTTTTCGCTTTGATGGGGTACAGCCCCGCATTGGGTTTGTCGGTAGCTTTAACCATGCGCTTCAAATCTTTATTTGATGGTCTTATGGGCGGTATTTTGCACCCATTTTTTGTGACGAAAAAGCACGAATAGTCTATCATTGCTTCTTTGGCATTTTGCTGCGACGTTTTTAGTATCACGCTAAAATTCAGCTTAAAATTCAATTGTTTTTGCTTCTAATTGCTATTGGCCTTAATTGCAAGATTTTATAACTTAATAATATGAAGATATCGATTATCGGAACAGGCTATGTGGGCTTGGTAACGGGCACTTGTTTTGCTGACGTGGGCAACCAGGTGCTGTGCGTAGACAAAGACCAAAGTAAGATTGATATGTTGCTTGGCGGCGACATTCCTATCTACGAGCCGGGCTTAGAAAAACTTGTGTCGCAAAATGTAGCTGAACAAAGGCTGCAATTCACCACGGACATTAAACATGCTGTTGAGCATGCCGAGGTGATTTTTATTGCGGTAGGCACGCCTCCAGATGAAGACGGTTCGGCTGATTTATCTCATGTGTTAGCCGTTGCAAAATCAATCGGTCAAAACATAGATGAATATCGATTAATCGTGACCAAGTCTACGGTACCGGTTGGTACTGCAGAGAAAGTTAGAAATGCCATAGCCGGTGAGCTCGCGAAGCGCGGCGTTGACCAAGACTTTAGCGTTGCGTCAAACCCTGAATTTCTCAAAGAGGGCGCCGCGATTGATGATTTTATGAAACCTGACCGAGTGGTGGTCGGTGCCGATGATGATCGAGCAGTAAGCTTGATGCGTCGACTTTATGCGCCTTTCAACCGCAACCATGAGCGTTTAATTGTTATGGACATTCCTTCAGCGGAATTAACCAAGTACGCTGCCAATGCAATGCTGGCCACTAAGATTTCATTTATGAACGAGCTCTCTAATATGGCTGAGCGATTGGGTGCGGATGTCGAGCTGGTCAGGCAGGGCATTGGTTCAGACCCGCGAATTGGTTATCACTTTATTTACCCCGGCTGCGGCTATGGCGGTTCTTGCTTTCCTAAAGATGTGCAAGCGCTGCACCGAACCGCAAAAGAGCAAGGGTATAATGCTCGTCTTTTAGACGCTGTAGAGGCGGTAAATCAAGATCAAAAATACGTGATTCTTGAAAAAATTGAATCGCATTTAGGCGCTGATTTATCGGGTAAAATATTTGCGGTTTGGGGCTTAGCATTCAAGCCTAATACTGATGATATGAGAGAAGCCCCAAGCGCTATTATCATCAAAGGCTTGATTGAAAGAGGCGCAAAAATTAAAGCATACGACCCCGTTGCTGTGTCTGAAGCCAAGCACATGTTGAGCGAACAAAGTCATGCCATTGAGTACGTTGACGATATGTATCAAGCATCTGAAGGCTCCGATGCTTTGGTGATTGTCACGGAGTGGAAAAATTTCCGCAGCCCTGATTTCGACCGCCTGAAACAACAATTAGGCGAGGCGCTTATTTTTGATGGGCGTAATATTTACGACCCGCATGCATTGACCGACATCGGTTTTAAGTACTACGGAATAGGCCGGTCAAACTAGCAACTTATTATTGTTTGCTCTTTCTAGCAGCCAACT
>CAZEXS010000088.1:2306-11577 GCA_964516915.1 uncultured Gammaproteobacteria bacterium
AGCAACCAACTAGCAACCAACTAGCAACCAACTAGCAACCAACTAGCAACCAACTAGCAACCAACTGACGGTTCATACAACATTATGAATATACAGCCAAATCATTTTTCCAAAATTAAAGCGTTGGTGGTTGGTGATGTGATGTTAGACCGCTACTGGTTTGGCAGTGTTGATCGTATTTCTCCTGAAGCACCAGTGCCGGTACTTGCTGTCCATAAAGAGGAGTCTCGGGCTGGCGGCGCGGCGAATGTCGCACACAATTTATTGTCTTTAGGAGCGCAGTGCGAGCTTTTGTCAGTGGTTGGCGATGATGAGGCTGGCCGTGAGATTAAATCGATCATTGAGAAATATGGTGCCACCACCTCGCTGACTGTTGATAGTGCAATCCGAACCATTGTGAAATTACGAATGGTGGCGCAGAACCAACAATTATTAAGGGCTGACTTTGACCAAAAGCCCAGCGATGAGGTATTGGCGCAATGTCTTAGTGGTTTTACAAAGTCGGTTAATGACGTTGATGTGGTTGTGCTGTCGGACTATGGGAAGGGTGGTTTGAGGCATGTTTCGGACATGATCAAATTAGCCAATCAAGCCAATGTGCCCGTTATTGTTGACCCCAAGGGCACGGATTATTCTCGCTACAATAATGCCACTTTGATCACGCCGAATATGAAGGAGTTCGAAGCGGTGGTGGGTGAGTGTGAAACAGAAGAAGATTTCGTCAAGCGCGCTCATACATTACGTACTGAACTTAATTTAGATTATTTATTGGTTACTCGCAGTGAAAAGGGGATGAGCCTGTTTTGTGCGAATGGCGAACAAATTAACTCACCCGCTACTGCACTAGAAGTGTACGATGTGAGTGGCGCTGGTGACACGGTTATTGCATTAATGGCGCTGGCCACTGTCGGCGGTTTTTCAGAGCAAGAGAAGCTAACACTGGCTAATACCGTTGCCGGTATTGTGGTTGGTAAGTTAGGCACAGCGGTCGCGACCATAGACGAAGTGATCGGCAAACTTAAAGAGTGAACCCCGTTGACCGAAAAGGTCTAGCAAAAAATGAAGTGCAAAGCACATAGCTGTGCATTAAAAATTATATTAGGTAAAAATACACAATGATTATCGTAACGGGCGGAGCCGGCTTTATTGGCTCAAATTTAGTAAAAGGTTTGAACAAACGCGGCCTAAATAATATTTTGGTGGTGGATGACCTAAGTGACGGTAATAAGGTTCGAAATATCGAAAATTGCGATATCGAAGACTATATGGACAAAGACGAATTCCTCAGCCGCATAGAGCAAGGCATGGAGTTCGGCGGGCCAACCGCTATTTATCATCAAGGCGCATGTTCTGACACCATGGAAACCGATGGCCGTTTTATCATGCAAACCAATTACGAGTACTCAAAGTCGTTATTTCATTATTGTGGCGAACACAGCATTCCGTATATTTACGCGTCGTCGGCGTCGGTTTACGGCGGTGGAGAAACGTTTATCGAAGAGCCCAAGTATGAGCAAGCCTTAAACGCTTATGCCTATTCGAAATTGTTGTTTGACCGATACGTACGCAAGCACGCGCATCAGACAGAGTCACAAGTGGTTGGCTTGCGCTACTTTAATGTTTACGGCAACGGTGAGCAGCATAAAGGCCGAATGGCCTCCGTCGCTTACCACTTTTTTAATCAATACCACGATCAAGGCTTTGTTAAGCTGTTTGCGGGCAGTGGCGGATACGAAAATGGCCAACAGCTGCGTGATTTTGTGTGGGTTGATGACGTTGTTGATGTGAATTTACATTTCTTAGAGCACCCAGAAGGCAAAGGCGTGTTTAATGTGGGCACCGGTCGCGCACAAAGTTTTAATGACGTGGCAACAGCCGTGCTAAACACTTTAGAGAATGAATCTAAAACCACCGCTGATTGGGTGGCTGATGGCAAAATTCAGTACATCGAATTTCCACAAGCGCTGGTCGGAAAATACCAAAGCTACACAAAAGCCGATTTAAACAACCTGACGATCTCGGGTGAATACAATAAAACGTTCGCAAAGGTAGAAGAGGGCGTTAAGACCTACGTCGAACAGCTCCAAGCGGCTCTGTAGTTAATTTATGCGAGTTGTTTTTTCAGAGTTACTTTTTGAGGCCCGTTTGAATTGTTTGTTAGTGAAACAGCTAGATTAAAAGTACAACCGTGACCAAAGTTGCCATTTACGACTCCGGGGTAGGCGGGTTAAGTATTTATCAAGCCCTGCGCGAGGCATGCCCTCAGTTTGAATATCTATTCGTCAGCGATAACCAAGCTTACCCTTACGGCACCAAAGCTGAAGATGAATTGCTAGAGCGTGTGCTTAATGTCTCTGAACGCATTATCCAGCAGGCGTCGCCCGATATTTTGGTGTTGGCGTGTAACACCGCGAGTACCGTTTGTCTGCCAAGTTTACGAGCACGATACAAAATAGCGGTGGTCGGCGTGGTGCCGGCGATCAAGCCTGCTGCTCAGATAAGCCGCAGTAAAGTGATCGGTCTACTGGCCACACCGGCTACCATAAATCGACCGTATACCGAGTCTCTGATAGATCAGTTTGCACCGATGTGCACAGTCACGCGCGTTGGCTCAACAGACTTGGTCGATCTTGCCGAGGCTAAGCTTCAAGGCTTGCCGGTAGAGCTGAGCAAGCTGCAAGATATTCTTGAACCGTTTTTAAGTACGCCGAATCTAGACACCTTGGCTCTGGCTTGCACTCATTTCCCACTGCTAAAAGACGAGATTAGTGCGGTATTCGAATCAGCAGCGAAGCCTTTGGTGTTGATTGATTCTGGTTTGGCGATCGCTAAGCGCGTAGAGAGTTTGGTGGCCGATTTAGTTGACGACTCGGTTGATGACTCGGTTGGTGGCTTAGTTGACGACTCAGTTAACGACGCTATTAACGATTCAGCTGACCGTTTTGCCGAAGCACAGGCAAAAACAGCGTCGAAAAGCCAAGCGACTGACAGCTTGGCGGGCGAAAACATCGCCATGTTTACCTCTCAAGTCAGGTCTGCTAAATTCATTCAAAACCTCAAGGCCTTGGGTTTTTGTCAGATTCAATTACTTAATGCTTGAGTGTCTTAGTTATGCCTTAGTTCTGTCTTACTTTTGCTACCCATTAACCCAGTAAATCCATTTTTATAATGCACTCTTCTTACTCTCTATTGTTAAAGCAAGCTGAAGCACTGATCAGCGATGAGAACGACCCAATTGCAAACGCCGCAAATTTGGCCTCATTGCTTTATCACAATATCGAAGACGTTAATTGGGCTGGTTTCTATTTTTACAAACAAGATGAATTGGTGCTCGGGCCGTTTTCTGGGCAACCCGCCTGCACTCGAATTCCGATTGGCAAAGGCGTGTGTGGCAAGGCGTTTGAACTTAAGCAAACTCAGCTAATCGAGGATGTGCATGCGTTCCCTGGGCACATCGCTTGTGACGCCGCCAGCGAGTCTGAGCTGGTTGTGCCATTCGATACGTCGTCACTCAGTGGCGTATTAGACATAGACAGCCCTAAGAAAGCGCGCTTCACCGCTGACGAGCAAAGCCTTGCCGAGGCCGTATGTAAGTTGTATGCGGCTCGCCTATCGGAGAATTAAGGTATTTTTACGCCAATAGCTCTGCTAGATAGTGGCCAGTATACGAATCACTATTTTTAGCAACCTCTTCGGGGGTGCCTTCAGCAACAATGGTGCCGCCGCCGTTGCCGCCTTCAGGGCCTAAATCAATGATCCAGTCAGCGGTTTTAATAACATCCAAGTTGTGTTCTATGACGACAACGGTGTTTCCGTGATCACGTAATTTGTGTAAGACTTCCAGCAGCTGTCTGATGTCATAAAAGTGCAGCCCGGTGGTGGGTTCATCAAGAATGTAGAGTGTTTGCCCGGTGTCTCGTTTTGAAAGCTCTCTGGCCAGCTTGATACGTTGAGCTTCACCGCCTGACAAGGTAATTGCACTTTGGCCAAGCTTAATATAGCCAAGGCCAACAGCCATTAATGTTTCAAGCTTTTTGTGAATATTCGGTACCGCGCTAAAAAAGTCCACCGCGTCTTCGATCGTCATGTCGAGTACGTCGTGAATATTTTGCCCCTTATAGCGAATGTCCAAGGTTTCGCGATTGTAGCGTTGGCCTTTGCAAACATCACAAGCCACGTAAATATCGGGTAGAAAGTGCATTTCTACCTTGATCATGCCATCACCTTGGCATGCCTCACAGCGACCGCCTTTTACATTGAACGAAAATCTCCCTGGTTTATAACCACGTGCTCTGGCTTCAGGAGTGTTTGAAAAAAGCTCGCGAATCGGCGTAAACAGTTGAGTGTAAGTGGCGGGGTTCGAGCGCGGCGTTCGACCAATTGGGCTTTGATTGATATCGACAATTTTATCAACCTTATCAAGGCCAGTAATGCTGTCGTGCGGCGCACTTTCAATACGACTTTTGTTTATCAACTGTGCAGCCGCAGGGTAGAGCGTGTTATTGATTAAGGTAGACTTACCAGAACCAGACACACCGGTAACGCAGGTAAGCACGCCAAGCGGGATATCCACCGAAACGTTTTTCAGGTTATTACCACTGGCGCCCTTAATGCTGATAACGTCTTTCTTTTTGGCTGAATGACGATCCGCCGGCACAGTAATGCCTTCTTTGCCCGATAAAAATTTACCGGTAAGTGAGTTGGGGTTCGCTTTGATTTCATCCATCGTGCCTTGGGCCACGATGTTGCCACCGTGAATGCCAGCCCCCGGCCCAATGTCAACGATGTAGTCAGCATGGCGCATGGCGTCTTCATCGTGTTCGACCACAATCACGGTATTACCCAGGTCACGCAGATGCGTTAATGTGGATATTAGCCGGTCATTGTCTCGCTGATGCAGCCCAATTGAGGGTTCGTCTAATACGTACATAACCCCGACTAAGCCTGAGCCAATTTGCGACGCTAACCTAATACGTTGCGCTTCACCGCCTGATAAGGTTTCAGCCGATCTGTCCATGCTTAAATAGTTAAGCCCGACATTGACAAGAAAGCCCAATCTATCGTGAATTTCTTTGACGATTTTTTCGGCAATTTCAGCTCGATTACCACTGAGTGCCAGGCTTTCAAAAAACGCCAGCGCATCGCCGATAGAACGAGACACTATCTCATTGATATTGGTATCGGCAATAAACACATTGCGTGCTTCTAAGCGAAGTCGGCTACCAGAGCAATCGGGGCAGGTCTGCGAGTTAATAAACTTCGCCAACTCTTCACGCACACTATTGGATTCGGTCTCCCGATAACGGCGCTCCATATTTGGAATGATGCCTTCCCAGGAATGGTGTCGAGTAACCCCTTGACCTTTATGGCGTAAGTAACTGAATTCTATGGTTTCTTCGCCACTTCCAAATAATAGGTTTTCACGTTGTTGTTCGGTCAAGGTGTTGAGCGGTTCATCAACGCTGAAACCGTAATGATCTGCCACGTTTTGCAACATTCTAAAGTAGAACAAGCTGCGTCGGTCCCAGCCTTTGATGGCGCCTTGTGACAGACTAATTGAATCATCAAAAATAATCTGCTTTGGGTCAAAATACTGTTTGGTACCCAAGCCATCACAGGTTGAGCAGGCGCCAACAGGATTATTAAACGAAAATAAACGAGGTTCTAATTCGCTTAAACTGTAACCGCAATGAGGGCAGGCGTATCGACTGGAAAATACCAGCACTTGTTCTTTTTCGTCTTCATTTGGCATGACCAATACTTCGGCGACGCCTTCGGCCAGCTCTAAAGCCGTTTCGAAAGATTCGGCCATGCGCTGCTCGTTACCTTCCTTGATCACCAAGCGATCAATGATCACATCGATATCGTGTTTAAAATTCTTCTTCAGCTTTGGTGGTTCAGATAAGTCAATGACCTGACCGTCGACCCGCGCACGAACAAAGCCTTGAGCATGCAGACTTTCAAGCAAGTTCAAAAATTCGCCCTTACGATTCTTTACCACAGGCGCCATTAACATCACTTTTGTGCCATCTGGCAATGCCATGGTCTGATCAACCATTTGGCTTACTGTTTGCGCCTCTAAGGTAACATTATGGTCTGGGCAGCGAGGGTCTCCAACGCGCGCGTACAGCAAGCGCAAATAGTCGTAGATCTCAGTAATCGTGCCGACCGTTGATCGGGGGTTATGAGAAGTCGCTTTTTGTTCAATCGAGATAGCCGGGCTCAGGCCTTCTATTACATCGACGTCGGGTTTTTCCATCAGGCTTAAAAATTGGCGAGCGTAAGCCGATAACGATTCCACGTATCGGCGCTGGCCTTCGGCATAAATGGTGTCAAATGCCAGCGAAGACTTTCCCGAGCCAGACAAACCAGTAATCACAATCAGTTTGTCTCTCGGCAGCTCTAAATCAATGCCTTTTAAATTATGGGTACGGGCGCCACGTATGGTGATTTTTTCTAACACGGTTTATTTCTATCTGGGGTGAGTGTCTAAGCGTCGGTTTTATAAGCCAAATATAGGCACTTTTAGTAAGCATCAATTGCTCAAAATTAAGCACTAAGCAATTCTTTTTATTGAGCCGAATGAACAACCTGTTAATATACGTCTCCGGCCGACAAATCGGTATCCTTTTTTGAGTGTGTTGGCAAAAAAAGGCTGTTTAAGCGCTGTGCCTCGTCGGCTTTGGCCCTGTCAGTTTATAAGTTTGTGATACGCACCAAGTTTTTTACTATTCACCCATTATTATCGAGCGCAAAACGCAGTCGAGCAGTCAGTGAGTTCTAATAAGTTAAATTCCTTAGAGAAGCGATCAATATTTGCCTTGGCTTCGGTCTACGGTCTACGTATGTACGGCCTGTTTCTAATATTGCCGGTATTGGCGATTTACGCGGAACAGCTGGACGGCGCCACGCCAATGTTGATGGGCATAGCATTGGGTGTTTATGGAATAACCCAGGCGATTTTTCAAATCCCATTTGGCATTTTGTCAGATAAATTTGGTCGTAAACCGATCATCATCGTTGGTTTATCAATCTTTATCTTGGGCAGCCTTGTTGCCGCGTTTTCAACCAGCATCACCGGCGTTATTATCGGCAGGGCTTTGCAGGGCTCCGGAGCGATTGCCGCCGTGGTGCTTGCTCTAACCAGCGATTTGACCAGAGAAAGTCAGCGAACTAAGGCCATGGCCATGATTGGAATGACCATCGGTTTGGCGTTTATGCTAGCGCTTATCAGTGCTCCATGGTTGGAGTTCTTTCTTTCGGTCAAGGGGCTTTTTATAATGACCGCCGCACTTACTTTTGGGTCCATGATCGTGGTTTTAAAGGTGGTGCCAACTCCCCAACAAGTACGCAATTTAGAAGTGCGCCCAGTACCCGAGCAAATGCTAAAGCTGTTGCGTAACCCGCAATTGATTCGCTTGGATTTAGGTATTTTTATATTGCACTTTGTGCTGACAGCAATGTTCGTCGCGGTGCCCATTATTTTGATTCAAGAAATGGGGCTGCAAACAGGCGAACACTGGGCCGTGTATGTACCTGCGCTACTGATTTCAGTGATCCTAATGGTGCCATTGATCATATTAAGTGCGAAAAAACAGCTAGTGCAACGCATTTTTTTCGTCGCGGTTTGTTTGCTTGTAGTGTCGCAGCTATTGTTTTTAGCAAGGCCAAGTGGTCAAGCAGCGATAACCGTTTGTCTGTTGGTCTTTTTCTGGGGCTTTAATTTATTAGAAGCCATGTTGCCGTCACTAGTCTCAAGGCTTTCGCCAGCCGCAAGCAAGGGTTCGGCAATGGGGGTGTATAACACATTTCAATTCACGGGGATCTTCTTCGGCGGCTTTCTAGGCGGCACAGTGTATGGTAATTTTGGTGTCAACGCGGTATTCGCGCTCTGTGGCTTATTGCTGTTAATTTGGGCCGCTATACTGTTTTTTGCCCCAAAAATGACTTTATTAGATAGCTTGGTTGTCAAATTAGACGCAGAGTCACAACAGGACTACGAGTTAGGCTTAAGCTCGGTAGGCGGAGTGGAAGAGGTTATTGTGATTAAATCGGAGTCAATCGCTTATCTTAAGGTCGATAAAAGCAAACTTGATGAGCAAGCCCTCGACCTGATCATCGCGAAGGGCTAAAATCGACTGGCTGAACATATAAATAGAATGCTGACCAAACCAATCAGTCAGGTTCGAATTAACAACAAAAATATTTCGGAGTAAATAATGGCAGGTGTCAATAAAGTAATCATCGTAGGTAATTTGGGTAACGATCCTGAAGTACGTTATTCGAATAATGGTGCTGCGATAGCTAATATCAGCGTTGCCACATCTGATTCATGGAAGGATAAAAATACCGGTGAGCGCCAAGAGCGCACCGAATGGCATAGAATCGTGATGTTTAATCGCCTAGGTGAAATTGCAGGGGAGTACCTAAAGAAGGGCTCAAAAGTGTATATCGAAGGCAAATTACAAACCCGTAAATGGCAAGACCAACAAGGCCAAGACCGTTACTCAACTGAAATCGTCGCGGATCAAATGCAAATGCTCGATTCTCGTGGCGGTGGTCAAGGCGGCGGTATGGGCGGTGGCGGTTACCAACAGCCACAAAATCAATTTGGCGGCGGTCAACAGCAGCAGGGCGGTGGTCAAGCGCCACAGCAACAGCCGCAAAGCGCGCCCAAACCCGCAAACGATTTTGATGACGATATACCGTTCTGAACGAATACCATAGAAGTTTAGAACTTACCTCTCAATAAAAAGGCCCTTGTAATGAAGGGCCTTTTTATTGCTCTACTGAGTGTGTGAAAACAAAATTTTTTAAAAATATGATTAGTGTAAATAATCACAAAAACTGTATATAAAAACAGCATTTATGCAAATTCTGCGGTGAGCAAGCAACTTTGCCACCTTCGCGCGCTCGCTTTCATCCATTCACACAGGAAATAAACCAATTAAAATAATACTTTATTAAACTTTCGTGGAGTGATAGGGTGCGCAGACAGGAATGAAAACGCGCATGCTCATTTTCATCCTACCAAAAAACAAGGAAATTAAGGATATGTATTTAAAATCAGAAAGATATAAAAGATACCGAGAAAACACTCAAGAGTGTAAACGCGCATGCGCACTAATATGCTGTTAGGCACACGTAGGTCTTGTGAGTAATCAATACAATGACGAATATTCAACATGTGCTTATACTCATGCATGGTTACGAATTATGTCTGAGGACTTGGATCCATCGAAAGTAACAGAAATTCTAAATGTCGAACCAA
>CAZEXS010000089.1:0-11227 GCA_964516915.1 uncultured Gammaproteobacteria bacterium
TATCAAGGCTGGTCGCTAGCCCCTGATCTACCACCTCTAATATTTTCAGCGGTGCTGGATACTTACCCTTAGTCATTTTCATTACTTTTTTACGGGCTTGAGCAATCACGTAAGAACGCACTGGTCCAAACTTCATAACAGAATTAAGTAATGACTGGGAACGTTTCGGTTTACCTTTGGCAATAAGTTTATTAGCCACATTGAGTAATTGAGACTCATGGCAAACTTGATCAATAAGCCCAGCATTGAGAGCGCGTTTCGCATTTAACTGTTTACCAGATAACAGCAGATCTAAGGCTGTCGGTAGATCAATAAGGCGTGGAATGCGTTGTGTTCCGCCTCCGCCTGGCAATACACCTAGTTGGACCTCAGGAACACCAATTTTGGTCGACTTATCGTCAGAAGCAATCCGATAATCAAACGCCAGTGCAAGCTCTAAGCCGCCCCCTAAGCAACTGCCATGTATAGCCGCCACCGTCACAATATCAAGATCGATAATTTTTCCGAAAAAGTCATGCAACATTTGAGTTGCTGCAAGTGATTCTTCTTTGCTGGTAATCGACTGCAACAAACTAATGTCGGCACCAGCAACAAAGCACTTAGGCTTATGCGATTTAAATATCAAGCCTTTTAGTTCTTTATCATTACTAACCTGCTCAAACACCGACTCAAATTCTTCTTGAATAACTTTGTTCAACACATTTTGCGGTTGGCTAGGGTCATTCATGCTAATGACGGCAATGCCATTCGTTTTTTCAATGGTAAAAATTTTCATAATGTTATTCACCTTATCCGTTAAGCCGATTCCAATACCATTGCGGCACCGAGGCCGCCCGCAGCACACGCTGTGATTAAGCCAAACTGTTTACCGACTCGCTTTAAGTCATAGAGCATTTGAGTTAATTGGCGTGTTCCGGTAGCTGCGAACGGGTGACCTAAAGAAATCGAACTGCCACTCACATTAAGTCGATCAAAATCAACCTCACCAATCGCCTCGCTTCGATTTAAGCGCTCTTGAGCAAAGGTTTTAGAGCCAAACGCCTGTGTATTGGACAATACTTGGGCGGCAAACGCTTCATGAATATCAACCAAGTCGATATCTTTTAATGTTAGCCCTGCCCCATCTAAAGCTTTGGGCGTTGCAAAAGACGGGCCCATAAGCATTTGCCAATTTGGATCAATTGCCGCAAACGCATAGCTTTTAATGTAACCCAAGGGGCTCAAACCTAATGCCTTTGCTTTGCTTTCACTCATCAACAACACAGCCGATGCACCATCAGTCAAGGGTGAGCTTGTTGCCGCAGTAACGGTGCCGTTTTTACGGTCAAATACCGGCTTTAACTTACCGTACTTTTCCAGTTCTGAGCCCGGTCGATAAATATTGTCTTTGTCTATGGCTTCGTAGTCAGGCGTCATTATCACGCTCATTACCTGCTCATCAAACCAGCCGTTTTCCCAAGCTTGCGCAGCATTAATATGCGAATTGTGAGCTAAGAGGTCTTGATCCTCTCGCGATATACTGTTCTCTTTCGCCATTTTTTCGGCAGCTTGCCCCATGGTCAAATCAGACGAAGGCTCTTTGATCGCAGGCTGGCTTGGCATTAAATCCTTAAACTTAATGCCCTTAAAGGCAGCGAGTTTAGAACCTTTGTGATAACTCATTTTAACCATCGCTTCGGTCATCTTTTTATTGAAACTAATCGGGGGCTGAGACATCACATCACAACCACCCGCTATTCCAATCGAAATCTGACCACTACGGATTGACGAGGCTACATCGGCCGCCGATTGATAACTACTGGCACACGCTCTTGAGACACTATAAGCATCTGTAGATACCGGCAAACTAGAACCCATAACGACTTCTCTAGCCAAATTAGGCGCATCAGGTGACATGACAACCTGACCGAATACTAATTGTTCTATTTCGCTTTTTTCAACACCCGAGCTAGCCACAAGTTCGGACACTAAATAGGACGACAATACCCTTGCAGGTACGGTTCTATATCCTGTTGCAATTTTTAGAAATGGAGTGCGAAGGCCAGAAACAACGGCTACTCGTTCGGTAACAACAGACATACAAAGCCTCTATGAATCAGTTTTTAATGAGATTCATTGTAGCAATAACCGATCGATGAATCTATATAGACATTTTGTCTAATATTCGAAATAACGTTGTCCACTCAAAATAAGGACCAGGATCAGGTTTACGGCCTGGCGAAATGTCACTGTGCGCAAATAGATGATCACTTTTAATCTTTGGATAAGCTTGCCTTAGACAAACTATAAGCTCAGCCAAGGATTGATATTGATGGCTGGTAAAACCTGATTCATCGAGATCCCAGCCTTCAAGCTCTATACCGATTGAAAAATTATTGACCTGTGATCGTTGTAAACAGACCGACTCCCCAGCATGCCATGCCCTTTTATCTGTGGTTACAAACTGAGTAAGCTCTCCTTTTCGATCAATCAAAAAATGGGAAGAAACGCACAGATGGGCCATACTTTGAAAATACGGATGTTCATCTGCCGACAATTGATTCTGAAAAAAGCGTTTAACTTCTCCACCTCCATATTCACCCGGAGGAAGACTTATACAGTGCACGATTACTACTTCTGGGTCGCTACTGTCAGGCCTTTCATCGTGATTAGGTGATGGAACCCAATCGGCCGAATCGACTCTAAATGTGTTGGTATTGAGATGCACTAGACGCCAATCGATGTTTAATTGATTACCGCATGAATTGCGAACAAACCAATCCATGCAAATATTCCCGCTATTACGTCATCAATCATGATCCCAAAACCACCATGAACATGTTTATCTAGCAATTTAATAGGCCAAGGTTTCCAGATATCAAACAAACGAAACAAAACAAAACCAACAATTACATTAAACAAGGTAGGTTCAAAAAACGTGAGTGTCACTAGTAGCCCTACAATTTCATCCCAAACGATTGATCCGTGGTCATGTACGCCCACATCACTTGCAGTTTTACCACACAGGTAAATTCCCAACACAAAAGTAAGTACCAATATTGCAATATAAATGCTGCTGGTAAAGCCGATGAGACTGACAATACCCAGATAAACCGGGATACCTGCTAGCGTGCCCCACGTTCCTGGTGCTGGCTTTATTAATCCTGAGCCGAACCCCAGAGCAAGGAAATGAACTGGATTTGTTAACTGGAAATGTACATCGCGCATTAAGGTAACCTGATAACTGGAGGACTTAGAGTAACAGTGGCTTAGAATAGTCTTAGAACGGTATTTATATTAGTCTTAAACGGTATTTATATTAGTCTTAGAAAAAATGTTGAAACGGCCTTAGTTTCAATGGTGTGGGCACGCCATCTTCCAAGGTGATCACCCCGTCTTCTTGACGTTCGACTACCCGACCAATATGTGTGATTTTTACGTCTAAATCTTTCGAAATACTATCGAGCGCATCCTCATTACCTTCCGCAACAGTAAACAGAAGTTGATAGTCATCGCCGCCAGCTAAGGCATAACGAAGAAATCCCCCCGCATCTATGTAACGCTTGTATGCATCTGAGATCGGAACATCATTAGTTTCAATTTCAATGGTTACATTGCTTCGATTCGCCACATGAACGGCGTCACCAACTAAGCCGTCTGACAAGTCTATACACGACGTCGCTAAACCTAACAAACGTTGGCCTAATGTAACCTGGGGTTGTGGCATATGAAGCGCAGGAAGCGTTTCAGAAAAAACATCATCCGGAAGTTCTTGTTCACCCAATAAACGCGTCAAGGCTAATGCTGCATCACCTACATTACCCGAACAATAAACCTTGTCACCAACTTGGGCTCCGCTGCGAGTCATAGCCATGCCTTTGGGGGTCAGGCCCATGATTGTTAAGGACATAGATCTTGGCCCCTCAGTGGTGTCTCCTCCAATCACTTCCACGCCATACATGCTGGCAACCTTATCCAAGGTGGACGTATATCGCGCGCTCCATTCCTCATCAAACCTGGGTAAGGTAGAGGCAATCGTAGCCCATTTAGGCCTCGAGCCCATGGCGGCCATATCACTGAGATTAACCGCTAGGAGTTTATGCGCAACAAGTTCGGGCGCCAGCCCCTTAAGAAAATGAGTTCCTTCTACTAAGGTATCGACACTTACCACTAACTGAAAACCGTCAGGAATATTTACGATTGCGGCGTCATCTCCGACCGAAAGCACCGTATCACTATGAGTCGCGCCCAAATTCGTACAATATTTTTCGATCAACGCAAATTCTGACATTTTAGATACTCAAACTCTAACAATCGTTAATTTCTTTCAGGTCAACACCCATAAAATTCGACCTCTACCCAACTTAACACCTAGCTAATTTAACACCTAGCCAATTCAACTCCATGAACTATTGCTATTTTTTGCGAACTGAAGATGCCATTTTATCCATCACTCCATTGATGAACTTGTAACTATGATCAGAACCAAATACTTTGGCCAGCTCAATCATTTCATTGATAACAACTTTAGTTGGCACATCCGGCTTGCTAGACAACTCATAAGCGCCCAACCGCAAAATAGCTCGTTCAACTGGGTCAATAGAACTAAATTCTCGATCTATAAAGGGTGTAACCAGTAGCTCAAGCTCATCGGTTGTTTCTGGCACTTGCTTCATCACTTCGCGCAAATACTTACGATCTACATTTTGTAGGTCATGAATTTGTTCAAATTGAGGCTCGATTTCGTCGGTGCGCTGCTGTGTTATATCCCATTGATAAAGCGCCTGAACGGCTGCTTTTCGAGCGTTGTGTCGGTTAGATGCCATATTTATATCTTTTTCAGCAAATTGACCATTTCTAAAACAGTCATAGCGGCTTCGGCACCCTTATTTCCCGCCTTGGTGCCCGCACGTTCAATCGCCTGTTCGATCGAATCAACGGTTAGAACACCAAAACCTATAGGCAAACCTGTGTCTAACTGAACTGCGTTAAGACCCTTAGCACATTCCCCAGCAACATAATCAAAGTGCGGCGTTGACCCGCGAATAACCGCGCCCAGCGCGATGACTCCGTCATAATCGCCACTTTTCGCCATCTTTTGTACGGCTAGTGGAATTTCAAAGGCACCAGGCACATAGGCTACGGTAATATCTTTTTGCGACACACCGTGGCGCTCTAGCACATCAACCGCGCCGCCCAATAAAGCATCCCCAATAAAACTATTAAAACGTCCTAATACAATGCCCAATTTTTGCTTTTCGCCAGTCAATTCACCGGCAACTTGTTTGTAACTCATAATTTAATACTGTGTTGTTAATTGATGTTCTGAAGATTGAATATGGACTACTCTTCAATATATTCAACGATTTCAATTCCAAAACCAGACAGGCCGTGAGTCTTTCTCGCTCGGCCCATCACTTTAATTTTTCCTGCACCTAGAGACGATAGTATTTGGCTTCCAGCGCCAAGTAATCTTAGATGCCCTTGGCTGCCCGGCTTATTAGTTTTTTGAATCTGCTCGATATCAAAAACCACTTCCTCGGCATTCTGGCCATATCGTAAAATAACCACGATACCTGAACCCTGCTCCAGAATATAGTCTACGGCATCTTGTACAGGAAAATTTCCTTTATTGTTCAATGTTTTGAGTACCGTTAAAAAATCAGACTCAACATGAATACGAACAGGAATCGGTGTGTTTCGATCAATCTCTCCACAAACCAAGGCCAAATGCGTTTCATCTCGCTCACTGTCTTTAAACACAACGGTTCTAAGGTCGCCATTTTCTGTGCTAATGACGGTATCTTTAACTGGGCTCACGGTAGGCTCTTTATCAAGTCGATACTTAATTAACTCAGCAATCGAACAAATTTTAAGGTCGTGCTCTTTGGCAAATTCGACCAAATCTGGCATGCGAGCCATGCTGCCATCTTCATTTAAAATCTCACATATCACGCTCGATGGGTCTCGACCTGCAAGTCTAGCGAAATCGATACCGGCTTCAGTATGACCAGCTCGACTTAATACACCGCCCGGTTGCGCCATAATGGGGAAAATATGCCCAGGCATAACAATGTCTAATGGTTTAGCCTCAGCGGCAACAGCGGCTTGTACTGTGCGGGCGCGATCGGCTGCTGATATCCCTGTGGTAACGCCTTCAGCGGCTTCAATAGACATGGTGAAGTTAGTAGAAAAGCGAGCGCCATTGTTATCGCCTACCATCAAAGGCAAGCCAATTTGAGAGCAACGATCCTCGGTCAATGTTAAGCAAATTAGACCTCGCCCATACCGCGCCATAAAATTGATATCATCAGCCTGAACACGATCAGCAGCCATCATCAAATCGCCTTCGTTCTCGCGATCTTCGTCATCCGTAATGATGACCATCTTACCATTTCGGTAATCTTCTAAAATTTCTTCAATGCTGCTTAGGGCCATAGTATTTTTAAATAAAAGTAATTCAGACAATTAATTCAGGCAACCAAATAGTTGAGCTAAATAGCAAAGCTAGCGATTAGCTAACTAACCTAATTAAAGATTGATATTTGCGATGATTATTGTGTTAGCGCTTTATACGTCGCCAATTACACACTCACGGGTAGGTAATGTATCGCCAATGCTAGAGAAATAATCAACAAAACCGAGAACGTAACCAAGGCTCCTATTTGACGTAAAACAATAAACTGTTTTGGTTTTAACATGCCTATCACGTGACAAACCCGAGCTACCAATAAGCTAGCCCCTAAAACGAATACTAAGCTACCTGACAAACTCATTATTTCGTAGAAATAAAACAACACTAAAAGCAGTGGAACGTATTCAATAAAATTAGCGTGAATACGAATAGCACGTTGCACATACCGATCTTCTCCGTCGCCCAATGATACTTGCTTTGTGAGTCGGTGGCGCACGACGTTTATCGATAACAAGAAATACAAAATACCAAATAGTGCAGCAAACAAGGGAGTAACTAACATATATAAAGCCTCTCAACGTCTGTGAGTGAATAAGTCATTTTTAACTAGTATAGATAATACGCAGTAGCTTAGATAGCTTATTAAGAAAAGCCATGTTCAGATAAAAAGGACTCAGTTATTCCACTCTTGACCGTCGTATCGCCAGTCAATAACCGCTCCAAATACCTTGCAATCAAATCAACCTCTATATGAACTTGATCACCTTCGGACAACAGCCCTAGAGTTGTGACATCAAATGTATGTGGGATCACATTCACATCAAAATTAGGCCCTTCAATACTATTCACAGTTAGGCTAGTTCCATTGATTGTGATAGAGCCTTTCTTAGCTATATACCGAAGCAGGTCTTGTGGTGCCTCAAAAACCATACGCCATGAACGCGCATCTTGCACAAGCTTAACAAGTCGAGCCAAACCATCCACATGCCCAGACACTAAATGCCCACCCAAGCGCGTGGTAGGTAACAAAGCCATCTCAAGATTTACTTTGGTTCCGGGCTTCCAATCACCTATCAACGTGTGATTAATCGATTCTACGGACACGTCGAACGAAAACTCCACACCTTCTTGCTTAATCACGGTTAGACAAACACCATTAATGGCAATACTGGCGCCATTTTCTACCGCGACATCAGCATAATCTGGAGCTGACACAGTAATTCTAATATCGCCACCGACTTTTACCCTTGTGGTAACTTCTCCAACCGTCTCGATCAAGCCTGTAAACATAATATTTCTCTATCTTAAAAATCGATTTTATATAATAAGGTCGGAATGGGTGCTAGTACGCAAAAACTAGACAATCAACCTAATCACTTTGTAGGTCTTTCCAGCTTCCTGGGTTAATCGCATCAACACGCAAATCATCGCCAACCATTTCAACATACTTAACCTTAAACTCGGCTCGCTTTTCAAACTCTATGGGCTGTTCAAACTCAAACATGCTTTTGCCTTGATCACCAAGTAGACTTCCAGCGTAATATAGGGCCAACTCATCAACTAAGCCCTTTTGCAAAAACGCACCACTTAAGGTTTGCCCCGCTTCAATAAGAACCTCATTGCATTCCCATTTTGCCAACTCTGCCAACACTAAATCTAAATCGAGCTTGTTATTTGCACCGCCTTGCATTTGAATGACCTCGGCGCCCTGTTCTATTAAGGCCGCCACTTTATCTAAATCTTGCGAGAGCGTGAAAATAATCAGTTTTTGATCGCTTCCGATAATGCGCGAATCTAATGGTGTTTGTAAGGCCGTATCTAACACTACCCTGTAAGGCTGACGTTCAACCTCAAACGAATGATTTTCTCGAACATTCATATTCGGATCATCAGCCAACACGGTACCAATACCTGTGACAACAGCGGAACACTTCGACCTCAATGACTGCACTTGTTGCCTAGCCACTTCTCCGGTGATCCACTTACTACGTCCATCGTAGGCGGCAGTTCGCCCATCAAGCGTTGCAGCGGATTTCAATTTAACCCACGGTCGCTTCCTGACCATACGACTGACAAACCCGCGATTCAACCACAAAGCTTCATCATGCAGCACGTCATTTACAACTTCTATTCCCGCATTGCCTAAAAGTTCAAAGCCTGAACCCCCAACTCTTGGATTAGGGTCACTCATGGCCGCGACAACTTTGGTAACACCTGCGTCGATCAGACCGTCGGTGCAAGGCGGCGTTCTTCCTTGATGGCAACATGGTTCCAAGCTCACATAGGCAGTGGCACCTCGGGCTTCTTCACCCGCTTGAAGCAAGGCCACGCGCTCGGCATGCAGTTCGCCAGCTGAATGGTGGTAGCCCTGACCTACTATTCGCCCTTGGTTAACAATGACACACCCAACTCTTGGGTTAGGCTGTGTTGTACGCTCACCTTTCTTTGCCAAAGAAACTGCGTGCTGCATAAACTCTATGTCAGTTGCTTCACTCATAATTTACAGATTTACTACTCTTACTTATTCGGCTATTTAGTAGGATTATTTGGTCAGATTACTTATTCAGCTTATTTGGTCGACTTCTTTTTAGCCGCCGCACGCGCCTTAGCTCGCTTATCACTTCGCCCACGCATCGTTTCTTCTTGTAGGCGCTTGATTTCATTACTAAACGCATCAACGTCTTGAAAGGATCGATATACCGAGGCAAATCTTACATACGCAACCTGATCAATTTCACGTAGCTCGTTCATGACTAACTCACCCAACATCAAAGAAGGGATTTCACGTTCACCGCTGGTCAATAAGCTACGTTTAATCCGATGTGAAATGTTCTCTATTTCAAGAGAATCCACTGGCCGTTTCTCAAGTGCTCGCTCTAAACCGCGTGCTAATTTAGCCTCATCATAATGCTCACGATCGCCGTTGCTCTTAACAATATACGGAAGCTTTAAGTTTGCTTCTTCAACCGTGCTAAATCGATCACCACAAGCTTCACAAGCGCGCCGCCTACGTACCGCATCTCTGTCTTCAGTTAAGCGAGAATCAATAACTCGAGTATCTTCGTTTTGACAAAATGGACAGCGCACTTGTTATTCTCGTTCCGGTACTTAAATCGGCTGATTAGTCAGTGTGGTCATAAACTGGAAACTGTTCGCACAGAGCCAACACTTCAGATTTAACTCGATCGGTGACACTTTGATCAAAATCACCGTCTGACGTCACAGAATCCATAACGTCAGCCATCCAGGTCGCCAATGTAGCCATCTCTGGCACACCAAACCCACGAGTTGTTATGGCCGGCGTACCGATACGAATACCACTGGTCACAAACGGGCTCTGTGGATCACCTGGCACACTATTTTTGTTTACCGTGATATTTGCAGCACCCAAGGCAGCTTCAGCGGCCTTACCCGTTATGTTCTTTTCGATTAAGCTGATCAAACAAAGATGATTATCAGTTCCACCCGATACTGTGCCATAACCGCGTTGCTCAAGGCCCTTCTGTAGTGCTCGGGAGTTATCTAAAACTTGTTTTTGATATGTCTTAAATTCTGGAGACAATGCTTCTTTAAAAGCAACGGCCTTAGCCGCAATCACATGCATCAAAGGGCCGCCTTGAGAACCAGGAAAAACGCGAGAATTTAAGGCTTTTTCAAGCTCAGGATTATTCTTTGCCATAATGACGCCACCACGTGGCCCACGAAGTGTTTTGTGGGTTGTGGATGTGCAAACATCAGCGATTTGAATTGGGCTAGGATACAGGCCAGCGGCGATCAAACCCGCTACATGCGCAATATCACACATCATGACAGCACCAACTTTGTCAGAGATTTCACGAAAACGCTGCCAATCAACCACTCGCGAATAAGCACTAAAACCCGCCACTATCATTTTCGGCTTGTGCTCTAAGGCCAGTGCTTCAACTTGGTCGTAATCGATCTCACCAGTCTCTTCGACCAATCCATACTGTACCGAGTTGTAAATGCGTCCAGAAAAATTCACTTTGGCGCCATGCGTTAAATGGCCGCCGTGATCAAGGCTCATGCCAAGTACTGTTTCACCCGGCTTCAACACAGCCTGATAGACCGCGATATTCGCTGATGAGCCTGAATGCGGTTGAACATTGGCATAGTCCGCACCAAAGAGCTCCTTTAACCGAGCAATAGCCAAATCTTCAGCAACGTCTACATAAGCACAACCACCGTAATAGCGCTTACCAGGATAGCCCTCAGCGTATTTATTGGTTAGCTTAGTACCTTGCGCTTGCATTACCGCTGGGCTCGCGTAATTTTCCGACGCAATTAGTTCTATATGCTCTTCTTGACGAGTGTTTTCGTCTTGAATAGCTGACCAGACCTCAGGGTCGAAAGAAGCGATATCATTACTTTTGTTAAACATTAGGAGTTCTCCACTAAAATTTTAAATTCTTTCACTGTCGCTGGCTATCAAGTCGTTGGCTATCAAAGCGCATAGCAATGGTCACTTACCGTTAATACGAAATCTAATAATACGAATTACGGCATATACATGTCTGGGTGTTCAGCGCCTTCTTTTTCAACAACCTCTTGAATCAAGTCGTCTGGTTTTGCACCAAGCGCTAATACCGTTGGGCTAGCGACGAAAATAGATGAATAGGTACCGATCAATACACCAATAATCAAAGTTGCGGCAAAGCCAGTCAGGGCATCTCCGCCATATATGTACAACATCACCAATACCAACAAAGTTGTGAGTGACGTCAAAATGGTTCTAGGCAATGTCTGATTGATTGAGAAATTCATAATCTCAGCGGTCTCAGTCTCGCGAAGTTTACGAAAATTCTCTCTGATTCG
>CAZEXS010000090.1:0-11157 GCA_964516915.1 uncultured Gammaproteobacteria bacterium
TGAGTTACAAAGACAAGTTCCGGATTTGAGTATCTACGCCATCATGAAGATACTCCATGAGGATAACCCCGATGCATTTATAGACGGCAATATTAATGGCTTGATCAAAGGCTCAATTCTTAATGTTCGTAATATTAATGAAATTCGTGCCGTTAACTTGGATGATGCGCGCCGATTTTTCTCGCAACAAGTTCGTGATTGGGATCCAAGTGTTTTGATTGCCGATTCAGGTTTGCGAGTAGGGCAAGACACCTATGGCTCTGATTCAGAATTGTATGGCAGTGCTTCAAGTTATTCCGATAGTGAATTTAGTGACGACGATAGCGGCAATTTTCAAGTTGGCGCATCATCCGACACCGATACCTTTGTTTCCGCAGCTCAGGGCGATACCAGTGCAGGCGAAGTGCGTGCCTTGCGACGAGAAATAGCGGAATTAGAAACATCCTTGGCTTCGTCTAATTTGGAAAATCAAGAATTGTCTGAACGCATCGCGCTGTTAGAAGGCCAGCTTTCCGATATGAACCGGCTAGCGAGTCTTAGTGTTGAAGACGCTGACTTGGCGAGTTTGGAAGCGACCTTGGCCGAGCAGTCTAACCTGGCGGATGAGTCGACTGACTCATCCGGTGACGCTTTAGATGAATTTTTTGACGAAAGCAGTGAGAATGACAGTGTAGTGTCTGGCGATCTCGACAGTACCGATGATCTTTTGGGTGAGTTCTTAGATGACTCTACTGATCAGGTAGGCCTAGATGATTCGATAGATGATGGACAAAGCTTAGTTGATGACGCGGCTGATACGGTTGCTGATGCTTCGATGGATGATACCGTCAGTGTAATCGAAGAAATCGTAGAACCCGCGCCAAAACCGGTAAGTACACCGGTTGTGCAAAAGCCGGCCAGCAATGAATCGATGCTTGATAAAGTTGGTGGCATCGTGCCAATAGCCGGCGGACTTGGATTGTTATTACTCGGTGGCGCCGGCATGTTCTTCATGCGTCGTAGACGCGCTGACGAAGAATTCGAAATCAGCATGTTGTCTATTGAAAGCAACTCGCAGAGTATTGGGGTAGACACCACTCAATCTGGTTTGTCGGCGTCAATGTCAGCGTCAGAGGCTGAATCAATGAGTGATAATGTTGACTCTGCAGCGACGGCTGACAAAGAAACCTCATTCCTTACGGTATACAGTGACAGCGATGCGGTTGTTCAAGCGGATGAAGTGGACCCAATCGCCGAGGCTGATGTGTATATCGCTTATGGGAGAGATGAGCAAGCTGAAGAAGTCTTATTAGATGGAATAGCCTCTAACCCTGATCGTGTTGATGTTAAACGCAAGCTGATTGGTTTGTATTACAAAAACAAGAACATCGAGGGTTTTGAACGAGTTGCGGAAGAGCTATTTACGCAGCGTGATTCGATGAGTGGTGATGATTGGCAAGAAGTCAGTGATATGGGGCAAGAATTGGCACCTGAAAACCCACTGTTCTCTTTGTCTGGAGACGATTTTGAGGTTGTTGATCAATCAGCCGAAGATAATGCTGAAACGGCAATTGAGGACCAACCTGCCAGCGGGCTAAGCAATGAGCTTACGGCTGAGCTTGCAGAGCCCGTACAAGCCGACGAAGAAGAGTCAATTGAAGAGGCATTGGTTTTCGATACCGTTGATGAAACAGATGAAGAAGACGCATTGTCGATGGCTGATGATGCCCAAAAAACGGTTGAACTAGAAGGTGACTCAATATCTGAATTAATCGTTGACTCTGCTAGCGAAAATAGTGAGACAGTCGAGTTGACTAATTTTGATGAGGATCGATCAGCAATCAGCGAGTTAGATGAAATTGAAATGGGCGAGCTTGATCTAGGCGAAAGTTTGGGTGGCGGAGACAATGACGAAGAAGTACTTCAGTTCGATTTCTCAGACGCAAGTGACGAAGATGACGAAGAAGTAGCGGAAATTGATATTTCAACCGAATTGAGTTTTGGTGATGGGGCCCCGCAATCGCTGGATGACGATTTGTCAGAAGGTGACTTGGTTATCGATTTTGACTCCCCGGCTGAAAAAACACCTGCTCAAGAAGATTCTAAATACAGTGATGTTGCTGAGGTTAGTGATTTGGTTATTGACCCAGATTACGACGAGGCACAAACACAGTACGAGTTGGCTAAAGTATTTGTCGATTTAGGCGATGATGATGGTGCCAAAAAGATTCTTGAAGAACTTGTTGCCAACCCAGAAAACTCTGAAGAAATCATCACCAATTCACAAGAGTTATTGGATTCAATAAACAGCTAGTTTTGCGGTAGATTGTTCGATATACGCGATTTGCGTGTAGAGCTATATTAGTGAGCTCATATCCAAATAGGGTATGGGCTTATTTTTTTATTTATGGTCACTTTTGTTTAAAAGTGAGTAGTGTTGCAGGATATGCAGTGGTATTGAGATGAGATTTGCGGCATGTGTCGAGTACGATGGCAGTAACTTTAGTGGTTGGCAGACACAAAAACACGATGTTCGAACCGTCCAAGAAGAAGTGGAAGCGGCGCTCAGTAAAGTGGCTGATGAAACGGTTTCGATCATCACCGCTGGGCGAACCGATACTGGCGTTCATGCAACCCATCAAGTGATACATTTTGAATCGGATGCCGAACGCACTGAATTTGCTTGGTGTCGCGGAACTAACCGTTTCATGGCGCAGGATGTGCGTTTAATTTGGGTAGTGAAGGTGAGCGATGATTTTCATGCTCGGTTTTCAGCCTTAAGTCGCTCATACCGGTTTATTATTAATAACGCACCAATTAAAAGCGCTATATTGCGATCTTTGTCGACTCATGAATTTAGACCGCTTGATGCAACGCGTATGGCGAAAGCCAGTAAGGCTTTGTTAGGAGAGCATGACTTTAGTTCTTTTAGAGCGGCTGGCTGCCAAGCTCATTCGCCGGTTAGAACACTGCACAGCATTGAGTTGCAGGCGCAAGGAAACTGGATTTGGTTCGATGTAAAAGCGAATGCCTTTTTACAGCATATGGTAAGAAACATAGCCGGTTGCTTAATTGAGGTAGGGTGCGATAAACGCAGCGTTTACTGGATGGAACATCTGCTTCAAGTCAAAGATCGAAAGCATGCTGGAGTTACCGCACCACCACACGGTCTATATTTAACTGGCGTTGAGTACCCAGAAGAATTTATACTGCCATCCTCCAGTCGATCAATCGCTTACTGGTAAGCGATTTAGGGCCGTTTCTGGCCAGTGCCCACGGACTGTGATTGTCAGTCAATCAATTAGAATATAAAGGGTTAATTTACATAACAAATGCGGAAGCTAGCTGTGAGGGTAACTTGAATAGAGTTAGGGTTAAGGTTTGTGGTATGACCCGGGTGGAAGATGTGACAGCCGCGGTGGGCTTGGGGGTGGACGCAATCGGGTTCATTCTTCATGCAGATAGCCCGCGTGTAATTAGTTTGCAAAAGGCCATAGAGCTAAGAGCCTTGGTACCAGCGTTTGTAAACGTCGTCGGCGTTTTTGTTAATGCCGAATCGCGATTGGTAAAGCATTATACTGATGAAATTGGGCTGGATACCGTTCAGTTGCATGGCGACGAAACGCCTCAATTTGCTGAATCCCTAGGGCGACCTTATATAAAGGCGCTACGAGTTCAAAGCTCCGATCAAATACGCGCAGCCGCGGCTAGCTTCACCAATGCAAGAGGCTTATTGCTTGATCCTTATGTCAAAGGGCAACATGGTGGCACAGGCCAGTTGTTGGATTTGAACCATTGGCCCAACGACGACGTTAGCCAGCCGCTAATTTTGGCGGGTGGTTTGAGCCTCGAGAATGTCCGGCAACGTGTGTCCGCTGTCACGCCATACGCGGTGGATGTGAATAGTGGTGTAGAGACGTCGCCTGGCAATAAAGACATTGGTTTATTAGCTGAGTTCTTATCAAACTTGCACAAGGAATCTCTCTAATGAGTTTTTATGGCAGACTTTTTGCATGAAAGCTGAATGACAATGTTTAAAAGCAACTCCATAAGCGAATGGGTCGATTACATTCAGACCTTGCACGTTAGAGAAATAGATTTGTCCTTAGAGCGTGTTCGAAAGGTCACCTTGGCGCTTTACGCTGACATGTGCCCACAAGGCCGCCCATTCAAGGTCATCAGTGTTGCGGGCACCAATGGCAAAGGTTCTACCTGCGAGATAATTGCGAGTATCTATCGCGCAGCCAATATCAAAGTTGGCAAATTTTCTTCACCACACCTTGTTAGGTTTAACGAGCGGTTTTCAATCGACGGGTTTGACGCGAACGATCATCAATTATTGGACGCATTCAAGACTGTTGAATCAGCGCGCGGTGACACGCCTATAACGTACTTCGAATACGGCTTTTTACTAGCCATCGCACTGTTTTTAAATGAAAAGGTAGACGTGGCGGTGATGGAAGTTGGTCTGGGTGGGCGCCTTGATGCGGTTAATGTGCTCGACGCGGACGTGGCGGTGATCACCAGTATTGCGCTTGACCATACCGCATGGTTGGGCGATACATTGGATGAAATAGCCTTTGAAAAATCGGGTATCGCACGCAATTTTAAACCTTGCGTGGTTGGCGTGCGCGAGCCGCAACAATCTATGCTTGATCACTTGAACAATATCGACGCTAAACAAGTGTTGATCGGCAAACACTTTGATTTTACTGGCCTTATTAAGGACGCAAAGAGCCAAGTGGCGCCTTCATGGTCTTATGATGCAGAGGGCTTGACCCTAAAGGAACTGCCTCTGCCATTTGGTCAGGCCGGCGTTCAGTTGAGCAATGCGTCGCTGGCGATCGCGGCGGTTGAGCAGTTAGGCAATGATATTAATGTTGAAGATCACCATTATCGTACCGGTCTAGACCGCGCAAAACTGGCAGGGCGCTGCCAACTAATTTCGAGCAAGCCTTTTGTAGTGCTTGATGTGTCGCACAACGAGGCGTCGATAAAACGGCTGAATGAGTTTATCGAATCTCTGGATGTGGCCGGTCAAGTGATCGCGGTCTGTGGTATGTTGCAAGACAAGCAAATTGTTGCCAGCTTGTCGAGAATCCTATCAAGCGTGTCGCAGTGGCATCTGGCTACGATTTCCGGTGAGCGCGGTTCATCGGCGGCGCAGATAAATGCATGCCTCGAACAAGCCTGCAATGCCTCGGGTGCGGGTAAGCCTGATTTAATCGCGCTGCATGACAATGCGGTTAAGGCCTATAATAAGGCAAACGAGACATTAACAAGCGATGACTGTTTGTTGGTGTTTGGGTCGTTTTACGTAGTCGGTGATATAATTAGTCTTCTAGAATCGAGTTAAGCAGCATTAAGCTGTTAGAATCTAAAGTTCAAGATCTTACAGATAGGCGGGTATTGCCACCAGATTCAATCTGCCTATCTGAAACATGAATATCAGCTCTAAAAAATTGAAGTAATGTCAACAAATACTGAATCTCCTGAATCGGGCTCTGACCCAATTAATTTAAAACACCGTATTACTGGCGCAGGGGTATTAATTTTCTTTGGTGCTTTGGTTTTACCATGGCTACTTGGCCCGCCTTCTGAGGCTAAAAAAGACGAAGCAGAGCAGAACCTGCAAATTGAAGAACGGCATTCTACGTTTGAGGACCAGGTGCTTGCTCAACTGGATGATTCAGCCTTGCCTTTTGAAGAACCTGAAGAAACGGTTTATGTGTCAAAAATCACACCTGTGAATGGCAAGCAGGTTGTGTCTGAGCCGGTCGCTGTTAGCGGGAATCAAGCCGACACTCAAATAAGCGACGCCGTTAATTCTGCAATTGAAGAACCCTCTAAGCTCAAGAAATCCGAAACCAGTAAAAAGCCAAAGGTTCAAACTGAAATTAAAAAGACAACGATTGATTCAAAAACGCTGACTAAGTCGGGTACCGATGCGGCTAAGATCACGAGTATTTCAAAATCGACTAAGGCTAAACCTGTATCTAAGCCGAGCGTGGCCAGTAAAACAGAAAAAGCAGCTGTAAAGAAAGTTGATGTTGGTTGGGTTGTTCAGGTTGAGCTACTTATTGATAAAAAAGGCGCAGAAAGATTAGTTAAGCAGCTTTCGAGTAAAGGGTTTGAGCCTCATACGACCATTGTCGACACAAACCGAGGTAAGAAAACCGGCACGCGCATTTGGCTTGGCCCATTTGAGCAGCGCTCTCAAGCCGGGGTGGAAAATGATAAGTTGCTAGCCAAAATGGGTAAGAGTGGGTTCATCAGGGTGTATCCATAGCGTTTATCCATAGCACCGTGAGTTGAGCTATAGAGTTGCGCGGGTAACAAAAATACCTCGTGTTTATTCACCCTGTCGCTATTGGCCTCTATCAATAGCGAGTTTGTTGCGATCACCGTTAGTTAAAATCTGTGGTTCGGTGTAAACTCCCATTTATTAACGACGCAGTGATAGGCCAAGCTTCAATTGCTTCGCCATACACTATTAAATCAAAGCAAATAATCGGTATAAATATGTCCGCTTTCGATCTTCTACTGGCCGCCATTTTTATTATTTCAACCGTGGTCGGGGTAATGCGCGGCTTCGTTAAAGAAGCGCTTTCAATCATTTCTTGGATAATGGCGTTTTGGTTGGGTTATACCTACTGCGTTGAAGCCGGAGAGTGGATTGCTCAGTTTGCCAGCCTAGGTGAGGGCAAATTAAGAAACTCGGCCGGTTTTGGCTTGATATTTGTCGTGACTTTATTTGTGTTTGCGATTGTTTCTTACGTGATAACCAAGTTAATTGTACGCGGCCCCATTAAAGGCGTGGATCGTGTTTTGGGTATTGCAACGGGAGTCGTACGAGCGATAGCCATTTCAGCTGTATTATTAGTTCTCATGCAAGCCTTAGGAATGAACTCTAGTTCGTTCTGGAAAGATTCTAAATTTGTACCGCACTTATTACCGGCTGTGGAATTTGCCGAGCAGGTAATGCCAAAGCTGTGGCAAAGCGATGAACCGCTGGAAGATGGCGACCTCAAGAAAAAGTTGATAGAGAAAGGCGTGGAACAAATCATCGCAGACCCATCAATTTAGAAAATATTGATTTTCATCGTGCGTTAATCATTATAAAGCGAAGTTAAATAGGTTAAAATTCGCGCAAATCGAGGCGCTAGTTTGATGTTAAAACCTTCTTATTACTACTTGATGAAATTCCTTAGCCCCTACAGTCTAAGCCGTTAGGTAATATAAGCTGTTAGGCAATCTAAGCTGTTAGGCAATTTACGAGAAAGCTCTATGTGTGGTGTGTTAGGCATTGTCGGGAAATCCCCGGTTGCGCAAAGTCTTTATGACGGGTTGACCGTTTTACAACATCGGGGGCAAGATGCCGCTGGAATATTAACTTGCGATGAGAATGGATTCGTTAATCTGCGCAAAGATAATGGTTTAGTCAAAGATGTGTTTTTTAAACGACACATGCAGCGTTTAAATGGCAATATCGGAATTGCGCATTGCCGTTACCCAACGGCAGGTTCAAGCTCACCCGCTGAAGCGCAACCATTCTATGTTAATTCGCCATTTGGAATCGCGCTTGGGCATAACGGCAATTTGACTAACGCGAATCGGTTACGAAAGCGTATTTTTGAAGATGATCTTCGGCATGTTAATACCAGCTCTGATTCGGAAATTTTATTGAATGTCTTTGCGCATGAGATTTATCGAAACCTTGGTGAAGATGCCTATCAGCTGAATAGTAAACAAATATTCAGCGCGGTCGAGGGCGTGTTTAAACGGTGTCATGGCGGTTATGCCGTGGTCGCCTTCGTCATGGGAATTGGCTTAGTCGCCTTCAGAGATAAGTTCGGTATACGCCCTCTAATTTACGGTTTCAGAGAGACCGACAATGGCCGTGAGTATATGGTTGCTTCTGAAAGTGTGGCATTGGACAGTCAAGGCTTTACGGTGTTAGCTGACGTAAAACCCGGCGAATGTATTGTGTTGCCTATTGACGGTGATATAGAGACCCATCAATGTGTTAGTGATTCAACGTATGCTCCTTGCATATTTGAACAAGTCTATCTTGCTCGACCAGATTCGATGATAGACGGTATTTCGGTGTATCGCACGCGCATGAGAATGGGCGAGAAGCTAGCTAAAAAAGTTGCACGCGAATGGCCGGATCATGATATTGACGTGGTTATCCCTATTCCAGACACCAGCCGAACGGCCGCACTTGAAATGTCTCAAGTTTTAGGTGTTCGATATCGAGAAGGGTTTATTAAGAACCGCTATATTGGTCGAACTTTTATCATGCCTGGCCAAGAGGAGCGTAAGAAATCAGTGCGTCAGAAGCTCAATGCGATTGATATTGAATTCGAAGGCAAAAATGTGATGTTGGTGGATGATTCAATCGTTCGCGGCACCACCTCCAAACAAATAGTGCAAATGGCGCGTGAGTCTGGCGCGAAGAAAGTGTATTTCGCATCGGCTGCGCCGCCCGTGCGCTATCCGAATGTCTATGGTATTGATATGCCGGCCGCTGATGAACTCATGGCGAGCAATCGTACGGTAGAACAAATTCAAGAAAGCATTGGCGCTGATCGCTTGTATTATCAAGACCTGCATGACTTGATCGATGCGGCGTCGGAAGGTAATCCTCAAATAACAAAATTTGATACGTCATGCTTCAGTCAAGAGTACGTTACCGGTGACGTTGATGCCGACTATTTTGCGGCTCTGGAATTGGTGCGCAGTGATGATGCAAAAAAGGCCGTCGAATCTTCACCGTCTAAGCTGCGCGATATGAGTCAAATGGATGAATCGGTTTAATCATTTGATCTATCCTTAGAGTGCCTATGAGTAAGAAAAACTATCGTCCAGCGACTGTTGCCATCAGAACTGGGCATGAGAGAACTCAGTATGGCGAGCACAGTGAAGCTATCTTCACGACGTCGAGTTTTGTGTTTGACAGCGCCGAACAAGCTAAGGCTCGTTTCTCATACGAAGAAGAGGGTAATGTTTACTCCAGATTTACCAATCCGACACTTAGCCTTTTTCAAGATCGTTTGGCCGCCCTTGAAGGTGGCGAGGCCTGCATTGGCACCTCCAGTGGTATGGCCGCCATGTTGGCTGTGTGTATGTCATGCTTAAAAGCGGGCGATCATGTGATTTCGGCGTATTCTATTTTTGGGGCAAGCCGGGTTTTATTGTCGAGTTTGATGACTGATTTTGGCGTGACCGTATCGTTTGTTGAACTAACCAATCTTGATGAATGGCGCGCGGCATTAACATCCGAGACTAAAATGGTGTTTTTCGAGACACCGACCAATCCTTTGATGGAAATTGCCGATATCGGAGCTATTGCTGAACTTGCGCATTCCTATAACCCTGCGATAAAAGTGGTGGTCGACAATTGCTTTTGCACGCCTGTGTTGCAACAACCGCTGGCACTGGGTGCGGACGTTGTGTTGCATTCGGCAACTAAGTTCATCGACGGTCAGGGTCGCTGTGTTGGGGGCGCGATTGTTGGCGATCAAGAGTTTGTTGGCGAAAAGGTGTTGTCGTTCATGAGAACCGCTGGTCCATCGATGAGCCCGTTTAACGCCTGGGTATTTGCCAAAGGTTTAGAAACGTTGAGCTTACGAGTAAATCAAGCTTGTGACAACGCGCAAATATTGGCCGAGTACTTGTCGGAACACGCTCAAGTTCAACGGACTTTTTATCCAGGTTTAGAGTATCACCCGCAATACGCGTTGTCGAAGTCGCAACAATCTCGCGGCGGAGCTGTGGTAACGTTTGAGCTTGAGGGCGGCCGAGATGCGGCCTTTGGATTGATCAATCGCACTCAACTGATGTCGATTACCGCGAATCTAGGAGATACCAAAACGACCATCACACACCCGTATACCACAACGCACGCACGGTGGACGGATGAAGACAAGGCTAAAGCCGGTATCACTGAAGGAATGGTCAGAATTGCCGTAGGTCTGGAAGACCCATTGGATCTTATTGAAGATATTACTTTCTAAAACGGCTGTTGATTGGTCCATCAAACGAAAGAAAGAACGTTCTATTTATTATCCACGCTATTGAAGTTGAAAGCGTGAAAAACCAGAGTTTGATATTCGTATTCAAACTCTGGCAGTTTTTAGCTCTGGCAGTTTTAAGCTCTGGCAGTTTCAAGCTCTGGCAGTAATACCCAGTTAAAGATCAGGCTGCTCTGCTTAAAATGTAAGCAAGCCATTTAGCGATACAGTGGCAATATCTGCATCACTTGAACCTTTGGTGTATTCAAGTTCAATGAGCCCGTATTCATTAAATCGATAACCAATGCCAATCCCACCGGCTAAGGATGTATCTTCAAAATCATTTTGACTGAAGCTTCCACCGCGCACATCGATTTCACTGTACTCTAGGCCGCCTTTTAATTTGTAAAACACGTTGCCTGCACTTCGGTAAGTGAAAAATGCATTAAGTTGCGTGACTTCATAGCTGAAGATGCTGCTTGAATTAATGTTCTCTTCTTCGCCAGCGATATATTCGATTTCGAACGATGATTTACCCGTACCAACACTTTTTGCAAACTCATAGCCCAGCACGATTCCTGTGCCACTTGAATCATCAACAAAAGACTCATTTAGATCAATATTGGATACCTTCCCCCCTATGATCCATTTGCCGGCGGCCTTTTTTCCGAAAAATGCACCACCTTCTTCTGCAAAGCTGGCTGTGCTCATGCACAGGACAAATAAAGTAAGTGCAGCGCGATAACAGGTGGTTTTTGTTTGTGAAAGCAACATGATTTTCTCCTAGAGAGTCTGATTGGTGTGTGGTAATTCCATTTGATTTGGGCTGTTGGTGTAAGTTTGAGCGTCGTTCACCAACAGGCCAGCCCCAAATTTCTATTGTTGATTTATCTACTTTGTTTGGTGATGTTAGCTTATTCATCTATTTCATTCAATGACTTAAAGCTTGCTCTTGAGGTTGTCTCTTGAATGTTTGACGATAAAAATTAAAGCGTTGTCGATGTTTTTTTTATCGAACTTAAATAAATATGGGCTAGTGTTTTATTGTGTAGATATTATGACTGACTTAATCCCGACAAGTCTAAGTCCAGACAAGTATCTCGAGAATTAAACGAGTATAATACCTGAATGAAAGTCATCGTTACCGTACTGTTCGTGTTAC
>CAZEXS010000091.1:0-9131 GCA_964516915.1 uncultured Gammaproteobacteria bacterium
GTCTCCATCGACATATGATGATGGTAAGGAACGGTATAGGTGGCTTCGAGGGTCTTAGTTGGGTCAAACTGATGCGCGTAAACATCGCCAACAACTCTAAACTGCTTGGCTCTATTGCTTACTTTCGCAACAAGTTCTTTTTTGTAAACTTCGGAGTTATGAGCTTCATTTTCTCCGTTATCCCACTCGACCTTAAGCTTCTTTCGACCTTCTAGCGCGGCCCAGGTGTTGGTGGCAATAACCGCCACCCCGGACTTTGGGTACGCTTGCACAGGGTAACTTCTATCTTTCAAACGGATAACGTCGACAACACCTGATACTTTTTTTGCCGCACTGCCATCAAACGATTTTACTTTGCCACCCACTACTGGTGGCCGCTCGATGGACGCGATTAACATTCCTGGTAGTTGAACATCTTGCGCATAAACCGCTTGCGCACGAACGATACTTTCAAGGCCTTGTAGTGCCACGTCTTTACCGATAATGGTGTAGTCTTTCATGGCCTTAAGAGACACCGACTTGGCGTCAGGCATCTGCATCGAAGAGGCGCTGGCAGCTAACTCACCAAAGCCCAGTTTTTTACCGGATTCGATGTGCACTACCGAATGGTCTTTTGCCTGGACTTGAGACTTCGACACACGCCATTGCTTAGCCGCAGCTTGCTCAAGCATGTCGCGCGCCACCGCACCAACTTGCCGAGTGTGGTTAATATGATTTTTTATAGACGCCGAGCCGCCGGTACTTTGATTTCCGTAAGCGGTATTAGCCTCGCCTAACACGGCGGTGACTTTATCCCAATCTGCGCAGAGTTCTTCAGCAATAATTTGCGGTGTCGAGGTGAGAATACCCTGCCCCATTTCCATTCTATGACACACGATTTGCACGTCGCCATTAGCCGCAATCGATACAAAGACATTCAATTTTTCCATGGCGTCTTTGCTTGGTTTTGCCTGATGATCGTCGGCCTGTACCGTGGCTGAAAGCAATGCCATCGGCATACTGCTGGCTATCGCAAGTGCGCCCCCGACTCGACCGGTCAGCGCCATGAATTGTCGGCGGTTGAGGAGGCTTATTGAACCACTCGTCACGACATCCTTATGATTGCTCATGCCTTACCTCGACCGGTCTTCGCACTAGCCTCTTTACTAGCCTCTTCATTAGCTTTGGCCTGTTGCTTGGCCGCCTCCGTGGCACGCTTAGTCACCTCAGCGGCTTGTTTAATCGCGGCTTTAATACGCGGGTAAGTACCACAACGGCAGATATTGCCGCGCATTGCGCTTTCAATTTCAGCCTCTGACGGAGAGGTATTATTAGCGATCAAAGCCGCGGCGCTCATCATTTGGCCACTTTGACAATAGCCACACTGCGGAACTTTATGATCAAACCACGCGGCCTGCACTGGGTGCAAGTCGCCATCGGTCTCTAAGCCTTCAATGGTGGTGATCGACTTGCCTTCAGCTGCCGAAAGCGTTGTCACGCAAGACCTTATTGGGTTGCCCTCTAAATGCACCGTACATGCCCCGCACAAACCAAGCCCACACCCAAATTTTGTGCCTGTGAGCTTAGCAATGTCGCGAATGGCATACAGTAACGGCATTGCTGGATCAGCATCCAACGATACCGGCTTTCCATTAATCGTAAATTTTACCATTACTAATTACCGCCTAAGATATTGCCATAATCAAACTACGCTATCATTTTTTACCTGCGATTGCGACTCGCCAAACAGCGCGAGTACAGCGAACATTGCTCATTGCAACGGTTACCGTATAATGATCAACCATGGATTTAGCCACATTGATTGCGCCACTCAGCCAAATAGACCTCATCACAATTGGATTGAGCGCACTGTTGTTTTTTGCCGCCCAGCCTATTTGCTCACTGCTCAACAATACCGACGGTATTGCGACGCGAGCGAGCATGATGCGAGTGCTGAACGCGCTGATAATCATCGCGGTGTTATCCGATGCTTATTTACTGCAAGATAAAAGCGAGTACGCGTCAAATATTACTCGTTCATTAATGCTGCTGTATTTTGCAGTCGTTGCCACGCAAATTATTAATTATTTTGTGCGCATGCGATTCGGTAAAAAGCGCATTGCCAACAACACCACCAGTGTTTCCGACACCTATTCAAGCCGCGGCCTCAGCCTGATTGTTGCCACCGTAATCAGCTTAATTGCGGTTATTAGCTGCTTACGTATTCTAGGCTTCAATTCCTTATTGGAAGCCGGTGGCGCCTTGGGCATTGCCGGGCTAGCTTTAGCCATGACACAAGCCGCTTGGGCACCCGACATCATTGCCGGCCTTATTATATTGAACAGCCGCTTATGCGAAGAAGGCGACGTGATTCAATTTAATATGGATGGCGATAAAATCGTTGCCAGCGTATTTCGCACAAAGCTGTTTCATACCGAGTTGTTAGATTTAGCCAACAACCATCGCTTAATGGTGCGCAATAACCGACTGCGCGACTACGGCCTACAGAATTTGTCTCGCTTTGCGTCTGCCAAGGGCTTACGTGAATGCCTGTTGTTTAATATTGGGTATGAGCACAGCAAAGAAGACGTGACGGCGATGATGCAGCGCGCTTTCGAAAACATAGACAAATCCGAAGGCAGCCGCGAAGAACAATTTGCACCGGAAATCATGGTCTACGACACCGCCGATTACGCAGTGACCTGGGCGGTTTATTACTATATTAAAGACGTAAAACGGCTGTTGGCCATCAAGCAAATTTTCAGAGCCTATATTTTGCAAGAATCGATTCGCTCCGAAATTTCTCTTGCCACACCAGACTTACACACCAACGACGTCAAACTGACTAAGGAAGCGCGGATTTAATCGAGTTAAGCTAAATTTGCTCGCGCCGACGCCATCAAACGATATAATGCCGTATCTGTGCGGCCGCTCTAACGCTCCACATTCACCCCTATTTAACCAGCACGACTAAACCAACGAACATTCAGAAATGAGCAAGAATCATTTTTTACGCAGCATTGCGGAAAACGACATTAAGAACGGCAAACATGAATACGTTTACACGCGTTTTCCGCCCGAGCCTAATGGTTATTTGCACCTCGGTCATGCTAAATCGATCTGCTTAAATTTTGGCTTGGCGAACGACTTAGGCGGGAAATGCAATCTGCGTTTTGATGACACCAACCCTGAAAAAGAAGACGAAGAGTACGCCGAATCCATTCGCCAAAGCGTTGAGTGGTTAGGGTTTGAATGGGCCAAATTGTGTTATGCGTCGGACTATTACGAACAACTGCACGGCTTTGCCATTCAGCTAATTGAAAAAGGCGCCGCGTATGTGGATGATTTGAACGCCGAACAAATGCGTGAGTATCGCGGTACCTTGACTGAACCGGGAAAAAACAGCCCCAGCCGAGAGCGCTCAATTGCCGAAAACCTGGACTTATTCGAGCGCATGAAAAACGCCGAGTTTGAAGAAGGACAATACACCTTGCGTGCGAAGATTGACATGGCTTCGCCAAACATTTCAATGCGCGACCCAATTTTGTATCGCATTCGCTACGCCCATCATTATCGAGCGGGCGACAAATGGTGCATTTACCCAATGTACGATTTCACGCATTGTATTTCAGACGCGCTTGAAGGCATCACGCACTCTCTTTGCACGTTGGAATTTCAAGACAACCGAGCCTTGTACGACTGGGTATTAGAAAACATTGACCTCGCCGAAAACTTAAATGGCGAGAAAGGCAAATTGATGCCACGGCAAATTGAGTTTGGCCGATCAAACTTAGAGTACACCGTTGCCAGCAAGCGTAAGCTCATACAGTTAGTTAAAGAAGGGCATGTCTCCGGCTGGGACGACCCTCGCTTAACCACACTCGTTGGTTTGAAAAGACGCGGATACACGCCTAAATCCATCCGAGACTTTTGTGAAGAAATCGGCGTGAGTAAAAAAGACAGCGTGATTGAAATGACGGTGCTCGAAAATGCGATTCGTCAAGACCTAGAAGCCTCGGCTAAACGCGTGTTTGGCGTATTAAAGCCGCTTAAGCTGGTGATAACCAATTATCCTGAAGGTGAATCTGAAACATTTACCGTCAAAAATCACCCGAAAGACGAGAGCATGGGCACTCGTGAAATACCGTTCGGACGTGAAATTTACATTGATCACGACGATTTTATGCTCGACCCACCCAAGAAGTTTTTCAGACTGGGCCCGGGGCGCGAAGTACGCTTACGCTATGGCTACGCAGTCACCTGCAACGAGGTCATACAAGATGCCGACGGCAACGTGACTGAGTTGCATTGTACTTACGACCCACTAACCGCCAAGGGCAAAACGCCGGACGGCCGCAAAATAAAAGGCATCATTCATTGGGTGAGCGCCGAACACGCATTAAATGCCGAAGTACGTGTGTACGACCGGCTATACACGGACCCGAATCCGGCGGCCAGCGATGATTTCACAGCCCTGATAAACCCTGAGTCACTCCAGACTTTCGCGAACGCAAAGTTAGAACCCAGCATCGCCGCTGGCCAGCAAAACGATCGCTATCAGTTTGAACGCGTCGGTTACTTTTGTTTTGATGAAAAAGACAATAGCAATGATAATATAGTGATGAACCGCACGGTAAGCCTGCGCGACACATGGGCTAAAGTCAGTAAATAGTCTATCCAAACGATATCTACTTATTGAACGCTTGTTCAGCAAAAATAAATGGCTTAGCCGTTAACGATATATGATTAAATCAAACGTAGTTGGTACGTCCAAAGCTTAATGAGCGTACAACCCAGTTTGCATTGAACTTTAAGCGTCAAAAGTTAACTTGAAGACCAAAAACAAAACCATGAAACGATTGTTGTTTGTGTGCGTTGAGAACGCCAACCGAAGTCAAATGGCTCAAGCGTTTGCGCGCATATTGGGCGGAAACTCGGTCGAAGCCTATAGCGCAGGGTCTCGGCCGTCAGGCGTAGTAAATCCAAAAGCGATCGAATCTATGCAAGAACTGGGCTACGATTTATCTAGCCATGACTCAGAATCATTAGATCAGCTGCCAGATCTGAGCTTTGATTTTGTGGCAACAATGGGCTGCGGTGACGCTTGCCCTGAGGTAATAGCCAAGCACCGTGTGGATTGGTCGATCCCTGACCCGAAGCACTTACCGCCCGACGAATTTCGAATCATTAGAGATATGATTCAAGAGCACGTAAAGAGTGCGTTGGAGCAGCTTGAGGATTGTTAGCATGCATTTAGCAGCAATGTTCTGTATTTTGCATTACCGCTCTTCTATCTCATATTGGAGTGCGTGACAATAATTTTTAGAACACAGATTTAAACTTGGCTCGAAAGCTTAGCGACGAAATTCAATCACACGGCAACGGCTCGTAAAGATAAAATGAATAACATCGATGTAAAGAAAATTGTTGGGCCTACGCCACATATGACTTTAGGTCAGGCCGAGTTACTCACGTCGTTTATGGAGGAACATCAAGTTCAAAACATCCTTGAACTTGGGTTTGCACATGGCGTTTCAACATCGTATATGGCGGCAGCGCTAGGTCGCACCTCAGGTGGCTCAATCGTCACCATTGATCGAGAAAGAGCCCGGCAACGAGAGCCAAATATTGAAACACTGTTAGACCGTATTGGTGAATCAGATCGCGTAACAACCTATTACGAGCCGACCTCCTATAATTGGCGCTTAATGAAATTTCTTGAGCAAGAGCCACAGCCCCAATTTGATTTATGCTACCTTGATGGAGCGCACAATTGGCTGGTTGATGGCCTTGCCTTTTTTTTGATACATCGCCTTCTTAAGCCAGGCGGATGGATTATTTTTGATGACTTAAACTGGTCTTATGCGAAGTCGCCTGCTCTCAAAAACACACCTTTTGTCAAAAATATGCCTGCAGAAGAAAGAGAGACCCATCAAGTAAGAAAAATATACGAATTACTGGTCAAAACTCACCCAGATTTTTGTAATTTTAAGGATGATGGTTGTTGGGCATACGCACAAAAATGCAGCACACCAAATAACGACGGACAAGAAAGAAAGGTGGTGGTAGAAAAGATAATCCATAAAGAGTATTACGGAGTTGGGCAATTTCTCGAAAAGCTAGGTAAAAGATTTACTAAGTAGAATAGGTCATTCACCATAAGCACCAAGTTTTCAAAAGCTCACAGACTCAATGAGGGTAAGAACCTCAACGACTCTTAAAATACCCTTCTCGGTAAAGTCGCATCAATAAAGCCGGGTCATCAACAAACGGGTTTCGATTGCCTTGAATGCGTTCAATTTTGTCGTTTCGCTGTCGCTCTTGCTTGCTTGGTGTGTCGGCTTGATGCCATTCAAGCAGCAATTTGGCCTGCTTATCAAACAATACCAGCCCTAGGTCTTTATACTGGTAAGCCATATAAAACATGGCACGTGCCACCTCACCGCGCACCGATTCAGTTGGCTCGGCGACTCTTGCCCGGTAATCAACTTCAAAATCACAATTGCCGAACACCCGTTTTTCACCAGACACTATTCCGAATCGATGGCTTGAACGCTCTTTATTTACCTCAACGCGCGCCGGATACAAATTATGTAAATCGGCTTCAATATGATTGAAGTCTTTTGACCTTGCACGGCATTGCTTTCGCTTTCCACACTGCAAACCGTTAGTAGCCCATGACATTGGAAACACATGCTCGACATTAAAACCATTGCGCCGTTCACTGTTGAATACATCGCCGCAGTACAAGGATCGCACTTGCCCCTTGTAGAGTGTGCGCCAAAATTCTTTGCGTGCGCTGACGTAGTCTTTCAGCGGCTTAAACTTGCTTGAGTTAAGTTGACCGCTTTGCTTGGATGAGCCGGCTACTTGCGCATCACAGGCCGCTAAACCAATAAACACAAACGCAACGACTGAGGCACGGCTAATTCGCCTAACTTGATTTAGCAACGCCATGTCCTTCGTACATTGACTCAATTTCCGCAGCATAGTGCTCGAGTAACTTAGGCCGTTTAATCTTCATGGTAGGGGTAATTAACCCAGATTCAACGGTCCATTCTTCAGAACAAATATGCACTCGCCGAATTCTGGCATAACCCGGAAACTGCCCCATTTGCGCGCTCACGCGCTTGCTTATATAAGCATTCAATTTAGAGGCATTAAGATCTTTTACGTCGAAGCCTTGTTGCTCACAAACTTCCTTTAACAACTCAGCATCCAGCACCACTAGAGCGCTTAAATATGAGCGCGCTTCGCCTAACACCATGACTTGTTCGAACAGAGAGTCTTTCATAATGGCCGCTTCGACGTCCGTCGGCGGCACATTTTCACCGTTGGCTAACACCAAAATATCTTTGATGCGCCCAATGATTCTTATGAACCCATTTTCATCGATCGAGGCTCTGTCACCGCTTTTCAACCAACGCCCTGATTCATCTTCCACAATCGTATTTTGCGTTGCCTTCTCATCACCCCAATAACCCATCATCACACTGTCGCCTTGGATCCAAAGCTCGTCGTTTTCTTCAAGCTTTACGGTAACACCACGCAATGGCAGACCGATCGAATCTGGCCGACATGCCAATGGTGTATTAACACTGACAACCGGGCTTGATTCGGTAAGGCCAAAGCCCTGCAAAAGAGGCACCCCCATCGAAATAAAGGTCTTTGCCACCTCCAACGACAGTGGTGCACCACCAATAACCACGAAGTTCATTGCACCGCCTAAGCGCTCACGAACTTTACTGGCAACTAAGCCATCGAGCAGCCCGGCCACCAACAGCCATGGGCTGCAAGCTTTAGTGCCTTGCTGATAATTAAATTTAGCCCAGCCCGCGGTTACCGCGTACCTGAATAATGTTTGCTTGAAGGCGCTTTCTTTCTTTAAGCCCTTATAAATTTGATTGTGCACCCTCTCGAAAACCCTGGGGACCGATATTAAAACCGTGGGCTTGATCGTTTTAAGATCACTCGCCATTTCGGCAATCGAGCGGTTGTAGCTCACTTGCGCGCCAGCCATCATCGCCGCATAGTAGCCGACGGTTCTTTCCAAGGTGTGCGACAAAGGCAGAAAACTTAACAATCTATCTTGAGGAGTCAAAGCAACACTGCGCATGCCAAAATACGCATTTGACAGCATGTTTTTATGCGACAACATAACGCCTTTCGGCCGACCGGTGGTGCCGGAGGTATAAACAATGGAAGCTAGATCATCAGGCTCTGCCATACCTCGCTCAAGATGCGCACCAAATTCTGGCAACCAATCTTCAATATTTTTGACTTGTTCTGTGCTTTCACCTTGAATGATAAGTACGGTGTTAACACAGTCAGTAGGTTCATCGCTGTCATGCACTTTTTGCCACACAACCGAATTAGCCACTAGCACTAATTTTGCGCCAGAGTCACCAATAACGTAGGCCATATTGTCGGCGCGGTCGGCGGTATACAGCGGCACTACAACCAAGCCTAATCGTAAGGCTGCTTGATCGAAAATCACCCACTCAACACTGTTTCGATAACAGATTGCGATTCGATCGCCCTTAACTAAACCTTGCTCCTTAAATGCGACCTGCCAACGTTCAACTTGCACTGCCAACTCAGCCCATGTCCAATTTTTCCATTGCTTTTGAGTGGTATCGAACTGCTTATAGGCCACATTGTCGCTACTGCGCCTGACACGCTCCCGAAAAAGCTCATCCAGTGTTTGCACGTCTTGGCTATTGATCATGTCTAAGCCAGGCGTGTTTAGTAAGGCATCTTCAGGATAATTAGTCGCTGTTTTATTTTTTGAATTAGTATACACAGTGATAAACCAGTAGTTCGAGATTGGTGTGTGTTGCGCCCGAACATGTCATTGTCGATTTAAATAAAAGAAGCTTAACTTGCAAGTTTTCTTTTGATAGTCAGTTAGTGTAGCTTTTCAATACGATTAGGTCACCTATCAAAGATGCCGTTAGCTCGGTTAAATTGATAGGGCAAATTAGGCCGTCTGACGTCTAATCGTAAAACCAGTAATACATGGCGGCTGACATTATGCTAACCAGGCACATCAATATGCTGAATGCTGATCATCGCTGGTTAGGTATTGCCTGAATTTTATGTTAAATTACCCGGCTCTTTGCAGCGCAGGCGGCTTTTAAGGCGATGCGTCA
>CAZEXS010000091.1:9231-10615 GCA_964516915.1 uncultured Gammaproteobacteria bacterium
GCGATGCGTCAACTGAAGATTCAACTCAAGATTCAACTAGGGCAGGTATTTATGCGATTGATTCTACTCGGTGGCCCAGGCGCCGGAAAAGGCACACAAGCCACTTTTATTACTGAAAAATACAATATTCCGCAGATTTCGACTGGTGATATGCTGCGCGCCGCTGTTAAAGCCGGCACTGCATTGGGCATAGAGGCCAAGAAAATCATGGATCAAGGCGGTTTAATCTCAGATGAGATTATCACCGGATTGGTAAAAGACCGAGTTCAAGAAGACGATTGCGCCAATGGCTACTTGTTAGATGGCTTCCCACGCACCATTCCACAAGCTGACGCAATGCGAGATCTTGAAATCAATGTAGATCATGTGCTTGAAATTCGAGTTGATGATGAAGAGATCATCAAACGAATGAGTGGCCGCCGTGCACATCTCGCCTCAGGACGAACCTATCACCTAGTCTATAACCCGCCAAAACAAGAAGGCAAAGACGATGTGACCGGCGAACCATTAGTGCAACGCGATGACGACAAAGAAGAGACCGTCAAAAAGCGACTCGACGTCTATCACGAGCAAACTGAGCCGTTAATCGAATACTACGAGAGTTTTGCTAATAGCGGCGATGCCAACTCACCAAAATATACGACCGTGCATGGCATTGGCTCTGTGGATGAAATAACCAACAAAGTTTTCTCTGCATTGGAAAGCTAGCCAAATCTATCGATCATAAAAAAAGCCCCGATCGCATCAACGACCGGGGCTTTTTTGTGTCACTTAAAGAACGCTAAAGCTGAATCATGATCAAACCGACGCAAAATACGCAATAATATCGTCCGACTCATACATCCATTGAACGTTTCCAGAACCGTCATCAATTTTAAGACATGGAACCTGAGTTTTACCGCCACCGCTCATTAAGGCCGACGCGTGCTCTCGTTCAGAAGTACTACGAAGATCTATATTCAAATCTTCGCGCCCACGTAGATTCATCATTACTTTCTGACAAAAATAACAATATTTGCTGTAATAAAGAGCGTATTTTGGGTTCATAACTAGTTTCGACTGCCGTTCTTCTAAGTTTTCGTCAAGTGTTGTAAGCAAGCAGTCGACTTACGACTCTTTCTTGGTCGTAGTGTCTTCTTGGCTGATTACTTCAATCAATTCAACTTCAAAAATTAGCGCTTGGTTCGGACCAATCGAAGGTGGGCCATTTTCACCATAAGCCAAGCCAGCTGGAATATAGAGCGTGTATTTTGCCCCTTCTTTCATCGCCAACAAGCCTTCGCTAAAACCAGGAATTACACCGCGAACTGGAAAGTCCGCAGGTTGACCACGGTCGTACGAACTATCAAACTTAGTGCCATCAATTAACTTGCCGGTGTAATGT
>CAZEXS010000092.1:0-2339 GCA_964516915.1 uncultured Gammaproteobacteria bacterium
TAAACAAAAAGAAGAGAGAGTTATGAAAATAAATACTCATTTACATTTCATGCATGCATATTAGTCCCCAAACACTCAAAAATTCTAAGAAGTTAAGTCACATTAAGGTATTTTCCTAAATAAATGAGTTTTGTTGCATTTATGCAACAACTGTTACATTTGAGTTATGCAAAAGTTGGTCTTTTCGCAACTTAGGCTGCTGCGATTTTTTAGAATAGGTCATTTCTAGGTTACAACTATACCCTTATTGTCTTCGAATTTACTGTTGTTCCGTTGTCACGATGAAGATCTTTTCACTTGTGCATCGATCTTGTTAAAAAGAGTGCTTTTCTTCAAAACGTCTTAGCGTAGAATCAAGCTTTTCTGTGCCAAACCAAAATTCACCAGAACGAGGCAGTTTTGTTCGATCAACTCAATGACCAACAGCGCGCAGCCGTACAAGAAATCGACCGACCTATGTTGGTGTTGGCGGGCGCAGGCAGTGGTAAAACACGCGTCATTACTTATAAAATTTCTTGGTTGCTAGCTAATAAGAACGTTGACCCTAGAAATATCTTTGCTGTGACCTTTACTAATAAGGCCGCGCGCGAGATGAAGGAACGAGTGATTGAATTGCTCGGATCAGACCAAACCAAAGGCCTGACCATTTCAACTTTCCATAGTTTGGGGATGATGATTCTCAAAGAAGAAGTGGATGCATCTGGCCGTAAGCCTGGCTTTTCTATTTTTGATCCGGCTGATTCGCTGTATGTGGTTCGAGAACTACTTAAGGCCGATTTAGATGATAATGGCTTGGTCGATCGTGTCAGAAACCAAATATCGAGTTGGAAAAATGAACTCGTGTCGCCCACTAAAGCGGCACAAATGTCGATGACGAATCCAACGCAAGTTGCCGCGGCCAAAGTCTATGATGATTACGAACGTTATCTTAAAGCGTGCAATGCGGTTGATCTCGATGACATGTTGTACCTGCCAAATGAGTTGTTAAGAAAATTCGATACCATTCGGCATAAATGGCAGCAGCGCGTTCAGTATATGTTGGTCGATGAATATCAGGACACCAATGCGGCGCAATATAGATTGGTAAAAACCTTGGTCGGTGGCACCGAAGGAAACGGGCTGACTGCGGTAGGCGATGATGACCAATCAATTTATGCTTGGCGGGGTGCGCAACCTGAAAATCTGGTGCAGCTACAATCCGATTTCCCGTCTTTACAGCTAGTAAAGCTTGAGCAGAATTATCGTTCTATGGGGCGAATTTTGGCTTTGGCCAATTTTGTCATACAGAACAACCCTCGCCCGTTTGATAAAAAGCTATGGAGTGCGATGGGCTTGGGCGAGCCGGTGATGGTGATCGCGGCGGATAATGATGAACGAGAAGCTGAAAAAGTTGTGGCCGGTCTCATGCATCATCGTTTTCAGAATAATCGGCCATACAGTGATTACGCAATTCTATATAGAGGTAACCATCAAGCGCGAATGCTTGAACAAAAGTTACGTGAAATGCGCATCCCTTACTTTTTGAGTGGAGGCCTATCGTTTTTCGATCGATCAGAGATAAAAGACGTGATGGCGTATCTGCGACTAATGGTTAATCCGCTCGATGACAATGCCTTTGTTAGGGCTATTAATACTCCGCGCCGAGGAATCGGGGCGAGTTCCTTGGAGGCCTTGGCTGAAGTTGCACGGGTTACCGGTAAAAGCCTTTTTGAATCCATTAATGCCGCCGCTTTGCACGAACACTTGACGCCAAAACGTCAGGTCGCCGTCCGGCAGTTTGAACACTGGTTGTCGAGTTTTGTTGAACGAGCGAAAGAAGAAGCCCCGGTAGGCCTAATAAATGAGTTATTAAAAGATATCGATTACCAAGATTGGATCACCAAGCAAAGCGCCAGCCCTGAGCAAGCTGAGATGCGCTGGCGAAACGTCGAAGATTTGCTAAAGTGGGTACGCTCGATTGCCGAGAAAGATGAGGGCAAACTGTTAGAAGGTGTTGTCTCGACTATTGCGTTAATGGGCATGCTAGAAAAGAACGACGATGACAGTAATGATAATGTGGTGTCCTTAATGACTTTGCATGCGTCTAAAGGTCTTGAGTTCCCTCATGTCACGATTGTTGGTTTGGAAGAAGAAATTTTGCCTCACCGAACCAGCATAGAAGAAGATATGGTGGAAGAAGAGCGACGATTATTCTATGTAGGCATAACGCGTGCACAGCAAGAATTAACTCTGTCTTATGCTAATAAACGCAAAAGATACGGTGAAGAGATGGACTGCCAACCTAGCCGATTTTTGGATGAGCTAGATCCGCAACATATCGTTTGGGAAGATAAAGTCGC
>CAZEXS010000092.1:2439-8809 GCA_964516915.1 uncultured Gammaproteobacteria bacterium
CCTATTTTGATCAGTCAAAACGGCAAAAGGCTTGACACATCTGGTACAATCGCGAGCCAAAATTGATTGGTAGTGCCTGTCTGTAAAAAGAGCTGATAATCAGCCAATGAGAGAGGCGGTACTAAGAGCAAAAAAATTGGCAAATTTTCTTTACTGAATCATTTGCTAATGGCGCAGAGAAGGCTGATGTATATGATCAACTTAATCGCCTTGCTGACAAGATTTAATTTTAGCTTAAAGATAGCCAACCAGGCTTAACATTTAGGAGCACATATGGCTGACAACCACGTTAGTGACGATAGTGTTCACGCTGATGAAAACAGTGTTGAAGACATTAAACGTCGCCGCTTTATTACTGGCATTACTGCAGGCTTTGGAGCCGTCGGTGGCGCAGTAGCGGTTACCCCGTTTGTAATGAGCATGAGCCCGAGTGAGCGTGCAAAAAATGCAGGCGCACCAGTACAATACGATTACAGCAAAATTCAAGATGGCCAAATGGTCAAAGTGGAATGGCGCGGCAAACCGGTTGTATTGCTTAAACGTACGCCTGAAATGATGGAAGGTCTTGACGTTATTAAAGGTAGTTTAGCCGATGCACCTTCTGCAGCGAGTATTCAACCTGGTTACGCTCAAAATGACACACGTTCAGACCCTGCTAAGCCAGAGCTATTGGTGATGGAAGGTGTTTGTACGCATCTGGGCTGCTCTCCAGTAGAAAAATTAGCTATCGGACCTGATCCGCAAATGGGCGATGATTCACAAGGTGGCTTTTTCTGTCCGTGTCACGGTTCTAAATTTGATTTGGCTGGTCGTGTTTATAAAAACGTTCCCGCCACGACTAACATGCCAGTACCTCCGTTTAAGTTCGAAGGTAATGTGGTAGTCATCGGTGATGACTCTGGGAGGGCATAAGCATGGCTATACATCGTCACGATAACCATAAGAGCGCGAATGCGTTCATGCAATGGATGGATGACCGCATGCCGGTCACCAAAGTTTGGAATGAGCATTTAGCCCAGTATATGGCGCCAAAGAACTTCAATTTTTGGTACTACTTTGGCTCTCTCGCGATTTTAGTGTTGGTAATCCAGTTATTAACCGGCATCTTTTTGACCATGCATTACAAGCCAGACGCAGCGCTGGCCTTTGCATCGGTTGAATACATCATGCGAGATGTGCCTTATGGCTGGCTGATACGTTATATGCACTCCACAGGGGCATCGGCCTTCTTTGTCGTGGTTTATCTGCATATGTTTCGCGGAATAATTTACGGCTCTCATAGAGAACCCAGAGAACTTGTTTGGCTGATTGGCTGCGTTATTTTTGTAGCCTTGATGGCCGAAGCATTTATGGGTTACTTATTGCCTTGGGGTAATATGTCTTACTGGGGTGCGCAAGTGATCATCTCCTTGTTCGACGTGATTCCCTACGTTGGCCCTATGTTGACTGAGTGGATTCGTGGTGATTTTGTTATATCAGATGCCACCTTGAACCGTTTCTTTGCGTTCCATGTGATCTTATTACCATTGATTTTGGTGGCCTTGGTATTTTTGCACTTGGTGGCATTGCACCATGTTGGCTCAAACAATCCAGATGGTATTGATATCTACGAAGAGCTAGATGAAGACGGTCATCCAAAAGACGGCATTCCTTTCCACCCTTACTACACAGTTAAGGACTTGGTCGGTGTGTGTGGCTTTCTCATTATTTACATGGGTGTGATCTTTTTCTTTCCAGATTTGGGCGGTATTTTCTTAGAGAAAGATAACTTTGCTCCGGCAAACTCATTGCAGACTCCGCCTGACATTGTGCCTCTTTGGTATTTCACGCCGTTCTATTCGATCTTGCGGGCCAGTACCACAACCTTGTTACAGTTCTTTGCTGTGTCGTCGGTCGTTATTGCTATAGCCGCTGCGTTTTTTACGAAGACTGATATCAAGGTTAAGGCTGCCATCATTGCTGCAGGCTTGGTCGCATGTGTTGTTTTCTTGAACTCAAGCGGTAAGGCTTGGGGCGTTATTCTTATGGCCGCGGCGATTGTTTGCTTTTTCTTGTTGCCATGGTTAGATCGTTCACCAGTTAAGTCTATTCGTTATCGAAGCTGGCCATTTAAAGTGGCATTGGTTATTTTTGTGATCGCCTTTTTTATCTTAGGGTACTTGGGGATGAATGCACCGACGCCAATAAAAACTCTAATGGCTCAGGTATGTACTTGTATCTACTTTGCGTTTTTTGCATTAATGCCTTGGTTCACTTCAATTGGTGAAACTAAGCCGTTACCAAAACGCGTAACCATGCCAGCAGAGCACTAATCGAGGATTGAAGACCATGAAAAAATTATCGATCTTATTAGTCTCACTTTTTACTAGCGCAGTTTTAACCTCAACCGCTTATGCGGCTGGTGGCGGTGGCGTGGCATTAGATGAGCCTTACTTCAATATGTCAGATAAAGCGTCATTGCAAAATGGTGCGAAGTTGTTTGTTAACTATTGTCTGTCATGCCATAGCGCTAAATATGCTCGTTATAACCGAGTTGCAGAAGACTTAGAAATTCCTCTGTATCGTTTGAAAGAAAACCTCATGTTCACCACAGAGAAAGAAGGTGACTTGATGACAACGACGATGCCTGAAGAAGACTCAAAAAATTGGTTTGGTGTAACGCCACCGGATCTAACTTTGGTATCACGCGTACGTAAGCCGAACTGGGTTTACACGTATCTTCGTGCTTTTTATCGTGACGACGACAGCCCAAGTGGTTGGGACAACAGCCTATTCGAAAAAGTGGCCATGCCGCATGCAATGTATGAGCTTCAAGGTGTGCAAAAGGTAGTGCGTAAAGGTCTACCGATTGATGGAAGTGGCAATCTAATTGATCGCGAGCAAGTAGTTGCTGGTTTAGAAGACGGTCAAAAGTTAGTCGGAAATGCCATTTTCGAATTATCGCACCCTGGCGAAATGACGCCTGACGAGTTTGATGAAGCAATGGCCGATTTGACGGGCTTTTTAGTTTACTTGGCCGAGCCGGCTATTATGAAACGTCAATCGATCGGTGTTTATAGCATCGCTTTCGTACTGTTATTGATGGGCTTGTGTTATTTGCTCAAGAAAGAATACTGGCGCGACGTACACTAATTCGGCAATAGGCCGTATAGAAACGCGACATGGTTAGCCGTGTCGCGTTTTGTTGTTTTATTTAGATGTTAAAAATTTTAGGAATTAGGACAATATTATGATGAACACCTTAGCTACTCGACGATCGATCATGACACTTTATTCTGGCACTGATTGCGTGTTGAGCCATGCCTGTCGTATCGTCCTACAAGAAAAAGACATAGAGTGTGAGTTAGTTTTTACTGATCCTGACGACACCTGCCAAGAGCTCGCTGATTTCAATCCATACAACGAAACGCCTACCTTGGTAGATCGCGATTTGGTTTTGTATGACCCCTTTATTATCAATGAGTATTTGGATGAGCGTTTACCTCATCCGCCTTTGATGCCAGTGGACCCCGTATCACGAGCTAAACAACGCTTGATGATCATGCGTTTGCGTCGAGACTGGATAGAGCCGTTTAAGGCGCTTCAGATCGATAAGAAAAACAAGGAAGCTGCGAAAGTTATCCGTGATGGTTTTATTGCTATCTCGCCTTTGTTTGAAGAGCAAGACTATGCAATGGGCGAAGAATTCTCATTAGTCGATGTTATTTTTGCACCTATGTTATGGCGCCTTCCGGTGCTTAATATAATGTTGCCAAAGCAAGCGGAAAAGGTAGATGAGTATGCCGAACGTCTGTTTGCTCGTCAGTCTTTCCAAGACAGTCTAAGCGACACTGAACGTGATTTGCGTGGTTTCTAAAACATCGTATTAAAAGGCACAGGTTATTAATACTTAAGTTATATGACTTCGACCAAACCTTATTTGCTCAGAGCTATTTTTGAGTGGGCGGAAGAAAATGACTTTACGCCCCAGGTATTGGTGAATGCTGAAAGCCCGGGTGTGGAAGTGCCTCAAGCACATGTTGTGGATGGACAAATAGTGCTGAATATAGGCACGTCCGCTGTTAAGTTGCATGTTATGGATAACGATTGCTTGAGTTTTTCTGCTCGATTCAGTGGGGTAGAACATGACTTGTTTTTGCCCATGGATTCAATTTTAGCGATTTTTGCAAGAGAGAATTCCCAAGGCATTTTCTTTGAAGATTCGCCTGATAGTGATGATCCGGACCCTGATTTAGACCCTCCTAAGGCGTCTAAAAAGACTGAGCCGACGCCTTTTACCGGCAAAAATGGTAACGCTAAGAAGACTTCGCATTTAAAAGTTGTGAAGTGATTTAGTTTTACGAGGCCTTTATTAATATCTTAAAAGAGGCAAAACGGTAGAAGGGTAAAAGTCCATATCGAGACTTTTTCTTTCATTGCTCTTATCCGATTTTTCTTCGAATGGTTAAGGTGCTAGTGGAACGTCATCTTTATTTCATGACAGACGGCCTTATTTGATATGGCTTTTTTGTCACAAAGCCTTGAAAATTCAAGCCTAATCTCGATATATCGCAAATACACAACTAGTTAGGTTAAATCATGCCAGAAATTAGAGGAACCACCATTCTTTCCGTTCGGCGCGGAAATCAAGTTGTCATCGGTGGTGATGGTCAAGTGTCCATGGGCAATACGGTGATGAAAGGTAATGCGCGAAAGGTTCGCCGTTTGTACAAAGGGCAAGTGATCGCAGGTTTCGCCGGCAGTACGGCTGACGCATTTACCTTGTTTGAGCTATTTGATTCCAAGCTAGCAAAGCATCAAGGTATCTTAACCAAGGCGGCGGTTGAACTTGCTAAAGAGTGGCGTACCGACCGAATGCTTCGCAAGCTTGAAGCTTTGCTCTGCGTGGCAGATAAAGAGTCTTCATACATAATCACTGGAAATGGTGATGTCATCGAGCCGCAGGCTGGTGTGATGGCCATCGGTTCAGGGGGCTCGTTTGCTGAGTCCGCAGCGCGAGCACTAGTGCAAAACACGGAAATGAGCGCACGGGAAATCGTCGAAGCTTCGCTAAATATTGCGGCTGACATTTGTATCTACACTAATCACAACTTAACTGTTGAAGAGCTCGACATTCCAAGCGAGTAATAATTATGAGTGAAATGACCCCCAGAGAGATCGTTCAAGAGCTCGATAAACACATTATTGGCCAATCGGGTGCGAAGCGCGCTGTAGCGATTGCCTTGCGTAATCGATGGCGCCGTACTCAAGTTGAAGATGATCAATTGCGTGCCGAGATTACTCCAAAAAATATTCTAATGATTGGGCCCACCGGTGTTGGTAAAACTGAAATTGCTCGTCGTTTGGCAAAACTTGCCGACGCGCCGTTTATAAAAGTTGAAGCAACTAAGTTTACTGAAGTTGGTTACGTGGGTCGTGAGGTTGATTCAATCATCCGTGATCTTGCTGATATTGCGGTAAAAGGTCAACGTGAGACCGAGATGCGCAAAGTCAGAAGCCGAGCAGAAGATGCCGCTGAAGAACGAATTCTAGACATATTATTGCCGCCTGCCCGCGATGTTGGTTTTACATCTGATAGCGATGAAAGGTCCGATGGAGCGGCGAGACAGAAATTTCGTAAGAAATTACGAGAAGGCGATTTAGATGACAAAGAAATAGAGGTCGATATTTCAGCTAACCCGATGGGCGTCGAAATATTTGGCCCTCAAGGTATGGAAGAGCTCACTTCCCAGCTTCAAGGCATGATGAAAAACATGGGGTCGGATAAAAAGACCACTCGCAAGATGGCCATCAAAGATGCGGCTAAGGTACTCACTGAACAAGAGGCCGCTAAATTAGTTAATGAAGAAGATATTAAACATAATGCGCTTGCTCGATTGGAAAATAATGGCATCGTATTTATCGACGAAATTGATAAGATCGTAGGTCGTTCAGAAGGGGGCAAGAGCCCTGATGTGTCGCGCGAAGGTGTGCAACGTGATTTATTGCCATTAGTTGAGGGGAGCACTATTTCAACCAAGCATGGCATGGTGAAAACCGATCATATTTTGTTTATTGGGTCGGGTGCGTTTCAGCTATCTAAACCTTCAGATTTGATACCTGAATTACAGGGGCGTATGCCAATTCGAGTCGAGTTGGCGGCCTTAACCGTTGAAGACTTTACTCGAATTCTAACGGAACCCGATGCGTCCTTGACCGAGCAGTATGAAGCATTGCTGAATACCGAAAACGTCAAACTACAATTCACTGAAAACGGCATAAGGCGCATTGCGGAATTGGCTTGGCAAGTGAACGAAAGTACCGAAAATATCGGAGCGCGCCGCTTGCACACAATGTTAGAACGATTGCTTGAAACAATTTCTTTTGAAGC
>CAZEXS010000092.1:8909-10248 GCA_964516915.1 uncultured Gammaproteobacteria bacterium
TTTGGTATACCCATTATATTTCTCGGCAGTTTGTTTGGTGCCTATATTGTGCAGCTTAGGCGAGCGCCTGACATAGATCCGATGGAAGATGATTCTGCGCCTAGCGACTCGCCTGTGGATAACGACCCAACTGAAACAGAGACAGAATCGACTAACGAGAAGGCGGATTAGTAAGCGAATAGCAATTAATAAGGTACCTGCTAAATAGAAGCTTTATTCAGCAAGTATTCAATAACACCAATACCAACACCAACTAAGAGGGTTGACCGTGGCAACTGAGCAGAAATGGAAAGACCAAACCGTTTGGATTACAGGAGCGTCTTCAGGCATCGGTGAGGCCTTGGCAAAAGAGTTTGCCGGTCACGGTGCTAATTTGGTGCTCTCAGCGCGCAGTAAAGATAAGCTAGAACAGGTAGCGAGCACATGCCCCGATGTTTCAGTTTTAGTGTTACCACTAGACGTTACCGATGAATCTCAGATGTCACCTGCGATCAAACAAGTTATTGAGCGGTTTGGTTCGATTGATTTGTTGATTAACAATGCGGGTATTTCTCAGCGCTCAACCGCCATCGAGACCACGATGGAAACTTATCGCACGATATTTGAAGTGGATGTTTTTGGCCAAATAGCCCTCACTAAGCACGTGCTACCAATAATGGTTGAACAAGCTTCGGGGCACATTGCGGTAACCGCGTCGGTTGCGGGCAAGATGGGTGTACCATTTCGCACTGGATATTGTGCCGCAAAACATGCAGTGATGGGCTTTTTCGATGCGCTGCGCGCTGAGGTTGCTCATCAGAATATTTTGGTAAGTACCATCGTTCCGGGATTTATCCACACCAATATTTCAGCCAATGCGGTTGCGGGCGATGGAAGCAAGTTTGATGGTACAGATCGAGATATTGCCGAGGGAATGAATGCAGCTGACTGCGCACGCGTTATTGTGGCTGGTTTAAGTCAGAAAAAGCCTGAAATACCGGTCGGTAAAGGAGTTGAAATGCACGCTTTGTGGGTTAAACGATTTTTTCCAAACTTATTGAACAAGTTGATGCTCAAGCAATATAGTAAACGATCGCAAGCGATAGCTAAGGTTGAATCAACTGATGACTCTTAAATGTGTTTATCAAGGCGTATACTTTTCTCGAAAGTCATCAAGCAACGATACAATTTGCACGGTTTGTACAGACAAATCTGTTACGATTAAATAACAATTAGCGGTATGAAGTGTCATGTTTTTTGGCATTCTTCGCAAAAACATGATTATGGCTCATTAGCCAAGAGTTCTTATTATGCTCCATCCAGAATGCTCGTCCAGTTTGTCATTGATTAGCGACGAACT
>CAZEXS010000093.1:0-10169 GCA_964516915.1 uncultured Gammaproteobacteria bacterium
AAGAAAAAAGCAGCTAAAAAAGTCGCCAAAAAGGTAACCAAGAAAAAAGCAGCTAAAAAAGTCGCCAAAAAGGTAACCAAGAAAAAGGCAACTAAAAAGAAAGCTGGGCTGAGTATTCCTAAACCTTTCTAATTGTCAGTTCAAAGTAGTAAAAAGCCACTGTTCATCAGTGGCTTTTTTTATTCCTGCTTGAGTTGACCTATCACTCTTTGACGGCAGCTGTGGTAGGATAAGCGAATTCTAAACGGCCGCTGCTTCGCGCTAAAACTCCGCAGAGGATCTCATGTCAAAAGCCCTAGATGTACCCAAAAATCTTGAAAACGAAATCGAGCTAACCGCCGCTCAGGCGCGCTCAGTAACGCACAGTGCCTTAGGCGATGTTGCTGAGGCAAATTTAAAGCAGGCGATACTCGATGAGCTAAAGGCACAGGACGCAATTTTAGTTTCTCACTATTACGTCGATGAAGACTTACAAGATTTAGCCGAAGAGAGCGGGGGCACCGTTTCAGACTCATTGGAAATGGCGAGATACGCGTATGAGCACGATGCCAGCACCATTGTGGTGGCGGGCGTCAAGTTTATGGCCGAAACCTCTAAAATTCTCAGCCCAGAAAAACGCGTTCTATTGCTAGACGATGAAGCCGAATGCTCACTCGACATTGGCTGCCCAATAGATGAGTTTTCAGCATTCTGTGATGAACACCCAGATCGTACGGTAGTGGTCTATGCCAATACCAGCGCGGAGGTGAAGGCACGGGCAGACTGGGTCGTGACATCGTCAATCGCGTTAGATATTTGCACACATTTAAGAGACAAAGGCGAAAAAATTATTTGGGGTCCAGATCGGTTTCTAGGTGGTTACATACAGAAGGAAACCGGTGCAGACATGATCATGTGGCAAGGCTCTTGCATAGTTCACGAAGAATTTAAGGCCGACAAACTGTTGGCAATGAAACAAGAACACCCAGATGCCGCTGTGCTTGTGCACCCAGAGTCCCCGCTAAGCGTGGTCGAATTGGCGGATGTGGTTGGCTCAACCAGTAAGATTTTGAACGCGACCCGTGAACTACCTAACAAGAAATTTATCGTGGCTACCGAAGACGGTATTTTTCACAAAATGAAGCAATTCTCCCCCGATAAAGAGTTTATTGCCGCGCCCACCGCTGGCAGTGGTGCCACATGTAAAAGCTGTGCTCAGTGCCCGTGGATGAAAATGAACGATCTTCAACGATTAGCCAAGGTGTTGGATACTGGCACCAATGAAATTCATATTGAAGAGAGTGTTCGCGCGCAAGCCGAGCGTTCATTAAAACGAATGGTGGACTTCGCCAATGAGCACATCCGCCCAGGCATGAAAGTCACCGGCGATGCCTAACGATGCCAAAGCTAACCACAAACTGCATTAGAGTTTTTTCACCCACTTCCACATGAAATACGTCGGCCGCGAAAGCGATTTTAAAAACAGTAATGCGAAAGTAGGCGTACTGCTCTGCAATCTCGGCACACCGAATCGACCAGTATGCCCAAGTTTGCGCAAATACCTGGCTGAATTTTTAATGGACCCGCGGGTAATAGAGCTACCCAAGTTATTCCGAGCTATTTTAGTACGCGGCATCATCGTTAACTTTCGTTCTCATAAAAGTGCCGCGGTTTATCGTGAAGTGTGGACCGATCAAGGCTCACCGCTATTAATCAATAGCCTGGCTCTTGGCGAGAAGCTATCGCAGGTATTAGGCGAAGACTTTCATGTTGAAGTTGCGATGCGTTATGGTGATCCGAGCATCGAAAGTAAAGTTACGGCGATGCACGAAGCGGGCATTCGGCATATTATTGCCATTCCAATGTACCCACAATATTCGGGCAGCACCAATGGCTCGACTTTTGATGCCTTAGCCCAATCATTCACCAAACAACGCTGGGTTCCAAAGCTGAATTTCGTCAATGATTATTACCAATATGATGCCTACATCGCCGCTGTCGGTGACTCAATAAAGGCACATTGGTCGGAACACGGAAAGAAGCAAAAGCTGATTATGTCATTTCACGGTGTACCGAAAAAATTCAGTACCCGCGGTGACCCTTACGAAGAGCAATGTAAGCATTCAGCGCAACGGCTTGCTGAGTATCTTGAGCTTGAAGACACGGATTGGATGCTGGTATTTCAGTCACGCTTGGGCGCTGAAGAATGGCTGCAGCCGTATTGTGATAAAACACTGCAGAGTTTACCGGCGCAAGGTATCACCTCGGTTGATATTGTCTGCCCAGGCTTCAGCGTCGACTGTCTTGAGACATTAGAAGAGATAGAAGGTGAAAATAAGGAGTATTTTCTAGAGGCCGGCGGGCAGAGCTACAGTTATATTCCCTGTCTAAATGCTGATGACTCACACGCTGATCTAATGGCCGAAATCGTAAAGACACAGATTTAACGTCGCCTGCGTTTACCCTTTCTTTGCTACTCTATGGCTTACGGTGAGCTGATAAAACCAAACAATCGCATAAATAAAAAAACCAGAGCTTTGCAGCTCTGGTAAAAGTGGCTTGAGGTAGCCAGTAGTAAATTCATTGAAACTCGGCGTTTAGCTAGCGGCAATCGTGCTCACCTTACAGGCATCACCTTTAACACACTCAAGAGCAACCGGTTGATCACCGCGTATTTCGCAGGCAACCATCGAACGCTGACCATCGGCCGTGACTCGCAGTTTAGCTTTAAACAAATTACGACGAGAGTTAATACTTGCGGTATCGATTTTAGTAACTGAATCGAATTGCGCCCTAACTGAGTTTTTACATTCCGCTAGATAGTTTGCATCTGTTTTTGGTGCGGCAGCGGCGCCAAAAGATAGTGAAAATGCGGTAACTACCAGTGCTGATTTAATTAGTTTGTTCATGTTTACGCTCCTAAAATAAGTAAATGGTTATTTGTTAGCCTGAGAGTCTTACTCGATGTGTTGGCTTGAACGTATTTCATGCTTTTTGAATAATTTACTCTTCCGAAAAAGCACCAAACTCGACCGAATTTTAAAATTCGGTCGAGTTTTTAAATATTCGGTCTAACAGAAAGTCTCTTTTCAGGACAAAACCACGGGTTTTACGAAAAGGCTTATTTAGGTGAGTACTTCTTGCGCCTAATTGGCGGAGTGATATGAGCTTAAAAAAGCGAAACTAGAGTTATTACTGAGATTCTGCTCGGTATTTAGTTGGGCTTAGCCCAAAATGCGTTTGAAACGCGGTGTTAAAAGACGATATCGAACGAAAACCAACATCTAAAGCGATGGTTAGTACAGGCGTTCTCGCATCTTCGCGTAACTTCACCCCAGCTTCTTCAATTCGATAATTATTAACAAACTGGTTGAAATTGCGATACCCAAGCTCTTGATTAATTTTTTTGCGCAATTTGTACTCTGGTGTGCCCAATAACTGAGCCAAGGTCGCAACACGTAAATCATGATCGGCGTACAAACGCTCTTCTCGCATACGTTTTAGCAATTCAGTGATGATCGGGTCAGCCGGCTCTATAGACTGAGTCGGTGCAACGGCTGTACGGCGCATTAACTCACTCTGAGGGTTAAGTCGTGTAAAAAAGAAGTTCACGCAAAACATGCACACTAAGATACAAAACTGCATTATCGTATCCAACAAAATGGGCGGACTGAAATCCGTTGCTACCTCTAATGAGATTATCGTTAAGGTTTCGATCGCCAATAACATCACGAAAACCGTTCGTACTTTAGCTCGTATTTCGACCAGATCTGCTTCGCGCCCACGCCATACGATTGTAATTGCGATAACAATAATAATTCCCTTTAGGATATGCAGCCACAGCGGCGAACCCGGCAAACCAATGTCAAATATTTGATACCAAATGGAAAAACCAACGGAAACCAACACCAGCACTATTATCCAAATCGGCACTTCACAACTTTCTTCGAAAATAAAGAATACAAATAACAGTAATAAGCTAGGCGCTATCGCTCCCAATAACCACAGGTATCTTAACTGTGGCATATAAGGCGTGTGAGCCTCTATAAGCGGCATACCAATATAAGATATAGCGCCTAACATAAGCCCAATTCCGACAATTTTGACTCGATTGGGGTTGGAGGAAAAAGCAATAAACAGAGTGAACAGTGCGACTTGCGATATCGCCAGTAAACGAAAGGTTATATTCAAAAATTCCATTTTATGAGTTTGCCACGTGGCGCGATTTTTTCACACCATCATTATGGTTATATTGAGCCGACGACTGATATACTTTTTACTCAACTGTTTAGCCGCTGGTTTAACCGACTGAGCAGACCACATCTACCCTATTGAAATCACTACCCGCTAATGAAAATGTATTATAAGGACATACTTAGATTGATAACCATCGCTGCTGTTATCTTAAATACCAATGCATTTGCCGACGCCCCAATTTGGAAGGTCAGCAAAGGCGACAGATCGCTGTATATTGGCGGCAGCATTCACCTTTTATCAGAAACAGATTACCCATTGCCGAGCGCGTTTGACGCAGCATTCAAAGCATCAGACGAAATCGTATTCGAAACCGACATCGATGCTATGGGCTCACCAGCTACGCAGGCTAAGTTTTTGCCAATAATGATGTATCAAGATGGCCGAACCATCAAACAAGCATTAAGTCAGGCCACCCACCGTGATTTAGAAGCGTTTCTCACATCGCGAAACTTACCGATACCTGTTTTTGAACGATTTACACCGGCAGGACTGAATCTGACCTTATTGGTTCTTGAACTGCAAAACTTGGGTATAAGCAGCGATCAAGGCGTTGAATCGCACTTCAATAGTAAAGCTGTGAATGCCACGAAGGGCATCTCTTGGCTGGAGAGCATCGATCAACAGATCTCATTTATTTCAAAAATGAACGAACTTGATGCTGACCAATTGGTACGATCGACTTTACGAGATATCAAGAACCTTAAGAATGACTGGCCAAAGCTATTGTCGGCCTGGCGATCTGGCAATGTCGCTGAACTGGAAGACCTAGCGCTGACTAAATTGCTGAAGGAATCACCCGAACTGCACACATTTTTATTAGTTGAGAGAAACAACGCATGGGTGCCTCAAATAATAGAAATGTTAAAGACGCCCGACATCGAATTCATTATAGTCGGCGCATTACACCTAGCCGGTAAAAACAATGTACTCGACCAGCTTCGCTCGGCAGGCTATCAGATACAACAACTGGACTAGATTAATCGCTTCGATCAAAACATTATGCACCTACCAGACAGTTTCAAAGAATCTGATCCACATCTACTACACTCATTGATTGACACTCACCCGCTAGGCACATGGGTCACATTCGTTAATGACGAGATTAATGTGAATCATATTCCATTTGTTCTGGATAAAGAGGTTGGTGAGTATGGTGTGTTGAGAGGGCACATCAATCGCGGTAACCCCGTATGCAAATCTTTAACAACTGGCAAACAATCAACCGTGATTTTTCACGGTGCCGAAAGTTACATTTCGCCGTCTTGGTATGCCAGTAAAAAGATCCATGAAAAGGTTGTTCCTACCTGGAATTACGCGGTTGTTCATGCGCACGGTGTAGCCAAAATAATAGATGATAAACAATGGTTGCTTGAACAACTTAATACGCTAACCGACTCTCAAGAAAAACGTTTACAACAAGGATCAATCCGCACCATTGAACAGCCTAACGATGAGTCTCAATCACAAGCTAAACAATGGAAAGTAGCCGACGCGCCCAAAAGCTATATTGAGAGAATGATGAACGGTATTATTGGAATTGAAATACCAATTGATAAGCTCACTGGCACTTGGAAAACAAGCCAGAACAAACAGACTCAAGACAAAGCCAGCGTGATTGCTGGGCTCTCAGCACTTACAGACTCAAATTCAGCCGAAATGGCCTCTTATATCGCGAAACACACCGACTAATTTGGTTTGTTATTTAAAGACCGGCTATGCGCCCCACGACTGCCTGCGTGGGCGCTTTGAGATCGACAACAGCCAGCCTAAAAACAGGCCAAACAGAATGGCACCGCCGCCTAACAAAAACCAACGCTGCGCACTTTGATCATTAAGCGCTTTATTCTGAATACGTATATCGTCTAATTGTAGTAATAACTGCTGAACTTCGCCTTCTAGCTTGGTATTACGATTGGCTATTGCGACTGCGTCAGACGACACTCTTTTAATATTAGTCAATTCTTCATCGACCTGTCGCAATTTTGCCGTCAAGTCAGTGTTTTGCTTGATCAAAGCCTGATTATCATCCTGAGCAGTTGCTAACAATGATTGCAACTCACCGGGCTTGGCTCGTAGTTGCTCGAGCTGGCTCTCCAACCGTTTAAGCTGATTACGTGCCGACGGTGTATCTATAACGTACCGCGTTAATACATAGCCGGTATCGCCATTGGCATTTCGAACTTGACTGTGGTTATTGCCCGCATCTTGTTTGACGACTTGAAGACGGTCACCGCTCTTCAACACCTTGATGATTTTATTTTTTGAACTGGGGCCGGAGCGCATCATTACGTCAACCGAGTCGGTGACATACACCGTTTGCGACAACACCGGAGCTGTTGACAACAACAAGACTACAAACGTCAGCAGAGGTAAAACGAGTAAAGAATGTTGCTTCATGATTAATGAAAATTAGATAGGTCTAGCAGGTTAAAACCGCAGTAATTCAGATATCGAGACCAATACGCAAACTGCTACTAGCGACGTAAAAGTCAGGAGAAAAGCAACCAAAGGTTGAATACGCGTGATTTTTACTGGAATTGACCCGAATTCTTTTTGCGGCTCAGCAAAGCGCACAGTATAAGTGCAATATGGCCAAGCTTAAATGGCTAATGCTGTCTCGTCACCAATTGTTAATCTAAACCCAGTTCTTTAAGTTTTCTGGATAGCGTGTTTCGCCCCCAGCCCAACAATTTGGCCGCTTGCTGGCGATGCCCACTTGTATGATCTAAGGCGACGGTTAACAAAGTACTCTCAAAGCTCTTACCTAACTCATTGAGCACGTCGTTCTGACCCATGTTGAGTTTTTTACGAACCGTTTCGGCCAACGACGCTTGCCAGTCTTCGCTTTGATCAGGGATGGTTTCACTGAGCAGCTCTTTTGGTAAATCTTCCACTCCCACCGATTTTGCTGGCGCCATTACCGTTATCCAGCGACATATATTTTCCAGCTGCCGTACATTGCCAGGCCACTCGTAGCTCATCATTTTGCTTAAGGCTTCATCGCTCAATACCTTCATTTCGACTTCCAAGTCATCAGAACTCATTCGCAAAAACCGTTTAGCCAGCAATGGAATATCCTCTGATCTTTCTTTAAGAGACGGGATGTCGATGCGTATCACATTGAGCCGATGATACAAATCTTCGCGAAAATGGCCCTCCTCAACTTGTTTTTCTAGGTCACGATTGGTCGCGGCTAACACGCGCACATTAACGGACACTAAATCTCGGCCACCCACTCTGTAAAAACGTTTATCCGACAACACACGCAATAAACGAGTTTGTAAATCCGCGCTCATTTCACCTATTTCATCTAAAAATAGGGTGCCGCCATCGGCTTGCTCAAAGCGCCCTTTTCGTTGAGCTTGAGCGCCAGTGAAAGCTCCTTTTTCATGACCAAACAATTCGGACTCTAACAGCTCGGCTGGAATGGCCGCGATGTTTATCGCAACAAACGGTTTGCTTGCACGCGGACTGTGGTGATGTAGTGCGTTTGCCACTAACTCTTTGCCGGTACCAGACTGACCACAGACCATCACATTAATATTCGATTTCGCCAAACGCCCTATTGCTCTAAATACTTCCTGCATAGCCGGCGCTTCGCCGATAATGGTTACCTCAGGAGAATCTTCTTCGTCAGATATCTCCATGCCTTCTTTTGGCTCGACCGCACGCTGCACCAGTCGCACCGCTTCATCAAGATCAAATGGCTTTGGCAAATATTCAAAAGCCCCACTTTCATAGGACGCAAGCGCGCTGTCCAAATCGGTATGCGCGGTCATGATTATCACCGGGATGTCGGCCCGTTCTTGATGTAAACGCTTTGCCAACTCAAGACCACTCATACCCGGCATTCGAATATCCGTCATAAGCACGGCCGGTGCGTCTTTGGTGAGTGCATCGAGAGCCGCTTCGGCGTGTTCAAAATCACGCACATCAAAGCCTTCGGCTTTCAATGCACGCACTAAAACCCATCGAATTGATGAATCATCATCCACTATCCATACTTTACACATCTGAAGGGTCTCCGGCCTCGAGGTTTGAGGCTTGGTGGTAGGGTAGGTAAACCGAGAAACAGGTTTTGCCATGATAATCTTGCAGCTTAACGACACCATGATGTCGCTGTACTATTTCTTGCGTGATCGCCAAACCGAGACCAGTGCCCTCGGGTCGACCGGTTATTAATGGGTCAAACACCACGTCGCGCATTTCCGCTGGTACGCCGGGGCCATCGTCCCAAATTTGTATCTTTAGGGCTTGGCGATGCATCTTTTGATTAATCGTCACAAACCGTTCGAACTTGGTGACTAAACCAATTTTGGCGCGCTTAGCGCCTTCTTGAGCCTCAATCGCATTGCCTACAATGTTCAAAATCGCTTGAATCATTTGCTCTCTATCGACTTCAATTTCGGGCAAGGCTGGGTCGTAGAATCGTTCAATCAAGATTGGATCGCTGCCTTTGACACTTACCAAATGCACAACGTGCTCAAGCACCTCATGAATATTAAGAAGTTGGGGCTTTAGTTGCTCTCGCGAACCCATTACCCGGTCTACTAAACGCGTCAAACGGTCGGCTTCTTTAATAAGAATATCGGTGAGTTCTTTTTGTGATGGGTCGGCAATTTCCCTATCAAGCAATTGCGCTGCACCACGAATACCGCCCAAGGGGTTTTTAATCTCGTGAGCCAAACCACGCATCATTAGCCTAAAGGATTGCTGGCGTTCTAATTGGTTTTTCTCCTTCATGAACCGAGAGATGCGATTGATCGAATTAATCTCGATTAGAATCGATGGTTCAACACCAAACTGTGTGGTCACCGATGATAAGGTCATGTCCACTAAAATTGGTTGCTGTAATACATTTAGCTCGATTTCTCGCAGGGTGAACTTTGCGTTGTCGCGTCGACAATTGACCAAGGCCTTATGAACTGTGTCGTTTTCAAACAACCCATAGACTGAAGTATTTAATAAGTAACGGCGGCTTTGGCAGAACAGCGTTTCAGCGGCGATATTAACCAGCTCTATTTCATCGTTTTTACCGATGACTATGACCGCGCTTTCTAGGCTTTCGAATACTAATTCACTGTTCACAACGCGCCTTTTAATAACTTTAATCTACTATTGCACCATATTGGTGCAATCAATATCCCAACTGTTTCAACAAATTTAAAAAAGCAGGGATTGAATCTAAACACCGGTATCAGACCGGTGAGCGTATCGCTCCATTAATACGCCTTTGCGAAAACGCTCTGCCAATAAAGGCAGAGCGTATCGACGAACTAATAAACTTCTTAACAGCTGTAAGAATGTAAAAATTCGATAGGGTGAGTATTAATGCGCAATGCATCAACTTCTTCTTGTTTCAATTCAAGATAGCCGTCAATCGCACTGTCGGTGAATACACCACCTGCTAGCAAGAACTCACGATCCTTATCAAGAGCGTCTAGGGCATAATCAAGACCTGCTGCAACTTGAGGAATCTTAGCTTGCTCAGATGCTGGCAATTCATACAAATCTTCGTCAGCTGCATCGCCTGGGTGAATCTTGTTTTGGATTCCATCAAGACCCGCCATCAACATAGCGGTGAACGCTAAGTAAGGATTAGCCGTTGAATCTGGGAAACGAATTTCAATACGACGACCTTTAGGGTTCATGACATATGGAATACGGCATGAAGCTGAACGGTTGCGTGCTGAATATGCCAATAAAATCGGCGCTTCGAAACCAGGAACCAAACGCTTGTATGAGTTGGTAGAAGCATTAGCGAAAGCGTTGATTGCTTTTGCATGCTTAAAGATACCGCCAATGTAATGCAAAGCCGTTTCGCTCAAACCACCGTATCCGTCGCCGGCAAATGTGTTTTGACCATCTTTGAAGATAGATTGGTGAACGTGCATACCAGAACCGTTATCACCAACGATTGGCTTAGGCATAAA
>CAZEXS010000094.1:0-10116 GCA_964516915.1 uncultured Gammaproteobacteria bacterium
CATTTAATATTCAGCACTCTATTTTTCTACCGGAAAATAATACACTCGCTTGATCAGAGAACCCGAAAATTCGTAAAGAGAAACACTCTTATCCTCTTTAAGCCCATTTCTAGTTTGATAGCTCACAATCTCTACTGCTGAAACTTTGGAATTTGTTGAGAAGGCATTTGCTAGCCGCGACCGACAGGTGCTGCAAGAACTGAAGTAGTCCACCATTGCCTTACGCAACTCTTGTTTGCTGTTTGTTTCTTTGGTGATTGTCTCCCCATCAATGGTTAACCACTGCACATCATCGGTGACCATTTCGAGCATAGCGTCCACGTCTTGTGCGCTGAAGGCATTGATATAGTTTTGAACAGTTATCTCGTGCTTATGTGCGTTAGATTTATCTGCTACTGAGGGGAGCACTTGCGCGGCCGGTTTCTCAACTGCGGCGGGGGCGACTTGTGCAGTGGGATTAGTTGCTACAGCTGGCACAGTCTCTGTGCTGGATTTATCCTCCGCTACGGGGTAAGCGACGTTCTCAGCACACGCTCGATCGCCTGGTACCATTTTAAATTCGCCTTGCTTTAAATCAGTTGCCAGACTGGGGTAATAACGTTGTAAATGAACTCTCGCCTGCTCAAGGTTTTGCGCCAATGTTAAATTAAAACCCTCGCCTTTTTCGCCCAATGTCATGTCAGTCATATAAAGCACTTCATTCGCTGGCACAGAAAATGAAACAGTTTCAAAGTCTTGGCATGGCCATGCAGAATTTTTAAACCCAAACGCCTTGTGGGCGTATTGCGTGAGAGCAATGGTGTCACCAGGTTTCGCTTTAAATACAACGTAGCCATTTTTTGGCTTTCCACGAAAGGCTGCTTTAGAGAACACGTTTTGTTTGAAAACACCTTGTTCTTCCTTTCCCTTAAAGAAGAACACTATTTTCTCGGTGGGATTAACTTTAAAAACAATAACAGAGTCACTGCCGTCTTTTTGTTTGAGATTGGAGTTAATTGTTCCAGACGCACAACCTGAAATTACGGTCGTGATAATCAGTAAAAACAATACGTTTCTCATTGTGCTCTCCAAATTAATTGGTGGGTTTAATTCTTGTGATATCAAACATGCGCTTTATTGCGATCTCAAATAAATTGATTATTGGATCGGTTCAGAGCCTAACAAAGTTATTGTACATTTGTTGAAAATCGTAAGCTACCATCTATTTCATTAAGTATCTTCAACAGCCAGATTACGCAAATAAAGAAGCATTGAGGCGCGTTAAGCAGTGGAATAGAGTTGTCGATAATCGAGTAAAAATTTACTTATGGCTCAAACCCTAAGTACAATTGGCTGGACTACGGAAAACCTTATTTATTCACTCAGTGTCGTTAGAAATCAATGGCAGCCATTTAGATGCGACTCTATTCGACTCACTTTCGATTGATGGAGTTTCTATTCATATTTTTCGCGATGACTTAAATCATGCGAAAGTGTCAGGCAATAAACTGCATAAGCTTAAACCTAACTTAGAACTGGCTAAGAGCCACGACTTTTCAACAATAGCCAGTTTCGGCGGGCCGTACTCTAATCATCTGCATGCATTGGCGTGGGCCTGCAAAGAGAATGGACTCAACAGCGTTGGCATCGTACGTGGTGAATTGCACACCAAACTAACGCCAACTCTTAACGATTGCCAAGAATGGGGAATGCGCTTAATTGCATGTCAGCGCAAAGACTATCGTGCAATTCAAGAACGCCTTACACAAATAGAATCACTTTGCGCTGCACACGATCTGCCACAGTCAGTGTTCAAAGATTTGCCTGCGGGCACGATGGTTATACCTGAAGGCGGCAGTAATGTTGAAGCCATTGACTCTATTAGGCTAGCTTATAAGAATGTGTTCGAGTCGGCCTCAAGCAAGCAAATCACGCACGCGATTTGCGCCACAGGAACGGGTGCAACTCTGGCAGGGCTGTATAAAGCGGCGCCTAAAAATGTTGACGTTATTGGCATTCAAGCTGTATCAGAAGGAGACGCGACTCTAAATCGCATTCACCAATGGGTAAAGGAAAAACCTAAAAGGCTGACAATTTTACCGGGGCACATGGGAGGTTTTGGAAAATCTTCAGCCGCATTAACGCAGTTCATTGAGCAATTTGACCGTACTCACCATATTCCGTTGGATTTTGTTTATAACGGCAAAGCTCTATTTAAGATTAGCGAAATGATAAGAACTGGGCAGTTTAAAAAAGGCGATCAAGTTTTATACATTCATACAGGCGGATTACAATGCAATAGAAGTTGAGGCTTAAACATCGTCAGCACTTGGCAAACACGCCCGACAAAGCTTTATTGTTAAATTTAATCGAGCCGTTCTACATGCAAGCGATTGCTGCCGACACCAAGCAGCGCTAATTCGAATGTTTTGGGCCAGAACCGAGGTCGAAAAATTCAGCTCCGCCCGGCTGCCCATGGATGAAAAGCCAATGAAACTAGGCACTCGACTGCTATTTACAAGACATTTTGCCTGACAAGTGTCTTTGCCTTACACTTGTCAGCAATGTTCACGATTAAATAGAACAGATTAGTCGCCTCGGCAGGTCGGCTCAGCGAGGCCCCTACCCCCGACCTGAGCATCACTTTGATTTGTTAGTCAAAGAGTAAAACGGCCGCCAAGTAAATCGGCTTACCACCAACCACAGAAAAATGGAGTGTTTTATGAAAGCCCCCCTAAACCCCGCGCCCTTTAGAGAAAGGACGCTATCAAAACTCGCCTTGGCTGCCAGCTTCGCGGCCATTGCACAACTGCCTTTGAATACGGCGGTCAACGCGCAATCCGAAAGCGCCGGTGCGCTTGAAGAGATCGTCGTAACCGGTTCGCGCATTCGACGCAGTGCGCTTACTGAAGCTTCACCCATTCAAAACATCGAGCTCGAACAACTGGATCAGTCCGGCCTTACAAATTTAGGGCAAGCATTGCAACAGCTACCCATCACGGGTTCAGCGGTGAACTCGCGTTTCAATGTGCCAGGAAACTCAGGGTTTCCGCAAGACGGTTCGGGAATTGGTGCGGGTGCGACACAGGTCGCGTTGCGTAACGTCAATGCTAAACGCACTTTGGTGCTGGTCGATGGGCGTCGATGGGTAGCCGGTGCTTCCGCCTCGGGCGTACCAAGCACCGTTGATCTGAACACCATACCGGCCAACATGGTGCAACGAATCGAAATCCTGCAAGCGGGTGCGTCCGCCGTATATGGTTCTGACGCCATTAGCGGCGTGGTGAATGTGATCACAAACTCCAAATTTGAAGGAGTATCGTTTGATGCTCAATTTGGCGAATACATTAGTGATGGCGACGGACAAGACCGAGAAGTGTCTGCTCTGTGGGGGCAAAAATTTGATCGAACCCATGTGGTCGTTAGTGCAAGTTACAACGAAGAAGGTGAAATCTTTACTTCTGACCGCGCGGTGTCTGCGTTCCCGGTTGCGAATACCACTAGCTGCGATGTGCCTGGCACTCGCTGCTCTTCGTTCACGCCACAAGGGCGCTTTATCTTAGGCCCCAACTTTGGCTTTCAAGACATGACGCTGAATACTGGGGCGCTTAATGATGGCGGTGCCAATGTGCCTACATTTGTCGCTGGCGATGCTAACGGTGGCGACTTTAATGCCTTTGACGCGTCCGATCGGTTTAACTATAACGGCGAAAGTTTTAATTACCTTCGAACTCCGAATGAGCGCGTGAATTTATTTACCCACGTCTCGCACGATTTTAGCGATACCCTGTCGGGCTTTGTAAAAGCGTCGTATACCAAGCGAGAGTCGGATACCCGAGGCGCGCCAGAACCGCTGTGTTTGGGTAACGGGTGTGGAACGGCGATTACCAATAACTTCTTCATCTCACAAGACAACCCATTCAACCCATTTGGGGTGGATTTATCTGTAGCAAACGGTAATTTAGAGTTCTTTGGTCGTAGGCCTTTGGAATCCGGCCCACGATTGTTCTCACAAGAGGCCGAGACAATCTTTCTCAGCACCGGCCTAGAGGGTGAGTTTCAACTGAATGATCGCTCGTTCTTCTGGGACGCGACAATAGGCTATGGTGACAATCAGGGTGAACAAACCAAACAAAACTCACATAACGCATTAAATTTGCAAATAGCAATGGGAGACCCTGCGGTCTGCGCGGCCACTCCTGGCTGCGTGCCTTTCAATTTTTTTGGCGGTCAGGGCCCTGATGGCTCAGGCTCTTTCACACAAGAAATGTTGGACTTTGTCCGCTACACCCAGCGCGACTCTAGTGAACAAACGTTGCTGGATCTGGCGTTCAACATTACCGGTGATATAGCGTCGCTGCCAGCTGGCAATCTTGGCTTTGCAGCAGGCTTGGAAATCGCGATCAAGATGGCCGCTTTGATGCCGACCCAATCGCTGCGCGTGCTGAGACTGCGGGCATTCCATCGGCGTCCACGCAAGGGGAATTTGATGTATCGGAGATTTACGGCGAACTTAATATTCCATTGATCGCCGACGCCCCAGGGGCCAAGTTGCTAGAAGCAAGCCTTGCCTTGCGCTATTCCGACTACAGCACCTCAGGTGATGAAAGTACCTACAAGGCTGGTTTATTGTGGCAAGTGAGTGATGCTTTTTCCTTACGTGGTTCATTCTCAACTGGCTTTCGTGCACCCGGCATTGGCGAGTTGTTTGGTGGTGCCGCTCGAGAAGACTTCACCTTTACAGACCCTTGCGCCGACTTTTTAGGGCAGCTTGGCTCAGCCAATGGCGGGCGTGACTCTGCACAACCGCAAAACATCATCGACACCTGCCAATCACTTGGCGTTGCGGCGGGCCTAGCTCAAACCAACCCACAACTCTCAGCGGTGTCAGCCGGCAACGAGGACTTGACGGCTGAGACATCCGACAATGTTGCCTTTGGTTTTGTGTTCAGCCCGGATGTTTCTTGGGCCAACAGCCTGACGTTCACGGCCGACTACTACAATGTGGATATTGATGATGCGGTACAAGGCTGCAGCCCTGGCGACATCATTACGGCCTGTGTCAATACCGGCAGCCCAGAGTTCTGTAATGCGGTACAGCGCACCAGCTCAGGTCGAATCAATTTAGTCGATAACCAACTGCAGAACATTGGCTCGGTAGAATCGTCCGGCTATGATATCGGTCTTAACTATGTATCGAACGACACGTCGATTGGTGTATTCGACGCCAGAGTGAATGCCACTTTACTCGACGAATACATCGAACGCGTTCCAAACCCTGACGGCAGCGTGGCGGTCAATGATCGAACTGGCACACATACTAACGAAACCTTTGAACGAGCCTTTCCAGAGCTTAGACTAACCTCTAATATTGGCTGGCGCAGCAGCAATGATCGCTGGAGCAGTTCGTTGACGTTTCGCTACGTAGACGATATGGAAACCGCTAATAATGAAACCCTAGACTCGGCATTATTTACCGACGTACAAGTCAGTTATGTACCACCGGTAAGCGACGATGCGTTGACCATCACGCTCGGCTTTAACAATGTGTTTGACGAAGAACCACCCGTGTTGAACACCAGCCTAGTGGGCGTCAGCTTGGTTTCACATGACGTGCCCGGCACAGTTGGATATTTACGCTTTAGGTATCAACCCAACTAAATAGAAAACAAACTAAGGAGCAACACGACCCGTTATCAATGCTCACATTAGACATCACGATTTAGTTCGTGAGTCTGATGTGAGTATTTGATTGATAGACATATTCCAACTCATACCTAAAACGTAAAATGTGATTCGACCTATAGCACTCTAGCGTAGATGGTCTCGCTTTATTTAAGGTCTATTTGCCAACTATATTCGCCATCTGGATACCCTTTTTTATTACCAGAAAATTTCATTTCCAGTTTTCCATCTTTGAAGTTTAAGTCCGTTAGATTGAGGTCACTTTTAAAAATACTAAAAAATGTATTCCCTCCTTCTCCTTCAACACCAAAGGTGTTTACGCTAACAGCCCTGAGATTTTCAAGATTCACTTCTTCCGACTTAAAAGAAATGCTTAATTGCACATAAGGGTAGTTTTTCCATACTTCAGTATTAGGTGATTCTTTAAATCCAGGTAAAGAAAATCTAACCGGATCGTCAACCATTGCTGTTTTTTCTTCACTACTCAATTTCGAAGGAGTTAGAATTACCTCTAATGAATTCTTCTCTTCATCCCATTTTACGACATGATCCTCGATGTTCATTTTGACATCGTTGATTTGATAGAAGCCAAAACCACTTTCCATATCCGTTGCATGCGCTAAAACAGGCGAGAAAAGAAGTACTGCTAGGAGAGCTAATATTTTCGGGTTTTTCAAAATTCACCTCGGTTAGATTTCAGGAGAGTTAAAGGTACTAAGGTACTGGGGTACTGTGGCCGCCGCGTTTGTAAACGCAATTCAAGTAGAAAGTTCAAGCGGCATTGAGTTTGATAATATGGCGACCGCCTTCAGCCACCCTAACTCACAAGGAAATCGCCCAATCCGGTAAGTATTGTACGGCTAAGGTTTCGAGAATTTTGTCGATCCCTAAAAACACCATCAGCCCTAATAGCACTAATAACCAACCCAGAATGTATTTTGCTTTGCTGACATTCTCAAACACATTAGGCCGCCATTTAGCCAACAACTTACCTGAAACGACTGCTGCAAGAATAAGCGCTGACGCCGTACCAAGTCCGAAGGTAAACATGACGATAAAGGCCATGCCTAAATCTTGGCCCATTGACGCCAAAGCGATAGCTGCGCCTAATGTCGGGCCAACGCACGGCAACCACACAAAACCGAGCAACATCCCCACGCCAAATTGCCCAATACTGGAACTCGCTTCGGGGCTACCGATGTTCAGACGACTACTCAACGACGACAAGCGCAGAGTCAACCAGTCAGCTAAGGGTTTAATGATTAGGGTTAACCCTACCAACACCAACAAAGCAGCGGCAAACCAGCGAAAAGCATCCGGATTCAAACCGGCATTTAGCAATAAAAAGGTTAGAATACTGCCAGCGAGTGCAAACGCCGTACTGAGGCCAAGTGCTAAAAATAATGGCCCCATTCGCCCCTTGCCGGCGGCTGATGTCATGATAATCGGGACCAATGGCCACACGCACGGCGATAGGATGCTCAGTACCCCAGCGATGTACGCCAAAGGTACTGAGGCTAACTCAAGACTCACGACTTAGATTTGAAATTAATCGCCTTGTCTAGTTCAGCTGCAATTACGTCAGCTCGTGATTCAGCAACACTGAACCAAAATTGTTTATCACCTTTATATAGCAATAGAGTGGATTGACGTGGTGCACGAAATTGTCGAACAATGTCTTTATTGTCGTCAAAATCAACAACCAGAACATGAAACTTATTATCCGGGTTAGCGTCTGCGTAAGCGGCAATCGCTTCTTGCTGTTTAGCACATGTTGGGCACCATGTAGCGAATACATCAACTAACACGACCGCACCAGCGGCTTGCAATTCATCAAAACGTTCTTGCGTAAAAGGCTCTTTATCAAAAGCTTGTGCATTCAACACCGCGAACATTAATGCAAATGACACAAATGCTTTAAATAATAATTTCATAAATTTCTCCAATTTAAACTAATAACAGTTACATACATAAGAATGCTAACGAAGTTAGCACTACGCTTAGACCTTATAAAAAACACTAACCTTACAAAATATTTTGTCTTTTATAAAAGGCGTTCCAGACAAGCCCCGCCCGAGTTCCCACTAGTGCTATGTCAATCTTAAGAAACGTTACACAAAAAATAGTTGATCTGACTTCACACCACGGTAGTGTGGCCAAAATACGCAAGGATGTGAATCAGTGCCAGCGTATGAGCAAACTATTAAGTTTGCATCAAAGCTGGCGGTCGAATAATAGCGAACACCTCAATCGGTCATTTGCTTTTGGGGGCGGTTTCACTTTCTAACCATTTGTTTAAGGTTTCATAAAAATGCCGCATCTTTGATTCTTGATAGCTGGCTAGAATTATTTCCCCTTTCGGGTGGTTGCGCATGCCTTTTTGCACCATTGGGTGGTTCAAAAAATCTTGATTGAAGACTTTCAATAAATAGCCGTTAAAACCGGGTGCTTCGGTGTAGTCGTCTTCTAGATCAAGAAAGGTACATTCAGCCGCCGGCGGTCGCTCTGCGCCCTCTGGCAAGGGCACCATATACATAACTTCATGCAGAGATTGTTCCGGGTTATCACCATCCGGGCGAAACCGATAAAAGATCGGGTTAAAGTCAGCCCAAGGGCTCAAATTTGGAAACACGCTGTAGTAAATGGCTTCGTTAAAGTCGGAGTCACTGACTGTGTCGATGTGATCACCGAACGCAGGGCGATGCATTTCACGAAACGCGGCGGCTCGCGCACTGCGATAACCATAAGCATCACCATAGGGCAGTGTAATCGGAGTTTCTTCATCACCCTTTTGTATTTTTCCGCCAACCCAATTGCATAGATGTGGGTCTGCGAACTGGATCTCTCCTTCAATATGATTGCCATACATGTCGAAGATTCCAGACTTACCTTTTTTATCGGTTACCGACAATCGATTTTCTTCGATGCGATCATACTGATGACCGCTAAACGGGTGACAAAAGCTTTGGTAGTTTAAGCCGTTCGGGTAAGGATTGTAATCCGGTGATAGCTCACCCATGTGTGGGCTTGCGGGGCCAACTGCCGAGATGGCACGAGAATAATTCCCCCATACATCATACTTAGAATTAGCGTCGGCAAAGGTTGGTAGTAATTCCGGGTGAGTTGCGATCACATGGTAACTTTCCATGAACGCGTCTTGTGCAATCTTCCAATTGCATGGCACGCGCTTAATAAGATGCGCCGCCTTGTAACGTTGTTTAAACGGAATTTTAAAATGACGATCAAAGTCACCAATAAAGTCTTCTAATGGCTCGCAGTTTGGGTCTGGATTAATAAAAACAAAACCTCCCCAACGCCCAACATTGACTGCTTGTAGAGAGTACTCTTCTTTGGTTACGGTCGGAAAGTCCCACTCGCAAGGCACTTCTTTTAAATCACCTTCAAGTGACCATGACCAACCGTGAAATGGGCAACGAATTACCCTTAAGCCTTTGCGATGGTCATCACACAAGGCGCGACCACGGTGCATGCACGCGTTTGGAAAGGCTTTAAATTTATCTTGCGCAGTACGTACAATAATGAATGACAGACCCGCAATATCATAAACATGGGTATCGCCCACATTCGGAATATCGTCTTCATGGCAGGCCATTTGCCAAACGCGCTTCCACAACCGTTCAACCTCTAGGTCATGCGCTTCTTTGCTGTAAAACCGATCAGTTTTAACCTTGGTCACACCCGGTTCCATTGGCGAATCTTCGAGATAAACCTCTGGCGGTGGCACCGCATCGCCGCTCGCTAAATCATTGTAGGTGATGCCATTGGAACGATTTTTGCCTGTTACAGTTTCTACCATCTTAAATTTGCCTGATTGCACTATTCTTAAGCTAAAGTACCATAGCGACCGCAAGGGGTGAATTATCTATTTGAGCAGCACCAGCTACTTTAATAAAACAGATAGTAGCTGCTTGGCGGCCTAGCACTTTCGAGTGTCGCATCAAATTTTAGCTATGGCAGAATAGATTTAATAGTTAAATGGTTAAACGCCAAAAAAATAGGTAATGCGCATGAGTGCTTCGCTCCAACCAATCGCTCCAAATCTATGGTCAGAAGGGCCAGAGCCACGACTGCTCGGCGGCCGTGACAGCAATGGAAAGATCTTTTTCCCAATACCTGAAGACGAGTCTGCTAAAGATGTAGAGGTAGTAGAACTCTCTCGTACCGGCACCTTGTGGTCTTATACTAAGCAAGAGTTTCAACCCAAACCACCTTATGACGGCCCGGAAGATTTTGAGCCTTTCTTGGTTGGCTTTATAGAGCTACCGGGTGAGATTATCGTTGAAAGCCACATCGTTGAGACAAGCCTTGAGCAACTTAAACTAGGCATGAAGATGGAATTGGTCATCACGGCATTTGATGACTCTCGTTCAATGTACGCATTTAGACCCGAACAATCCAAGTAAGAGAAATAACATGAGTGATGTTTATATT
>CAZEXS010000095.1:0-9673 GCA_964516915.1 uncultured Gammaproteobacteria bacterium
AATTGATTGAGCACGGTTGATACTGTGGTCACAATGACGGTGCTTAGTCCTCAGTTTTATGATGATACTTAATAAACACAATAAAAATTCTCCACCACCATTTAGGCTGGCCAGTTTTTTCTGGATACTTAGTAGTGCCCTTTGTGCTATTTATTTTTTTGGCGCGCTCGCAAGGTCAGGTGTTGCTTTTGAAGTGCTCGAGTCGCTACCTAAGACATTTGTAATATCTTGGAAAGCCATTTGTGAGCTGCTTCTTGTTTTCGTTGCTTGGACGGTTGCCGAATCTCGAACGTCACGTGTGCTCGCGCTAGCCGTTACCATAATTTTTGTTGCCGATATGTTTTTAGCACTAGGCGCCGTGTCTATGGCAGGTTTTATCTTTGTGATAGCGCATTTAATTTCAGTTTACGCTTATTTGAAATCCCCTTCGTCTTCGCCAGCAAACTCAACAATAAACGCAGCTATAAAATGGCTAAGCATTATTCCGATCTCCCTCGTTATCTTACTTATAGTCTGGTCGTTATCGAAAAGTACTTTTCAACTTATTGCACTTTTCCCTGCCTTCTCGGCATTGGTTGCGTACAGTGCTTTACGAAGTAGTTATCCAATTGCTATGACCGGTATAGGTACAGTTTTGTTTTGGATATCTGATTTTGTTTTTGTTGTTAAGGTCTTAGTTACTGGAGATGCGACGTCGGTAGGGTGGCTGGTTTGGTTAACATTTTCGTCAGGCCTCTTACTTATCGTATTAGGTTTGATGACCAAGAGCCGAAGAGAGTTGCATGAACTAAGGAATTCAAAGCTGGCTATCTAAGTGTTTATTTAGACACAATCATTCACTGGTTTACGACTTAAATTTGTTATATTGAGCCAGTTAAACAGAGACTTATTTTGGCGGGAAAGAATTAAAAGCTGCACAACATCAAGAACAATAAATTCAGCGGGTTATTGATATGTTAGATATTGTCATTAAGGGCGGTAAGGTTGTAGATGGAACAGGTGTCGTAGCTTATACGGCGGATATTGGCATCAAAGACGGCGTGATTGCCGAGATTGGTAGAATATCATCCAATGCCAAAAACACTATCGATGCTGATGGCGCCATCGTCACGCCTGGTTGGGTAGATACGCATACCCATTACGACGGTCAAGCAACGTGGGATGATCAGCTAGCTCCGAGCACAGATCATGGTGTAACCACAGTGGTTATGGGAAATTGTGGCGTTGGTTTTGCTCCGGTTAAACCGAATGGCGAAAGAGCTTTAATCGAATTGATGGAAGGGGTTGAAGATATTCCGGGTACAGCATTATATGAAGGAATGCCGTGGGGAGAATGGGAGACCTTTGAAGACTATATGGAATTCTTATCTTCTCGAAAATTTGCATGTGATATCGGTGCGCAATTGCCACATGGCGCGCTAAGAAATTATGTTATGGGCGAGCAAGAAAGTATTGAAAACGATGCTACCGATGATGAGATCGCCGAAATGTCAGTGCATGTTGAAAGAGCACTTCGTGCTGGGGCAATGGGCTTTTCGACATCTCGTACCATTGGCCATCGCTCTATTGGCGGCACTCCGGTACCTGGTACTTTTGCCGCTGACAAAGAACTTCTAGCACTAGCCGCCGCGATGAATCGAGCGGGGCGGGGTGTATTTCAAGCGATTCCATCTAGTTGCATCGGTGAATTAGAATTGTTTGGCGGCGAACCTAAAACAGTGGTCGAAGAAGTGCAGTTATTTGGCGAGATATCCAGAGTGAGTGGCCGAAATCTTACGTATACACATTTGCAAGGAGACAATGGTAACGATTTATGGAAAGACGCATTTAGGGCCGTTGAACTTGAGAACAGCCGGGGCGCAAAAATTCATCCCCAAGTACCTGCTCGTGCCGTTGGCTTTATGTCTAGCCTACGCACTTACCATGTATTTATGCGACGCAAAGCCTATTTAGACATCTGCGACTTACCGTTTGATGAACTGCTTAAGGAGATGCAAAAGCCTGAAGTCAAAGCCAGAATTTTGGCATCGGAAAATATTCGCCATCCCAACGAAGGTTCCATGGAAAATATTTATGAATACTTTGGAATGAACCTACACTTAATGTTCAAGATGAATAATGGTTCAGATTATGAGCCTGAAAAAGAGCGTTCTGTAATGGCGCAAGCAAAAGCGAAAGGAATCGACCCGTTTGAAGAAATGTATAACTCACTAATTGACGGAGATGGTCGCGGGTTTTGCGTAATGTTTGGCCCTAACTACCACGAGTATTCATTGGATGTAACTAGGGCGATGCTTGAACATCCAATGTCAGTTTTAGGCCTTGGTGATGCTGGTGCACACGTTAATTTTATTGCCGATGGCGTCATGCCCACTTTTGCGCTAATGCATTGGACACGAGATCGAACTAGGGGTGACCATCTCCCTTTAGAAATGTTGGTGAATAAACTAAGCAAGTCAAATGCTGATCTCTTTGGCCTGCGTGATCGTGGCGAACTTACTATTGGTAAGCGCGCCGATATAAATGTTATAGATTTGTCAAAGCTGTCGTTGGGTGAGTTCCAATTAACGCAAGATTTGCCGGCTGGAGGCAGTCGCATTTTACAATTTGCCGACGGTTATCTTGCTACTATTTTGAAAGGTGTACAAACCCGTGAAAATGGAAAAGACTTAGAAACTCGTCCTGGCCGATTGGTGAGAGGCGTTCATTAATTAATGGCTTAGTGCATACGCAAAACAGCCCAGTGCAGGCGCACCAAACCCTTTAGAGGTAGCAAATGAAATTTGATCAAAATTTTTTAATGACGATTGATGGCAAGGCGGTTGAGTCACCATCAAACTTAGATGTCTATAACCCAGCAACCGGCGAAGTTTTTGCAAATGTGCCTGATTGCACGGCTGAACAATTAGACGCGGCGGTGGAATCCTCGGCTAAGGCATTTAAGACTTGGAAAAATGTACCTATAGATGAACGTGCGGAGTATTTGCGCAAAATTGGCAAGGTGATTACGGCCAACGCGGAAGAATTGAGCGAGCTATTCACCAGAGAGCAAGGTAGGCCATTAGCGTTTGCAAAATTGGAAATAGAGAGTTGTGAGGCATGGCTAAATTCGGTTGCAGAAAACCGACCGCCGGTGCACGTTGCTGAAGATTCAAACGAACAATTTGTCGAGACTCGTTATTTCCCATTGGGAGTGGTATGCGGTATCGCACCATGGAATTTCCCCATTAATCTCGCCATATGGAAAATCGCACCTGCGTTGTTAGCGGGTAATACCATGGTGCTAAAGCCATCACCATTTACGCCGCTATGCACCCTTAAAATTGCCGAGTTATTACGCGATGTGCTACCTGAAGGGGTGCTCAATGTTATTACTGGCGGAGATAACCTAGGTCCGATGATGACCTCGCATCCCGGCTTTGCAAAAATTTCCTTCACTGGCTCGACCGCAACCGGCAAGCGAGTAATGGAAAGTGCCTCAAAAGATTTAAAACGCTTAACATTAGAGCTAGGTGGTAATGATGCGGCCATTGTTATGCCCGATGTTGATGTTGATGAAATTGCAGAGAAAGTGTTCTTTGGTGCATTCTTTAATTCAGCGCAGATTTGTATCGCAACTAAACGTTTGTATGTGCATGAAGATATTTATGATTCGTTAAAAGATAAATTAGTTGAGATTGCCAAAGCAACAAAAGTTTCTAACGGTTTAGAAGCAGATTCTGGCATGGGTCCAATTCAAAATAAGCGTCAATACGATCGAGTAATGAACTTGTTGAACGATGCTAAGGATAGTGGTCTGAATCTAATTTATGGTTCTGATGTGCCAGAAGGAAAGGGCTATTTTGTGCCGATAACAATTGTCGATAACCCGCCAGAAGATTCTCGCGTGGTACAAGAAGAAGCATTTGGCCCGATTCTGCCAATGATTAAATTCAGCGACGTTGATGAAGTGATCGACAAGGCCAACGATTCAGAATACGGTTTGGCAGGTGCCGTATGGTCAAAAGACGAAACACTGGCGCTTGATATTGCCCGCCGTATTGAAACCGGCACAGTATGGATTAACCAAAATATGATCTTACGCCCTGATACGATATTTGCCGGTCATAAGAACTCTGGGTTCGGTGGCGAAAACGGTATGGAAGGATTACTAGAATTCATGCAACCTCAAGCGGTATATATAGCTAAGGCTGGCTAATGCCAAGGCTCAGCAATATGTACAGTTTGCTTGTATGGAATATGGAATTTTTATTATCCCTTTAAAATTTGATTTTTGAATTAAGTGTGATCAAGCTTGAGATGTATATATTTCATTTCCATAAAATCATCTAAGCCATGGCGCGACCCTTCGCGCCCCAAGCCGGATTCTTTAACACCACCAAAGGGTACGGCCGCGTTTGAAATAATGCCAGCGTTAACACCAACCATGCCAGACTCCAGCGCTTCTGCTACGCGAAAAACGCGGCTTACGTCTTTGGTGTAAACGTAGGAGGCTAAGCCATATTCAGTATTGTTAGCGATCTCTATAGCTTGCTCTTCGGCATCAAAGCTAAACAGCGGAGCCACTGGGCCGAAGGTTTCTTCATGGTTGAGTTGCATATCATTATTGATATTCGTTAACACGGTAGGCTGGTAATACAGGCCTCCTTTTGCATGAGGTGCGCCGCCGGTTAAGGCTATGGCGCCTTTAGCTAAGGCATCTTTCACATGCCGATCAACCTTATCGAATCCAGCTTGATTAATAAGCGGGCCCATATCTTTGTCTTCTATGCCAGAGCCGGTTGTCATTGAAGCAACGCGGTCTGTAAGAGCTTTAGAAAATTGTTCAAAGATCGAAGCTTGTACTAAAATTCGATTTGCGCAGACGCAAGTTTGACCTGAGTTTCTAAATTTGCTGGCCATTAATTCATTGACACAATCATCGATGTCGGCGTCTTCAAATACAATAAATGCCGCGTTCCCACCGAGTTCCAGTGACGGTTTCTTCATTTGATCGGCGCATTGTCGGGCCAGTAATTTGCCTACGCCAGTTGAGCCAGTGAAAGAAACAGCCCGAACGGCTTTGTGACTTGTGAGAGCACTACCAATAGCCGGTGCGTCGCCAGTCACTATGTTTAGTACGCCATCAGGAAGGCCAGCTTCCTGAAGTAGATGAGCCAAAGCTAATGCTGAATAAGGTGTTTCTGGGGCGGGTTTTAAAACTTGCGTACAACCTGCCGCCAAGGCGGGTGCGACTTTTCGAGTCACGCAGGCGAAGGGTAGATTCCACGGTGTAATTGCGGCTGTAACACCAATGGCTTGTTTCATTACCATAAAGCGCCGATCTTCTAACGACGCTGGAATAATCTCGCCGTAAGCACGCTTACCTTCTTCGGCAAACCACTCTACAAAAGAAGCGCCATAACTCACTTCACCATAGGATTGATTCAAGGGCTTGCCCGTTTCCGCGGTCATTAATTCGGCTAGGTCGTCGATGTTCTGCTTAATCAATGCGTGCCAGCGCATTAGTATTTCGCCTCTCGCTTGACCAGTGAGTTTGCGCCAAGTTGGGAAGGCATTATGCGCCGCTTCAATTGCTTGATTGGTTTCTTTTGCACCTAGAAATGGGGTAGTGCCAATCACATGCTGTGTGTCAGGATCAACAACGTCTTGGGTTTTACCATCGCTGGCGGTTACCCATTGCCCATTGATGAACGCCTGTTGTTTAAACATTGCGTTATTACTTAAATCAAAATTACTCATAAATTCTAGGCCGATCTATTTGCTTGAGATTGAAAATAACGAGGGTGCTTAGTCTTGTACGAGAACAGCTTTGATTGCTTCGCCACTCTCAATTGCGGCGACCGCCTCATTGATTTGTGAGAAGCTAAAGGTGGTAATTATTTCGTCCAAAGGCAGAAGGCCTTCTAGATAATATTTACCTAAACGAGGGATAAACTCGCTTGGAATCGACTCCCCCTCAACCACTCCTCTGATTGTTCGACCGAAACCAACCAACATATTGATGTCTACATTGAAGCCAGTGCCAAGCGCTGGTGCAGCAATATAAGCACCGGTTCCTAAGCGGGCAATGCTATTGAAGCAGTCTTCAGATACGCTTGGGTTACCAGTAGATTCAAAGGTGTAGTTGAGCAGATTAGGAAAGTGTTCACTAATTACTTCAAGTACATTTTCTTTAGCGGCATTGATGGTCATTGTGGCACCTAGCTTTTTGGCTGTTTCAAGCCTAGACTCGTTAATATCTATAACAACGATATCACCACAATTCGCTATTTTTGCGGCCATAACCCCTGATAAACCAACTGAGCCAGCACCGAAAATACCAATACTCTCTCCGGCCGTTGGTTTTAGAACATTGAGTACCGCGCCCGCGCCCGTTTGTATGCCACAACCCATTGGGCCCGCAATATAAAACGGTAAGTCATCATCAATTTTAATGGTGTTTTCCACTTTTGCGACGGCATGAGTGGCGAACGATGATTGAGAGAAAAAACGACCATGAAACTGTTTGTCACCATTAGACACAGTGAGTGTATCTTCAGGATTCAGTGGCGGAAAATTCAAGCCAGCAAACGAATCACAATAAGGCGGTTTGCCACATTTACATGATTTGCAATTGCCACAACTGCCATATGTCAGAGCCACACGGTCGCCTTCTTTGATATTTTTTACGCCTTTGCCAACTTCTATAACTACGCCTGCGCCCTCATGACCAAGTACCGCAGGCATCTCGATTGAAAGCTTTCCACTTTTCACAGAGAGGTCGGTATGGCAAATACCACAAGCCTTTATGTCGACTAGAACTTCGCCCTCGTTAGGGCCTTTCAATTCGCAGGCTTCAATAGAAAAAGGTGATGTGTCGTCATAAGCGATTGCGGCTTCAATTTTCATATTTCATCTCGTTTGTATGTTAGATCACTTTGCCGCTATCGCTTCCAATTCTTGCATACGATGTTTGTAGAATTTGAAGCCCAAGCCCATAATAAGTAATGAAAGAGACAGCCCCGCAATCGAAACTAAGCCAATAGCAATTCCTACGCTCTTCGGATCTTGAAAAACCGAATCAACTAAGGTTGCAACCAAAAGCGGGCCAAAAATCATGCCAATGATATTTATGGTAAAGAAAAATAAAGCGGTGGCCATTGCTCTATATCGATTCGGCGTCATCATAACAATAGCCGATGGTGCAGCGGCGGCCGCCGCAAATGCCGAAAAGCTTCCAAACCCCAAAAGAGTAATGGCTATATAACCGTTATCAACAATCGCTAGAAATCCGTACAAACCAAGAAACAATAAGGCCACCATCGTGACTGTCCAATGTGCATGATGAATTCCTCTTTTATAAAGAGCGTCGCAAAGCCCACCTCCTACTGACACGCCAATGACACCGACGAATGCGGTAATAGCACCATAGTAGAATCCAAATTTGGCAATATCCCACTCGTATACCCGAGTGAACAAAGTAGGTACCCATCCGCCTGCACCATAAAATGCCGTTTGAGCGCAGGCATAGCCAACATAAAAGGTGAGATACACCCATTTATGCTTTGAGAAGTAAGCAAGTGTTTCTCGCACCGTCGCGTCATTTACTTTTTGTTCTCGGCCCTGTTCATCGCGGCGTTTAGGTTCACTAAAGGTGAACATTAAACCGGCAACTACTAGGCCAGTTAAACCCACAACAATAAAAGTGAGTTGCCATCCAACGATGTCGCCAATAATTGGTAGAGAATAGACTTGATTGGGGCCGACAATAGACAATACGTAACCACCAGCCATCATGGCTATTCCGACACCAGCGGCGATGCCACTGGCAAATAACCCCAAAGCTTTTCCTAGAGATTCTTTAGGAACGGCGTCGGCAATCAGAGAATTTCCAGCTGGAGCTAAAACAGCTTCGCCTAAACCGACCCCCATTCTTGCAAAAAACAATCCTGGAAAGCTCTTTACTATTCCGCAAACTGACGTCATCAAACACCAGAGCGTAATGCCGCTTGCAATAATGTTTCTACGATTAAAACGGTCGGCTGCCCAAGCAATAGGAATAGCCGAGGTAGTGTAAAAAATAGCGAAAGAAAGACCCAAGAGTAGGCTTATTTGTGTATCAGATAGATCTAGAGTTTGTTTAATGGGGTCGACCATTAAACTGATGATCATTCGATCTATATACGAGACAGCATACGCCAATGCCAATATTGAAATTACATACCAACGGTAGAATGGCCTGCTGTATGGATCTTTACTTTGGTCATGGGCCATCTGCTGGCTCTCCTCTTTTTCTGTTTAAAGCGTCTTTCTTACTCGACGTATTCGTTATTTTATTTCCATGTTTCGTTACAAAAATCAGGCTGATAACTTCCAATATAACAAGCTATTGATACCTACCTCGAACTAGCCTACCAGGCCTAGCCCCTAAATCGTTCCCATTTGCACGGGTTTGTATTCCATTAACCCATGTGCCGATATAACCGTCTACCTCTTGGATAATACGAGTTCCTCCAGCGGGTAAATCAGCATGAATTTGGGGTTTCTTAAGTGATAAATTAGCGAGATCAATTACATTTAAGTCCGCTCTTCTACCCAGAGCGATTTTGCCGCGATCATGTAAATCGTAGAGATCGGCATTGGCGCCAGTTTGCTTTTGTATCACCATTTCGATGGGTAGTTTCTCACCACGCTTACGATCGCGTACCCAGTGTATAAGTGAAAAGGATGGCATGGCTCCGTCGGCAATAAAATTGACGTGTGCGCCAGCATCACCTAAGCCAGACACTGATGAAGGATGAACAATCATTTCTCGCAAGGGGTCGAGAGTATGTTGATAATAATTTGAGCCTAAGAGGATAGAAAAAGCCGTGCCGTTTTCTTTACACAAGGCGTCATACATTAGTTCCTCAGCATTTAAGCCTTTGTTGTTCGCGATCGAAGCAATGGAACGTTCGCTCTCTGGCTCGTAATCCGCCGCATGCTCCATTTCGAAAGTTTGATGCAAGCTGGCTTTGTAATGACGGTAGATATTCTTCATCGAACCAGCACTTGGGTGAGGAATATCTTCGTCAGCCAGTATTTTGGCTTTGACTTCTGGTTTAAGCAGTTCTCTGATTAATTCTTCTTTGGTTAAGTGTTCCAGTTCAATGTATGTCTTACGACGCATAAACATATGGTAGGTCCTGAAGCTGGTGAGCATGCCTACGCCTCGACCACTGACTTGCGGAAACAATCGCGCACCGTTGGCATTTTCTTGATCAGTTGCGTCAAAGGCATACCGCCATCGATCGTGAGACTCCGCTATTTGCAATTGAGTGAATGTCACTTTGCGCCCACTTTCACGAGAGAAACGCCCCATTAACGCGATTTCTTCTAAGGTGGATTTTTTCTCCCCGCCAAACATTTCCAGTTCACCGATAACATTTGAAGGTATCACTTCAAAAACCCCACGACCAGCTCGCTTCATAGCCTTGGCGAAACCCATTAATTCGTCATCAGCTGCGAAAGTGCCCGGCACTGGCTCGCCAGTAAGTGAACGGTGACCAATAGTACGTGAAGTCGAGAAACCCATGGCACCGGCTTTCATGGCGCGCTCAATATGTTGGCCCATTTCTTCGATGTCTTCGGCGGTCGCGTTTGAATCCAAACTGTTGCGTTTACCCATCACATAGCTGCGAAGCGCGCCATG
>CAZEXS010000096.1:0-5506 GCA_964516915.1 uncultured Gammaproteobacteria bacterium
ATTTTAGAGAGATTAGCCTAGGAAAAGTGAGTGATCAATTTTCTATTCTTGTTTTACCAAACTTAGTTTTAACGGGCGTCTGACCCCGATTTAAGTGCATCAATTATGCAGTGCGCTATCTGATCGTTTGATGCGAAAATAACACCCTCATGATTCATAAAAGTTGACTCTCGGTGATTGAGCGCTAGAGGCTGCCCGTAAATATTGCTCGCCCAAGCTCCTGCCTCTTGAGCAATACAAGCGGTCGCAGCGAAATCCCAAATACTACCGCCGCCGTCATGATTTTTTGGTAGTTTCAGGTAACAGGCTTGGGTCGAATCTATTACATGGCAGGCATTTTTCACGGCACCGCTGCCGTAAATAAATTTAACGTTATTTAAGCTCAAAGTTTGTGCGCAATTTTCTAAGGTGGTAACGGTGGACTCATATTTTGAATGTGTTTTAAAGCTGGCGTCTGCATGAACCTCCAATGATGTAGCATGGCGTTTGATCTGAGTAAATCGAGTCAAACCCCGATAGCTGCATTGGCCCGCTATGGCGTGATATAAAACTTGATGAGTGGGGTCGTACACAACTCCGATTAGTGGTTTTCCTGAGTGCTCAATCAGTGCGATAGACACCGCATAGCCTGAACGACCTTCAACAAAGGGCAGGGTACCGTCGAGTGGATCAACGCACCAGAAATAGGGTTTTTCGAAACGCTCTTGTGCCTGATTGGAACCGGTTAAGGATGATTCTTCGCCAACGAACGCTATGTCTATTGGTAATGGAATATTTTGTAAGTGCGATCGGATGATTTGTTCACTAGCGATGTCCACTTCTGTAACAAGTTGTGATGCCTCGCTGCTGCCAGCGTTTTTAAAATCGTACTTTAAATTATTACGATCAAACTTTTCTATCCACCGACCAGCTTCTTGCGCGGCTTGAATGGCCGCGTTGCACAAGGTTTTCAATTGCTCTTTTGATAGTGTTTGGCTCATAGCTGTTGAATTAGCTGTTGAATTTTTCGGGCTCGTTAATGGCAGTGAGTTTAAGGTTGTAGATCTTTAATAACAGCAGTCGTCAGTCTTTCACTATAGCTATTGATTTTCCAATGACCCGGGCTCCATCCTTTGATGAAGCGGTGAAAGTCGGCCCATGCGATTGGGTAAAGCTCTCGCCATTCATTTTCCAAGTCAACCGTGTCGACGTTGTGCTTCTTGTCTGCGACTTGCTTGATTAGACTGGAAAAATAGTAATCTAATAGCTGGCCTTCCATTGCTTCGCATTCATCTTCATTCAAACAGCTGCCTATAAAATAGGCCACGTCTTTCATACCACAACCACGCCCAACATATTGAAAATCAACCGCGGCTACCCTATGTTTGGAATCTAGAGCTGAGGAGTCTTGAGTTGAGCCATCTGGCTGAAAGCAAAAATTAGCCAGTTTGGCATCACCATGTACCAATGTTTGGTAACGAGCTTGTTGCAGTTTCTGATCAATAAGCGGTGCCGCTTTACGCAGCGCACTATCATTTAAGGCTGCCAATTCATCTGGGCGGGTATCAAGGTGCCAATAGGTGCCACATTCCCACAAACCGTCGGCTTTAGTCTGTAAAAAGCTAGCGTGAAAGTTCGCTAACCAATCTAGGCAGGCATGAATGTCTTGGCTCTCTACTCGGTTTTTTCTGACGTCGAAACCCGCGGCATCAAGGTCGGTTAGGATCAATACAGTTTCACCTTGCAGCGCCGTAACAGCGAGGCACACTGGTACCAAGCAATCGTTTGTGCAATGTGCAGCATAGTGCTGATACCAGTGGGCTTCTACTTGATAGGAGCGTATTTTTCTTTGATGCGAGAGGCTAGTATTCCAGCCACGAGGATGTTCGCCGTGGTCTGGAAGTTTAATATGTTTGAGTACCACTGAAGGGTGAGTGCCGCCACTAAGCTCGAGACGTTCTATCTGCCCATAACCGCTCCATAAGGATTGAATTATCGTCGACTTCACAATCGATTGTGCGCCAGTTGCCGAAAGGACAATTTGATTTATGGCTGGCTGCATTAGATCGATTCATATAGTGGAGAGCAACCATAGGTTAAACCAATTCGTCAGCGAAATCATGGTGAAAAGGATCAATTGGCTGTGTCTGCTGTTGACACCGTATCAGATTAGCTCCTCAGAGTGTCTAATCCAGCAATGATGCGTTCGGGCTGTTTGGATCACAGCATAGCGCGAGTGAGAATTCGTAAGTATTGAGGTGCACTAAATCATCTACAATCGAAACTAAATTTGGTGGTGCGCGATGCATGATTATCTAGGTTGGACCTGTCCCAATACAACACTGTATGATTTGAATAAGCTTGGTCTTTCAATCGGTTTTGAATATATCGAGTATTTGAAGCTAGCTAAGTTTGCGAATAACAATACGAAAGAGGTAGGTGTAATTAGATGAATTCTGAATTTATTAATAGTCTGTTTCTAAATCGGCGTGGTGCTTTAAAAACGTTATCAGGACTATCGATTCTGGCTGCTGCAACAAATGTTGCTGGCAAGGGTTCGCAAACGAGCGCAGGTAATGACTCAAAGCCACTTAATTTCAACGACCCTAAAGACAATCTATATGCATTCGGCAAGATTTGGGCTGGGTTTGATGAACCTCAGTATGGTGCATATCATGGAATAATGTATGGTCGCGCGGGCGGTAAGCGACATGAACCGTTATTTGGATACACTGGTAACGGGGTGATGCAAGCGAAGTTTGATCAAGATGGTAACCTGTTGGTTCGCGGCAAAGAGACCGGGTTCTATACTGATCTTGCTAGCGGTGAAATTCTTGAACAATGGCGTAACCCCTATACTGGCGAGTTGGTCAAGCCGTTTAATTTTCTCAATGAAGTCGGAGCCAAATTAACCACGCAAATGCCACGACACGTGTTCGGCAATGAGAGTGATGAACCAACACTGATGAACAAAGGTACTCACCGTGAGATTGATGGCACAGTCCCATTTATTCTTCCCTTTGAGGAGTACGGTGACGACTTGCTTTTAGGTTGGGATTACGCTCACGGTTATACTAACCCTGTGACCAAAGATAAATGGCCTAAAGCTCATACCGGCGTATCTATTAGTCCATCAGAGCATTTTACTTTTCGCGTTTCAAAGTCCGAACTGCAAGATCGGAGTCTTGCTTCGTCACGTTTTGTTGCTGGCTTTTCTCGAGTCTCAGAATGGTGGCCCTGGATGTTAATGGGCGGAAATAAATATCAGGATGGTGTTTTATTCGGTCGCATGTTTAGCCATAAAGGCTTACCAGGTTATCAAGACATACCCGCTAAATTGTTAGACTACTTGGAAAAAAAGCACCCAACTTATTTAGAAGTGCCTGACCAATGGACAAATGTTAGACCCAAAAGCACATGGGAAAACTATTCGGCACAAGTGCCTCCAGAAAAGTCACCCAAACCGACCATCTAACAAAGCGTGTTCAAATCACATTTTTTGATGTGGCGTATTTCAAAAAGTAACGAGCAGGCAATTTTCTAATGCTGATAATTAGCCGGCTTATTGTTTCAAAGGAATGCCGTCGAGAAATTTGATTGCATGATCAAACATTTTTTTATTCGGATTTTTATGCCCCATGATGGGTGAAACACTGAGTAGAGAGTTGCGTATACCGGCACGTTTGTATGCGCGGTAAACTTTTTTCGTGTCTTCTAAATTAAAGTCTTTACGACCGGTAATGAATACGAAGCGATTGCGCTTAAGCTGATCAATGTTTTGTGGTGAAGACTCTCCCCAAAAGTTTGCGCCACAATTATATATACCGCCTCTAAAAAGCATTGGATAATGCACACCCAGCATACTCGCCACGCGACCGCCACCTGAAAACCCCGACAAGTAAATCCGTTTACTATTGATCTTGTAATTCTTGTTGATCAATGCCACTGAAAGAACAGCGTAGATCATACGCCGCTGAGTATCTATTTTATTGCCGGATCTACGAGCTGCCACCCATATCAAATTATGTTGATTCATCAAGGGCCTCCAACTCTTAGGGATCTTGCCAGATGCAGTCGGGCTGATATAGACCATTAGGCCTGCAGGTCTGGAGGCATCATAGGTTGGTGGCACATACACTTCCCACTGAATAAGCTCGTTCGCCGGTATCATGCTTTCATAACTGCTTGCTGCGCTCGCTCCCAGCAACTGGTTTAGGTTTTGTTGCAGGCGAAATGCGCCCGTCTTAGGTGGGTCAGCGGCGACACTGTGGCAGAAGAGTAAGAGAAAAAAGACGAAGTTCCAACGCCGCACGTTTGCTGGAATACAAGAAACCCAACTCCAATATCGGTATCGTGCAGCGAGACAGTGTTTGGTCAGGTGAGGCATATTCTTAGCTTAACACTTGTGACAATGACTAAGAACTGCAACTTCTAACGACAGCAATGTTAAGAGAAAAAACTAATCAACGATTTAACTATGAGTGTTCACGGTAAAGGTATGACGGTAAAGGTATGACGGTAAAGGTATGGCGGTAAAGGTATGGCGGTAAAAGTAAGTGCTCAGTGGTAGAGTAGGTGAGTTGAACCATTTGAGTTAGTATCAATCAAATTGAAGATATTTAATGCGGTTAGATAGAGGCCTACTATATGTTCGTTAAGACGCTAATTCTTGCTGGTGCTTGGGCACTCCTATTCGCAGAGGTTGGCTTTGCCCAAGAGACACAGTGGCCTGGCGCTAAAGTTGCAATCAGTCTGTCATATGATGACTCATTGCATTCCCAATTGGATCACGCCTTACCAGCGTTGGATGAGCACGGCTTCAAGGCTTCGTTTTATGTGGTTCCGGTGTCTGATGCCTTTCAAACTCGCCTGGAGGAATGGCGAGCTGCCGCTGCGCGAGGGCACGAGATGGGCAACCATACTTTAAAACATTCATGCCGTGGCTCGTTGGCGAATCGTGAATGGGTTCTGGATAGTCAAGACTTAGATACCCAAACTGTTCAGCAAGTGGTCACTGAAGTAAGAATCGCAAGTACACTTTTGCAAGCGTTAGATGGAAGAACTGAGCGAACCTTTACCATACCCTGTGGGGACGTTTTAGCCGGCGGAAAAAACTATGTAGACTTAATTGCAAATGAATTTGTTGCTGTCAAGGGGCAGGGTATAGCGAATGGTTTCTCCAGCTTGTATGTAGCCGATGGCGACACCGCAGATCAGTTGATCGACTATGTTGAAAGTCAATCCAGTAAGGTCAAGTTGATTAATATTTTGTTCCATGGTGTTGGCGGTGATCATCTTTCGGTCTCTAGTGAGGCGCACGCTAAATTACTGCATTTTTTAGCTGACAATAAAGATAAGTACTGGGTGGACACTTATCTGACAATTATGCAGGCTAAATAATTGTGTGCAGGATTCGTTTGAGTATGCAAAAATCAATCAACGATAAACCGTGGTTTGTTCCGATTAACTATCCCCAATTAACTATCCCCAATTAACTATCCCCAATTAACTATCCCCAATTAACTAT
>CAZEXS010000096.1:5606-7702 GCA_964516915.1 uncultured Gammaproteobacteria bacterium
CCCAATTAACTATCCCCAATTAACTATCCCCAATTAACTATCCCCAATTAACTATCCCCAATTAACTATGCAAGTCACTCATTTTAAGTTTTGCTTATTTAGTGTTGTAACGTTTATATCAATTCCGGTTGTTGGCTTTGGTGCTTCCGATTCAAGTTCGCATTTTGCGACTGATAAGATAGATGGATTAGTTCTTGCGCAGGTGGACCTGCCTGGGCCACCGCTAGCTGGCTCGCGAGATCGTCCGAGCGAAGATCAAGTCTTGTTTAAGTCTGTTGCGCCGCAAACCAATGGTGGTGAACAATGCAAGGAGGCCATCAGACAAGCAATGAAATCAAAAGCGGGTACTGTTGGCAATTCAAAAGCACTCAAGCTTGGTCTTGATGGTCCAAAACTAACAACTTATTGTAGCGCTCCAGCAAAGATTGTCACCGGTGAAGAGCATCGTGTATTTGGTGTTAGTGCTTGCCTCGAGCACGACATTTGTTATCGATTGCCTGGTGTTTCTCAAGCTGAATGCGACAATAATTTTTATAAGAATATGGTCGAAAATTGTGGGCAGTTTTATGGCGTGCCAACTCAGCAAGAGTTACAGGCGGGAAAGGCTAAACCGTATGAAAAATGTCGGCGTTGGGCGCGCACTTGGCAAAATAGTGTGCGGGCAGGTGGGCTCGTTGCTCGATATCGAGCACAGCGAGAACAATACCCGCAGTGCGTATCACAGGCTATGGTAAGGGGCGATGGTTCAATCGATCAATACATACATGTAGACGGCAAAGATAAGGCTATTCGCATGTACTCAGAAGGTAACTCTGCTGACAAAAGTAAAGTTCGTGTCTGTTTACGCAATGTTGTAAGCGGTAGGAACAAGGGATTACATTTTGAGCCCGGGGCTAAGAAACCGCGCTATAAGGTTAAGAAGAAGGGTGGAAGAGTTTGTGGCGAGCACCCTGCTGGGCCGCATACTGTCACTTGGACCTTTTGGAAAAGAAAGGGAGTGAAAATGGTAGAGGTCGGCAAGGTTAAGTTCAATGCGTCGGGTTTCGCTGGGCAGAAAATCACCTTTGATTGGCTAAAACACTGAGCTTGTGGTTACTCGGATTTAAGGTGAAGTGTACGTTAATTTTGGCCTTGCCATTTCTCTGGCATTGGCCACCATTCGCCTTCTCCCAGAAAGTTTGCAATCATGTCTCCAAGGCTAATATCAAAGATATCTTCGATAGCGGCTTCGCCAGAATCTTGCCAGTTCGCCTTATTTGCAAATTCCACAAATGACGGATAATTCTCGGCTAGGTTAGTCACTAGGATTTGTGCGAGTTGGTAGCTCAATTGCCCGCCATCGTCTGCGCGAAAGAAAGATTCTCCCCGCCAAAATTCTTGTATGTTTTGCTCATTCCAAAAACGTTGATGCTTGTTGAACATCGCTTGGTTTCGTATTGGATGAACGTGACCGGTGATAATTGATTCCATATTCACTGCCAAGCCTTCGTTCAACCAAGCTGGTATTGGCAGATGGTTCAGTAGAGCATGTGTCATTTCGTGAGTCGCCACGGCTTCCGCCATATCGAGAGTATCGTGTTGAAAGACAAAGTGGCCATAACCGTAGTTCATATACATTCCGGCCGACAAGCCGTATGTGCCTTCCTGTGGGCCGTAGTAGCTGACGTAATCATAATAGCGGTCGATGTCGCCAAAAATTATCACCACATGCTTTCCATAGCCTTGATCGTTGGCAATGCCTGCTAAGTTGCTGAGTAGCCCTCTACGACAACTCTCGAGAAAGCGAGACATCGACTTGTTGTAGTGATCCTGCTCATTGCTGACTAAGATAAAGTTATTGCTCTCGGTTGTAGTATACCCAACAGGAAGGTGCTGAATAAGTTCATCCATCCAAGCACGAGCGACCTCAGTCCAAAGCTCGTTGGGTTCTCTATGGTTTAACTTTTCATCGGCATGTTTAAATATTGTTTCCCAGTTTGGTCTGGGTAGTTGCTCGTGAACAGTAAAGTGATTTAGTAACCAGTCCATGTATGTCTACCAATTTGATCAACGTGAGGTTTATTGCCAAGATTATGATTTGTTCAATCTTTGCTTAA
>CAZEXS010000096.1:7802-9668 GCA_964516915.1 uncultured Gammaproteobacteria bacterium
TTCAATCTTTGCTTAAATAGACACTAAATTGTAACTCAGTTGTTTGCAACTAGTGGAAATTTTGCTTTAGCTAAAATTGTCTTAGCACAAGGCGTATTTACGCAAACGATGAATCTTAGCAGACAATGGAGCTCAGAATACGCTGCTTAAAATGATTACTTTGACGTTTGCTTTAAGTTTACTTTTCCCTTCATCATTAAGACAAAAAATAGCCCGACCAGCAATGTCGTGACGATTGACGGTGTCAGTTGACCGACCGCTCCATAGCTTGGTAACAGATTTCCACTTGCTGCGGATAGCAGTGCGCCAACAGCGGAGATCATTTTTAACATATGCTCGTAGATCCAAGATCGGCTAAGATATTTTGCGGTGCAGTAGTTTCTTGAAAGGTCATAAACACAAAAGACCAATATATGTGCTACAGTCACGGCCACGGTGGTTTTGCTCATAATCAACGGTATGCTGTCGATCCAATAGATGAAAGCTAAACTAAATCCGATGCCGAGAGTTGACAGTATATTATCGAAAGCCATCGGCTGTTTCCCTTTCAGAAATAGAACGCGATACCCTGACGTGCATGTATAAGCAGCGGAAAAGGTTAGCACCACAAGAAATGCTCTAAAGTTGAAAAAGATCGAGCCGAGAATAGCGCTGCAAATCACAACGCAATAGCAACGTAAGAACAATTTCCCGAGTTTTCGATGCCGTACCCCACCTTTAGGAGTTAATAATTGAATAGCCCCCAGAATAATGCCAACCGACCCAAGCGACACGTGCATCAGAATGTTTAAGCTGTGTAGGTGCGCGAGAATATTTAAATTTTGCGGTTGCGAATTTGTAAGTTGTATTAGTAATTCCATGGGAGTGCCTCTCGTCGTGTTCAATGATTAAGAGGCTATCGCAAGCGGATAAAACTGGTCTAGAACAAGGTCTTGATTGGGATTGTTTTTTCGTCAATGGTAAGCAATTACCGTTGACATATCGTGAATGGTAGGTATGTTTAAGCTAAATAAAAACAACACTTTACGGTCGATTACACTGGAAGGGTGTTTCATCGTTTTATTGGCACTTGCATTAGGGCATGCTGGTCCATATGGTACCTTCGAAGAATTTGGGCTGGTTAAAAGGATCGTGTACTGGATGTCAGTAATCATCTTGCCTTGGGCTATGTTTAAGGGCATGTTTTTGGCGGCGAAAATGCTTGCAACTGTCAACATCTCTAATACGTTTTTGGTGGTTTTATTAACGCCGATGTTCGCGCTAATGGGTTCGGCAGTTACCACACAGATCAATATCAAAGTTGGCCTTATTACAGAACAGACTTTTTTCGAGGTCTGGCCTTACTCAATTCTTACTTGGTTAGTCTTTGCATTTCTTATTATATTACCCATGACGTTAATTGCTTCGGCGCTGGCAAAAGAGACACGTAAATCCGGGGTTGCGGATATGATGACGTTTCTTCATCAGAAACTGCCCGAGTCAATACAGGGTGCTCAATTGCTAGCACTTAAGGCAGAAGATCATTATCTGAAAGTATTCACGGATTGCGGCAGTGCATTGATACTCATGAAGTTTGAAGACGCGCTTTCTGTGTTAAATGGCTACCCAGGAGTTCAGACTCATCGCTCCTGGTGGGTGGCGTCGTGTCAGTTAGAAGGGCTTTCTGAAGTTCCAGCGGCGTCGCCTCATATACAATTGCCAGACGGCGAGAAGGTCCCAATAAGTCGCAGAAAGCGCAAAGCGGTTAATGAGTATATTGGTGAGCTATCGAGCACGAAACCCGCGTGACAAGGAGCCCATTCTTGTGATAATTTTTTGCAGCTTGTTTTAAGTCTGTTTAAGAACGATACTCGAATGGACTTGGGA
>CAZEXS010000097.1:0-9333 GCA_964516915.1 uncultured Gammaproteobacteria bacterium
TTAAAATATCGATTAACGGTGAAAAAGACATAGAAGTTCCCGCAGGCGGAAAATTGCTAGGGGCACTTGCCGATAATGGTTTATTTGTACCGTCAGCCTGTGGTGGTGGTGGTACCTGTGCACAGTGCAGAGTGAAAATTCACGACGGCGGTGGTTCGATTTTACCGACCGAAGAGTCACACATCACTAAACGTGAAGCTTCGTGTGGCGATCGTTTGTCATGTCAGGTGGCAGTTAAGCAAGACATGAAGATCGAAGTGCCTGAAGAGGTGTTCGGTGTTAAAAAATGGACGTGTAAAGTGCGTTCAAACGACAACGTGGCCACGTTTATTAAAGAGCTGGTGTTAGAGCTGCCGAGCGGTGAAAACGTTGATTTCCGAGCGGGTGGTTATATTCAGATAGAATGCCCAGCGCACACCGTTAGTTATAAAGACTTTTCGGTTCAAGAAGAGTATCACCCTGATTGGGATCATTTTAATATTTGGCAATACGAATCGATTGTTGCTGAACCGGTGGTACGCGCGTATTCGATGGCGAATTATCCCTTAGAAGAGGGCATCATTATGCTTAATGTGCGTATTGCCTCGCCACCACCACGCACTGAAGGTTTGCCGCCAGGTCAAATGTCGTCGTATATCTTTAATTTGAAAGAAGGCGATGAAGTGACTATTTCCGGCCCGTTTGGTGAGTTCTTCGCCAAACAAACCCAATCTGAAATGGTGTTTGTAGGCGGTGGTGCTGGAATGGCGCCAATGCGATCGCATATTTTTGACCAGCTTGAGCGTATCAAAACAGATCGTAAAATCACGTTTTGGTACGGTGCACGATCAAAACGTGAAATGTTCTACGTTGAAGATTTTGATCGTTTGGCTGCTGAACACGATAACTTTGAGTGGCATGTTGCTTTGTCTGACCCTATGGATGAAGACAATTGGGATGGCTACACCGGCTTTATTCATAATGTTTTGCATGAAAACTACCTGAATGAACATGAAGCGCCTGAAGACTGCGAGTTCTACATGTGTGGCCCACCCATGATGAACCAAGCGGTGATTAATATGCTGCAAGACCTTGGTGTGGAAGACGAAAATATCATGCTGGATGATTTTGGTGGTTAAACAGACTTTTGGTGTTTTGACAGACTATTAGTTGTTAAACAGACTTTTGAAGCTTAAACAGACTGGGCTTCTTGTTAGTCACACAACAATAAAATTACCACTTAGTTTTCAGCTAGCGTAATTTTTGACCAATAGAAACAGCGAGCATTGCTCGCTGTTTTTGTTTATGAGTTCAGCCATTATTTCTAAGAGATTTAACGAGCGTAAATTGAAAGCCGTATTATTAACCATCGTTGTACTGAGCTTTTTGGCTGCTTGTCAGCCGCAAACCGACGAAATTATATTGTCTGGCCCGATTATGGGCACTGACTACCGCATCAACATTCGAGTCGACCAAATGGACGTGTCGAAAGCCGAATTAGAAAATCGAATACTCGATGCGATGCAGGCCGTTAATCAAAGTATGTCGACCTATATCGAATTTTCGGAGTTAAGTGCTATCAACCGGCTGCCTAGTGGTGAGTCGGTGCTGTTGAGCGATGATTTAAATTCTGTTTTGACTGAATCTTTGTATCTCAGTGAATTAAGTAACGGTGCTTTTGATGTCACACTGGGTAAGGCGATTCGGCTCTGGGGCTTTTCCGAAGACGGCAAAATCACGCAACGGCCGAGTTCTGAAACAATTTTGGCGCTTAAAGGTTCCGTTGGATACCGCTATTTAGATCTACAAAATAGTAAGTTGACCAAGCTAAGCGATGGCTTAGAGATAAATGTATCAGCCATTGCTAAAGGTTACGCCGTCGACAAGGTAGCGCAAGTGATTGAGGCACAAGGAATTGAGCATTACCTAGTCAATATTGGCGGTGAACTGCGCGCCAAGGGGCGAAACTCAGAGGGAAAGTTATGGCGCATTGGTGTGGAAAAGCCGCACTTATTAGGCGGTGTAGCGCAAGTCGTATTATTGGATTCCATGGCCATCGCCACGTCAGGCGACTACCGAAATTTTATCGTTCTGGATGGCCAACAGTTTTCACATACGATTGATTCGCAAACGCTTAAGCCGGTTTACCATAAACTGGCGTCGGTCAGCGTGCTTGCATCACGTGCCAGTACCGCCGATGGTTTGGCAACGGCATTGATGGCCATGGGCGAAATAGCAGGGCTGGAGTTTGCCAATAAACATCAAATCGCCGCGTATTTTATTATTCGTGGAGAACAAGACGAGCACTATACGGTGCAAATGACCGAGCAGTTTCGGCTTAATTTGCCCGAATAAGCTTGCAAGATCGGCCTTGGCTAACTACATTACAGCAATTACAGTATGAGTTTGGTTTTGTGAATATGTTGGCGATTGTGGCCAGCCGTTTTCGAATTATTTATGAATTTATTTGTCGTTACTTTTTCGGTTTTTGTTTTCGTCATGCTTGCCATGGCGGTTGGTGTCTTGATCAGTAATCGTGAGATCAAAGGAACTTGCGGCGGTTTGAACGATATCGAAGGTCTAGAAGGCGCCTGCGATATTTGTGAGATCAAACATCAATGTAAACGTCGAAAAGCAATGCAACGAAAAGCATTGGTTGATTAGTCGCTTCAGAGCCAGATACGTTGTATGAATTCTAAAAAGGCGGCAACCCCCGACGAAGTGAATACCAGCGCAGCAGATTCGAAGACTGTCGAAAACGGCACGATTCGCGAGCACGAAGGCAAAATTTGCATCTTCATCGACGGTTATTGGATTCGCTATTACGCGCCGCCGCCCAACACCATGAGTGAGAAAAAGGCGTTGATACTGTCACTCAGGCGCCGTGTTTTTCATCATACTGAGCCGGGCATTAATTCACCTGGTTGGCGAACTGAAATAGCGCGCGAATACTATGAAGTCGAAACGGACCCCGCCAAGAAACGCGTTAAAGCGGCAATGTTGGCCGGTTCTTTGTTTAATCGCGCGACCGATATTTTTACCACCGTGGTGGATCTTGAAGAGAAGGGCATACACGTCGCGGGTGATAACGAACTGATGCGTCAGTGCGAAAACTGTTTTATGGAAGCGCTGGAACTTGGTAAACAAGTAAAGCACTTTTCGGGCGAAGAAGGCGTTGATGAACTTTGGGGCGAACCTTTTAAAGCATTCTCGTACCCAATAGATCGATTTTTTGATAGCCGATACATCAAGTTAGCGCAAACCTTTGGCTCGATAGATGCGGTTATTGATCGAATGGTAAGCGTGTTTGGCAACGTGGAGGGCTTTCAGCAAGTTTTACCGATGTTGGATGAACTGCGCATTTCAGCCAAAACTGAAGTCGAGACAATGCGCCGGGATGAGGCTATATACGAAGTTTGGCCTCGATTTGTTGCAGCCAAGGAAGCAATCTCGCAGTTCAAACCTTGTGGTTTGGCAAAGCAAGAAGACAGCATACGGTATTGGGAAGACGGCTTGCGTCTTTTGTACATGGGTACCGAAGTCATCAGCTACTTAAGCGGTGTGCGTGTGCCTATGCCGGTTACCACACAAAATTACATGGTTAATTGCGACCTGTATGAGCAAAACGGTTCACTCGACCGAGAGTTTTCCATTCCTGAGACGTGTTTTAATTCCACTGACGAAGCGACCTGTTAACTATCTAACCTGTTAAAAGCCAACCTTGTGACTATGCAGCCTAGCTATCAGGTTTAACACAGCCATTAGGTTTAACATAGCCATCAGGTTAAAAGTGTGTGAGACTTGCTAGTGTGCCAGTCTACGCTGATTGTAGAATTGGAAATTTGAATTTGTTGTTTAAATTGGTCTACTACTTATGAAACTCAGGCAACTTCAGTACGTTACCGAAGTCATTAAAAATGGCATGAATGTGACCGCGGCCGCCGATAAACTCTTCACATCGCAGCCCGGCGTCAGCAGCCAAATTAAGCGCTTAGAAGAAGAGCTTGGCGTCACCATTTTTGATCGCAGTGGCAAACACATTAATGGCCTAACTCCTGAAGGCGAATTACTGGCCGCGCGTTTTGAGCTGATTTTAGATGAAGTGGATAATGTTAAGCGTATTGCCGATGACTTTAGCCACCCGGATTCTGGTTTGCTCTCTATCGCGACCACGCACACTCAAGCACGTTATGTATTGCCACCGGTAATCACCGAATTCAGAAAGCGTTACCCTAATGTGCAACTGCAAATTAATCAGGGTACGCCCGAGCAAATCGCCAGCCTCACTGATACCGGCAAAGCAGACATTGGCATAGCCACTGAAGCGTTGGAGTTATTTGATAACCTTATTCTGTTGCCGTGCTATCGCTGGAACCGATGCTTGATCGTACCGAAAGGGCATGCGCTCACCAAGTTGGGCGAACTCAGCTTACAGAGCATTTCAGAACACCCTGTCATCACTTACACGTTTGGTGTGGCAGATAGGTCGGTGATCAACCGTGCGTTTAAGAAACTAGAATTAGATTTGAACGTTGTATTGATGGCCGCCGATGCCGAGGTAATTAAGACCTATGTGCGCAATGGCATGGGCGTTGGTATTTGCGCTCGTATGGCGTACGACAAAGCCCAAGATCAAGACCTTGCGGTGATAGATGCCGGTAATTTGTTTGATTCGAGTGTCACCAGTTTAGCGATTCGTAAAAACGCGGTATTGCGCGAATACGTTTATGAATTCATTCAATTATTTGCATCACATCTAAAACGCGAAGTCGTGGATCAAGCAATGCGAGCCCACAATGATACGACGTTGCAAGAAAAGCTCTACAAAGAATACGTAAAAGAAGCTGAGATGCGTTGAAGCAAGCCCTTATTGACATCACTTTTAAGGAAAATAGGCCTAATGAAAGTTTCGTGACTTTCTACCCAAATCACCAATGGCGTTTGTTTTGTCTTCAACGTAACCGGCTATAACATTCGCCACGCCATGCTGGTGCTCTAAACGCCCTTTAATATAGAGAATGCGGCCGCCGAGTATTTGTTGTTTAAAACGATCCAGAATACCCGACCAGATAACCACGTTCATATTGCCTGTTTCATCTTCAAGCGTTAGAAATAGAACCCCACTGGCACTGCCTGGCCGTTGCCGACCAGTGACCACGCCAGCCACTTCAATTAGGCCATTATTTGCCGCGCTTAGTAGTTGGTTCGCTTTGGTGCAACGGTTATACGGAAAGCCCGAGCGCAGCAATTGTAAGGGGTGATAATTTAATGAAACCCCGCTCGCATATCGGTAGTCAGTCAACAGTGTTTCAAGCGGCGACAATGGTGTTATTTTGACCTTAGAGTTCTCTGTTTGAGTATTAAAACCGTCGTTCATTTGCAGTGACTTCCAATACGCGCTGCGCCGATTATCATCAAAAGCATCAAAGGCATTTGCACTGACTAATTTCATCAACTCTGCGCTATTAACCAAGCTGCGTTGCTTGAAGTCAGCGATAGAGATGAAAGGGGCCGCGCGCCTTGAATTTTCAATGGCCAAGGCCGATGACTCAGATAAACCTTTAACCAAGCGCAAACCTAGCTGCAGGCCAATGTCATCCGCTTTGCCGTTGTGTCGTTTGATGTCTAAGCTGTGTTGCCAGTCGCTGTGAACGACTGAAACGGGCAATACTCTAATATTGTGGCGCTTTGCGTCTTGTACTAATTGAGATGGAGAATAAAACCCCATCGGCTGACTGTTTAAGATGCTGGCGTAGAAAGCCGCAGGGTGGTAACACTTTAACCATGCGGAAATGTAAACCAATAGGGCAAAACTGGCGGAATGCGATTCAGGAAAGCCGTAGCTGCCAAAGCCTTGAATTTGCTTGAAAATGCGTTGCGCAAATTCGGATGTATGCCCATTTTGGAGCATGCCGGTAATCAACTTTTGTTCAAATTGAGCCAGATCCCCACGTTTCCCCCAGCTGGCCATGGCTCGGCGCAGCTGGTCTGCTTCGCCACCGCTAAAACTGGCAGCAACCATGGTCAGTTCAATGACCTGCTCTTGAAAAATAGGTATGCCCAAAGTGCGTTTCAATACCTCTTCAATCTCAGGTGTGGCGTAGTCAACCGGCTCTTCACCATTACGGCGCTTAAGGTAGGGGTGTACCATATCTCCTTGAATTGGCCCTGGCCTGACAATGGCCACCTGAATTACCAAGTCATAGAACTGCCTTGGTTTTAAGCGCGGTAACATCGACATTTGCGCGCGCGACTCAACTTGAAACACCCCAACACTGTCACCAGCGCACAGCATTTGATAAACGCGCAGGTCTTCTTTTGGTACAGACTGCATGGTTGTTTGTGCACCAGTGTAATGGCTTATCATTGAAAATGATTTTTGAATGGCACTCAGCATGCCTAAGCCTAGAATGTCTACTTTCAATAAGCCGAGTATTTCAATGTCGTATTTATCCCATTGAATAACGGTGCGCTCAGGCATCGAGGCATTTTCAATTGGCACCAATGTGCTGGTTGGGCTTTCGGTAATAATAAAGCCGCCAACGTGTTGAGATAAATGGCGAGGCGTGCCAATAAGCTCTTTAACCAGTTTAAAAAACACCGTCGCTAACGACGCGGAAAATTCATGTTGCTTATCGAGAAATTGTTCCTTAAGAACATCAAGTTTGTCCCACCACGCCATTGATTGATTAAGCTCATTAGCAAACGAATCTGGCAGCCCCAAGGCTTTAGCCACATCACGAACCGCACTTTTTCGCCGGTAGGTAATCACTGTGGCGGCTAATGCCGTGCGTTTTCGTGAATATTTTTGGTAGATGTATTGAATGACTTCTTCGCGGCGGTGGCTTTCAAAGTCAACGTCTATGTCAGGCGGTTCATCGCGCTCTTTAGAGATGAACCGCTCAAATAATAGGCGACAAACAGTGGGGTCAACCGACGTAATAAACAGGCAATAACACACCGCAGAATTAGCCGCTGAACCACGGCCTTGGCATAAAATGCCTTGGGATCGCGCAAAATTCACAATGTCATACACGGTAAGAAAATAATACTCATATTCCAGCTCAGCAATGATACTCAGTTCACGCTCAATGAGTCGTAGAACGGTATCAGGTATGCCATTAGGCCATCGCTTATGTGCACCTTTATAGGCCAGTTTGGCTAAGTACGCTGAAGGTTGTTCGTTCTCAGGCACCAATTCTCTTGGGTATTGGTATTTAAGTTGCCCCATATCGACATTGCACATAGCGGCAATGCGAAGCGATTCTTCCAGCAGTGCTTTGGGGTATTGCGATTGCAGTTCTTTAAACGGTTTTAGATAGCGCTCAGCGTTTGGTTTGGTACGCCAACCTAGATCTTGTATTGGTGTGTTTAAACGAATAGCCGTCACCGTATCCAATAATGGCTTACGCTGCTTGCAGTGCATGTGCACGTCATTGCAAGCGACCATACTTACTGCAAAGCGTTTACTTAGCTCATAACAATAAAGGTAATGAGCATAATCATTGCCTTCTTTGAATAAACCCACGCCTAGCCACAAGCGTTGCTTGAAAAAACGGCGTAAATCTTGAATATGAAAAACATCAGTCTCAGCAGAGGAGGGTAGCCACACAGCTAAACAATGACTCAGACCAAAGCGTAAATCGTTCAATGCCAACGAGTATTCACCCTTAGGGCTACGACGACGAGCCGTGGTTATTAACGTCGAAATTTCGCTATAGCCAATCATGTTCATGGCCAATAACACTATGCGAAAAGCCCCTTGTGAATGGTCAACTGAAAACTGGCTGCCAATCACTAACTTAATGTCAACATCTTTAGCCGCCTGATGCGCTTTTACTAGGCCTGAATACGAACATTCATCGGTAATGGCAATGGCCTTATAGCCCAGCTTATTCGCCTGAAACACTAATTCTTCAGGGCTAGAAGCTCCCTCCAAAAAACTGTAATGACTTTTACAATGCAGTTCGGCAAACATGACTTACACACAGATATCAACGGTGAGTATTTATAAGCTAACTGAGTAACGAGCCGGCTGTTCTTTGATTTTGTCTAAAGGGCTAACCGTGCCTGCGTAGTGTTGACCTAAAATATGCGTGTAAATTTGAGTGGTTTTTACGTCTGTGTGCCCCAGCAACTCTTGCACCGTGCGAATATCAGCACCAGACTGGAGTAAATGTGTTGCAAAACTGTGCCGAAATGTATGACAGGTTACACGCTTACTCATTTTTGCTTCAGTCGCGGCTAACTTTACAGCTTTACGTACGATTGATGTATGCAAATGGTGACGACATAATATGTTCGTGACTGGGTGCTTACTCAGAGTGGTAGAAGGAAAGACAAACATCCAAGCTCTGTTTCGGTAAGCGGTGGGCAGTTTGCGTGCTAGCGCTGATGGCATAGAAGGCCCAATGTCGCTCTCATTGTCTTGAAGCTGAATGTCAACGGCGCTTCTGATTTGCAGGAGAAGCTCGTTTTTTAACTCGTTACTTAAAATTGATACCCGGTCTTTACCTCCCTTACCGTTACGCACAGTCACGCTATTATTATGAAAATCAATGTCTTGCACTCTTAATCTCAAGCATTCTGAAACTCTTAAACCACTCCCATACATCATTTCTACAATGAGCTTGTGTATGCCTGAAAGCTGTTTGATTATCAGAGCGGTTTCGTTAATGGTAAGTACCGTAGGCAGCCGTTGAGGCTTTTTTGCCTTTCTAATATTTATATTGGTGATGTTTTTTTGAAGAAACTTGTTATACAAAAATAGAACGGCATTAAGGGCAAGCCGCTGCGTATTAGCCGTTACATACCGTTCAGTCGAAAGGTGTGCCAAAAACGCTTCGATTTCTTTATTCTCCATTTCCTTAGGATGACGAAACCGATGGTAACGAATGTAGTACTTTATCCAATAAATATAGCTTTTTTCAGTGCGTAAACTGTAGCCATTCACGCGCATAAACGTGCGTATCGAATCAATAAAAGGGCTCCGTTTGTATTTCATAAATAATCCTTAATAATACTGTATAAAAAAACAGTATAACTCGAATCCACACACTAAACAATGCAACTTTGCCCATATCTGTTGCTCATTTACAGCCAAAAATTAAACATAAACCTTATATAAATCAAGTGTTTATTAATAGGGCATGGAATGTTAATATGCACAATCAGGAATGTTAATGAGCATGCTCATTTTTGGGGAGCGACTAGAAAGGAAAAAGCAATGGAAAAGTATTTAATATCAATAGCTTACACCGAATTTCCAAAAAAGCGAAAAGAGTGTAAACGAGCATGCACAGTAATAAGCTGTTGTACATATCCGCTGCGCGGAAGCGGTTGAGTTAAGGGTAC
>CAZEXS010000098.1:0-8976 GCA_964516915.1 uncultured Gammaproteobacteria bacterium
TTCTTGGTGCGCACAAATATGATCACGCCGTCGGTGTCTTCACTCTCAAGAATTCGAGTTATCGCATCAAGCTTATGTGTTCCGCGAACAATCCAATATCGCTGGCTAATGTTCTCTGCAGTAGCTGTTTTACTGGCGATTTTTATATGTACTGGGTTTTGCAAATGCTGATCGGCTACCTTCTTCACCTCTCGTGGCATAGTTGCTGAAAACAAGGCTATCTGACGGTCTGATGGCGACTGCTCCAATACCCATTTAACATCATCAATAAAACCCATACGAAGCATTTCATCAGCTTCATCGAGCACAATCGCATTGAGTCCGTCTAATGACAGCGTTTTGCGGCGCATGTGATCCATCACACGACCCGGCGTGCCAACCACGACCTGAGCACCACGCTTTAACTGTTTGAGCTGAATGGTATAAGACTGACCACCGTAAATCGGCAATACACTGACGCCTTTGAGGTGCTTGGCATATTGCTGACACGCCTCTGCCACCTGAATAGCAAGCTCTCTTGTGGGGGCCAACACCAGTAATTGTGTGGCTTTGTTTTTAGGGTCAATATTACTTAGCAGCGGCAATGCAAATGCCGCAGTTTTACCTGTCCCGGTTTGTGCTTGACCAAGCAAGTCTCGACCGTCAAGCAATGCTGGTATGCACTCGGCCTGAATCGGTGATGGCTGTTCGTAGCCAATATCAGTTACTGCCTGTTGTATTGGTGCAGGAAGGTTAAGCTCATTGAACAATACTGAGCTGGTATTTTCTTCGGTCATGTAAGGGCTCCGAGCTCTCGCAAGAGCCGAGTCGTAGTTGGGCACTGACCAAGGCTCTTTACACTCTCAAGAACGCCCTCGTACTAGCCCGAATCAATTTAAGGCGGCTTACTCTCACGGCCGCTGGGCGCGCGAGTATACAGGCTCAGCGCATCGATAGCGAACGGATTGGAAACGAATTATTGATTGATATGCAACTGTGCGAGAGCTGCGAAAAGCACTTGATTGAGCACAATGATTAAAAAAGAACAGATTCATCGAACCACACACAATCTTATGAGCACTTGGCATCAACACCTGTACTAAATTGGTATACTTATCATCAGACATTAGTAAAAATCTCCAACAACAATACGGTAAATTTACTCAAATAGAATCAACATGCTTTCACAGATAAAAATCGGATTTTTGCGTGGGATTGGCTTTTCAATCGCCTTTATGTTGGCTTGGGCAGTTGCGTATATGATTCTGTTCGGGGTGATTGAAAGTTGGACTTCTGATTTCGACGACGGAGATTATATCGAGTTCGAAGATGATACTAAATTAACACCTACAGTTTTGTCGTATGAAGTTCATGAAAGCAAAGCTACGTTGCTGGGCGTAATCAAAAATGAAACGGATTATTCATGGGAGCGTACTTCTGTAGAAATCGAATTTTATTTGGGAGACACATTTGTGAGAGAGTGCGTTGAAGAAATCCAAACAACAATACGAGCTAACGACAAAGAGCACTTTGAGCTTACTTGCAAAAGTTGTGGTGATACTTTTCCTGAATTTGATCGAATCGAGATTAAGATTAACGATTCTTGGATAGAGTACTAGCCTTCGAACAATCAATCACATGCTTGTAAGTGCAATCTCGTGCATTCAGCATGCACATAATCGAGTAGTAAACAGATATAGATGAAACAATCACTTGTGCATATTGCCCTAGTCGTTGCTGACTACGATGAAGCAATAGAATTTTACACCAAGACGTTAGACTTCGAATTACATGAAGACACATATATTGCGGAACAGGATAAGCGCTGGGTATTAATCACACCTGCGAACAGCCAAGGCTGCGCAATCTTACTGGCTCGTGCATCAAACGCACAACAGAAAAAATTTATCGGTAACCAAGCCGGTGGGCGGGTCTTTCTGTTTTTAAGTACCGATGACTTTTGGCGCGATTATAAAAATTACTGTGACAAAGGGGTCTCTTTCGTAAGAGAACCCACTGAGTATGACTACGGCACGGTAGCGGTATTCGAAGACCTTTACGGAAACAGGTGGGACCTAATACAACATAATGCACAACACCCTTTCTCTCACACAAATACTTGAGAAAATCGCCAAGCCTAAAATCTGCTGATCAAAAGCGGCTAGTGCGTTCACAAACCATATCTATTTGGCCCGCCTATTTGTGCGTATCTATTATTTTTGATTTTATAGATTTTGCCCTTATCTGAATAATAAGTGGTGATTAAAACAATAAGGGTTGGAATACAAGCAACATCAATTCGTTGCGAACTACATAATGACAGCGAGTCACACATTGACAAAGAACTAGGTCCATTGCATGTCTATCAATATTTTCATGAACTGTTGTATTTTGTTCGCACCGGTTCATTTTATCGCCTGCACAATCCTATCTAAAGAACTGGTCTGTTTTGAACCCAACCCTATAAAAATTGCTTTATTAATTCTAATTACTTGGTTGATTCCAATTATTGGCGCATTCTACGTTTACAAACTGCTTAACCTCTCTTGGTTTGAAACTCCAACAAACGGGGCGGCTAGCGATGGCGCCGTGATAGGTGGTGGCATGTTAGAATTGAACGCCATCTTAAACCCTAAATATCGTCATGTAATCGAAGCCAAAGAGAAAGAAAGCATAGAACAAAGCTTGGATGGCCAACTGTATCCTGAACGGCCTAAACAAGAGTTGACTAAAGGAGAATAAGCACGAGTTAAGCAATAAGACTATTTAGCCTCCGTCGATACTTGGCCAAGCTTCAAGCGAAAGATCTTCAGTAGAGAAAGTGCGATGAAAAAAATTCTAATATTTGGAAATTCGGGTTCAGGAAAGTCTACGCTAGCTAAAAAGCTCTGCCTTGACGATGACTTATCCCATTTAGATTTGGATACGCTGGCATGGATGCCAACAATACCGCCTGAGAGAAAACCTCTAAGCGAATCGGCTCGCGAAATAACTAGTTTCATAGGCTCAAACACCAGTTGGGTCATCGAAGGTTGTTATTCAGATTTACTGGAATTAGCTGTTTCACATGCAAATGAGATAGTCTTTATGAACCTGTCCGTTGAAATGTGCATAGAGAATGCACGGAATCGCCCTTGGGAGCCGCATAAGTATGATTCTAAAGAAGCACAGGACGCTAATCTGGAAATGCTAATTAACTGGATATCCGAATATCCCAATCGCACAGATAGCTTCTCTAAAGCATCACATGTTCAGCTCTATGAAGAATTTTCTGCTAAGAAAAGCATGATTACCGCTAATCTGTAAAGATCCAAATATTAACGGTATCGCGCTATTATTTCGAACCACAGAAAATTCGAACCACCGAAAATAACGGGAATTTTGCGATGAAAAATATTTTTATAGTTTTACTTGGTCTCACAAGTTCATTGACAGCTTACTGTCATGAGCCAGAATACTCCGAACGAACTGATATCATCCATATTCTGCAAGCGTATTCAGATAGAACCGGTGTCAAATTTGTCACCGACCCTCGCGTCAAGGCAAGGGTGAATATGGTTGGGTTAAAACTGGCCGACCTTGATCAAACAGATATTAATAAAATTTTGCTTCTACATAACTTCATAGCTTATGAGAAAAGTGACGTTGTCTACGTCATTCCAAGAGCAGTCGAAAATAAATTAGGCAAAGAGCTTGGTACTAAATGGGAAAGTAACTAACGCGTATTCAACACAAGGCATCGTTAGTCGACATGATCTTTAGAAAAAAGCTGGCTAACCTTAGCTGGGTCACTGCTCTTACCCTCGCTATGTTTCGCCATCAACGCGTCAATTAATTCTTCGTCAGGCTCAATTGATTCGGCCGAAACAGGGTCTCGGGTTGTAAAGGGTTTATATTCTTCTGCGACCTTAGAGTCGGTCATACAGCTTTCTACGTATTCGATAAACTTATCTGAGTAAAAGCGCTTTCTTTGTGGCCAGAAGGCTTTAAAGCCAGGCGTGTTGTAGACCTGCTGATAGCCTTCCAACCATGAGGTCGTTACATCACGATCAACCGCGTACGTCACGTGATGATGATGCGCGTTATACATGCTGGCGGTAAAATACCCTAAAAACGCATGGAATTTTGCCTCTTCAATTTCATTTAATGAATCAGGGTTAAGAATACCAACGCGATACACCCTATTTAATTCATCGTCGTGACACAGCATCTTAAAGCCTTCCATAAACGTGTTATGGATGCCCTGAGCGGTTTGAGAGTGCATTGAACGACTGTTTTGCCGAATCTGAACACTCAAATAGATAAAGGTCACAATAACTAGGCCTAAGCCAACGACCTCAGCAAGGTTTGCCAGATATTCAATATTCACTGTTTTACTTCCAATTTAATTTTGATCATTTGCGCACAACGATGTCTGAATTAAACCCACATAGCTCACCTGCCCAAATATAAAACTGCCACACTAATATGCCGAAAGGCATGTAGCCAAAATAACCCAGCAATGGCATTTCAGAAAAGATGTGGATCACATTAACGTAGGGAATATTATAGACCCAGTAGTTTGGGTTCATAACGGGGTCGATCGGATGGGTTGATCCGTAATTCCAGGCTTCCCAGATGAAGCCGTTCAAGAAGCACGCTAGCATGATAAGCAACGCCGGTGCCCAATTTCCCAGCGCCAATCCGTCCAGCGGGCTTTTGATATTGCACATCAACAAAACACCAATAAAAACCAGCGTTGGCCCCACCCAAACAGCCCAAAATAGTGGCAATGGCCAAATTACCATTCCAATCATCAATACATAACCAAGCAATACAACGAACTTACCGTTGATTTTAAGCTTAGGTCCATTCTGGTAACGAGCCACCAATTTGGGGAAAGTATTTAGCAAGTTATACCACTCAAATACCGCTGGCCAAACGGTGGTGTAAGCGATCAAAAATACCAGTACCGTGAGTTCATGCGATAACACTTCCATGTTTGGGTAGAACCAGCTTTCTTTAACAAAATAGTCAAAGTATTCGAAAAAGGTCCAACCGACCAAAGAAACGATTGCACAAATCACCATGGAACCAGGCTTAGTCGACATGAATGAAGCGCCATCATTGCGCTTGTAAACAATACCGTCGAGCATAACGATGAACCCCCACCACAACGGGCTAAAAGCATATGGAACAATGTTGGCAAGCGATTCTGGACGCGCCCACATCAACCACCAACTTATTACCATGAGGACGCCACCGGCAAAAAACCACCATGGGTACTTTGCTGAACTCGGAGTAACCGGCTCAGGATCTACACCCTTAAACCCAAAAAGTTTGGGGAAAAAATACATGGTTAAGATGAGCGTGGCCAGCACCGCAACCAATACAAAGTATGGCAACCAAAAAAATGGCGCGCGTTCTACGAGTTGTGGAGGGAACTCACCGAAGCCAGGCGGTAAATGGTTCGGGTACACAAAGTAGCCTACCGCTAGCGGCAGCAAAGCCAACACAAGAATCGGCCACAAAAGTGACCATTTAGACGCTTTCAAAACCACACCCCACAGTTGCGTAACTTGGTTTACACGTTGAAGGATATACGTAAATGTAAAAAAATGTCAATTGCTAGACAGTTGTCGTAGTCTGCCGATCTATTGAATTTTCAGGCCTGACACAACGAATTAGCAAAGATCTCTCCAAGGATTCTTCACGTAAATAGGCGATTTTGTGATAATCGGCACTGTTAGCGTAGTCTTTATACGCCTGCCAACTTGGATATTCCACGAAATAAACTAGATCGGCATCGAACTCACCGACCACTGCTCGGTCAGCGACGAAACTCTTGAGCCTACGGCCACCGTATTTTTTAATCAACGGGGATGCCGCTTTTTTGTACTTACGGTAGCGCTGAAGGCCACCCTCAGATTTGAACCACAATGCATTAAGCATGTAGACTTTCTGGTCTTCCATTTGTCTTTCCCACTTCTATATTTCTCTTTAAATCTAAAAGAGTCGTATATTTCAATAATTAATAGAAGCTTGTAGGGAAGCTCTAATGCCATTGAGCGTTGTTTAGGTAGCGCTCATATGTCGCTATTAAACAACACACTTGGCTTCTGTGCAATTCATTTTGACGCTTGTAATTATTCAGCGACGATCAAACGCAATGTGTGACCGTTAAATTCAATGATATCCCCAGCAAGGAGTTTACGGCGCTTACGCATTTCCAATTGGCCGTTAACATTCACGAGTCCTTCGTCAATAACTATTTTAGCCTCACCACCGGTGCCGACCAAACCCTCGAATTTGAGTACTTTAAACAGCTCAACAGGCTCTTTTGTAATAGTGACATCTTGCATTGCTTGAAACGTCTATTTAACAGTTCTTTTAGTAACTTTCTTTTTTCTCGAAGCGGTGCGTTGACGCGATGATTTTACTCGTAAATACAACGCTTTGGTATGTCCATTACCGATAGGTCGCTCCTCGATATCAAATAATTTAATCGCCTTGACCAACGCACCTAGTTTCACATAGCCGTAATTGCGTGGATCGAAATTAGAAGCCTGATTATTTAAATGGCTTCCCACCGGGCCCAATTGTGCCCAACCACTCTCATCCGAAGAAGCGTCTACGGCCTTGCGTAACGACGCGACCAATTTTGTGTCTTGCTTCAATTCTGAGCTACTTCTTTTTACCACCGCCTGGTCATCATCTTCAGATGCTCGCAGTACTTCGGTATAGATAAACTTATCGCACGCGGCTACGAACGGGAGCGGCGTCTTCTTTTCGCCAAAACCATAAACCGCCAAGCCAGACTCCCTGATGCGCGACGCTAACTTGGTAAAATCGCTGTCGCTTGAGACCACACAAAAACCGTCAAACGCGCCACTATAAAGTAAGTCCATTGCATCAATGATCATTGCACTGTCGGTGGCATTTTTACCTTTTGTGTATGCAAATTGCTGAATGGGCTGTATTGAGTGCTCTAATAACACCTCTTTCCAACCCTTTAAACCGGGCGCGGTCCAATCGCCGTAAATGCGCTTAACACTGGCGGTACCATAGTTAGCAATTTCGGCTAACAAAGCATTCACGATACTCGGTTGCGCATTATCGGCATCAATCAAGACAGCCAGTTTTTGGTTTTTTTGCATGCGCTCATTAGACCCCACGCGAGTTGATCACGCAATGGCTGATTGTGCTTATTCGAACACGACAACTAACAGCTTAGACAATAAAAAAGCCCGAGCAGAGCGCTTGGGCTTTTGGTGTGCACTTGTCTAGTGACCGGCTTACCTTAGTTCAAGCGTTCCATCACAGTAGTAATCCCCTGCCCTAGTCCGATGCACATGGTTGAGATACCCATGGTCATGTCACGTTGCTCCATCACCGTGAGTAACGACCCGGATATACGCGTTCCTGAACAGCCAAACGGGTGACCAAGAGCAATCGCACCGCCATGTACATTTACCTTGTCGTCCATATCGTCAAGTAGGTCGAGATCTTTGAGTACCGGCAAAGACTGTGCCGCAAACGCCTCGTTAAGCTCGACATAGTCGATATCATCGATAGTTAGATTAAGTTGCTCAAGCGCTTTTTCCGTGGAAGGCACAGGGCCGTAACCCATGATCGAAGGGTCTACGCCAGCCAATGTGGTTGCGCTAATGCGCGCCTTGGGCTGTAAGCCTAACTCCTGCGCTCGCTCAGCCGACATTATAATCATGGCAGACGCACCATCGGTGATTTGTGACGACGACCCTGCGGTGACGGTTCCACCTTTGGGGTTAAATACTGGGCGCAGAGCTGCTAGCCCCTCAACCGTGGTGTCCTCGCGAATAGTCTCATCCTGCACAACCATAAATGGGCGACCTTTATCGTCGTGCCCCATGACCGGAATAATCTCTTGATCAAACTTGCCTTCAGTGCGAGCTTTCGCAGCCAGTCGGTGTGACCGTTCAGAGAATTTGTCCATGTCTTCGCGCTTTATACCGTGCATCATTGCCAGCATCTCAGCCGTCATACCCATACTGCCTGCGGCTTTTGCCGCGTACAAACCCAACTCAGGATTTGGGTCAATGCCCTTATTCATATCAATGTGGCCCATGTGCTCAACGCCACCCACCACGTAAATATCGCCAATTCCAGCCATAATATTTGCCGCAGCTGTGTGCATCGCAGACATCGAAGACCCACATAATCGATTCACCGTTTGCGCCGGCACTGTGTGGGGCAGACCTGCTAACAAGCTTACAAAACGAGCGAGGTTTACTCCTTGTTCATCGCGTTGCATCACGCAACCCCATATTAGGTCGTCTATTTCTGCAGCATCGACGGCCTCATTTCGAGCCAGAAGACCTTTGATTACTTCGGCACTTAATTCATCAGCTCGAGTGTGGCGAAAGCAACCACCTTTGGAACGGCCCATCGCCGTGCGTGCGAAATCGATGACTACTGCGTCTCTTGGATTAATACTCATATCTATTCTTCCTACCTAATATTAAAGCGTATAGTACTTGCCATTATTGGCAGCCATTTCACGTTGCGTGTCGGTCGCATCATAAAGTTTACCAAGATGTTTATATTGGTCACTCAGTGCGGCAAACTTATCGGCACCCATGTTATCAATCCAGCGAAACACGCCGCCCCTGAATGGGGGAAACCCAACACCATAAACCAAAGCCATATCAGCTTCTTGTGCACTGCCAACGATACCTTCCTCAAGACAGCGCGCCAACTCAGTTGCCATTGGCACCATCATGCGGGCGATTATTTCTTCTGGGTCAAATTCTTTGCGATCTGCGGTTACATCAGCAAGTAGCTCATAGCTGTCTTCGGCAACCAATTTTTTCGGACGACCTTTCTTATCCATTTCATATTTGTAAAAGCCGATACCGTTCTTTTGCCCTAAGCGCTCAGCCTCATACATGACATCACCAGCAGTTTTATAGTCGGCAACCATTCGATCAGGAAAACCTTCTGCCATCACTGCTTGTCCATGATGACCAGTATCCATAC
>CAZEXS010000099.1:0-1676 GCA_964516915.1 uncultured Gammaproteobacteria bacterium
GAGCAAACTCATTGCGGCGTCTGCCTGCTGTTGTGTGATTCGGCCCTTGCTTGCCATTGCAGCATAATTTTTATTGATTATGGCAATGCCTCGATCAAGCGCCGATTGCTCTCTTTCCACAATTGTTACTGGTAAACCTGCAGACAAAAAGTTCATCGCAATTCCGCCGCCCATTGTGCCAGCACCTAGAATGCCAATTTTCTCAACGGTTAAGGCTTCAATTGTCGCTGGGAGCTTGTCAATTTTTGTGGCAGAGCGTTCTGCAAAAAATGCATATCTCATGGCTTTTGATTGCTGACCTTCTACTAAGTTTAAGAATAGCTCCTGCTCCTTTTCTAGGCCTTTAGCGAAAGGTGTGCTGACAGCGGCTTGAAGTGCCTCAAAACAGGCATCAGGGGCGTTTTGACCGCGTAACTTACGTGCATTTTTGCTTTTAAATTCAGCGATCATTTCCTGTGCTTCTTGCGCACCTTGTGGCTGACACTGTCGTTCGCTGGTGCGGATATGTGTTTCATTTGCGCATACCGATTTAGCAAACTTTATGGCTTGTTCTTCTAAGTCGTCGCTAACGAGCTGGTCAATTAAGCCTATTTCAGAGGCTTTTCCAGCGCTGATAGGCTGCCCTAAAACGACCAGCGGCAGGCTCTGTTTTAAACCAATTAATTTTGGTAGACGCTGAGTGCCGCCTGCCCCAGGTAAAATACCTAGCTTAACCTCGGGCAAACCCAATTTAGCGCTTTCAATCGCAATCCGGTAGTGACAACCAAGTGCGAGCTCTAATCCACCGCCAAGTGCGGTTCCATGAATTGCCGCTATAACCGGTTTAGGAGACTGTTCAAGGCTATTAATGAGATCATTCAGTTCTGGTGCTATCGGTGGTCCGCCAAACTCTTTTATATCGGCGCCGGCAAAAAAGGTACGCCCTTCACAAATTACCACAACAGCTGAGACATCATTGTTATCAATGGCTTGATTGAGCGCATCGAGAACTCCCTTTCGAACTGCTGAAGAAAGTGCGTTAACCGGTGGGTTATTCACTTTTATAAGTTGTACCGTATCTTCAATAACCGTTGTTATCATAGTTAAAACCTTTATCTAAATGTGATTCACATGCCATCGTGGGGTGCTGCTATCGATGGCTTCTTACTTGATGTGTTTTTCTTCTGACCACCAAACAACACTTTTTTCCTGATCCATAAAGCGAGCTTCATCTTGGCTAAGTTCGGCTAACGCTAATTTAGCGTCAGCTTGTCGGTGTCCAACTAATATATTTTCTGCGTCATCAAACCAAACCTCAGCAATGCCATCAAAATTGAACTGGCTTGAGCTTTTTAGGCCCGAGTCACTTGGCAAAGGTATTTGCTGAACGTATTTTCGTATTCCTAACACTTCAGTAAGCGATCGCACCAATATTGCGTGCTCGTTTTGCCAATATTGCAAAAATTCATCTTGAGTTAGGTGCTGCAATCTCGTCAGCCCTATTGACATTTTGATCATTGAAAACCTCTATCCATTACGCTTAACGAACCATGAAAATAGGCTTGCTCCGCAAAGAACAAGCCTTTAGATGTGCTATGTCTGCTTGTTAGGATGAACTACTAACTAGTACTCTTTACCTAGTATTAACCGACGGTTGGTCGTAAACAAACGGCGAAGCTTCCATATCTATTTTGGGG
>CAZEXS010000099.1:1776-5450 GCA_964516915.1 uncultured Gammaproteobacteria bacterium
ATTAACCGACGGTTGGTCGTAAACAAACGGCGAAGCTTCCATATCTATTTTGGGGAATTCATCTCGTTCCCACCAATAGTTTTCGCTATGAGCCCATTCGTCAGTATTGCCTCGTTTCGGCCAAAGATGCTTGCCACGATTCAAATAGCCAGGATTGAACTGATCTTCAGCGAGCCAATCATCCAACTGCATATCTTGTTCTTCAGGTCGCAATTCTATCGAGACCTTTTTCTTACCGCTGGCTCTCATTGTGTTTAAAAGTCGGCATACAAAATCTGCCACCATATCGACACGCATAGTCCAACTAGCCGAGAATAAATACCCCATGACCCAAGCCATGTTTGGCACCCCGGTAAACATCATTCCCCGGTAAGTGACTGTTTTAGAAAAATCGACCGGTTCACCGTCAACTTTAAATTCTATGTCACCAAAAACACATAGGTTAAATCCGGTTGCTGTAACAATTACATCCGCCGGTAACTCACGCCCAGATTTCAGTAAAAGGCCGTCTTCAGTGAACTTTTCTATAATGTCAGTCTCAACTGATGCTTGGCCTGAACTAATACTCTGAAAGAGATCACCATTTGGTACCGCTGCTACCCGTTGTTGCCATGGGCGATAGCTTGGTGTGAAATGTTCGTCGATTATCTCCTGTGGCAAATAATCGAGTAGTTTATTAAGCATCTCTTCCTTAACTTGAGCGGTTTCCTCTTCAGTTTTTTTGAGAAACACCTGCCGATCGACAACAACCTTACGCCGCACGATCTCGTGGATCCATTCCTCATCAACATCGAGAGCCCTAAGTTGGTCGGCTAACTTAATACGATTCTCGGTGGCTACAAAATAGGTGGGCGAACGTTGCAGCATAGTGACGTGCTCACACTTGCCTGCCAATGCCGGAACGATAGTTGCGGCAGTTGCACCAGAGCCAATAACAACGACCTTTTTGTCTTTACAATCAAGGTCTTCCGGCCAAGTTTGCGGATGAGCTATGTCACCTTTAAAATCACCCATGGATGGCCAATTAGGCGTGTAACCTTCAGAATGACGATAGTAACCCTGACACATCCATAAAAAATTGCAGGTGTAACTTACTAACTCACCGGTAACCTTATCATTAACTAATAGCGTCCATATTTGATCTTCGCTACTCCAGCTAGCCTCAGCGATTCGCTGGTTATAACGAATATGTCGATCAAGATCGTAGTCGTCGATCACTTCGCCGAGGTAATCTAAAATTTGCTTGGCCGACGCTATTGGTTTTCCACGCCAAGGCTTAAAACGATAACCGAATGTATAAAGATCACTATCTGATCTTAACCCTGGGTACTTATGGCAACGCCATGTACCACCGAAGTTATCCATACCTTCCAGAATGACAAATGATTGATCAGGGGATTGTTCTTTGAGCTCATATGCGGCACCAAGGCCAGAAATCCCGGCACCCACAATCAGTACATCAGTATGGCTTACGTGCTTCGCCGCAGACTTTAAATTCTTCACACTCTCGTTATTCACGTAAATCCGACCTCCAAAATATTACTTTTCGCTGAAGTGCTGTTAATAACACTTCTTTCAAAATATTGAGCGTCTTATTCTCGCTGTTTATGCGCGTAACGCAGAGGGTTGAACTAGATTTCGTTTGCGGGACATTTCAGGACGCTTGACCCAAGTTATAAAATTGAACACGCACAGCAAAGGAAATATAGAACGAAATCGACCTATATTCCCAGTGAATTAATGATCTCTTTTTTAAGAAACTTACCACTAGCATTGCGCGGCAAAGGGTTTTCGAGAAACCAAACATGTGCCGGTATTTTGTATTTAGCAAGATGCTCTACACAAAACTCTTTTAGGCCGCTCTCTGTTAGAGCTTGATCGCCTTTTAAATAGATGGCGGTGCCTACGGCCTCACCTAACCTTTCATCTGGTACGGCAAACACACAACATTCTGCTACCGCCGAATGTTTGTACAATACGCCTTCGACTTCAGAGCAAAATACATTCTCGCCGCCTCTTAGCACCATTTCTTTCTTGCGATCGACAATGTAAAGGAATTCATCGTCATCAAAATACCCTAAGTCGCCTGTATACAGCCAGCCATCTCTAATAGTTTCTGCAGTTGCTTCGGGTTCATTGAAGTAACCCTTAATTACCGCACTACCCTGCACACATATTTCGCCGACACTTCCGGCAGGCAATATTTGGTCATCGTCATCGACAATTTTTATCTCAAAGGTTGGCATTAAAGGCCCACAACTACCCGGTTTATCGGCTAAAAAGTCACCAGAATTCGTTGCTACAACACCACTCACCTCAGTCATGCCATACCCTAAGCTTGGGTGGATTTCTCCGCCAGCACCTTCAATTTTCTGCAGAAGGTCAGATTCAACCGGTGCGCCACCACTGGAAATAGTCGTTAGGCTTGAAGTGTCTACAGAAGCAAAGTCTGGGTGATTTACTAACTCTCTAGCCATGACCGGCACACCGGTTATGCCCGTTATTTTTTCTTTTTCGATCAACTTCAACGCTTTGGTTGCGTCCCAGCGATACATTAAAACCAGTTTTCCGCCAATCGCTGTAACAACTTGACCTGCACAATTATTGGCCGTTACATGAAAAAGAGGTGTTGCTAAAAGCACGGTTGAGACTTCTGGCGGTGCAGGCTCTTCTATATTGTTGGCTACTTCAGTAGCCCGAATCTGAGTTTGCTTGGCAAATATAATGTTGAAAATGTTAGTTACTGCAGATCGATGAGTAATTTCAGCGGCCTTTGGATTACCAGATGTTCCCGACGTGTAATAAAGGCAAGCGGTGGCATCTGGATCAATTTCACTTTGCTGCAGATCACCCTGACAAGATAAAACGTCTTCCCATTGGATGGTTGATGTCAGTTCATCCGATGGACAGCGCACGGCCACCACGGCCGACAATTCTTTGAAGCGACCTGCTGAGATCAGCGCAAGACGCTCTTTGTCGGCAAACAAGACCTTAGGTTTTGTTTGCTCAAGTGCGGTCTCAATTTCACTGGCGACCCACCACGAATTAATTCCGACTACAGCAATGCCATTACTTACACAAGCCCAAAAAATAAGTAACCATTCAGGATAATTACGCATTGCAATAGCTACACGGTCCCCTGACTGAACGCCTTGACTTAATAACCAAACCGACACTCGCTCGCTAATTGCTTGAGCCTGCGCATAAGTTAATCGTTCATCTTCGTAAACAATATAATCTTGATCTGCAAAGGCGGCTGTAGCCGACCAAATATCACGTAAATTTTTTGGCGCGTTTTTAAAGATACGCATTGGAATACCTTGAACTTCGGTAGTCTCCATTTCAAACGGCGTGCCTGGCGAGGTCAGCGCAGCGCAGACCTGTTTCAACTCAGCGTAATGCATCCTATTGTCTCTTTTTTATATTCTAATCCAAATTTTATAATACAAGCTGGGCTATTAACTCAAGGGCGGCAATAGCGACTATGGCAGGACATTTATGGACACAGTCGCGCCTTCTACATCAGCTTTTTAGTTATTTTGAGTGTGTTAACAACTCTTGTTAATCAGCGGTTCGTATCAAAAATACCCGCACCACTATGTCCATGAAACCCCTGTTAGCAAACTAGACAGATAGCTAAATTAAGTACTTGATACGTTTACTGAATACTCATG
>CAZEXS010000099.1:5550-8694 GCA_964516915.1 uncultured Gammaproteobacteria bacterium
AGGAGCCTCCGCATTGAACAATAATCATGAAGACAAACCGTTACCCCTCAAAGGTGTGCGCGTTCTTGATTTTGGGCGCTACATAGCTGGCCCCTATTGCGCAGCGCTGTTGGCTGATTTTGGTGCTGATGTTATTCGCATAGAAAAACGAACTGGTAGCGAAGATCGCTTTGTGACCCCGGTCTACGATGATGATGGCGGAGCCTTGTTCTTGCAGATGAATCGTAATAAACGTTGTATGGCGTTTAACCCTACGTCCGAAAGCGGCAAAGAAATTGTCCGACGACTGGTAGCAACGTCAGACATTGTCGTCGCTAATTTGCCTAATTGGGCACTAGAAAAAATGGGGCTTTCCTATCCGCAGCTGCGTGAAACGAAACCAGATATTATTCTTACCACCGTCTCAGCCTTTGGTGATGACGGCGAATGGGCTGATCGTGTAGGTTTCGATAGTGTCGCTCAAGCCATGAGTGGCGCGGCCTACATGAGTGGTGATGACACCCCTTCAAGATCACAGGCGCCTTGGGTGGATTTCAGCACCGCATTGCATTGCGCTTTCGGCACCGTACTTGCTCTTTTATCTCGTAAGCAAACGGGTGATGGGCAACAGGTTTCGGCTTCTCTACTTGGTAGTGCGTTAACCATAATGAATTCAGCACTGCTCGAACAACATGTTAATGCTCCTAACAGAAAGCCGCTGGGTAATGATTCTGCGACCGCTTCACCGATAGGAATGTTTAAAACTGCAGATGGCTGGGTTTCTTGTCACGTGGTTGGTCAAACCATTTTTTCGCGCCTTGCGCGTTTAATTGGTCGAGACGACTGGATTTCGGACCCACGTTTTGCGTCCGACACTAAACGTGGAGAGAATCAAGAGCTTATCTTAACGCCTTTACGAGCATGGTGTGCGGATCGATCAACTGAGCAAGTCATGAATGAATTTGCGTCAGCACAAATACCTGCGGGCCCAGTTCTATCACCACAGCAGGCTCTGGATCATCCGGCGACAAACGCACTTGATCTGTTAAAGCCGATGGCTTACGAGGGGTATGATAAAAAAGCGCCAATAGCAGCCTCTCCTGTTAAGTTATCGGCAACCTCAACAAAATTAGATTCAACTCCTAAGCTTGGTGCACAAACCGACGATATACTCAGATCACTAGGCTATGATGACTCATCGATTGATCAATTACGGCAAGACGGTACCATTTAACGGCCTTGTTAGAATCTTTTGCCGAAACGTTAGAACTTTTTGCGAAAAATGCTACAACTGTTTGCCAAACCACTAAAACCCATTGCTAAAAAAACAGCCTCCAAACAAAATTAGGACTGCCGTGTGATTCACTCTAAAGAAGCAACTTACTCTAAAGAATATGAACGCTGGGTCAAAGACCCTGAAGGCTTTTGGATTGAAAAAGCGAAAGACATTGACTGGTATTCATTTCCAAAGAAGAGCTTGAGCCAAGACGCCGACGGTTTATCTCATTGGTTTGCAGACGGCCAACTCAATACTTGTTACCTTGCGCTTGATTACCATGTTGAAAATGGGCGTGCGTCGCAAACGGCGCTCATCTATGACTCTCCTGTCACATCGACTAAAAAGACCTTTACCTATGAAGAGCTAAAGTTCAGCGCAGCGAAAACAGCAGGCATGCTGACAGATTGCGGTGTTAGCAAAGGTGACACTGTCATTATCTATATGCCGATGATTCCAGAAGCTGCCATAGCAATGCTAGCGTGCGCACGTATTGGCGCTATTCATTCTGTTGTTTTCGGTGGTTTTGCCGCGCCAGAATTAGCATCCCGTATTGATGATGCCCAACCAAAAGTAATATTAAGCGCTTCTTGTGGCATCGAAATTAATAGAGTCATTCCGTATAAACCCCTTTTAGACAGCGCCATTGAGCAATCAAAACACAAGCCTGAGCATTGTATAATTTTGCAGCGGCCTGAAGCCACGGCAAAGATGACTGAGGAGCGTGACATTGATTGGAATGAAGGCTTTGCAAAGGCACCAGAAGTCGACCCAGTGGCGGTATCAGGCGATGACCCTCTCTATATTTTGTACACTTCTGGCACTACCGGCAAACCTAAGGGCGTTGTACGCACCAATGGCGGGCATGCTGTGGCCCTCAAATACAGTATGCAAGCGATTTATGGAATGAGTGCTGGCGATACATTCTTAACCGCTTCGGATATAGGTTGGGTTGTCGGGCATTCTTATATTGTTTACGCCCCTCTTCTGACCGGTTGTACTACTGTATTTTATGAAGGTAAACCAATAATGACGCCAGATGCTGGCGCGTTTTGGCGATTGATTGAAGACTATCAAGTAAATGCTTTGTTTAGCGCACCTACTGCATTCAGGGCTATTCGGCGCGAAGATGAAAACGGTGAGCTCATTAAAAAGCATGACATCACTAGCTTACGCCACGTTTTTGCGGCGGGTGAACGTTTAGATCCGCCAACACAACAATGGATGTCAGATAAAATCGGCGTCGATATTATCGATAATTGGTGGCAGACAGAAACAGGCTGGCCAATCGCAGCCAATATGACTGGTATTGAGAAACTCCCAGTAAAACATGGCTCAGCAACCAAGCCTATTCCAGGATACAAAGTTGAAATTCTCAACGATGATGGTGAGCCTGCGGCAAAAGGGACACAAGGTAACGTCGCAATTAAACTGCCTCTTCCACCTGGTTGTTTGACCACACTTTGGAACGACTCTAGTCGATTTAAAAAAGAGTATTTATCTGACTACCCTGGTTACTACACCAGCGGTGATGGCGGATACTTTGATGAAGATGGCTACCTATTCGTTATGGGGCGAGTTGATGACGTAATTAATATCGCCGGTCACCGCCTTTCCACTGGCGATATCGAGCAAGTTCTGAGTAAGCACGAGAGTGTTGCCGAATGCGCGGTGGTGGCTTTAGATGACCCATTAAAGGGTGAAATTCCGGTAGGTTTTATCGTGCCGAAATCATCTGATCAGTCTCAACAGTCTGATGAGCAAGCAGCGCTATCTACCCAAATATCTAATGAGCTAAGCGCATTAGTGCGAAGTGAAATTGGCCCCATTGCTTGCTATAAAAAAACTTATATAATACAAAGGCTTCCGAAAACTCGTTCAGGTAAAGT
>CAZEXS010000100.1:0-8496 GCA_964516915.1 uncultured Gammaproteobacteria bacterium
CGGTTGGCGCACGCTATACTGAAGATGATCGAGCGGTAGAGTTAATTGAACTTGGGGCGGTTGGAGGTTCAGTTGCGGCTGCACGAGTAGCGCTTGGGACAACGGCATTGGACGATGGCACTGTGATTCTCAATAATGGCACGACAATTGAAAATGACACTGAGTTTGAAGAGGTTGCTTGGACTGCTGCTCTAGACTATAAACTTACAGATGATCAGCTGATTTATGGATCGATTTCCCGCGGTTATAGAAGTGGCGGTATTGATGGTGATGGCAATCTTGCTACAGAAGTAGATCCTGAGTTTGTTGATAATATCGAGGTTGGTTATAAGGGTGACTTCCTTAATAACACCCTTCGTTGGAACACCTCAGTTTGGTATTCCGACTATACTGACATTCAAATCCAAAGCTTTTCCCTCGACAATAACGTAACGGCCGGTGTTCCTTTGGCAGTTCTTAATAACGCAGCAGAAGCTGAGCTATTCGGTATTGAGTCTGAAATTGAGTGGTTACCAACCGATGATTTTACTCTGAAAGCAGGTATTGGTTACACCGATGGCGACTTTAGTGAGTTTACAGAACCTCGATTGAATGATCCATCTAACCCCGCAGCAGGTGTTTTTCAGTTTGATCGATCGGATGAGCCAATTGGCGGACCTGAGTTGCAGTTTAATCTAACAGCACGTTATAGCTTTGATGCCGCTGCAAATACACGCGGTGGTTTTCAGTTAAGCTATACTTATCTTGATGAGCAAATATTGGCGTCACCAGCTGTTATTGATTTAGTTAATAGTCAGGCTGCGAGTCTTCAAGCCGCCGGCGTAAGAACTGGAGTGGAGAATAATTTTGGTACCGTTGATTCAATTGATCTTATTAATGGCCAAGTTGATTTTCAAATCGGAGATTCACTGAATGTTGCTATTTGGGGTAAAAACCTTGCTGACGAAGAGTATTTCTCTACTGGCTTTGCCTTGGAAGTTTTTGGCGGCTTAGCTCAGCGTACAATTGGCGCGCCGAGACAATACGGTGTGACAGTTCGTTACGATTTCTAATATTAGGGGGGAGACCCAATATTAGGGTATCTAAGCCCTGCGCTGTTTCAGCGTAGGGCTTTTTTGTTATTCTTAGTCTTACTACTTTTAATAAAAGGCAGGTTTGGATAGATGATTAGTTTTGGAAAAAAAGTGTTTCTTTGTATTATTGGGTTATCCATCGCAGCCTGTGGAAATGATCAAAACCTCGAAGAAGCGGCTTCGCAGAACAATAAAATAACGTCAGCAAAGGAAAGTGCCCCCGAGAAATATCAACGGCTTAATCAAGCGGCGAGTGAGCCGCAGAACTGGTTAAGCCACGGCAGAACTTATAAGGAACAAAGATTCAGCTCGTTGACGCAAATCGATAAAAGTAATATCGATGACTTAGGATTGGATTGGTTTTTTGACATAGACACAGAGCGCGGTCAAGAAGCCACGCCGATCGTTGTAGACGGCAAGATGTACATTTCTACGGCTTGGAGTATGGTGAAAGCGCTTGACGCTAAAACCGGAAAGTTACTCTGGCAGTATGACCCCAAGGTCGATCGTGCTTGGGGGGTCAATGCCTGTTGTGATGTGGTTAATCGAGGAGTCGCGTTTTGGGATGGTCAAATATTTATAGGCACTCTCGATGGATACTTAGTTGCGCTTGATGCCCAAACCGGCACTGAAAACTGGAAGATCCTAACCATCGATAAAACCAAACCCTACACCATTACCGGTGCGCCTAGGGTCGTTAAGGGCAAAGTGATTATTGGTAATGGCGGTGCCGAATATGGGGTGCGTGGTTATGTCAGTGCATATGATGTTTCCAGCGGTGAAATGGCATGGCGTTTTTATACCGTGCCAGGTGATCCAGCACTTGGCTTTGAAAGCGATGCCATGAAGCTGGCCGCAGACACATGGACCGGAGAGTGGTGGAAGCTCGGCGGTGGCGGTACCGTTTGGGATTCAATGGCCTTTGACCCAGAACTCGACCTTCTTTATATAGGCGTAGGTAATGGCTCGCCATGGAACCAGTCTATAAGAAGTCCGGAAGGTGGTGATAATTTATTTTTGTCTTCAATTGTGGCGCTTCGCCCGGATACCGGTGAATATGTATGGCACTATCAAACGACGCCCGGTGAAACATGGGACTACACGGCGACGCAACAAATTACACTGGCTGACCTAGAGATCAACGGTGAGACTCGCAAGGTGCTGATGCAAGCGCCTAAGAATGGTTTCTTTTATGTCTTGGACAGATCCACCGGTGAGTTTATTTCAGGTAAGGCATTTGCCAATATGAATTGGGCGCTAGGCATGGGTGAAGATGGTCGGCCTATTCCAAACCCTGAAGCACGTTATGATCAAACGGGGGACTTATTTGTTGTAACGCCGGGTCCAGCTGGCGCGCATAACTGGCATTCAATGTCCTACAGTCCTCAAACGGGTTTGGTGTACATTCCTATGCAGGAAACCGTGTTTCCGATGTTAAACGACACTGAATTTTCACCTGTAGACCAAGCCTGGAATCTAGGGTTAAATACTGAGGGCTTGGAGCCACCAACAGACAAAGCATCTATTGATGCAATCGTGGCGTCAATGCAAGGGCATTTACTGGCGTGGAATCCTAAAACCCAAACACCTGCTTGGAAACACAAGCACGCTGGAGTCTCGAACGGTGGCGCTCTGTCAACAGCCGGTGGATTGGTGTTCCAAGGCACGGCCAAAGGTCAGTTCAATGCGTTTAATGCGGACGATGGTGAGCTAAGGTGGAGCTTCGGTGCTGATACAGGCATCATTGCCGCACCGGTAAGTTATGCAATTGACGGTGAGCAATACATCGCCATTGTGGTCGGCTGGGGCGGTGTGTTTGGTTTAGGGCATGGCGACTTCAGTAAAGCGTATGCTGATGTGAGAAATAACAGTCGAGTGTTGGTGTTTAAGCTTGGTGGCGAACTTCAGTTACCTAGCAGTGCGCCATACAGTGAAAAGGTTGTTGCTCCGCCTGAACAAACCGGCACAGTAGAACAGGTTGCGGCTGGTAAGCGTCTCTACAATCAATATTGCTCCACCTGCCATGGCCCGCAAGCAATTGGCGGTGGTTTAATTCAAGATATTCGCTACGGTAGCGTGTTGCATGATGCTAAGGCTTGGGATCAAGTGGTTTCCAAGGGGCTATTTGCCAGTAAGGGCATGGCTGGTTTTGAGTCGGTACTAAACTCGGGTCAAGTTGCCGAAATTAGAGCTTATGTAATTTCGGCTGCGCAGAAAAATCCCAAACTGAAGCAATGAGTGTTTGTGTAGATAAAGGCTGATAAGGGGGCGGCCTCGGCAATCGAAGTAGGGCTAGAAGTAGGGCAAAGTTAAAGTGAAAAGCTGAAAAGCTGAATGGCTAATTGGTAGGCGGTTAAATAATCCGCAGTTTATTCGACTACTCCATGCAGAGTACTGGCTTTATGACCCGGCCAGACTCACATGCTTCAATTGCTTTATTGATGTCGCTAAAGGCAAAGTGTTCGATCAGTCTGTCAAAAGGGAACACGCCCTGCCTATAAAAGTTGATCAACTTAGGGAGGAAGTCTTGAGGCACTGAACTACCTTCAACGATGCCTTGAACGCGTTGTCCTTTTAGCATGGTAGTTGAAAAATCAATTTCCAGCATGTGTTGGTGTGGATAGGCGGCGGTCAGCCCAAGTGTTCCGCGAATGTTTAAAGTGGTGACGGCATCATTCACCAAACCGGGAACCCCTGTTGTATCAAGGATATAGTCGGCACCGTTGATGTTTATCGACTTCAATAGCTCACTCACCGGTCGCCCGTCAGAAACCAGCGTTGCAGATGCGCCAAGATCTTGAGCCAATGCTAATCGAAATTCGGATAGATCCAAGGCAATAATGTCTTTAGCCCCGGCTATTTTTGCCGCCATGATCGCTGAGATGCCGACTGCGCCGGCACCCATCACAAGAACAGTCGAGCCTGGTTTAACTTCTAATTCATTTAGGATGCTGCCGGCCCCGGTTTGAATACCGCAGCCGAGCGGTGCTAGAAGGTTTAACGGAATATCGTTGGGTGCTTTAACCACGTTTCTTATTGGCGCAATTACGTGAGTCGCAAACGAGGACTGCCCAAAAAAATGAGAATGAACTTTCTCGCCATTCATTGATAGAGATGTAGACCCGTCGGGTCTGGCTGCGCCGAAGTTTCTTGGCACGAATTCATCGCAATAGGCTGTTTGAGAGGTCGCACAAGCACCGCAATCGCCGCAGCTGCTATAGCTGAGAATTACCGGGTCGCCAATGTTGACATTCGACACGGCGGAACCCTTGGCAATAATTTGACCGGCACCCTCATGCCCAAGAACGATGGGTGTTGGAACCGGCAATGCGCCGTCGCGGATCACCAAATCCGTATGGCAAATACCGCAGGCGTCAATTTTAACCAAAACTTCATCCGCCTTTGGCTCGCCGATTTCGACAGACTGAATAGAGAATTGCTCGGAAATATCATTCAGTACTGCTGCATTAATTTTAAAGCTCATTATCGGCTCCAAGCATGATGGTTCGGTCGGTTAAAAAGGCGACAGGCTGCGTGGTTTGTTAAAACGAATCAGCGAATGCCTTTACTTCGCTGTGCAAATCAAGCCCCACTCGATTTATTGATTTTGCATCGTGAGCGCCTGATAAAAGTACCGCCGTTATACAGTATTGTCGCCCAGTTTGAGAGTTGTCGAAGGCACTTGAAACCGTCGAGATGCCAAGATAATACTTGTCTCTATCAATGGCGTAACCATATTTTCTTGCCCGTTTTATATCGCTGAGGTATTCATCAAAGTTGATTTTTCCTTCCCATGTTACTTCAGCAAATTTTGACTCCAGTGAATGTCGGCTGTGTTGACGTGTGGACAACGTAGCACGACCAGTTGCTCCTGCGCCGATGGGTTGTCGCGAGCCAATTCTCAGCGACAATCTAGCCGGTGATGAATTCTCACCCATAGCCACCAAAACCGCTTCACTTTGATTGACGATATCCCACAGGCCCAGCGTCGCGTTATGTTTTTGTGCGAGTTCCGTAAGTATCGGTTGCGATGCGGCTACTATAGTATCGTAGGACAAGCCATGACGAGCCAGTTCGAAAATTTCGGGGCCCAGTGTGTAACGCTTGGTATTTTCGTCGAATACAGCAAGATTGAGGTCAACGAGTGTTCTAAGAATGTTGAAGCAGGAACTGGGGCTAATTTCCGTTGATCTAGCAATGGCGGTCACTCCTAAGGCGCTACTTTGGTTGGCAAGTAACTTAAGGATCGCGTGTCCGTTTGCGATGGCATTAACTTTTTGTTTCATGGCTAAATCGTGTTTTTCGTCTTATTTCTATCGTTTGCGATCTATATTAGGTGTTACTTACGACAACAAGCCAAACCAACTTGCGATCTGTATTTTGACACAGTTACTAGACTAAAGAACATTCTATTTTGTCAGTGGTTACTATTCAATATTGTGAATGATAATTCAATATATTGAATTTATCAGCCGCAAGTGGTAGTTTAGATACTTAAATTAGGCGATGAATTTTAGAGTTTGTCAGGGCCCACTTATCAACTTCACAGCACTAGGACAAGACCCGCTATGCCAGCTGCATCACTACTAACCGATATAAAAATTGCCGACATGACATCAATCCTGTTCGGCCCATATTGCACTCAAACGCTAGCCGATATGGGAGCAGAAGTGGTCAAGATTGAGCCTAAGGTTGGTGACATTGGTCGAAATATTGGCACCTCGGCAAAGACGCCGCTGATGGGCCCAATGCACATGACAGTGAACCGCGGTAAGCGTTCTGTGGTCTGGGATATGAAATCAGAGTTAGGCAAGGAAGCGACCAGTCGATTGATTGAGAATAGCGATGTCTTTATTCATAATATCCGCCCCGATGCACTGCAGCGCTTAGGTCTCACATTTGAAGAAGTCAAAGCCATAAAGAAAGACATTGTCTACGTTCACTGCTTGGGGTTTGGTACCGACGGTGAGTATTCAGGCCGACCGGCGTACGATGATCTAATTCAAGGCTTTTCAGGGATTACCAGCTTATTGCCGCGTGTTGATAGCGAACAAAACCCGAGCTTTTTCCCTATGGCAATCGCTGACAAAGTAGGCGCTCTGCATGCCGTTCATGCCACTTTGGCCGCCTTATTGAGACGCGACAAAACTGGCGAAGCGGTTCACGTAGAAGTGCCAATGTTTGAATGCGTGACCAATTTTGTTTTGGAAGATCACTTTGAAGATGCGACTTTCGACCCACCGACTGGCGAGATTGGTTATGAGCGTCAACTTGACCCCACGCGTAACCCAATCAAGACAGCCGACGGCTGGATCATTGTTGCTCCCTATACCGATGATAGGTGGGTACGAACATTTGATTTGTTAGGCGCGCCGGAAGAGCTAGACGACGAGAGGGTTAATAATCCCAAAGTTCGTCGAGCGAATCGCCAGTATCTGCAACAACGGCTAGAGACTTATCTTGACTCGAACACCACGGCCTATTGGATAGAATTGTTCAGTACGAACGACATTCCGGTGGCGCCCGTTAGAGAACTTGAAGATTTGCAAAACGACCCGCATTTGCGAGCGGCCAACTTTTTTCAAAAACGTGAACATCCTACCGAGGGTGGCTATTGGGAGATGCAACCGCCGATTCGATTTAAAGGTATTCCTGAACAAGAAATTAGCCATGCACGACACATTGGTGAAGACACCGAAGAAGTACTTAAAGAACTAGGCTTGGAAATGCCAAAATAGCTGTTGGTTAAATTATAAAATTCGATCAACTCTCAAGCGATAACAACGTAAATGTTTAGAACGTCACATCAATATCGATTGTGATAACGAGGACCTTATAGAAATGCCAGCGACTACAATTTTGTCTGATATCAAAATTACGGATATGACTACCGTAATGTTTGGTCCTTACTGCACTCAAACACTCGCTGACATGGGGGCCGATGTCATTAAGCTTGAGCCACCGCAAGGCGATATGATGCGCTACGGTGGTAAGCCAGCCAATACCCGAGGCATGGGCCCCATGCACATGACGATTAATCGCGGTAAGCGCTCGGTAGCCCTAGACCAAAAAAGTGACATGGGCAAAGAGGCCACACGTCGGCTAATTGAGAGCAGCGATATCTTTATTCATAATGTACGCGAGAGTGGTATCAAACGATTGAACTTGACGTTTGACGAAGTCAAAGCCATTAAGCCAGATATTGTGTATGTGCATCTCACCGGCTTTGGTTCTGACGGGCCTTACGCCGGTAAACCAGCGTTTGACGATATTATTCAAAGCTTGTCTGGCATGACCAGCTTGATTCCGCGTTTAGAAGGTGACGAACAGCCCAGATGTTTGCCGACCATGATCGTTGATAAGGTCGCGGCGCTACATGCGGTGTATGCCGTGCTCGGTGCATTGCGCGAGCGTGATAAAACTTCAGAAGCGGTGTTTGTTGAAGTGCCCATGTTTGAATGTGCCACCTCTTTTTTATTGGAAGACCATTTTGATGGCGCGGTGTTTGATCCGGCTGTGGATGACTTCGGATTCAAACGGTCGTTTGATAAAACCTTGCAGCCGATGAAGACTAAGGACGGCTGGTTTATGATTGCGCCGTATACCGACGGCCGCTGGATTAAAGCGTTCGAAGCCGTAGGCGCGAGCAAAGAACTCGAAGACGAGAAGCTTAACGATCGCAAAAAACGGTTTTATAACGCTCAATATATGCACGAGCGGATTCGGCCATATTTTGCAACCAATACAACCGCGCACTGGGCCAAGGTCTTTGACGAAGCTCAAGTGCCTGGGTCAAAAGCCAATTCGTTTTACGATCTGCACGATGACCCACATTTAAAAGCCACCGATTTTTTTACTAAGCGTAAACATTCCACTGAAGGTGACTATTGGGAGATACAGCCCCCGGTGCGCTTTCATAACATACCAGAAAAAGAGATTCAGCCTGCGCCGCATATTGGCGAACACACAGAGTCTGTTTTAAAGGAGCTGGGGATTGAGCCGGAGGCTCAACAAGAATAGGTGAAGTGATTGTTTGTACCCATACTCGCTAATCCGCCAATACAAATGGCTAATAATAATTAGAGAATAAATATGAGTTTAGCAACAAGTGCCCGACAGAATACCGGTGAAAGCTTTAGCAGTTTTGGATACCGAAGCTATGTATTGATTTCTTTAACCGTGGTCTACATGATCAACTTTCTGGACCGTATCCTTATTAGTGTTATTGGTCGGCCGATCATCGACGAGTTTGGTTTAAGCAACTTTCAGTTTGGCATACTCACTGGGTTCGGATTTGCGTTATTTTATACAACGCTTGGCATTCCAATTGCGCGGCTATCTGATAGGTATAGTCGGGTCCGCATTATCGGTTTTTGTGCCATTTTGTGGTCGGTAGCGACCATTTTATGTGGCTACACCGTTG
>CAZEXS010000101.1:0-7657 GCA_964516915.1 uncultured Gammaproteobacteria bacterium
ATATAACAGTGTTCTATGGATCGGTGTCGCGAGCGCGACCAAATGGTCGACAAATGAGGTCTTGTTGCAATATTTGACATTTTGACTATTTAAGTTTTGGTCGTTCTTAGGTATTGGCAACCAACCTAGCCTCAGGGAACTATAAAACTGACGGATCTAGGTCGATTATTAGGTACCCTTTATACGAGCCTAAGACTTTGTGTAGCCTCTTTCTGCCTGCCTCCAAAGGCGGCAATGACGAAACTTTTTGTTTAATTTCCTTACAAGCGTCTAATCTGCGATTGGTGCTTCCACAAAGCAAAATGTTAGTGAAGCCATGTTTATATGCATTCGGCGCAAGTCTGGTGTCTGTATTCAACCAAACTATTTTTCCATTATCAAAGTCTTGTGATTCCAATACTCTAAGATTTGATTCATAAACATCTCGGTGCGTGCTCAAAAATGCGATGCCGTCATAAACTTCAAGATCTGACTGAGAAACTGCTTGTTCAAAGTCTTCATAGTAAAAGTTGGAGATTTCACTGTAGTCTTTAAGGTTGTATATGTTTTCTCGCAAGTACGAATAGTTGAGAGCAAGCATGCAACACATTAGTAGTGTGACTCGCCATGATTTTTCGATCGGTAGATTCACTAAAAATAGCAATGCGAACACAGCGAGCCACACGTTAACGACTGTTCTAAGGTCGATTCTTATGCCCACAGGTAGGGTAATAACGTAATGGCTAAGCATCATGGCCAAGCAAATCAAAAAGACTGCAATGAAGTTATGATTTTTACCTAGTGCCAATCGCGTCAATAAAGCTATTACCGCTACCGCAAAAGCCCAAGGTTTTAAGAACACACTATGCAGATGTGTTTTGAAATACACGAAAGCTTGCTCTGCATTAGTCAGTAGGTCAGCCACTGATTCAAGGTGGTTGGGTCGCCGCCATGATTTTATTTCTATGCCCCATTGACCAGCACCAGAGATAGAATACGTGTACACATACACTGCCAATAGCGAGGCCATATAGCCTATGATAAAGCCTAAAGCCCAGGCCGGAATTATCTTTAAACACGCTATTTTTAGGTTTTCAGCAGCAGACGTCTTATCTAATAAAGGTAGGTGTAGCAGTGGTAACAAATAAAAATAGTTGCTAGCTGTCGCAAATAGCAGCACGCCGAAGATCAGGTAGAACCAGAACATGTTTAGGCGGTTAACAAACATGACGGAGAGCGCAAGAATGAGTATGCTCGGCACAGTGTTGGTTGGCCACATCAATTGATATGCGTGCGCGGGTATTTGGATACACAGTGCGGCGAATACCAATGCATAAAGCGCTTCACTAGAAACGCGTTTGCCAACGCTATAAAAGAAGAAGAATAGTGCGGCCAAGTCGATCATCAATACCGCTTGTCCATTGAGTGCTTTGAAGGGGTAAACCAACCACGGAAGCAGCCAACGCCCTTCGTATTTTATTTTGATATATAAAGAGTCATAGTCATAGTAAGCCGAGTCGTGCTGCCAGAGGCTAATATGCAGATACGCTATGAGCAAAGCGATGGTGGAGAGTGCAGTCAGTATAAGGTACGGGGCAGATTTGAAACTAAAGAGGCCAGTGTTAGAACTAATCGAGTGTGCTGAGGAGTTTGGCATATTGGTGGCGTTGTTCAATATCAATGCAAGTGACAAGAGTTCTATAACTGCAGTGTGTTGCCATTCATTACACTCCGCTTAACCATAAAAAAAGAGTGAGGATTCAGGGAGCCCTATTTGACTGGCATTGGCTAATTGCCACGATAATACCTTAAGTTCAATTTTGCGGCTCTAAAATCTAAAGCTATACTGGCTTATATTGCTAGCTTTGATTGAGTGGCGTACCTGTATTTTAGTCGCTACTAGCATTACAAAAAATAAAGACGCTGACAGAAAGTGATGGAAGCGAAACTTATGAATTCAAAAACTTTAGGTTTATCACTATGAGTAAAAAAGAGACGTTCGGAAACGGAACTGGGTTTATGCGTGCATTCAAAGCATTTTTTTGTTCAGTGAAAGGGCTGACAGCCGCGTTTAAACATGAAAGTGCGTTCCGTCAAGAACTCGCGCTGGCGTGTTTGTTTCTGCCTTACGGAGTTTGGCTGGGTGAAGATTTAACCTCTAAATTGTTTTTGGTGACCTTAGTTGTATTAGTGTTGGTTGCCGAACTATTAAATTCGGCGATCGAGGCCGTGGTAGACAGAGTGGGTTTAGAACATAATGAGTTGTCTGGTCGTGCTAAAGACCTTGGTTCGGCTGCAGTAATGTTGTGTTTGGTTTTAACCGGCGCCTGTTATGCAATCGTAAGTTACCATAAGTTTTTCGGAGCTGCTTAAGGGAATTAAAGCGCCTATAGTTGGGTCGAAAGTCGAGTCAAAAGTCGGGTCGAAAGCCGGCTTGGCAGCCGCTCTATCATGGGCAACAAAGAGTAATTCAGTTGTTCGCTCTCTTAGATTAGAATCTATCCTTTGTATTCTCTGGCATTCCGGCATTACCGCTAGTTTTATTTCCTCTTCCATCACACGCTGTCGAGACCGCGGATTCCGCCGGCGCTTGTGCAGTAACTTAGCTCGATTTTTTCTTAAAACACGGTAGACTTAACAGTACCCTAAACCTACTTCATTTACTCAAGAATGCGCCGATTCAATTTACTATTCTCTGTATGTGCTGTTTTTATGCTTGCCTCATGTGTCGAACAAGGCGCTGAAAACAGCTCTGCAATTAAACACGCTCAAAATGAAGTAATTGCTCCGCTGACTAAAGTAGCTGACGAAGCCAGTACTGTCGCGAATGGTGTGGCGAGTAAACAAGAGGCTTTTTCCAGTATCGAGGTAGGTAGAGACTATCATTCATTTGCCAACCCTGATGCGATTGAAGTGACGCATCTTGATTTAGACTTAGAAGTTGATTTCGATCGACGGGTGCTAAGCGGCACCGCGACGTTAAAATTCAAACGGAATAGAAGTGATGCCGACACGCTTATCCTTGATACGCGTGATTTAACGATTCATAGCGTCACGGTAGATAAGCAAAGCCTGCCTTTTACGTTAGCATCGTCTGATTCGTTTCTTGGCGCGCCGCTGTCTATTCGTGTGCCAGATGAGGCTGACTCCCTGAGTGTTGCATATACAACTTCTCCCCAGGCTTCGGGTTTGCAATGGCTGTCGCCCGAGCAAACAGCCGGTGGCAAGCATCCGTTTCTTTTTTCACAAGCTCAAGCGATTCACGCTCGTAGCTTTATTCCTTTACAAGACTCGCCACAAGTGCGTGTTACCTACGAAGCCACCATACGCACCCCGAAAGAATTGTTGGCCGTGATGAGCGCGTCTAATGAGCCGAACGCGGAGCGTGATGGGGTATATCAGTTTGATATGCCACAACCGGTGCCGTCGTACTTAATTGCCTTGGCGGTGGGCGATTTGCATTTTAAGTCAATGGGCGAACGAACCGGCGTATATTCTGAACTGGGTATTCTAGATGCTGCGGCCGCTGAGTTTGAAGACACCGAGTCAATGCTGATTGAAACGGAAAAACGCTACGGCCCATACAGTTGGGATCGATATGATCTGCTGATATTACCACCTTCGTTTCCGTTTGGTGGAATGGAAAACCCAAGGTTGTCTTTCATTACGCCAACGGTGATCGCGGGCGATAAAAGTTTGGTGTCGCTGATCGCTCATGAACTTGCGCATTCCTGGTCTGGCAATACGGTTACCAACGCCACGTGGCGAGATCTTTGGTTGAACGAAGGTTTCACCACCTATTTGACCTACCGAATCATGGAAATCGTTTATGGCGAAGACCGCTATAAGATGGAAGCCGTGCTGGGCTTTGAAGATCTAGAGGCGGACATCAATCGCTTAAACACTAAGGATCAGATTTTGGCGATAGATTTACGAGGCCGTGACCCTGACGACGTTTTCTCCAATATTCCCTATGAAAAAGGAGCCTTGTTTTTGCGCGAGCTTGAACGCAGTGTTGGCCGTGATAATTTTGATCGCTTTCTCACGGAATATTTTAAAAAATTCTCATTTAAAAGCATCACCACGGATGAGTTTATTGATTACCTGAAAAGTACTTTATTGACGGATTATGCTGATAAGCTGGACCTTGCACGCATCGAAGCGTGGGTCTTTAATGGTGGCTTGCCCGATGCATTGCCATTAGAGCAATCAAATGCCTTCTCGCGCGTTGATACCGATCGAACCAATTGGTTGGTGGGGAAGATTACCGCGGCACAAATCGAAACTGATGATTGGGTCGTTCATCAATGGCTGTATTTTTTGAACAATTTGCCAGAGCAACTGAGTCAAGAGCAGCTCGCCGACCTAGATTCAGCCTTTGATCTCACCAACTCGAAGAACAATGAGATTGCACACAGTTGGTTATTAATGAGTGTGCGCAATTGGTACGAACCTGCGCTGCCTAGATTACGCAGCTACTTGGTTTCTATTGGCCGGAATAAACTGGTGAAACCTTTATATCGCGAACTTTCTAAGACCGCAAAAGGTAAAGCCCTTGGTAAAGCGGCGTTTGAAAAAGCCAAATCGGGATACCATCCATTAACGGTTAAAGCCAACGAAGGTTTCGTAAAGTAAGGAAGTGCGTTGTCTAATACTCTAAATGACGCGGCGAGATAATTTATGAATCACATATTTGAAGAACTTGATTATCAAGAAACCCCGCTGGGCGAAATCAGTCTGCGTCGCCGCTCTGAACCGCGATTGGACAATAAAATAATTTATGAAGTAAAACTCGGTGATGAGTTTTTGATGTCTAGCTTGTTTGTTGAAGCCGAAGAACAGTTGTCTAAACTAGGCTTAGCGCAACTTAAGCAGAATGGCTTTTCTTCAGACCTGAATGTTGTAGTCGGAGGGCTGGGTTTAGGTTATACGGCACTCACTGCGTTGGCCGATGACGCCGTCGTACAGCTAAGAACCATTGATGTAATGCAGCCAGTTATTTCGTGGCATCAACAAGGAATTCTGCCGGTTGGCGACATCCTGGCTAAAGACTCACGTAGCGAGTTGATCCAAGCCGACTTTTTTGCCGTCGCAAAGGCGCACAAGAAAGGGTTTCAAAATGATGTGCCTGTGCATGCTGTGTTACTTGATATAGACCATTCGCCGAGCCACTGGCTGAATGAGCAAAACAAGGAATTCTACTCACTAGAGGGGCTTAAGGCAGTGGCTAAAAAAATTGTGTCTGGCGGTGTATTCGCACTTTGGTCAAATGATTGGCCTGATCAGTATTTTGTCGAACTTTTAGGTCAAGTTTTCGTAGATACTGAAGCTCACGTAGTGCGCTTTGATAACCCTTACTCGGGTGGCGAATCTATCAATTCGGTTTATATTTCAACCGCCAAATAGAACGGAATATGTTGGCTTCGCATTAACTATTGATCATCAGTTAAACGTCGACCATTCCCTTGGGGCAATAGAACGTCATTCGCGTAACTAGGGTCACTTAGTCCGTCGCTGACGGTATTTATTTTCGCCACGCCTTCAGCCCAGCACCAAAGGTTCTGTGATTTTTCTTTGCCTCCAATTGCAACGGAAATATCGGCATTGCGAAAGGTGCCAGCAGGGATGATAAACTCTGATGTAAATGTGCCTGCTGGCTGATCGACTCCTTCCTGGTGATCGTCGAGTGTCATGAGGCGAATCTTGTCGGTATATAAAGCTAGGTTAATTGTAAGCTTCGAGATGTTTTTACTTGCGCGCCACCGCACAACAATAACTATACTATCGCCGTTTTTTATGGTTGTCAGATAGTTATTGGATATGCCTTGAATACTCATAGACTCAAGAGTCAGAATTTCTCTAAGAGAGCCGTTGAATAACATAGCTGCCCGTTTATCCATATCGCTTGAACTTAGGCTATTCTCATATGAACTAATCACGGTACTAGTTTCGCCAGTTTCGCGAACTTGACCACGATCCAACCAGGCCACGTCTTTGCACAATGATGCTATGGCGTTCATATTATGGCTCACAAAGACAACGGTTCTTCCGCTGTTTGCTACGTCATCCATTTTTCCTAAGCACTTCTCTCGAAACTCTTTGTCGCCTACTGCGAGAACCTCATCCACAACCAATATGTCGGGCTCTACGTGAGCGGCGATAGAGAATGCCAGTCGTACGTGCATGCCGCTAGAGTAACGTTTTACTGGAGTGTCTAAGAACTTCTCTACACCAGCGTAATCGACTATTTGGTCAAACCTCAAGGCGATATCCTGGCGAGACATACCCATAATCGCGCCATACAAGTAGATATTCTCTCGGCCGCTCAACTCAGGGTGAAAGCCGGTGCCGACCTCCAATAAACTTGATAGAGAGCCATGTATGGTGATTTTTCCTCTAGTCGGTTTGGTGATGCGGCTCAATACTTTTAATAAAGTGCTTTTACCAGCACCATTGTGACCAATTAAACCCAAGCTTTGGCCAGACTTGATTGAAAGGTTGATATCTTGAAGTGCCCAAAATTTCTCGTTGGCTTCTAGCGCTGAATTGGTACGAGAGAACTTGTGACTCATGGCTTCTCGAAACGTACGGTTAAAGTTGACGGTGTTTCCGAGTTTGTATTGTTTCCAAACATTTTCGACTTCAATCATTTTATCAGACCTAAATAACGTCAGCGAAGCGTTGTTCTGCGCGAGCAAAGTATTTCAAGCCAATAATAACCATCGCTGCACTTAGCAGGCAAGATACGCCCACGGCTATCCAATCGATATTTGTGCCCAGAAATGCTGAGCGAGCGCCACTGATCCAACCCATGACAGGATTCAAATAAACCAGCCATCGGTACCCTTCAGGAATAAACGAAACAGGATAAATGACCGGCGTAACATACATCCAAATTTGCATCATAAACGGCACGACAAATCGAAAGTCTCGATAGGTTACGGTAATGGCCGACAACCAAAGACCAATCCCAAGAATCGATGAAAAACCACCAATCGCAAATAGAGGCACTAACATTATTTGCCAATTTGGGCTGACCGAATAGACCATCATGATGATGATCAATAGACAGCATGAAATCAGAAAATCGATCATACTTACGCCTATGCTCGCTAGTGGAATTGCCATCCTCGGAAAGTACACTTTGCTAATCATCGAAGATGAGCCCACCAGCGAATTGCTGCAACTGCTTACGCCATTTGAGAAAAAATTCCACATTAGAAGACCCGAAAATACAAACACAGGGTAGGGCACGCCGTCTGACGGAATTTTGGCTAGCCTTCCAAACAGGATGCTAAAAATTATCATTAAAAACAGTGGCTGAATCACCGACCAAGCGATGCCCAGAGCCGTCTGTTTGTAGCGCACTTTAATGTCGCGCATTGCTAAAATTACAATCAGCTCTCTAAATCGCCAGAGTTCCGATAAGTCTATCTTGGCGTATCGCTCTGATGGTGAAATGACTGTTATCGGTTTACTCATTATCTTGAAAGACAAATTCTGGGTGTCGATATTTTAGGTAACGCCGCTTAGAATGTGCGTTCAACTGAAAATTCGGCCAACGACATCAAAGCTGAACGGTATTGCGAATCTGGTAAGACACTAAGTGCGTCTTGTGCAAGTTTCGCTTGTTGGTGGGCGGCTCTTGCTGTGTAGGCTAAAGAGCCTGTTTTCTCGA
>CAZEXS010000102.1:0-1056 GCA_964516915.1 uncultured Gammaproteobacteria bacterium
TCCGGCATGATGGCTAGCTTATTATTTTTATAGCCACTGCTGCGTAGTTCGTTAACTGGGTAGGCACCGCCTCTGCCAGACGAAACACCAACCAACATGGCCGGCTTGTGACCCAACTGATCTGGGCTGCACAATAGTAATAAGTTTTTCAAGCCAGATGGCACCATTCCGGCCCATTCGGGTGAGACAATAAGAAAACCACTGGCCTCATTCAGTACTTTATGAACTGGGGGTAAAATCGTTTTCCAAGGTTCACCACCGTTCCAAACTTCTTCATCCCAAAGCGGTAGATCAAGCTTGGCAACGTCTAACACGGTGGCCGAGCTGGCAAGTAAATTCTGACAGCGTTTTTCTAGGTAGTCAGCAATTCGACGTGATTCTGAATTTTGCCTATGGCTACCTGAAATAATGACTATGCGGCTCATTTTAATTATTCCTATAACTTATTCGCTTTTATAACAATGGATTTTTCTAGTTTGGTAGATGGAACACACAATAAAGTTATCGGTAAGCTAACACAAGTTAAGGCTTAACTTCATTAGCTTGAACTTAGCTGTATTAGGTAGACGATGAACACGCGCTATAAACGAATCGTCAAAAATTTAAGCCTAAAAAGTCGCTTAACTAAAGACTTTTAGTTTTGTCTAGACCGACTAAAATTCCGAGGTGGGTGCGCCGTCCTTAAATACAGGCCCTTCTTGACTCACACTAAATTTTGTTGCGTTGGCACTAATCAGGCCACATTCGCCTAATATTTGATGCATTTTTTTGAAGTTGTCAGTCGTGAAATGCAGGTCGAGAGTTGCTTCGCTTTCCCACTCTTCATAAACCGTAATGAGCTGAGGGTTCGACGAATCAGAGGCCCAATTGTAATGAATGCAGCCGGGCTCTTCTAGGGTTGCCTCAATTACTGGCACAGCCTGAGTTAAAGCCGCCTCACGTTTATTTGGGTCCACTTCAATGTGCGCCGATATGATCATTTTCATGTTTGGTTTTTCTCTCTGATTGTTTGCTACGGTATTGCTGTTTGGTCTAAAACGATATCTGAATTTCTAC
>CAZEXS010000102.1:1156-7584 GCA_964516915.1 uncultured Gammaproteobacteria bacterium
ACTAACTTTAAACGACTATGAATCTGTCTTTAGGGTCATTTATGAATTGAGGGCCGTCTTTAGTGATCAAGACAGAGTCTTCTAAGTGCGCGGTGCCGCCTTGTCCAACATCAAGAACTGGCATATCGATACTTACAACCATATTTTCTTGTAGTTCTATATTAACGTCTTTAGCGAAGGTAAGAGAGAAATCAACCGCATTGGGCTCATCGTGATGATGCATGCCAACATTGTGTGGGTTGACGGCGTACCTAACATCAACACCGGTTTCGGCAAACAGCTTATTCGCTAAACCATAGATATCAAGGTAGGTTTTGCCTGGTGTTAATTCGGGGAAAATTCGATCCCACACCCAAGATAGCCCATCAATCACTTCTTGCATCTTTTTGTTTGGTTCGCCTAAGCACACTGTTCGGCCATAGTCGCCATGGTATTCGTGAAATGTACTTACTGCATCCATTAAAAATGATCGCCCATCTTTAAATTCGCCTTCGGCCAGTGCTGGCGTATGAGTGTCCAGCATCAGATATTTAAACTGAGTGCCTAATTGACTACAGGTGCTAGAAAAAACGTGGCGCATATCGCGAAAATTAGCGCCTTCTCGAATCGACCTTGCGGCCGTTTTTGCGGCGAGGCAATTAGCCTCAGCGGCAAAGCGCATAAACTCGATTTCGGCCGGGCTTTTAATCATTCGCATGCGTCGGATCAGTCGTTCGCCATCCACGATTTTAATATCGAGGCCAGTTTTCTTAATCACCGCGCGCAGTAGCGCGTTATCAATAGCGATTGTTTTGTGTTCTAAATTAGCTTCCAAAATTTCGGCCAATATAGCCGCCTCTAATGACGCAAAGAGTTCTGTGAATGCTCTCTCGACTTGGTCAAGTCGGCGTTTTTCAAGGCTAGAAAACGCGTTCGTATCATGTACGCGTGGCATCCCAAATTCTTTGGCTGGCGCCTTTATGATGTCCGCGGCCTCAGTCAATGCAGCAAAGATCTCGGGTTCGGCAGGAATGCCCGCAAAGCGAAAGTCGAGCTGATCGGCCACCGACGGTTCAGGGGCATCAAAGTAGTAGCCGATTCTACTACCAAGATAGGTTGGTTTTTTGTCTATTGACGATGATAAAACGGCGTAGTCCACACCATCTACGCCAATGAGAGATGATGTGGCTCTGGTGTTGGTGAGGTATTGAACATTCACAGGATCACTGCAGATCAATAAATCCACTTTGGCTTTCTGCATTTCTAGAACAGCATTCTCATGGTTCAGAAGCAGGCCAACAGGTTCAGCAGGGATGCTTGGACCATTCAAAATAGAAGGTGTATTTTCTTTGGCCTCTTTGGCTTCAGTAGTCTGGTTGTTCGTATTGTTGGGATTGCCACAGGCACTTAAGCCTGCCGTTGCACCTGCTGCTGCAATGGTGCCGATTAGTGAACGTCTGGATATGTCCATGGGATGCTCCTCGCTAATGAATTATGCTCTTGCGTATATTTTGTCTGAATCAGATTTTTAATTATTTATATTGCCGTACGGTGAGTCGGCACTATTTTGCATTTTTTATTGTGCATTCTTTAAAGCAGCGGCTTCTTTAAACAAACTGCGCTGTGCCAAGCAGAAAAAGATAGCGGCAAAAATAACAAACAGCATGACGATCATTACCGCCTGCTGCAGACCCGTCGCTGAACTGCTGCCACCGTCGACAAAATGGTCAGAGAGCGCCCCGATTGTCACAGGACCAAGGCCTAAACCGATAAGGCCTGAAAACATAATCCAGATTGAAACAGAAAAAGCTCGGGTTTTTTCTGAAGCCAATTGTTGGATCGCTGCAAAGCATGGGCCAAAGAAAAAAGAGAAAGCGAATTGCGGTATGCCTAATATTAAAACGCCCATGGTTAGATTTTTCGAGTAAAGCGCTAAATACATAAACGGTATTGAAACAATAAATATAGCGGCGGCGGCCAGCAATGAACCACCCGGTAGTCGTGAATTAAAATAATCGCCACATCGTCCGCCAAAATAGGCGCCAGCAGAACCAAACACTAAAAACATCAAGCCGAGCCTCAGGCCAAGATCACTGTATTCAGAAATCGGCACTTCATGTATACGACTAAAAACTGGGAAGTAAAATGTTTGAACGCCGTAAGCGACAAATGAGACGAAGGCGCCCGCAATAATAAGGTGCCAGTACGCCGACTTACGCGATAGCTCGGCAATCGCTTCAGACAGTTTCACTTCGCCTGGTTTAGATTTAAATGCTTGAGCCAGTGGTTTGTCTCCGCGCGGATCGCGCACCGTGAACCAGATAATCACTGATATAATAATGCCAGGCGCACCAGCGGCGACCAGTGTCCAACGCCACCCAAAATTCTCGGCTACCCAACTTCCTCCGGTGAACGCAACGAATGAACCGATCGACACTGACATGGCAAAGATGCCTAAAGCGGTCGCTCTGCGTTCAGGTGGAAATAGATCGGCAATCAAGGAGTGCGAGGCAGGAGAAGACCCCGCTTCACCGATACCTACGCCAATTCGCGCAAGAAAGATTTGAAAGAAACTCATTGCTGCGCCACATAGAATGGTCATCACCGACCAAATAGCGATTGCTATTGCGATAACTTTACTACGGTTCCACCGGTCTGCAACAATCGCCAAAGGGATTGATAAAGTGGTATAGAAAATGGCAAATGACAATCCAGTCATCAATCCAACTTGGGTATCGCTAAGGTTTAAATCTGCTTTGATTGAATCAGCTAGAATGCCAACAATTTGGCGATCTATAAAGTTGAACATCAGTACCAAAAACAAGATTGCCAATACGTAGTTTGCGTTGCGGCGTTCTTGTGCAGTTTGTTCAGCCATATTCAGATACCATTTTCATTATTGTTATATAAGATCTATATTCTCAGATCATTTAAGCCTTTGATACTAGCTAAGCTAATAGTCAGAGCCTAGTTTCTAAAGACTAGTTATTAAAGACTTGAAGTTAGAGTCTTGGGCTAACCATTACCGTTAAAAACTTCAGACAGTATAGAACATCGCCATAACAGCCGAGAAAAATTTAGTGCATGCACAAAACGGGCTTGATCGTGTCGCCTGACTCACAGGCTTTAATCGCCTCGTTAATTTGTTCAAAGTCGAATTGTTTGATCAATCGATCGAACGGAAAAAGGCCTTGCCGGTAATACGCAATCAATTTGGGCAGAAAGTCTTGTGGCACGGCGCCACCTTCGACAATTCCTTGTACTCGCTGGCCTTTAAGCATCACGGTTGCGAAATCGATTTCCATCATTTGATGGTGTGGGTAGGCGGCTGCTAAGCCAAATACGCCTCGAATGTTAAGTGAACCTACTGCATCGTTAACCAAAGAGGGCACTCCGGTGGTGTCTAGAATGTAATCGGCGCCTTGTATGCCGATTGAACCTAAAAGTTCGCTAATAGGGCTGCCGTCAGACACTAAGGCGTCAGTGGCCCCTAATTCTTCTGCTAACTCCAAACGTGATTTTGCAATATCCAAGGCGATGATTCTTGCTGCGCCCGCTATTCGAGAAGCCATTATTGCCGCTGTTCCTACAGCGCCGGCACCCATAACCAAAATGTTGGATCCGGCACGAACTTTGAGTTCATTTAATACGCTGCCTGCCCCGGTCTGTATACCGCAACCCAGCGGCGCAAGTATTTCTAAAGGTATATCAGAAGGGGCCTTGACGACATTTCGTATTGGAACCACGGCATGAGTGGAAAAAGCCGATTGTCCAAAAAAGTGTGAGTGAATTCTTTTACCATCAGCAGAATAAGCGGTGGTGTTATCGGCACGTGAAGCACTGAAATTTTGAGTCACAAAATCTTGGCAATAAGGCGTTTGTTGAGAAACGCATGCGGAACAGTTACCGCAGCTGCCATAGCTCAGCATGACAGGGTCACCGATTTCCACGCCGGAAACCGCTGAGCCGGTTGCGATGATATGCCCTGCGCCTTCGTGCCCCAATACGACAGGCAAAGGAACGGGAAGGGCGCCATCGCGTATCGCTAAATCGGTATGACAAATACCGCAGGCTGAAATCTCCACTACAACTTCGTCTGCATTAGGTTCCGATACATCGATATCTTGAATAGTTAATTTTCCCGACGTTTCATTTAATACAGCTGCGCGTGCTTTTATATTCATTGGATCCACTATCTATCTAAAGTTTATGACGAGCACCATCATTACTAGCAAGGGTGCCAGAAAATTCAGTCGTTTCGCAAGCACCAGCAACTCCTCTTTTTGCTAGCAGCTAGTCATCTGACTGCTAAACTTTATTGTTCGAAAATTCGGCTCTAATAGAATCGCTATGGCTACCAAATTCAGGCACTTTGCCAAATTTGATGTCGTCGTCTTCGTATGAATACTGCACGGCGGGCGCCACTAAATCGGCGGTCTTGCCATTAGCTAGAGTGACATTTCTCCGGCGCAATTGTGGGTGATCAATTAGTGAGTCAACCGAATTTAAAGCGCCATAGGCAATGCTGGCCGACCTTAATAGTGCTTCCATCTCTTGGCGGGTTTTGCTGCTAAAAACTCTATTGATCTGTGTGTCGAGTTGCTTTCGGTTTTCTACACGGAGCTGGTTGTTGCAATATTTCGGGTCGCCAGTCAGCTGCGGCATACTTAGCACATTCTCACACAGTGATTTCCATTCGCGTTCATTTTGAATGCTGATAGCTAAGGTTTCATTGTCGGAGGTTTTATAACCACCATACGGCGCGATCGATGGGTGGTTTAAACCTATTCTTTCAGGTGCTCCGCTACCATATTGAGCGTGCATTAAAGGTACAGTCATCCAATCGGCCGCTGTATCAAATAGCGACACTTTTATACCTGTGCCGCGATTGGTTTTTTCTCGCGCGAATAGCGCTTGTTGAATGCCCATGAAAGCGTTAGTTCCTGCTCCGATATCACACAGCGAAACACCAATACGACCGTAGTCAGCCGGCCCACCACTGATTGATACTAAGCCACTTTCACATTGCACCAGAAAATCGTAGGCCTTCATATCACGATATTCGCCAGCTTCACCGTAGCCGCTGATGTCACAGGTGATTAGCCTAGGGTTTCTTTCTCTTAAACTCTCTGACCCTAAGCCTGCGCGTTCGGCGGCGCCCGGTGCTAGATTTTGTATAAAGACGTCGGCCTTGGCCAGAATACGATTTAATAGTTGGATGTCTTCTTCATTCTTAATATCCAGTTCTAACGATTCTTTGCCGTGATTAGCCCAAACAAAATACGAAGATTCTCCTTTAACCGCGGTGTCGTAGTTACGCGCAAAGTCGCCCCCTTTACGTTCGATCTTTATAACTCGTGCGCCGCCTTCAGCAAGCTTACATGAGCAAAGTGGTGCTGCTACTGCTTGCTCCAGCGATACTACTAATAGGTCTTGATAAGGTTTAAACGGTTTTTCTGTGGTTGTCATTAGCGTGTTAGTAACGTCTGGCTGACGAGCTGCTTATGCTTTTACTTTAGCCCAAGTGTCTCGCAAACTGACCGTTCGGTTTATCACTAATTTTCCTTCGGCGTTGTCTTTTTCGTCGAAACAAAAATAGCCAACCCGTTCAAATTGGTAGCGGTCTTGTTGCTTGCCATCCGCTAGGCTTGCTTCAACTTTGGCGTCACTATACACCTGTAATGATTCAGGGTTCAGGTGATCAATGAAGTTCTCGGTAGCGCCAGGGTTCGGGTCTGTATATAGCCTGTCGTACACTCGAACTTCAGCGTCTAGCGCATTTTCTGCACTTACCCAATGAATGATGCCTTTAATTTTTCTTCCATCAGGCGTTTTGCCTTTGGCTGTAAGCGGGTCATAAGTACACAATAATTCGGTAACATTGCCTTGATCGTCTTGAATGACTTCATTGCAAGTAATCGCATACCCATAGCGTAAGCGAACTTCTCGGCCAGGGCCTAAGCGAAAAAACTTCTTAGGAGGGTCGAGCATGAAATCATCATGGTCGATATACACTTCTCTTGAAAACGGCAATTCTCGGGTGCCCATACTGTCATCTTTCGGATGGTTTTTAACCGTGAATGTTTCCGATTCACCCTCGGGATAGTTCGTAATAACAACCTTTAGTGGCTTTAACACACCAAATACACGTTTGGCGCTAGCTTCAAGATCGTTGCGAATTGAGTTTTCAAGAACAGTCATTTCGATGACGCTATCTTTCTTTGTTACCCCAATTTCTTCACAAAAATCTCGAATTGATCTCGGCGTGTAACCTCTGCGTTTTAAACCCACCAGGGTGGTCAAGCGAGGGTCATCCCAGCCCGATACATGGCCATCTTTAACCAGTTGGATGAGCTTTCGTTTGCTGGCCACGGTGTATTCTAGATTCGATCGGCCAAATTCGATTTGGCGCGGCATCAGCTTGCCTTTTTCGCCATTCAAGTTTTCAT
>CAZEXS010000103.1:0-3967 GCA_964516915.1 uncultured Gammaproteobacteria bacterium
AGTTGCCCATGGCCATCATTTATCAAGAGTCAACTTTTCAGAAAGACGCTCGACCCAAGAGAAAAAAAGTTCTTGGATTCTTTCCAGGCAAACGACCCAGTGATGCCTATGGTTATGCTCAGGCTTTAAAAGGAACCTGGGGAGAATATGAAACCGCAGTAGGGTCAAAGCGTAAACGACGAGATAATTTTGCTCATGCCTTTGATTTTGTGCAGTGGTATATCGAGAAATCGCAAGCGCGAAACGGCGTTTCTAAATGGGATTATGATGCCCATTATCTGAATTATCATGAAGGGCAAGGCGGCTATTCTCGAGGCACACATTTAAAAAAGCAATGGCTATTGAACGTAGCGGCTCGTGTTGAAAACAGAGCAAAACGATATTCATCGCAGTTACTGGCCTGTCGTGATGAGCTCGATTAAGTTTATCGCGCAAAACTCCTCTAGATGTATCTCAAAGCAAACAACTCCCAAATAATGATGAGTATTTAAGGAGTTGTTTGGCGAGATTAGGGTTATAGAACTATATGACTACTATTTGTAACCACTATTATTCATAACCACTTCTATTCATAACCACTACTATTTGCTATTCGTAATCACTCATTGAAGGGCAGCTACACAGTAAGTTTTTATCACCATATACATTATCGATTCTCCCTACCGGTGGCCAATACTTAACGGATTGGTCGGTTTGTGGGTCCGGGTGGCAAGCACTGAGTCTAGAGTAGGGAACGTCAAGCTTATCGTCCAAGATAAAGTGTGATGTGTGAGGTGCATTACTTAAAACTGAATTATCGACGGGCATTTTGCCATCTCGAACTTCTTCATACTCAGCAAAAATACCCTGCATTGCTCGGCAAAAGCGATCTAACTCTGCACGTGACTCACTTTCCGTTGGCTCGATCATTAACGTGCCGGGTACTGGGAAACTCATAGTTGGCGCATGAAAGCCGTAGTCGATTAAACGTTTGGCAATGTCGTCTACGCTGACGCCATTATCTTTCATAGGCCGTGTGTCGATAATGCATTCGTGGGCCACTAAGCCCGAGTCACCGGTAAACAGAATCGGGTATTGGCTTTTTAATCGATGAGCAACGTAGTTTGCACTCAATATGGCAACTTGGGTCGCCTTGCGAAGGCCTTCAGCCCCCATCATTCGAATGTACATCCATGGAATAGGTAAGATGCTAGCGCTGCCAAACGGAGCAGAACTGATTAAAGCGCCTTGACGATTTGGGTCGACGCCATCTTTAGGCATAAAGGGGGCGAGATGTTCGCCGACACCGATAGGCCCAACGCCTGGGCCGCCACCGCCATGTGGAATGCAAAATGTTTTGTGCAAATTCAAATGAGAAACATCGCCACCAAATTTACCAGGCTGAGCAACACCAACTAAGGCATTTAGATTGGCACCATCAATATATACTTGCCCGCCTGCTTCATGCACAGCGTCACAAACATGCGTTACTTCTTCTTCAAATACGCCGTGGGTAGATGGGTATGTGATCATTATTGCGGCAATCCTGCCTTCATTACTCGCAATTTTTTCTTTCAAGTCAGTAAGGTCAATATTGCCTTTGTCGTCACACTTAACAACCACAACATGCATATTAGCCATTTGGGCACTGGCAGGATTGGTGCCGTGCGCTGAACTCGGTATTAGGCAGATGTCACGGTCAAAATCATTGTTGGCCTCATGATAAGCCTTGATCGCAAGTAGGCCGGCGTATTCGCCTTGTGATCCAGCATTGGGCTGCAAGGACATCGCGTCATAACCGGTGCAGGCGCAGAGCATCTCTTCCAGCTGGGAAATCATTTGTCGATATCCTTGGGTTTGATCAAGCGGCGCAAATGGGTGAATACTAGAAAATTCCGGCCAAGTTACAGGCGTCATCTCGGTAGCCGCATTCAGTTTCATTGTGCACGAGCCTAAAGGAATCATGGCTCTGTCTAGCGCGATGTCTTTATCCGATAGCTTTCGCAAATAGCGCATCATTTCGGTTTCGCTGTGATACGCGTGAAAAACATTTTGAGTTAGCACAACATCGTTGCGTAAATAGTCGCTCGAAATTACGTCTGTAAGCTCGCTTGCTTGCTCTGCATTTATGCTTTTAAGTAAAGCGTTCAAGTCGTCTTCGGTACAGGTTTCGTCGAACGATACGCTCACTGTCTGATCGTCACGTTGATTAATGTTGTAGCCCAGTTCCAACGCTTTATCAGTGAGCAAACTCGCATCGACGTTGCTTAGCGTGACGGTGTCAAATACATTTTGGTTAGCATCTATGCCGGCTTTCTGAGCTTGGTCGGCAAGTGTTCGCGCCAATTTATGGGTATTGGTCGCGATTTCTTTTAGCCTTTTGGGGCCTTGATAGCAGGCGTAAAGGGTAGCCATGATTGCCAATAAGGCTTGCGCTGTGCAAATGTTAGAGGTGGCTTTCTCGCGTCGAATATGTTGTTCGCGTGTTTGCAATGCAAGCCGGTAAGCCGGATTGCCGTGTGCATCAATCGATTGACCCACTAAGCGGCCTGGCATTGAACGTTTGTACTTGTCTTTTACGGCGAAAAAGCCAGCGTGTGGGCCTCCAAAACCTAGCGGTACGCCAAAACGTTGTGAGTTACCAACCACAATGTCGGCCCCCAATTCACCCGGTGATTTTAATAAGGTAAGCGCCAGCAAATCACTGGCCATGATTACCAAGGCTTTGTTTTCATGAGCTTGATCACACAGATCAGAAAGTTGATGCACGGTGCCATAGGTGTCTGGGTATTGTATTAATGTAGCAAACACATCATCCCATGATTCGACTGGCTGTGTTTCATCGAACATGATCAGTTCAATGCCTAGAGGAGTGGCTCTCGTCTTTAAGATCTCCAGTGTTTGTGGGTGGCAGTTCTCAGAGACTAAACATTTATTTCGTTTTCCTTTAAGCGCTCGATGAGCCAATGTTAAGGCTTCTCCCGCGCCCGTGCCTTCATCGAGTAGTGAAGCATTGGCAATGTCCATGCCAGTTAACTCGCTCACCATAGTCTGAAAATAAAACAACACTTCTAAGCGACCTTGCGAAATCTCTGGCTGATAGGGCGTGTAAGCCGTATACCAAGCGGGGTTCTCCATTACATTACGCAAAATCACTTTTGGTGTATGCGTATTGTAATAGCCTTGACCAATTAGCGGTTTGACCAATTTGTTTTTAGAGGCAAGCTCTTTTAATTCTGCTAATGCTTGTTCTTCGCTCAGCGCTTTACGTAAACTCAATGGAGTATCGTCAGCAATATTAGCGGGTACTACCTTTTCGGTTAATGCATCGAGTGAGTCATAGCCGAGTTCGGCAAGCATGTCTTGGATGTCTTGGTCAGTTAAACCAATATGGCGGCTAGCAAAGTTAAATTGTGTCATGGCAGTGTATTCAGAGTTTGGATTTGCTGTATTTTGCTTTGTGTGGCTCTCTTCAGTTACAAGAATAACTTACAAAAATAGCTCACGAGATTAAGTCAAAAAATTAGTTAATAAAGGCAATTGCGTGTTTAAACAAAGGGGTATTTAACCACTCGCGCATTAAGCATTTTTTTGCGCACGGCGATTTGAACAACATCGCCAATGTTTGGTTTGTGCTCGGTTTTGACTCGAGCCAGTGCTATTGATTTTTCTAAGGTCGGGGAAAACGTGCCGCTGGTGATTTCGCCAATATTCTGTTGGTTCGCGTGTACTTCTTGGTGGCCTCGCAACACGCCACGATCTTCTAAAACTAAACCGATTGTTGAAAAATTAGCCGGATCTTTAAGTGCGCTTTTGCCGATAAATTCACGATCATCTTGCAGGCTGACTGTCCATTTCAGGCCGCAGTCGAAAGGGGTATAGTCTTCGCTTAGGTCGTTGCCGTACAAGGCCATGCCAGCTTCCAGTCTGAGTGTGTCGCGAGCGCCTAAGCCGCAAGGTTGCACGCCAGCATCTAACAGTTTGTCCC
>CAZEXS010000103.1:4067-7495 GCA_964516915.1 uncultured Gammaproteobacteria bacterium
GTGTCGCGAGCGCCTAAGCCGCAAGGTTGCACGCCAGCATCTAACAGTTTGTCCCAAACCTGATTGATAAACGTTGTTTCGGCAATCAGTTCCACACCGTCTTCTCCGGTGTAACCCGTACGACCGATAAATTCATCATTATAAAAAGCACCTTGAAAGCGTTTTAGGCTGCTTATTTGATCGGCAAACTTGGGCTCTACGACTTGACTGATTTTTGCAATAGCATTTGGCCCTTGAACGGCTAAGAGTGCTAATTCTGGCTTTTCTAAGACACTCACTTCTAAGCCTTGCGTTTGTTTTTGTAGCCAGGCCATATCTTTTTCATTGGTGCCGGCATTGGTCACTAAACGGCAATGTTGATCATTCAAATAATAGACAATGAGATCATCGATAACGCCTGCGTTCTCGTTAAGCATGCAGCTATAAATGGCTTTGCCAGGTATATTCTTAGCTTTGTCGATATCATTGGCTAATATCTTTCGTAGAAAAGGTAGTGTGTCCATTCCGCTGACATCACTTACTGTCATATGGGAAACATCAAACATTCCGCAATCTTTGCGTACAGCGTGATGCTCTTCAACTTGTGATCCGTAGTTCACGGGCAAAGCCCAACCGCCAAAATCAACGATTTTCGCATTCAGTTTAATATGCTGATGATAAAGCTGGGTTTGTTTTGGCTCGCTCATGATGGTTTCTCGGCGTTGTGTTCCATATATCGCTTGATAAGCTATGAGCCATCAATGCCAATATATAGGTTTGCTTTGCGAATTCATCATTGCCAAACTGTTTAGAGCTATTTGTATTTAGCGCTTAGTTCTTAGTTTGATTTTTAACAACAAGCTAAAACAATCTAAGAATAACAGTCTACAAGAGCTAATCAGATTCAGTTTCGAACAGCAGATGAACACGGTTTATTAGACAAACAGAGCTAAAGCTCTATCTGTATCGTTAATCTGCTCCTCTGTCCGGTTACCTGAAAGATTACCTCTTCGGTGGTTCAGCGGTGGTTATTGTTGCTAGTTAAAGCTAATAGCTAAACTAATAATGGCCAAACACTCTCCAGAGACAACTTGGCCCGCGCATTACACTAATATATGTAAAAGGCTAGCCTAATCCACGGTCCCTGTTGCCTGAGCGGTTGCGAGCACGTTGCGCCTTCGGCGGCTCATCTTAGTAAGTGACATTTTTAACACGTACTGTTTTTAGCAATGAGCCCTCTCCCATGGATCGGAGTTGTGGACGGATTATAGCGCTTCAAGCACTCTTAGACCAGTGACTCTATTTATGTTCAGTATAAAACTTACTCATTCTTTTAATCGGTGTTGAAGTGAAGCTTGGTTTTACTTGGCTCATAATCATAGTATTCTTATCGCATTATGATGCTTTTTACGTGGTAGCGGTCTTTGTCTTTTTTTCAGGAACATAACTCTGCTTTATTATTTCGTTGCTCAACCGAGGTAGATGATGCTGAGCGATTGACGGCATTCTTTGTCGACAAGGGCGTACACGTGGGTAATATCGTACGGTATGTGGATCAGGGTAATGCCATTATTCGAGTTGAGTGGGGGGTGGCGAACAATTGGGAAAACCGAGAAGCCTGTATTGCATCGCTCAACGATTTCTTTGTCAGTTCAGATGACAATACTGATTATCAATTGAAGTTTGCGGGCGATGTGCCTTCCGTTGGTCTATTCTGTTCAGAATATACGCATGTGCTGTCGGATACGTTGAACCGTATTGATGCCGACTATTTTCCTTCGTTTACAGTTCCTTTTATCTGTAGTGACCACGAAGCTGTGGGTCATTTAGCTGACCGCTATGGGATACCATTTTTTCTGATTCCGTTATCGGCTTCCGTGCAGGAGCAGCAACGCAGTCAGTTGGAATTAATTGAGCGCTACTCGCCCGATATTTTGGCTTTGGCTAGATATGATGCTCGTCTTAGCCAAGATGTGGTAGATCAGGCGAGCTGCACTATCGTTTCAATCCATAATTCGTTTTTGCCTTCGGTGCGCAGTGAAAAGGCGTATTCCTTGGCTTATGAACAGGGGCATAAATTAATCGGAGCCAGCAGTCGACTTTTACTAGAAGGCGGCATTGAACCAATCGTGACACAAGATGTAGCATTATTGGGCCCAGGCGATTCGGCCGATTGCTTTGTGCGTGCAGGGCAAAACGTTGAAAGAAAAGTCTTCGTAGACGCTTTGCGCAAACTGGTGGAACATAAAGTGATGGTGTATAACGCCAGAACAATGGTGTTCGACTAACTTTTCTTATTGATATATCTTGCTTGCCGATCATTAAGCAACACACACCTAACTACTATCTTTAAATAATTTAATTATGCCAGTTAATCGCGATGGCGCACTCGCCTCACAACATATAAAAGAACTGATTGCGCAGGGCGCGATAGCAATGCCGCAGGAACCTGATGCAGACCAGATTCAACCAGCGAGTCTGGACTTAAGGTTAGGGAGTGTGGCGTATCGAGTTAGATCATCTTTTCTCCCGGGTAAAGATAGAACCGTAACCGACTGCTTAGACAGCATGACTATGCATAGTGTTGATCTAAGGCATGGTTCGGTACTTGAAAAATCTTGTGTCTATATTGTGCCACTGCAGGAAAGCTTAAAGTTACCAGAGCATTTATCTGCGGCAGGTAACCCGAAGAGTTCCACTGGTCGCTTGGATGTCTTTACTCGATTGATTACAGACTATGGTGTCGAGTTTGAACAAGTGCCGGCGGGTTATGAAGGTCCTCTATATGCTGAAATCGCCCCGTTAACTTTTAGTGTATTAGTGCGTCAAGGATCTCGGTTGTCACAATTGCGTGTCCGTTCAGGAGAGTTTGCGATAGATGATCAGTCGCACTTTAAATTGCAGAATGAACAACGCTTGGTTGACCAAGACCTCACCGCTACACAGGTTAAGAACGGTGTGCCTGTGAGTGTTGATTTGGTGGGCGCAAATAATGATGGACTAATTGGTTATCGGGCTAAACGGCATTCGGGTGTGGTTGATATGGATGCGCCAGGTGCCCATCAGATAGCGGAATATTGGGAGCCTCTTTATTCTCGATCAAAGCAATTAATCCTAGACCCCGGTGAATTTTATATCTTGGTGTCGAAAGAGGCCGTGCACGTGCCATTTGATTATGCCGCTGAAATGGTGGCTTATGATACCTTGGTGGGCGAGTTTAGAGTGCACTACGCGGGTTTTTTTGACCCTGGTTTCGGTGCACCTGAGGCGGGCGGACTGGGCTCTAAAGCCGTATTAGAAGTACGCTCATTTGATGTGCCATTCCTGTTGGAAGATGGTCAAAATGTGGGGCGTTTGGTCTATGAGAAAATGCTCGAAACGCCCGATCGAATTTATGGGCAGGGTGTTCCTTCGAATTATCAATCACAAGGCCTAAAGTTATCTAAACA
>CAZEXS010000104.1:0-6840 GCA_964516915.1 uncultured Gammaproteobacteria bacterium
AGATAGCCCTTAGCGATAAAGCCGTTAGAAAATATAGCCCTAAGCAAATATAGCCCTAAGCAAAAACAGCCGTTAGCAATATGAATAGAAACCCAGTTTGGAAATACCTCTTGATGATGCTCATAGTTGCATTCGGGGCTATATACGCGACTCCTAATTTGTTTCAAGCGGCGCCAGGCGTGCAGATCATCGGCGATAAGACTCGTAATATCTCAGTCGATGGAGATTTACTAGCACGCGTAAACGGCATTCTGGATGCCAATAGCATAGAGGTTGAGTCAATTGGTTTGAGCGGCGGCAAAATCAAAGCTCGATTAAAGTCGGAAGATGATCAAACTAAAGCTAAAGACGTACTTAAAAGTGATTTAGGCAGCGATTACCCAGTTGCCATAACGGACTTTCAAACCACACCAAGCTGGTTACAGAGTATGGGTGGGGCGCCGATGTATTTGGGGCTCGATTTGCGCGGCGGCGTGCACTTTTTGTTGCAGGTTGATATGGCCGAAGCTGAAAAGAAGGCCATTATTAACTATCAGCAAGACATTCGCACCATGCTGCGCGAAGAGAAACTCTATAATCTTGGTGTCAACCGTGAGTCCAGCTCAACCTTTGTGGTTAAATTCAAGACTCAAGAGTTGAGAGACAAAGCCTTAAACGAAGCGATTCGTCAATTCTCAGCCTTACAGTTAGACGATTCAGAGAAAGACGGCAAGTTTCTGCTGACATTGACTTTGGACGACAAAGCGATCGCCGAAATACGTAAGGCGGCCTTAAAAAAGAACATAGAAGCGTTAAGAAACCGAGTGGATCAACTTGGGGTATCAGAGCCGGTGATCCAACAGCAGGGCACTGATCGCATCGTAGTTCAATTGCCCGGTGTAAAAGACCCTCAAATCGCTAAAGACATTCTTGGTAAAACCGCCACCTTAGAAGTGCGTATGGTGGACGAAGAGAACGAGCTGGCATCGAGTGTGCGCGGGCGTGTGCCAGCCGGTTCACAACGCTATTATTTTCGTGATGGTAGGGCCATCTTATTGAAGAAGCGTTTACTTTACTCTGGTGACAATATCATCGACGCCAGTGCCGGCATTGATCAACAGGGTGGTGGTCAAGTCGTGCACATAACCTTAGATTCGAAGGGTTCGGCGGTTAACTCTGATGTCACAGGTAAAAACATTGGCAAGCGGATGGCCGTGGTCTACGTTGAAGTAAAAATTGAAACCAAGTTGAATTCCGCTGGCGAAGAAGTGGTCAGCAAAAAACGTATTGAAGAGGTTGTCACCGCTCCGGTAATTCAATCTCAATTGGGTAAACGTTTTCAAATCACCGGCTTGAATGACCCTGGTGAGGCGCAAAGCGTTGCATTATTATTGCGCGCTGGTTCTTTAGCGGCACCGGTCTATATTGTAGAAGAACGCACGGTAGGCCCAAGTCTGGGTGCGGAGAACATCGAAAAAGGCTTTAAATCTGTGTTGTACGGCTTTTTAGCGGTCTTGGTGTTTATGGTGTTCTATTACCGATTGTTCGGCACCGTGGCCAGTTTTGCACTGTGTCTCAATTTGGTGATTATCGTGGCAGTACTGTCACTTTTACAAGCCACATTAACCTTGCCTGGCGTAGCCGGTATGGTTCTTACGGTTGGTATGGCGGTGGACGCTAACGTATTGATTTTTGAACGTATTCGTGAAGAAATTAACTCTGGCTCGGCGCCGCAGCTAGCCATCCATCGAGGATACGATAACGCCTTTTCGACAATTATCGATGCCAATTTAACTACCTTGATCGCCGCTCTGGTGTTGTTTAACTTTGGTACTGGCCCGATTCAAGGTTTCGCCATCACCCTCAGCATTGGCATCGTCACATCCATGATCACCGCTATTTTTGTGTCTCGTATCTTGGTTAATTTGTTCTACGGTAAACGTCGTTTAGAGACGTTGGCCATTTAGCTTAATTGAACTCAATCTCATTTTCGGTAAGGTAAAGAATAATGCAATTACTAGCTAAACTAACCAAGATTAATTTTATCGGCCTGCGTTATACGGCGCTGGTTGTGTCACTTTTATTGATAGCGGCTGGCGTTTACTCATTGGCCAATAAGGGTTTGAATTACGGCATTGATTTTGCGGGCGGCACTAAAGTCGAGCTTGTATACGAGCAAGACGTTTCGATAGAAAACGTACGCGCTGAGTTACTCAAAGGCGGCTACGATGACGCCGTGGTGCAATATTTTGGTTCCGACAGAGATTTGTTAATCCGTGTACCTCTATCCGAACAAAACAACGATGTAAATTCGAGCACCCGGCTGGTCGAACACTTAAACGGTTCAAGCTTGGGCGTGGCAACGCTTCGAAGTGTGGAGTTTGTGGGCCCAACGTTTGGCAAAGAATTGTTTGAGAAGGGCATCTTGGCACTGTTGTATTCCTTGATTGGGGTCATGATTTACGTGGCTTTTCGATTTGAATGGAAGTTTTCATTAGGCTCGGTAACCGCCCTAATTCACGACGTGGTTATAACCTTGGGCATTTTTTCGATTATTGGGCTGGAGTTCAGTCTGCCGGTGTTAGCGGCTCTTTTGGCGGTGATCGGTTACTCGCTCAATGATACGATTGTGGTGTTTGACCGTATCAGGGAAAATTTTCGTAAATTGCGGGAAACCGAAACTCAAGACATTATGAATGTGTCGATTAATCAAACACTTCCGCGCACTATTTTAACCTCATTAACCACCTTGCTGGTATTGGGCGCCTTGTATTTTTATGGCGGTGATGCGCTTGGCGGTTTTGCAGTTACATTGATTATCGGCGTATTGATCGGTACCTATTCATCGATATTTGTTGCTAGCCCTACGGTGCTGGCTTTGGGCGCGAAGCCCGATGATTTAATTCACGAAGAAGTTGAGAAAGAGGGCGCAGAGCACCCTGATGTTTATATGCCATAGGCCATCGCTGTTTGCCCCCTGTGCGTTCTCACTTTAGTGCTCAAGAGGATCTAAGACGATCTAGCACACGACCAGTTTTTAAAATTTATAGCGGAGAAATCTGATGTTCAACAAAAGCAACGACATTGCGTCATTCGACCCAGAAATATGGTCGGCAATTCAAGACGAAAACACCCGGCAAGAAGAGCACATTGAGCTAATTGCTTCGGAAAACTACGCCAGCCCTGCCGTCATGCAAGCGCAGGGTACCAAGCTAACCAATAAGTATGCCGAAGGCTATCCGGGCAAACGTTACTACGGCGGTTGTGCCTATGTAGATGTCGCTGAAGATTTGGCTATTTCGCGTTTAAAAGAGTTGTTTGGTGCGGATTACGCTAATGTTCAGCCGCATTCTGGTTCGTCGGCTAACATCGCCGTATATCAAGCGGTATTGAATCCAGGTGATACCGTATTGGGCATGAGCCTTGATCATGGTGGTCACCTTACGCATGGTGCCAAAATTAATTTTTCAGGCCGCCTATACAATTCAGTACAGTATGGCTTGGTCGAAGCCACTGGCGAGATCGATTACGATCAGGTTGAGGCTTTGGCACTTGAGCACAAGCCGAAAATGATCATTGCTGGTTTTAGTGCTTATTCGCGAGTAGTGGATTGGCAGCGCTTTCGCGATATTTCAGACAAAGTCGGTGCTGTCATGATGTGTGATATCGCTCATGTGGCGGGCTTAATTGCCGCTGGTCTATACCCAAGCCCAGTGCAAATTGCCGATGTGTGTACTTCTACTACGCATAAAACTTTGCGTGGCCCTCGTGGCGGAATCATCATGGCAAAGAGCAACCCCACTTTGGAAAAAGCGCTCAATTCTCGAGTGTTTCCTGGTTCGCAGGGTGGCCCATTGATGCACGTTATCGCCGCGAAAGCGGTGGCATTTAAAGAAGCTCTAGCGCCCGGTTTTAAAGATTACCAGCAGCAGGTATTGGATAATTCTCGTGCCTTACAAAAAGGCCTTGAAGAACGTGGTTATGGCACCGTTTCAGGTGGCACCGACAATCACCTTTGCCTAATCAGCCTGGTTCAAAAAGGCATCACCGGCAAAGCCGCCGAAGCCGCTTTAGGTGCAGCCAATATAACGGTTAATAAAAACAGCGTTCCAGGTGATCCACAAAGCCCGTTTGTGACAAGCGGTATTAGAATAGGTACGCCAGCTATCACAACTCGAGGGTTTGGCACTGCTGAAATGTCGACCTTAGCAGCTTGGATGGCCGACGTGATGGATTCGGTAACGCCTGAGGGTGAATTCGATGCTGATTTGGCTAACAAAGTTAAGCGCGAAGTCGTCGAACTGTGTGAACGATTCCCAGTCTACGATCATAGAGACTGATTTATCTATTGATTGTTTACGTATTTTGAATGCTATTAGCTAAGGTCATGTAAGTGCGCTGTCCGTTCTGCCAAAACGAAGATACTCGAGTAGTCGATTCACGACTTACCGATGATCGCGATGCAGTCAGACGTCGGCGCGCTTGCGAAGCCTGTGGTGATCGATTTAGCACCATTGAAGAAGCCAGCTTGAAACTGCCTTATATCGTTAAGAGTAATGGTAATCGCGAAAATTACGATGAAACTAAGTTGGCTCGAGGCCTAGAACGCGCCTTAGAAAAGCGGCCGGTAGACTCTTTAGAAATTGAAAACATTTTGCATAGAATTAAACGCAATCTGTTAACGTGTGGTGAGCGCGAGGTGGCCTCATTGATGCTTGGTGAATTAGTAATGAATGAGTTACGTGAAATAGACCAAGTAGCCTATGTGAGGTTTGCCTCAGTGTACCGATCATTTCAAGACGTCGACGCCTTCAGTAACGAGATTAAGCGTTTACAAGAAGAAACAGTACGCGGACGCAGCGCCAAACGAGCGAAAGCACGCGCGGCGGTGCAGGTCAAAGCGTCAAAGAAGCCTTCTTAAACGATTTGATTCAGTCTAGAGTTTTAATTTAGTTGCTGTCGATACCTTTGCGACCATCGTAATTTTTCGACATCTGGGTCGGCATTAATTACAAATGTCTATCAAATAAGCTCTTAGGTTAGTAACCGAAATTTGAGCAACCTTGTCGATGTATTTAGCTTAAAATCATACTCTGAATATAGCCCTTATCCATAGCCCTATCCATTCATAGCCCCTACATTCATAGCCCTTATAAGATTATGTCGAGCAGTACAGATATTGAAATGATGCAACGTGTGTTAGACCTTGCAAAGCAGGGGGCTAAGACCACTCAGCCGAATCCGCGTGTTGGCTGTATCATCGTGAAGGACGGCGAAATTGTCGGTCAGGGCTATCATCGTATTGCCGGTGACTTGCACGCGGAACGGGTGGCACTGGCAGAAGCCGGCGAAAAGGCTCGCGGCGCTACCGCGTATATCAATTTAGAGCCGTGTTGCCATCAAGGTCGTACTCCGCCATGCACGGATGGTTTGATTGACTCGGGAATTGTAAAAGTTGTGTCATCAATGAGTGACCCAAACCCAAGAGTCGGTGGATCAGGGCATGAGTTGCTTAATAATGCGGGCATTGAAGTTGTCACCAACGTGTTGTACGACGAAGCGTTGTGGCTAAACAGAGGCTTTTTAAGCCGTATGGTGCGTAAACGACCATGGATTGTTCTTAAGTCTGCGGCAACCTTAGATGGGCGGACTGCCGCCTACGATGGAAAAAGCAAATGGATAACTGGCGATGCGGCGCGTGCAGAGGTTCAGCAAATAAGAGCGGAATGTTCGGCAATATTGACCGGTATTGGTACGGTATTAGCCGATGACCCCAATATGAACGTTAGGCTTGAGGAAGAGCAAACTGGCTCAGAAGTTCGACAGCCCATCAGGGTGGTGCTCGATAGTGCCTTACAAACGCCTCTTGACTCGCGAATCATCGGTAATGATCAAAAACTGGTTATCTTCACCTTATCTCAAGATATGGATAAAACCGCGGCGCTCATCGAACAAGGCGCTGAAGTGATTGAACTGGCTGCCAATGCGGCCGGTCAATTAGATCTAAATGCGGTTCTCGCTGAGCTGGCTAACTGGGAATGTAATGAAGTCTTGGTTGAAGCCGGGCAAACCTTGAGCGGTGCATTTTTGCAACAGGGTTTGGTTGATGAGTTAACGCTGTTCTACGCGGGCAGCTTATTGGGAGATCAAGGTAAAAGTATGTTTGAATTTGACCAAGCCTTGGAGTTCGAAAAGCGTGCAGAATTTAAGATAAGTGATGTTAAAATGGTCGGTTCAGACGTTCTAGTTGAAGCCATGAACCCCCAAAGCCTGATCGATTTACAAGTAAATTCCGATTAGTCATTAAGCGGTAGCTGTCGCAAAGCTATAACTAGAGTAGGTGTAAGCAGAGTTTGAATGAAACGCGATTGTTTATTGCAAACCTGTTGTCATATATGAACGGTAATTAGGTCAGAGAACACATGTTTACAGGATTAATTGAAACGGTGGGGGAAGTTACCTCAACCACCAACGTTGGCGGCGATATACGTGTCGTTGTAGCGGCACCGGGTTATGCAGATCGAGAGATTGCGTTGGGCGACAGTATTGCCATTAATGGTGTGTGTTTAACGGTTATTGAGCAAAACGGACATGATCTCGCATTTGATGTTTCCGTTGAGTCGATTAATCACACGCTGATTGGTGACTGGAAGGCAGGCACCAAGGTGAATTTAGAAATGGCGCTATTACCGACCACCCGATTGGGTGGCCACCTTGTGTCTGGCCATGTGGATGGCGTGGCGACACTTAACACACTCACCAATGATGCACGCTCGTGGCGTATGGTGTTTGAAGCCCCCCTTGATTTACAAAAGTACATTGCTAAAAAAGGCTCGATTACCATTAATGGTACGAGCTTGA
>CAZEXS010000105.1:0-6775 GCA_964516915.1 uncultured Gammaproteobacteria bacterium
TGCTAGATCTTCAACTTCCTCAAGGTCTACGTAGAGGTCACTATTGCGCGTTATGCGTGACTGGTAACACCCCAATACTTCTACATTAGAAAATAACTTCTTAATATTTGCGTGAATAATGGATGATAAATAGACGTACTGGTGATCGCCATCGCTGAGTTCTTCTGGCAAGCGTATGAAGCGCGGCAAGGCTCTGGGGGCGGGCACCACGGCGATATTGTGTGTGTCGTCGCGCTCAGGGTCATGCAAGTCAACGACGATACTTAGCCCTTTATTGATGGTAATCGGGAAGGGGTGCGCTGGGTCGAGCCGAATCGGCGTTAAAATCGGCAGCACTTCGCGTTTAAAATACGTCTTTAGCCATTTCCTTTGCGCCTCTGACCATGCCGCACGAGGTAAAAAACGAATGCCGTGTTCGCCAAGCTGCGGCATAACATGGTTATTTAGCAGGTCATACTGTAAATCGACTAACTGCTGAGTTTGATCACTTATTTTTTCTAAAGCGACCTGTGGGGTTAAGCCATCGACACCCTCGCTCGATACCGCACTCTCTGCACGCGCTTTTAGCCCTGAAACCCGAATTTCGAAAAACTCATCCATGTTTGAACTGAAGATGCATAAAAACTTTAAGCGTTCAAGTAACGGAGTAGTAGGCTCCTTAGCCATATGCAGCACTCTCTCATTAAACGAAAGCAAGCTTAGTTCTACATGAAAATAGGGGGTTAACATATCGTTAAGTCGTTGACAGTTAGGGGTTAATCATCAAATCTATTTTACTCGCAACCGTGGCGAAACAATGCATAAATTGGTGTATATCACTGTATTAGTTTATCATTGCACCCCCTATTGGCTTTGAATATGGTCGCCAAGCAGGTTCATTTTCCTTTGTGCTGCGTCGAAACGTTGCCAATTTGGTAAAATGACCTCCATTTTGACCCGCATTAAGTTAACAAATCTCTTGCTAGTATTGCTAGCCTTTTATTTCTAAACAGCAAATTTAGACTCTTATTCATCGATTCGCTATCGGCTTGCTTCATGTTTGTCGCTTTTGCGGATGATGATGGGTAACTGATGCAACTAAGCTAAAGCCAGCTTTAAATAAATAGACAGTACACAGTAATGAAACAAACAGATGATATTCGCATCGCGCAAACGCGTGAACTGGTTTCTCCGGTAATTATTCACGAACAGTTTCCGCTCACGGACAAGGCCGCTGAAACCACTGCTAAAGCTCGTGAAGAGATTGAAGCAGTGATGGCGAGTGACGATGACCGATTGGTTGTCGTGGTAGGCCCTTGTTCTATTCATGACCCGAAATCAGCCATGGAGTACGCTCAACGTCTGGTCAGCTTGAAGAATGAACTCAGTCAAGATCTTGTAATTGTTATGCGAGTTTATTTTGAAAAGCCGCGCACTACGGTTGGTTGGAAGGGCTTAATAAATGACCCAGACCTCAACAGTAGCTTTAGCGTTAACAGAGGTATTGGAATAGCGCGTAATCTGCTGCTGTCCATCAACGATCTGGGTGTGCCGGCGGGTTGTGAGTATTTGGATTTAATTACCCCTCAATACACCGGTGATGTGGTTGCTTGGGGAGCTATTGGCGCACGTACCACTGAGAGTCAGTGCCATCGCGAGCTAGCATCGGGCCTATCTTGCCCCGTTGGATTTAAAAATGGCACCGGTGGCGACTTGAAAATTGCCGTAGATGCGATTGGTTCAGCCAGTAATCCTCATCACTTTTTGTCGGTGACTAAAGAAGGGCGTACCGCGATTGTCGAAAGTACGGGTAATAAATTCACTCACATCATTTTGCGTGGCGGGGCTGGAGAGCCTAATTATTCAGCCAAGCATGTTGAACAAGCTGCATCAATGTTGGAGTCGGCCAGTTTGCGTCCTAATATTATGGTTGATTTTAGTCACGCTAACTCGTATAAAAATCCCGCCCGACAAAAAGAAGTTTGTGACGATGTTTGTACCCAAATCAGTGTCGGCGAGGCGCGCGTTTTCGGTGTAATGATAGAGTCTCATTTGGTTGAAGGTGCGCAAAAAGTTGTTGAAGGCCAAGAACTTGTGTACGGTCAGAGTATCACCGATGGCTGTGTTGGGTGGGCGGAAACAGAAGAACTTTGCCGAAATCTTGCAAATGCGGTACGATCAAGACGTGCATTGAAAAACAGCTAGCTGTTAATCACGTTTGGCGATTGGTATTAGCCAGTAATCGAACGTAATAAAAAACAAAGTTTATGGGGTCGAATTAATTTGTAATTCGTCATTCTTTGCCTTGAAAACGCGATCTTTGTATCGTGAATTTAAGTGAATAATAAATGAGTCTTTAAGCTAACTTGCATCACCACTAGGTGGACAAATTAGCCAAGCAAAACGATAGGACATGATTTGAAACGATTTGCGTTATTGGGGGAACCTCTGGGCCACAGTTTAAGCCCAGCACTTCACAAAGCCATTTATCGTCAGCTAGAAATAGATGACGCTTCGTATCGGACGGTAGAACTTCCTGAAGAAAGACTAAAGAGTTTTTTCTCAGGCTTTCGTGTGGGCGGATTTGATGGTGTGAATGTTACAACCCCGCACAAGGCATTTGTAATAAGCTTGCTCGATGAGGTGGATAGCAAAGCTAAGGTGATCAATGCCGTTAACTGCATAAATCGCGTTAACAATAAGCTTACTGGCTTTAATACGGACATTTTAGGGTTTGCGTATTCTTTACGACAATCCGGGTTGGATATTGAAGGTGCTGAATTCGCTATTATTGGGGCTGGGGGTAGCGCACAGGCTGTCGGTGCTGTATTAGCAGAAGGCGGAGCTAAAGAAATTAGCGTATACAATCGTTCAGTTGATAAGGCAGAAGAACTAAAGAACACCATTAATACTGTGAATTCAGACGTGTCGGTGAATGTATTAGGTTTGGATCAACTCAGTAACGATGAAAGTTTTGACTGCGTTGTGAATACCACCACCGTTGGCATGAGCCCTAATCTCAGCGACTCGCCAATTCCAGAGTCTTTTTTCAGTTCTAACACCTTAGCGTTCGACTTGATCTATAACCCAAAGCAAACCAGCTTTCTAGCCGCCGCTGAGAAAGCAGGCTGTGAAACCTTGAATGGAACTCAAATGTTGGTAGCGCAAGCCGTGTATTCGGTGGAAATTTGGATGGGAGGTAACATTGTTGCCCACGTTGATATGAATGCACTGGTAAGAGACGTCGAGAAGTTGATAAAATAACGCTACTATCTGTTTTACATCACTTCTTATATCATTCTTGCGCGTAAGCGCATTCATCATTACCCATGACAACAACAAGCACCCAAGTGGTTCCACTTGATCTAGGCGAAGATTCTTACGATATTTCCGTGGGCTTTGGCCTTAAAGATCAACTCGCGACCGTTTTAGCACCATGGAACCAAGGTCAGCAATGGGTTGTAGTAACCCAACAAGCGATTTACGATCTCTATTCAGAGGTGATCGATCGCTTACGAAACGAGGGCTTTAATATTGAGCCCATAATCGTTCCCGGCGACGAATCAGCTAAAAACATCAAGTACGCCGAACAGGTCTGGACTCGCATGGTTGAGTTGGGCTGTGATCGCTCATCAATTTTGCTGGCCATGGGTGGCGGAGTGGTTGGTGATCTGGGTGGTTTTGTGGCGGCCACTTACATGCGCGGTATCCCGTTTATTCAGTTGCCAACGACTTTACTGGCGATGGTTGATTCGGCTATTGGCGGTAAAACGGCGGTTAATCTACCGAGCGGTAAGAACCTGGTGGGCGCGATCTATCAACCAAAAGCAGTATTGGTTGACCCTAGCTTTTTAGAGACCTTGCCGCGTCGTAACGTCATTTCATCACTTGCTGAAGCCGTTAAGTACGGTTTTATCCGTGATTTGAGTATTTTTGAGGCGTTTGTGGAGCGATTTGATGATCTGGTTAGCTTACAAGATGAGTTTCTATTAGCGGATATCATCGCTAAAAGCTGCAATATCAAGGCTCAGATTGTGTCAAATGATCAATTTGAAAGTGGTGAACGAAAACTTCTAAATTACGGCCATACTATTGGCCATGCTTTTGAAACCATTCAAGATTACGGTGGTTTGTATCACGGTGAAGCGGTGCTGTATGGCATGAAGTGCGCCAGCTATATTTCTCACAAGAAAGGCTTGCTTAGCGATTCTGAGTTTGACTCAGCGATGACGGTGTTGAATAAATTTGAACTGCCGGAGCTGGGCAAGGTTGATTCGGCGCGGGTGCTTGAAATAGTATCTCATGATAAGAAAAATATTAACGGCACACTCAGCTTTATATTGGTTGATGGTCTTGGAAATGGCGTGATTCGAACGGACGTTAGCCAACAAGATATTATTGAGAGTTTGTCTGTAGTGGCTTAGTCACGTTTTGTTTTAGTGTATTGATATGAAAGTTCTGATTGTAAATGGCCCTAACTTAAATTTACTCGGTGAGCGAGAGCCTGAGGTATATGGCAGTGATACCTTAGCCGATGTGAACAAGTATATTGCTCAACATGAGGCAGCCGAAGATTTTGAGTTACATTTCTTTCAATCGAATCATGAAGGCGCAATCATTGACTTCATTCAGTCGCACCGAAAATCCGCATTTGGTGTGGTGATTAATCCCGGTGGTTTGACTCATTATTCAGTGGCATTAAGAGACGCCATAGCCGGGTGTCAAATACCCACTGTTGAAGTGCATATTTCTGATATTCATGCACGAGAGGCGTTCCGTAAAATCTCTATGGTTAAGGACGTTTGTGTTGAACAAATCAGCGGAAAAGGCAAGGAAGGTTATATTCAAGCCTTAAGGGTATTGAAAAAGCTCGCATAGCACCTAAAAAGCGTCTGTTGCCGTTCATATGGCGCTTAGATAGCCGCAAATATCTGGATTATTGGGTAGTAATGCCTATAATCGCGGCATGAAATTCGACTTATTAAATACCGATGGAAAGGCTCGCCGTGCGCGCCTTTCTTTTGCTCGTGGTGAAATCCAAACTCCGATATTTATGCCGGTTGGCACTGCCGCAACGGTAAAGTCGGTGACGCCACAGGAGTTGGATGAAGTTGGCGCTCAAATCATTCTCGGTAACACCTTTCATTTAATGTTGAGGCCGGGTACCGAGGTTATTCAAGCGCACGGTGATTTGCATGATTTTATGCAATGGCAAAAACCAATTTTGACGGATTCTGGTGGTTTTCAAGTTTGGTCACTCGCCGAACTTCGCAAAATCAGCGAAAAGGGCGTGACATTTCGCTCGCCGATTGACGGCAGTAAGAAATTTTTGGGCCCTGAAGAAGCCATCGATATCCAAGCGAAGTTAGGTTCGGACATCGTCATGATCTTTGATGAGTGTACGCCATACCCGGCAACGGAAAAGGAAGCACGCGACTCCATGGAATTATCATTGCGCTGGGCGGAGCGATCAAAAGTAGCACACGGTGACAGTAAATCAGCCTTGTTCGGGATTATTCAGGGCGGTATGCACGAAAGTCTGCGTGACGAATCTTTGGCTGGTCTGCGGAATATTGGCTTTGATGGCTACGCTATTGGTGGCTTATCTGTTGGCGAGCCTAAAGAGGATATGTATCGAATACTCAAGCACTTAGCGCATAAAATGCCAGCAGATTCTCCTAGATATTTAATGGGCGTCGGCACACCAGAAAATTTGGTGACCGCGGTGCATCATGGTATCGATATGTTCGATTGCGTCTTACCGACGCGTAATGCCCGTAACGGTTGGATGTACACCAGCACAGGCGTGGTTAAAATACGTAATGCCAAGTATGAAAAAGACACGCGACCAATAGACGAAAATTGTAAATGCAGCACATGTGCGAATTTTTCACGTGCTTATATCAAGCATTTATTAAAAAGCAATGAGATGTTGGGCGCGCGTTTGGCAACCATTCATAATCTGCATTTCTTTCTGAATTTGATGCAACAAATGCGGGATGCGATTGAAGCCAATAGTTTTAGCGATTTTAAAGGCGAATTTTTCGAGTTGCGCGGCGAAAACGACCCAACTGTGGCATAATCCGCGCTCAAAATTTAAGAAATTAGAGCTGTTTTCCATAGAACGCCCATTTGGGTTGGTTTTGTTGGTATTTATCCAGCTTAGGGCTTTTAATTCCAAGGCCTGCCCTTAAACAATGTTTGTATTCTTTATGAATACAGTAATGCTTGTTCAGCATTGCAGCAGTTTTAAGTAAGCGCTGATTCAGCACAGCGCATTTATAGAGAATAATCAAAGTAAAATACGTAATAAAATTAACGGGTAATTAGAAATGTCACAAATCATTGAACAAACTATCGGCTTCTTTATTTCTGATGCGGTAGCGCAGGCCGCCGGCGCTGACGCACCAAGTACTTTACAAGGGCTGCTGCCGATGGTGGCTTTGTTTGTTATTTTCTATTTTTTGTTAATACGCCCTCAACAAAAGCGTCAAAAAGAGCATAAGAACATGGTCTCTGGTTTGGCTAAAGGCGATGAAGTGGTCACCATGGGTGGCGTTTTGGGAAAAATCACAGAGATCGATGAAAACTTCATCACCTTAGAGGTGGCAAAGGGGGTTGAAATTCGTGTGCAACGACAATCCGTAAACGCGATGATGCCCAAAGGCACTGTTTAAATCTCACTGTTAATTCAGAGAATTAGATTTCTGAATCACTGTTATTGTATTTTTTACTCAAATAAACCTATCGTAATCGCGTTTAGATAAGCCAGTTTACAGCCCTTACTGAATATAGC
>CAZEXS010000106.1:0-6725 GCA_964516915.1 uncultured Gammaproteobacteria bacterium
ATGACCTGCACGCTGTTTTAAAGGAGAAGAACGTCAAGTCGGCCACGCTGGTGGCATGGTCTTTTGGCGGTTATATAGCCATGTCGTATCTTCGAGCGCACGGAACAGAGCAAGGAGCTATCAAGATTAACGGTCTCGTTCTCTCTGGCACCTTGGCTGGTCTTATCGATTTATCAAAAGACAAATTGCCGGCGCCCAGTCAGGCGGTATTGGAAGGCTCCAAACAACGTGGGTCGCTGAATTTATTGGAGAATATACTGGGCTACTCTTCCATGCCGGACAGTTTTACGTTTCGTCCAATGAGTGAGCGGTTCCGACAGATGTCAGAAGCAAGCGCACTGATGCAACCTTCCTATGTACGACGCTCTATGACGGATTTGCCCTTGAATAATGAGGATATGGTTGATCGATTAACACAGCCAGTACTTCTATCGTTCGGCGACCAAGACCGAGGGCTCACTCCTGATGCGGCAGCAAGGCTAGCGGCCGAGTTGAACAATGGCATATTGAGTGAATATGCGGATGTAGGTCATTTTCCATCGTACGAAGACAGTAACCGATTTAACTGTGAGTTAGGTGAGTTTGTTGAATCAAAAAGCGTAGGCCCGACTTGTCGCACGCTTAACAACAAACAAGAAAATCTTAGCGCCACACCAAACCTATCAGCTTGTAGCGATCAACCGTATTGTGACTTCCTGCGCCCTGAAGATATTTCACTGATTCCCGATACGGATTGGGCAATTGTGAGTGACGGCAATGGGCTGCACCTACCTCTGCGGCTGATTAAAGCGTCACAACCGTCCATCAAGCATGAGGTTGTTGTCGATGAGAGCTCGGTTTTTTTGGACGAAAAGGCAGGCTGCGGGCATGCATCAACGACTAAAGGGCCTTTAAACGTAAAAGCTGAAGGCTCTTTAAATAAAAAAGCTGAAGGCTCTCAAACTAAAAAGGCTAAAGACTTTCGTGGACATACGGTCGGCATTGTTAATGGCGAGCCGACTTTTGCGGTGATTCATATCGCGGCGCCATCAGTCATAGAAATCTACGAAATTAATCAAGACAGTGACGTACCCAGTTTTGTACGAAAACGCTGCGTGCCAATTTCAGAACATCTCAACCTCAATGATCTTGCGCTGGGTGTGGATGGTGCGGTATATGCATCGCATATGTTTAGCCCTCCAAACAGCCCTAAAGACATTGAGAAATTGATGGGCTTGTTCCGAACAAAAACCTCAACTGGAAACGCAGTGGTATGGAGAGAAGACACGGGTTGGCGGTCGATTTCAGGAAGTGAATTGTCTTTTCCAAATGGTATTGGCGTGTCCGATAATAATCGTGTTTTAGCCGTATCCGGGACTTACAGCCAAAGCGTTAAGCTAATCGATTTAGCAACCAGCGCAGTGACGTCGATAAATTTGCCAATTCAACCGGATAACATAACGACCTTAGAAAATGGCCGTTTCATGGTGGTTGGCCATTCGGGTGTGCCTTTGACTGGGATTGAAGCCTGCCGTCCGCCCGAGGCAAGGCCTTGTGGGTTTCCATTTATGGCATTGGAAATAGGCAAAACTGAGGTGACCAAAACCCTATATAAGCATGATGGGCAACAATACCCAGGCGCGTCAGTGGTAGTGCCGTGGAGCGACAATAAACTGCTTCTAGGAACGGCCTTTGGAAACCGTTTGACTGTCGTTAATCGGAATTAGCGTTACGCCAGCACTGTGCGTAATCTGGCGATTACTGTTGCGTCACATTCATAATCTTTGCGCTCATGGTAAGCACTTATAGTGAGTGACTCATCTCGCGTAAAAAATAGCTCGTGCAGGGAAGGGTTTGCGCAACGAAAGTCGCTATACACTGAGTGTATTGAAGAAGACGAATTAGTCAATTGATCTATGCACGCAGAATATTTAAATTGCTCTTATACACATTATTTATATTGAAGGAATTCTGATGGCCCTTAGCTCAAAACCGTTACAGCCAATTACCCTGGAGCACATAGAAACGTATAACCGAGATGGCGTGGTCTGTCTTCGCAATGTCATTAATCAAGAGTGGGTTGATTTGCTTGAGCCGATTGCTCGGAAAATGCTAATCGACAAAGAAGACTTTGGTCTGTTACCTACTTTGCCGGGTCGCTACATGTCTCGCTGTATTCCTGAGTTTCGAAAACTTGTGTTTGAATCTGGAATTGCGCAGGCATGTGGTGAGGTTTTGCAGTCAAAAGAGGTGCGCTTCTTTTTTGATGAAATTTTCGCAAAGCCTGCTCAGTCAGATGCAAAAACCATCTGGCATGCAGATCGAATGGGCTGGCCGGTGGAGGGCATGATGGTGCCGTCTTTGTGGGTTCCTCTCACGCCCATTACTAAGAACAATTCCTTAGAGGTGGTTGCGGGCTCGCATACCGAAGATAAAAAGTATTGGTTGTTTTCAGCGAATGCTCGAAAAATGATCAAGCCAGAAGATCGTGATACACACCCAGATTGTGAGCCAATGCGTGGTGATGGCAAAACTCGGTTTTTAACTTGGGATATGGAACCCGGAGATATGTTAGTGGTTCACCCGCGTGCGCTGCACTACTCAAGCGGTAACCCGACGGATGATTGGCGGATTGCACTTTCTTTGCGGGTGTTTGGCGACGATGTGCGCTGGCAGCCCCGGCCTGATTGCGTGAACCTAGCTGGTGTTAGCTTTGATGAAATGCTCGAGGGAGAAAAGCCGATGGGCAGTCACTTCCCGTTACTGTGGTCTGAGCACGGCGAATCCGATGATGACAGTCAGTACCCTAGGGGGTTTGCGACTTCTTGGGCAGCCCAGCCGATGCGCAAGATTAATGAATACGATCTTTTCAAAAAATTGTCCGAACAGGCACATGCTGATAAGTAAAAGCCCAGTCTTTCGGTTCGTAAAGCGATTCGTAAAAACATAGGGCGGTGGCTTAAAGCGGAGCGACCGATTGAGTCAAAATTTTCTCAACGGCTTGCAATTTGTGACCGTTTTTCGTTCGCTGAGGGCGCTCACCATCTGGTTTAAAAAAATGCGGTCGCTTGTTTTGATTTGCCAAACGACTATACTTTATTGAATGTTTACTACGAAATGAGAAGATAGAACATTGGAAATTCGTCAGTTACGTTACTTAGTCGCTGCTATAGATAGGGGTACGCTTCGTGAGGCTGCGGAAGCCGTATTTATTTCTCAGCCAGCATTAACTCGAAGTTTAAAAAACCTAGAGCATGAGCTGGGGGTAGAGTTATTGCACCGCTTGCCTAAAGGAGTGATTGCGACTGAAGCCGGAGAGCTTTTTTACCGGCGTGCCAACTTGATTATCCATGAAGTAGACAAAATTAAATCAGACGTGCCGATGGTGTCCGAAGGTGTGATGGGCAACCTCAAGATTGGAGTTGGCGCTCTTTTTGCCGAACATATTATTGACGATGTGATCTGCGAATTAGCCTCTAATAATATAAACCTAAGTATGGGTATTTCCTTTGGGTTTTTTGAGGGCTTGGTTGAGCGGCTTGTAGAAGGTAGTTTGGACGTTGTTTTTACTAACTTGCCGTCAGCGAAAGTTCCTGACAGTCTTATCATAGAACCACTCAGCGATTTTACTATTGTGTTTGCGGCTAACAAAGGTCATCCTCTGGCTGAATTGGAAAGTTGCTCGGCAACGGATCTAGAAAAAGCGCGTTGGATCTTGGTTGATAGGCCGCATGCCGATGAGTTTTTCTCGCAATTTTGCGCAACGCAAGGCATGAATGCCCCTAAAAATTTAATCAAATCTGATTCGCTGGGTTTCATGCTTTCGATGCTTAGAAAAGGTAACTTTGTCAGTGCTTTGCCGCGGCACTTGTTGCATAGTTCCAGCCACGTAGATAGTTTGGTTGAATTGAATATTGGTGGCCAAGAGACGGCGGGAAAATTCGGTCTTATATACAGGGAAGACATCGCCGGTAGGCCGGCACTTAAGCCTTTTTGCGAGGGTGTTAGAGAAGCATGCGCGCGAATAAAAAGAGGTAGCTTTTAGTCGCTTTATCGATCACCACAGCCTAGTGCAATTGGTTCTAAGTAACTTAATTGGCTGATATTTTTGTCTGTTCCATTTCTATTTATTCCATTCGTATTTGTTCCTTTTCTCATGAAGTCAATTCAGAGGGCGGCGCAAGCGAATGCAGTGTCCAACATTTTTCCTTTATTGCGTAACTTCATCTAATGTCCATCTAATATTTGGTGAGCATTGTTTTACTGCATGGAGCCATACACAAAATCTATTGAAACGCTCCAAGTTAGTATTGGCGCGACAGCCAAACAATGCGGTATAAATTAATCCGACGTTGACAATATTTGATGCAAGAGAGGATTTAGTATATGAAATTCCTTGCTGCAACATACCAGCCTCTAAACCCATAATTGTCATGCTTAATACTGTTTTCATATCGTTAAGTTTGCTGTTTATGGGGGCATTTTAAAAGGAGACTTTATGTCTCCTTTCTTTTTTAAGTCGAGGGTGATTCAGGTGCTAGTGTCGTTTTCAAATAAGCTTTTCCTGTCTAAAAATTATCTATTAAATGAGAACAGCTTCTCTTGATATGAATGTTGCATGAACAGTTCAATAAAATTTGATAACTAAGGATATTAGGATGAGTAAAGAAGCAATAAATTTTCTGGATCGAACGCACGGTCTTTGGGTAAACGGCGAATGGGTTCAATCATCATCAGAGAGTTTCATTGATGTGATAGACCCGGCAACTGGCGAAGTTGTTTCTGTCATTAGTAACGCTAGTCAGGAAGACCTTGATAGCTGCGTGCGGGTTGCTCGAAACGCGTTTGAAGGTGACGCTTGGCGCGAAATCACCCCGGCGACAAGATCGCTTCTTCTTCACAAATTGGCCGATCTTATTGAAGAGAATGGCGAGGAACTGGCCTACCTCGAAACCTTGGACAATGGTATGCCCTTGTCAATATCTCAATCGGTCGCGGTGACAGCATCGGTGAATTGTTGCCGTTATTACGCGGGTTGGGCTGACAAAATTAATGGCACCACGGTTCCCATCTCGTCTATGCCTGGCGACTACCATGCTTACACCCTCAAAGAACCGATTGGTGTGGTTGGCTTAATTGTGCCTTGGAATTTTCCCCTGGTTATGGCGATCATGAAAATCGCACCGGCGTTGGCGGCGGGATGTACCTGCATTTTGAAGCCAGCCGAAGATACCTCTCTGACCGCACTGCGTATCGGTGAGCTAGCTGCGCAAGCAGGGATTCCGAACGGTGTCATTAATGTTATTACTGGCTATGGGTCAGGTGTGGGCGTTGGTATTGCGTCTCATCCAGACATTGATAAAGTCGCTTTTACCGGATCTACAGTCACCGGTAAGGCGGTGGTGAGAGCGGCCTCCGTCAATTTAAAACGTGTAAGTTTAGAATTGGGTGGTAAGGCGCCGAACATTATCTTGCCTGACGCTGATTTGGACAAAGCCGTTCCAGCTTCGGCAATGGGTATCTTTTTTAATTCAGGGCAAATTTGCACCGCGGCGTCTCGCCTGTACGTGCATGATGATATTTACGATGACGTGATTGAGCGATTACTCGCGTTTGTGAAAACCATTGAGGTTGGGCCTGGGCTTAATTCAAGTTCGGTTCTAGGACCATTGGTGTCTTCAAAGCAGCAGCAACAAGTCATGTCATACATTGCAAAAGGGCGCGAGGAAGGAGCTGACATTTTGGTTGGCGGTAAGACATTGGGCAGTAAAGGCTTTTTTGTGGAGCCTACCGTGATGTCCGTTTCTGAGCAAGACGTGACAGTAGTGCAAGAAGAAATTTTTGGCCCGGTGTTAGTCGTGCAGCGTTTCTCGTCTGTGGACCAGGTCGTTGAAATGGCCAACGATTCGAAATATGGCTTGTCCGCCTATGTGTGGACAAACAAATTATCCGACAGCCATAAAATTGTAAAGCGACTTGATGCTGGGGTCGTCGGAGTTAACGTGGCCGCTGCCGCCGACTGGGATCTTCCACTTGGTGGATTTAAACAGTCAGGCTGGGGGCGAGAGAACGGTATGGAAGGCTTACTAAATTACTTGCAGACCAAGTCAGTCGTCGCATCATTGGACGAATAATTCACTTCCTCCTAGTGACGTTCCGAATACGCGGCGATTAGCAACTAGGCTTTGATGGCGCTTTGTTGCGATTGTTAGATGCATATCACGTGATCGCTGTTCTTCAATAACTTTCAAGTAATGATTGATAAACATTATTGATTATTATTGCGCGAGTGAAGCTGTCACTATGTAGGCCAACTAAGAGTAATTACTGATTTGAACTTTAGGTGAGATTAACATCATGACCGACAGACTAGGCTATCGCGCAAAATTTGGCGTGCTTGGCCCCTCGACTAACACCATTGTTCAACCTGAATTTGACGACATGCGGCCTGCTGGGGTTACTAATCATTACAGCCGAATTGTGGTGCAGAATGCTAACGCTATCTCTGACGAAACGTTCATGGCTGGCACCATGCAAATTTCTGAGAACACCGCCGATGCCGTCAATGGCGTATTGACCTGTGCGCCCGACTATCTCGTTATGGGAATGTCGGCGGTGACCTTTTACGGTGGTGCGGAAGGTGGCGCTAATTGGAAAAAAATGGTGGAAGATATTTCAGGACTCAAGATATCGGTTGGGTCCGAGTCTTTGGTTGCCGCCGCTGCAGCCTACGGTGGCATTAAAAA
>CAZEXS010000107.1:0-6467 GCA_964516915.1 uncultured Gammaproteobacteria bacterium
ACCGAGTTTTAAAAGTGCGACGAGGTCGGCAAATTCGCCGCCTGCGTTGGGCGGTGCGACAAGTAGAAACTGACGAATACAGTCAACCACTCTTTCCAAACGCGCTTGGTAACGCGGGTAGGCCTCAGCGTCTTTGCTTGAATGTCGTGCGATCTCTGTTTGAGTCAGGCCGTTGCGGCCGGCTAGGAGGTAGCCGTCGTTGCATGGAAGATAGTTGTCTATTTTGCGCAGTACAACTTCCAGTCCATGAGCTGCGAGTGACATGTCTGCAATTACTTTCGGTTGCAGTAAAGAGACCGTGTAAGACGCCACCGAGTTGCGAAAACCGGGGTGAAACTCCTCGGTGATTGCTGCTCCTCCGACTTGCGGACTGCGTTCCAGAATGCAGGTCTTGAAACCGGCGCGTGCGAGATAAAATGCACAAACCAGACCATTGTGGCCGCCACCCACGATCACCGAATCATATTGTTTTTTTTCGCTATTCACTTAGCGAAGGCCTCTTTGTAGTAGGCAGTAGCTGCCTGGTGCAAGACGTTATACGGTGTGAGCGCGGCATATTGACTTGAATATCAATGTTTAAACACTCATTGTAGTTCAAAGCCAAGAAAGAGGCGTATCAAAACAACAATAAGTTCACATTGAGACAAAACCTCATCCATGAGAATCTTCTCCTCCCGCGTCAGCCGAGGTTGGAATCAGCCTACGCGATTTTGATGCTTTGGGTGATCTAACCCTAAATCACCCTGACTACAACATCGGCTTGCCCCCCATTTACGACTAAGCCCCGCAAAATCTTGTTGTCGATAATGTAGTGTGTGTTCAGGTGGTTTTCTCTCACCAATCAGTGAAATATTTTCAAAATGAGTCATTGAAGTAGAATATAAAGCTATTTAGATGAAGAAGAATCGTTGGGTTTTCTTCAATAGGCGATAAACTAAAGGTATTTGCAATGCCGAGAAATAAGAGTAGAAACGCATTATGAATGAAAAAAATAGTCCTTCGAGTTCGCCCTTTATGGGGCAGTGCTTGTGCGGTTCGATTACCTATGAAGTCGATGAAATCAGTCCAGCTATGGGGCATTGCCATTGCTCAATGTGTCGAAAATTCCATGGCGCTGCGTTTGCTACTTTTGGTGAGGCCAAGCCCAGCGATTTTCGTTGGACCAACGGTGAAGACTTGTTGCGCAGCTTTGTCGGCCACAACGGAAGTGTGCGGCAGTTTTGTAAAAACTGCGGTTCCAGTATGACCTTCAGCCCTGCTGACAATCCTCTGGGCTTGATCGAGTTTAGCTTGGGGACTCTTGATTCGGAAATAGATCTAAGGCCTGACGTACACATCTATTTGGGTTCAAAGGCTAATTGGTTCGACATTTGTGATCGTTTACCGAAATTCGTTGCAGGCCGCGATGGCGCTCGTGCCGATTGAATAAACTGTGCGCAGTTGGGGCTTTAAACCCAGTTTTTGTATCTGTTTCTTCATAAAATTACCGTTTATCGGCTCTATTCGCCCCATTATCATTTTTTAACTTGTCAAAACTCTCACAGACAGTAGTCTATATTCAAATAGTAGGGGTGAACTAACCACGTAACTGAAACACGCTACCCAAAGAGTTTCTATATGAGTTATCACCTATATATAAAAAGTAAGCACGAAAACGAGCAGAATGGAATTGCGCTCGAAGACTGGCTGGCCGCAGTCGAAATTGATACCGATTTTTCCTGTGTCGTTGATGAGGGCGACAGTGGGTCCGCAATATTTCAAGGCGCAAATATTTCAGAATATATGAATTGGTCCGACGGGCACGTAGACGTTGATGCTCCCTCGGAAAAGCTGTTAGACAAAATGGTTGACCTTGCCGACACTCTTGATGCAAAGGTGATTGGTGACACTGGCGAATCTTATCCAGAGTCAAACAGCGCGTATTTGATTGGTGCAATCAATAAGCATTCGTCCAACGTTTATTAGGTCGCCGCAAATGGCGTTCTTTTTTGAGCGACGCAATATTAGCTCTACCTGACTGTGAGTGGCTGATCAGGCCACCATTGTGAGTCTTTATATAAATCAGTTGCGCTAGGGTGCACGACTACTTTGCTGCGCAGCTAAAAGTCGCGCAGCTATAATTCCTGCTGCTAAAAAGTTTAGAAGAATAGGTAAAAAGCAAGTTTTCTGATTCTCACAGCCTTTCGCCCACGGCACCCATCTAGTATTCGTCAGCCAAAACCTCTGGCTGTGCTTTTCTTCTCAATAGTTTCGACAGCCAGCCGAACATAAGAATCAATAAAACACTGCCGCCGAAAGCTGGAAACAGTAGACCCAAAACCACCATGATAATTATCACGGCTACGCCAGCGTTAAAACTGTCTGGCACCTTAGGTAAACCCCAACGACCCCTCGGTTTGCGAATAATGTAAGACACCATCGACGCAACTGTGGAAACAAACAAGGCTATTGCAGCGAGCAAGGCGACGATAAGATTCACAACACCGTATTCGCCTTGATGAAGGCGCATGAAGACCTGGCGCAACTCCATCAAAATACCCACTTGGTTCCAGTTCAGTGATTTGATGATGTTGCCACTGTATTGATCAACGTGAATAACCCTTTGATCCTCAAGCCACATTGATCGATTGGCAATTGTGTAGACACCTTTATCATTAGCGGGGAACGTAATAGTTACCTCACCATCTAGGCTTTGTTTAGAGGCAATGCCGACGATTCGATCTATATTTAACGCGCCCGACTTGGCGTGCTCGGCAACATCGTAATTTGAAGTTAAGCCTTTAGAATTACGCCAATGCTCTGGGTAGCCGGTGTCTGTTTGATTCTGCACCCACTTAAGGTTATCGCCGAATAGTTGTGTCCAAGGCATACCTCCGGCGAGAATAATCAGCAAGAACAAGCTCGCCCAAAACCCCACTACAGAATGCATATCACGCCAAAATACTTTGCGCGTTTTCTTGGTTCTAATACTGAAAAAACCGGCTAAGGAAAAATTCTTATATGGCCACCAAACGTAAACGCCGGTTATGGCCAGCACAATAACCCAACTCGCAATCAATTCCACGAACAATTCGCCACCACGGCCCAACAGTAGCTCGCCATGGAGCTTCCGAACTGTTTGCATAAACGATTCATTTTGTTGATATTCGCCGGTAACTCGATTGTTGTACGGGTCTACATAAACAAGGTGTTTGGCGTGACCCTTACCGTGTTGCCTAAATGCCGTCGTGCGGCTTTTTTCACTGGGTAATGTAACACTTACAATATGCCCACTAGCATGAGCTTGCACCGCAGCTAATTGATCTGAGTATGAATGCGTTTGTTGCCCGGCGGCTACTGGCACAAAGCGTGCGTCTTGATACACATAGTCGTTAAACTGGCTTTTAAATAGATAGATGCCGCCGGTTGCGCACAATATTGCCATGACCGGCATACTCACAAGCCCAGCAATAATGTGCCATTTCCATAACCATTGATTTAATTTCTTTGATTTATTCATGATGTTTCTCGATTAACCACACATGCATTAACTCTAGCGCTTATGTGGCTCGCGCTTTTAGCACGAGCCACAGTTCAAATAACGGCTACAGACGGTATGAAACACCGGCATAATAACTAAGGCCGTCAACGGTTCTAAACGCCAACTCGCCTCTCGAATAAGTCCCTCGATCTTCCAGCGTATCGGTGATATTTAGTGCGCTGACCCAAACACTCCAGTTGTCGATGTCGTAGGTTAGGCGCAAATTAATACGTTCATCGCGCTGAAAACGACCTTCGATGGAGTTGGCATCATCCGAAAAATACGTCGAATAAAAGTCACCTTCTAATTCGGCAATAAAGTTGGCAAAGGGTTCCCAAGCGATTCTGGCATTGACATGATGCCTTGGTGTTCGCCTTAATTCATTGCCACTGTAATCGTCGTCGGCCCCGGCAACGCTTTGCACAAAAGAGTCGTAGCGATTGTCGGAAAGTGTGTAGGTTAAACCTGCTCGCCAATTTGCTTTCTGCGGTGCGTATTCGATGACAGCCTCAACGCCTCTTACGGTGATTTGCCCAGCATTGGTGGTCAATTCAAAATCATTGCCATCGTCATCCACAAACTCTTGAGTCACCAGATAGTTGTCGATCGTGTTTGTATAGACAGAGGCGTCGTACGCCCAATCGCGCCATGATCCACGTACACCAAGCTCAATGTTTTGAGACTCTTCTGCGTTGAGATTAGGGTTCCCTGTATCTTCGTCAAACAGGTCGTCCAAAGCGGGGGCGTACAAACCTTCAGAAACCGAAGCCCAAACTTGAGTGTCATCGTCAAGCTGGTACGTCAAACCCAGTTTCGGCGCGCTGGAGCTAAAATCTGCTTGTTGACCACCATTAACGTCAGAAGAGAGTTCAATTTCTTCATGACGCAAACCAACAATCAAGGCTAGGTCCTGAGCCAACCCTACTTGGTATTGAGCGTAAAATGCGTCTATGCCAAGGCTCTCTTGCGATTCGCTAAAGTCGCCAACCAACTCAAGGTCGTCTCGGTCAAACGATTTAGTTACCAAGTCACCGTCATAACGGTCATAGCCAAAGGTCAACGAGCCATTGCTAAGATCATGCCGATAATTACTAATAAAGTTGATAGCATCATCGTTTGAGTCTTGTGGACCGCTGAAGCGCGACAACCCAATCGCGTCTTGAACTCGGTTAAGCAATACCACATTCAATTCGCCTGAAGGCAATGTATGACCCAGTGCGAGTGACACAGTATCTTGGGCCAAGTCCTCAGCAGAGCTTAAGGTGCCAGCTTGGGTTGGGTCTAGGCTGATTTCTTCTGCAGTTAGATCGCCGCGTAACTCCGTGACTTCTTCAAAGCGCTCAAGACGTGTGGTCAAGCGTGTGTTCTCGTTAAAGTCATAAACCAGCTTTAAACTGCCGACATCGCGATCATTTTGGGTGCCTTCTCGAAGACCATCCAAGCGGCGAGTATTTACATTTAGGGAATAGCCTAAGTCTCCTACCGTGGAACTGTAATCAACGCCGAAACGCTCACGGTTAAAGTTGCCGAATTCGGTACTTACGCCTGCTTGAGTTTGTTCTGGTATGTCTTTAGTGACTACATTGACCACTCCGCCAAAAACGTTATTAGCGAACAGTGCCGATGTTGGGCCCTTAATCACCTCAACGCGTTGAATGTCTGAGGTGTTGACTCGGTCTAAGCGCTGAGTGGCACCCCCGTATGGGCTCTCGATTGGCACTCCGTCAACATACGCCAATGTATAACTCTTGCCGCCGTCTGGGATTCTTAAGTTTCTGACTTGCGTTTCACCAGGGATGCGATCAAGCAACTCATTGGGGTCTACAAAACGAAGGCGTTCGATCTCAATTTGCCCAACAACATGCGCATTTAGGGGGAGCTGGTTTAGCTCGATGCCGCCCAAGGTGGCGTTTTCTGCATTAGAATCACCCAAAACGGTAATCGTTTCTAATTGAGACTCTTCATTAAAATCACCTGAGGTGAATACATTTTGGTCCGCTGCATAGCCAGCGTTTAATACTGCCGTACCGCTAAAAGCGACGGACAGGCAAAGATCTTTAATTTTCATGGTACTTCCTACTTCTTAATCTACAACAGGCGTTATCGATTGGCCCTGTTACGCGGGCCAGAGTCGACAAACATCAATAATTTGGGCCAGCTTGCATGCCGGCGAGAATCTTTACTGAGTAAGTGCGAAGTAAGGCGGAGCACGACCTTGTGCTAGCAGATAATGATTTTGAGAAGCTAAAAAGGGTTGTTCGCCGAAAACCGACCGCTGATTATGATGGGCGTTATACGCAACAGCACTTTGAGACGAAATAAGGTCATCTAAACCACTATCACTTTGCGGAAAAAGGCACAGCTTACAATGCTGCGTCGTGCTGGGCGTGTTACTTGTATCAGAGTCTAGCGAGACCCATTCATAGCCCTGAGATGTACACAACAGAACCATTTGACCATCCGAACTAAGCGCTGCAAAAGCACCCGCTGACGTAATTGCATTAATGAGTAATGCAAAAATAACGACATAAACGGTCTTTGTTCTGTGTACTGAAGAGTTCACTTAAGTAATCGGCAATGGTTGAGTCAAGCGCCGCTACTGTAGTGTTTCATGATCGTTTTGACAAGCGCGATAACATTAAAAATAAACTTAAAACCGCCATTGGTATGGAATCTGTCACCACCTCAATAACGACAAAAATTTTCCACGTTAGAGTAAAGGACCATTCCTAAATGTTTAATTGAATAAGCGGTTAATAGAATTTCTATGCTGACATTAGTGTAAAATCGTAATGCAAATAACCAGGCAGCCAAGATATTTTTGACGGAAACGCAAGCCCTGCTTAGTGATATCATTATTTAGTACATCAAAAATAACCCGTCACGATACCGGGTTATTTTTTCGAAAAATGGGTAAATGCATGAATTTAAAGGAATTTGACTTAGT
>CAZEXS010000108.1:0-6307 GCA_964516915.1 uncultured Gammaproteobacteria bacterium
TGAAACATGCTTTAACTATATTGAATGGCGTGCGCGGCATTAGTGTTACCAAATTTACTGGTAAAGATATTGTTAGGCATCCTTTAGTTCAACGCATTGTTGAAGCGTATGAGAAACACGATCGCAATGATTGAGCCTGAGCCTGCAGACAGCACGCAACCTACATTGCATATCGATGTGCAAAATGTGTTAGCTAGTGAGTCTGATCGTAGCGCAGTACCTAATACAGACGATTTTAAAGGGTGGGCTAATATTGCCTACGGTGTTGTTGCATCTCTGTTAGATTTACCATGCGAAAACGAATTCACTTTGCGTATCGTTGAAGAGGCTGAAATCAGTCAGCTTAACGGCGATTTTCGTGGCAAGACGAAGACAACTAATGTGTTATCGTTTCCGTTTGAAGTGCCGACTGGTCTCGACATAGCCTTGTTAGGTGATGTGGTTATATGTCATCAGGTGGTAGTCTCTGAGGCCGAAGAACAAAGTAAAACGGTACGCCAGCACTATGCCCATATGCTTACTCATGGTATTTTGCATTTATGCGGATATGATCATGTAGAAGAGGCAGAAGCCGAAAAAATGGAAGCGCTTGAAGTCCAAATACTTGCGTTGAGTGCATTCCCAAACCCTTATCTTACTTGAATGAATACCAGTGAAAAACCCCCGTCGATAATGCAGCGTATCGGCGCTGCATTTACTAAACTACTGCCAGCCAAGCGAGCTGTGTCTCGCGACGATGTTCTTGAAAGTCTCCAGCAAGCTGAGGAAGATGGCATTGTTGGTAGTGATTCTTATGACATGATTCAACGTATTTTGTATGTCTCAGATATGCGGGTGCGTGATGTGATGATTCCAAGAAGTTCAATGGCACTGGTTGAGCGAGAAGCATCCTTAGACGACTGTTTGGATATTATGGTAGAAAGCGGACACTCACGGTTTCCGGTTTACGATAATGAAAAGGACCAATTTACTGGGATTTTGCTAGCCAAGGATCTATTACGTTTTTTTGATGAAGACAATAAACAGCGATTTAATTTAAGAGACTTAGCCCGCCCAGCTGTGTTTGTTCCTGAGAGCAAAAGACTGAATGTCTTGCTAAGTGAGTTTCGAACCTATCGCAACCATATGGCTTTAGTTGCCGACGAGTTTGGCGCTGTCGCCGGTGTGGTGACCATTGAAGATGTGCTTGAACAGATTGTTGGAGATATTGAAGATGAGCACGATATTGACGAAGAAGATGGTTTTATTCGCACCATGGCGAATGGTGAAACTATGGTCAAAGCATTATTGCCTATCGATGAGTTTAATGAACATTTTCATTCGTATTTACCACAGAGTGGCAGTGATACAATTGGCGGGCTTATATCGCAAACACTAGGGCATATCCCTCAGCCAGGTGAGTCGATAGAAATAGATCAAATCAACTTTGAAATTATTCATGCTGACTCCCGTCGCGTTCATTTAGTTCGCGTAACACAGACAAACAAATCATCAGACGAGTAGCGTTCGTTTTCGTGGTTAAATTTTGCCAATACTATGACTAACTATCCTGAGCGTGGTGCGCCAACAGCCTATTTAATCGATGCCAGCATCTATATATTTCGAGCCTGGTTTTCTGTGCCCGATTCGATGCGCGGAGAAAATGGCCTGCCAGTCAACGCGGTCTATGGCTTTTGTCGATTTTTAACCGAATTTGTTGAACGTAGCCAAGCCACTCATGTGGCCGTCGCATTCGATGAAAGCCTAACTCAGTCTTTTCGCAATGACCTTTACCCGCAATATAAAATGAATAGGGAATTGCCACCTAAAGAACTCTCTGATCAATTTAAGTTATGTAAGCGTCTAGTCGAGGCGGCTGGTCTATTAAGTATTGCACACCACCGTTATGAAGCAGATGATCTGCTTGCTACGGCCGCTAAGTCTATGCGTGCAGAAGGATATCGAATAGGCATTGTGACTGGAGACAAAGATCTAACTCAAGTTTTGCGAGGTTATGACTTTTGGTGGGATTTCGCCAAAAATGTTCAGCTTGACTCCGCATTGGTCAAAGACAAGTTCGGAGTTTTACCTGAAGCTATTCAGGATTATCTTGGCCTTTGTGGCGACGCGGTAGACAATATCCCAGGCGTACCAGGTATTGGGCCGAAAACAGCCACTGCCTTGTTGCAAGCCTTCCCAACTATGGAAGATTTGTACGATAATCTAGGGGATATTCAGCACCTAAAAATTAGAGGTGCAAAGTCTTTGGCTGCCAAATTACGAGAACATAAAGACCAAGCTTTTTTATCTAAGCAATTAGCCACAGTCGAGTATGCAGCACCGGTAAATATTGAACCTAAATTATTGCGTCGACGTTCGGCTGAGCTAGGTTCTTTACAAGAACTAGGCCAAATCATGGGTGGGCGTGGCGACGGTTTGTTTGAGCGTTTGGTTAACTCTGCACAGCGTTCACTTGCGCAATAATCGTTCATCTGTAATTATTATTAATATTGGCCTGCGCAAACACATCAAACCACCTACACTCTAACGCATGTACTTAAAATACTTTGGGCTGACCGAACGTCCGTTTTCGATAGCGCCAGACCCACAATACTTATACATGAGTGCTCGTCACCGTGAAGCAATGGCTCACCTGAGTTATGGCTTATCTCAGGGTGGTTGTTTCATCGTGTTAACAGGTGAAGTAGGCACCGGGAAAACAACTCTTTGTCGTAACCTTTTGGCAGATTTACCTGAAAATGTTAATGCGGCCTTAATTTTAAACCCAAACATTAACCGTCGTGAATTGCTTGAAACGGTCTGCGATGAGTTAAAGCTTTCATACCCTGAAGGGCAATCAAAAAAGAAACTGCTCGATGCCATCAATGAGCATCTTCTAGTGGCCTATGCTGAGAACAAGCACACGGTTCTCATTATTGATGAAGCACAATTATTAAGCCCAACTGTATTAGAGCAAGTACGGTTGTTGACTAATTTAGAAACCACAAAATCTAAGTTGTTACAGATTATTTTGATCGGTCAGCCTGAATTGAGCGAGGTCTTGGCCCGCAATGACTTGCGACAGTTATCGCAGCGAGTGACCGCGCGTTATCATCTTCCGGCCATTAGTGCGGGCGATATACAAGAATATGTGAATTTTCGTTTAGAAGTGGCCGGTTGTAAAAAACCATTGTTCAGCGCTCAAGCACTAAAATTGCTGTATCAATTGAGTGAAGGCATACCAAGAAAAATTAACGTCCTAGCCGATCAAGCACTACTTGGTGCTTATGCAAACTCGCAGTTAATTGTTGATACTCGAACACTTAAGGCCGCGGCCGGAGATGTTCTTGGTAGCAAAACTAAAGGAATAGAACTGGGTTCTATAAATGCTAAATGGCGTTGGGGCTCCTTAGTTGTTTTGTTGCTCTTGGTTAATATTGCGGGCTGGTGGTTTTATGGGCAAAAGCTAGATCAACCAGAGAATAGCTCGCGGCACTCGCAGAATATAGAAGCGCCCTCAACGTCAGAATCTGCTTCGCAAAGTCAAAGTCTTGCTGAGTATGTTGACCCCTCAAGCTTAGAATTAGGCAGTGAAGCCGGTGTTGTCGAAGAATCTGAACCCGTTAAGCCTTCTGAGCCTTTGGCTGTAGTCGTTACTGAGCCTCTTATTGGCGTTGATAGTGACTTAGCCAGTGAGAATGGTTCAGCTGCTGAAGTAAAAGATCTAACAGTTAGTACAGCAGAGTCTGCTCCAACCATTGATCTGAGTCAGTTATCCACTGCTGCTCCAGAGAATGTATTGGCTTCTGCTAAAGACAACGCCATTGGATCGGGCGCTGTAGTGTTTTCAGAAGAGTATTTAGAACCTACGCCGGTTGAAAGCGAAACCCTAAATCTAAGTACTGTGAGCGATCAGTCTATCGTTACCAACGACGAAAATTCGGAAACTTATTCGCAACCAAGCTATCTTGCGAATAGTGCCTTTGGTCGGGTACTCGAGGCATCATCAGATCGGACCGGTCGTGTGGATGCTTTTCGAAACCTTGCTTCGGCATGGGACGCGGATCTTTCTGGCCGTATTTTTCGACCGCTTTGCGAAGAACTGGCGATAGTTTTAATTAATTGTTTGCCTGTATCTGACTGGTCCACATTATTGCGTCTAAACCGACCCACGATTATGGTGTTGTTGCACAAAGGCGTTCAACATCGGGTAATTCTGCATCAGCTTGAAGGGCCGATTGCAAGCGTTTTGGTTGGAGAGCAAACCTATGATTTGCCCGTATCAGAACTGGTCGATCGTTGGTCGGGCAATGCCTTGCTGTTTTGGCGACCATCATCATTGGGTAGTGAATTTCTCCAGTTAGGTGATCGGTCTTCTTCGATACCGCTGATTAGGGCGCGCATCAATTCAGTTTTAAGCTCGCTTAATTTAGCGGTTATGGAAAATGAAAACTCCGTGGTGTTTGATGCAGAACTTGCCGAAAGAGTTGGTGAAATTCAACGGCGCTATGGAATTTTAGCCGACGGTAAAGTCGGTCAGGAAACTTATTTATTGATCAATGAATTGCTGAGCGCTACTGAAGTTCCTACATTAGTGACGCGCAGTGGGTTTTGAGGTTATTGAATCATGTCAACGATACTCGATGCTTTAAAAAAGTCGGAACAAGAACGTAAAAAAAACAACGTCCCAACCTTGTCTGATATGCCGGTGCCTGAAGAAAGTGCCCGTTGGCCTCTTTATGTTATTGCTGGATTGAGCTTTTTACTGGCGGTATTACTTGGGGTCATTATTGCCAATTGGCTTGGTTCCAGTAATCCAGAAGAAACCCAACCAGTTCAAGAGCCAAGTCCAACTACTCAACCAACGTTTACCGGCGCAAAAAATGATGACGCTCCCCAGGTCGCATTCGAAGATGTGGTGGTGAATGTGGTTTCTTATTCTAGTGTTCCTAGCCAACGCTTTGTCATGCTCAATGGCAAAATGTACCGCGAGAATGATTTTGTACGAGCCGGCTTGAAGGTGGAAGAAATTAAGCCGAATGCTGTGGTGCTGAATCTGCGCGGCGATCTTCTGACGCGCACTCCTTAACGCACCGCTACAAAAGGTCAGTTAAGGCCGCTTTCTTTGGTTATAATCCGCACATTCAAGGGCGGTAGGCCCATTTGCCCGATAACAAGAGTTAGATCATGAGCCAATTGTCAGTCGAGGTGTCGAAGCGCCGCACCTTTGCCATTATTTCTCACCCAGATGCTGGTAAGACCACATTGACCGAGCGATTGCTCCTGTCAGGTGGCGCCATCCAAATGGCAGGCAACGTCAAAGCTCGCAAAACTGGTCGCCATGCCACGTCTGACTGGATGGAGTTAGAAAAGCAAAGAGGTATATCTGTAACCTCGTCGGTGATGCAGTTCGAGTACGGCGATAAAGTTATTAATCTGTTGGATACACCAGGCCATGCTGACTTCTCGGAAGACACGTATCGCACCTTAACCGCCGTTGATTCGGCCTTGATGGTGATCGATATTGCTAAAGGCGTAGAAGAGCGCACCATTAAGTTGATGGATGTCTGTCGCTTGCGGACCACGCCAATAATGACCTTTGTCAACAAAATGGATCGAGAGGGGCGAGACCCTATCGAAATCATGGATGAAGTCGAGTCAGTGCTGGATATACTGTGTGCACCACTGACCTGGCCAGTTGGAACAGGGAAATTGTTTCGAGGTGTTTACCGTATTTATGACGATACGGTTCATTTGTTCGCCGGACGGCCGGGCAATGACCCAGAGCAAGACCAATTTATTCAAGGTTTGGATAATCCAGAGCTTGATGCGGCGCTTGGTTCTGATGCGGCTAGTTTGCGTGAAGAATTAGAGTTGGTCCAAGGGGCTAGCAATGAATTTGATCTTGAATTGTATTTAAGCGGCGACTTAACGCCTGTGTTTTTTGGCTCAGCAATCGCCACTTTAGGTATCGATGAGTTGATGGAGAACTTCGCCAAATTCGCGCCCCCACCCAAAGGTCGCGCCGCTGAAACTCGTGAAGTAAGCGCGGGCGAAGAAAAATTCACTGGTTTTGTGTTTAAGATTCAAGCCAATATGGATCCAGCCCATCATGATCGAATCGCGTTTATGCGAATCACGTCGGGAAAGTTTACTAAAGGAAAAAAGCTTAAGCATGTGCGGCTTAAACGAGACATGGCCATCAATAACGCGAGTTCGTTTATGGCCAGTAAACGTGATGCTACCGAAGAGGCCTGGGCCGGCGATATTTTAGGCGTACACAATCACGGCACAATTCAAATTGGAGACACCTTCACCGAAGGCGAAG
>CAZEXS010000109.1:0-5655 GCA_964516915.1 uncultured Gammaproteobacteria bacterium
GTGCGGGCGTATACAGGTCACCATAATTATTAAATTTAGTGGGCTTATACAGAAATGCACCTGCGATCGGCGCTATAAATACGACAAGAATCGCGATCAATTGAAATCGATTCCAAAACAACGTTTTGGAATCAACTTGATTATTTTGAGCTTGTTTAGTCATTGAAAATAAATACTAAAATAGATTTTACTACCCAGTTAGCGATGGTCGAAATATCTTGGTTTACAGATTTTGAATTCTATATTTTTTAAGGCCACAACGGCGCATTTACGGTCACTTTAAGCGTTATCCGACGGCTGCTCTACAACAGTCGAAGGTCGACGAGACCGCAGCAATAGAACAACACAGGCCACGGTAAAAGCTAAAGCCATAGCAAACCACTGAAACGCGTAGCCTTTGTGCTTGGCCACCCATTCATCATTAATGGCTTGCCAACGCACCACTAAATCACGGCTACCCGGATTGTCGGGCGCCAATTCTACCATCAAAGGCAGCACTTCAACCTCAAATTGGCGCGCATAATCGTTAATTGGAAGATATTGCCAAACTATTCCCTCGTTTACTGGAAAGCCCTCTCGCCACAAAGGGGGTTTCGCCGGAGGAAAGTTAAGCCTTCCACTTAAAGTAACTTGGCCTTCAGGAGTAGATATGGAAGGCAAATCAGATCTTGAAACGCCCGCGGCTACCCAACCGCGCTCAACCATTATCCAAACATCCAGACCATCCGGTTTAAATGGAGTAATGACTTTATAACCAACGTTTTTATTAACCACTTGGTTTTCAATCAAAATCGAAGCATCAGGCAAATAAGCGCCAGATAACACCACTGGCCGAAAACGTAGATCAGAATAGTTGTTCTCTAGCAACTGTGGCAAAAGAGATTCAAGCGTCGCCCGCGTTGATTGTGATCTAACGGTAACTTGATCAAGCAAACTTTGTTTTTGCGCGGCACGATCAAGCTGCCAAACCCCAAGACGTGCCATACCCAATACCATCATCACCGCTAAAATAAGCAGCACAGGCATTAGATAAGGTTTTTTTTGAGCTTTTTTAGGCGACATTCGCGTCTCGTTGCGTCAAATAAGATAAACTCCGCGAACATATCATAAAGCGGCCGTTTGCATGACCATAGCTGCTTTAATCTGGTGATAAATTTGGTAAATACCCCTAAAACATCATCAAATTGGTCGCTAGTATAGAAATTCAAAATATTGCTTATTGTAAGGTTAACTAAAGGCTCGCCATGTCTAAAATAGTCATCATTGTTCTTTTAATCGCTATGATTGTTAGCTTAGGGATAGGTCTATATCACCTTCTTAAAACACCCGACGAAAGAGACAGTGGAGACAAAGTTGTTAAAGCACTCACTTGGAGAATCGGGATTTGGATTGTGTTGTTTGGCTTTATCTTTATATCCATCAAGCTGGGATGGATTACACCCAGTAACTCGATTAACCCAGAACGATTCAATCAAGAGCAAAAGCAACGCCTTGAAGAGTCTGACGGGCGTTACAATACCGAGTAATTACTTATTACGTAATCAAAACTAGCGACGTGGTGAAGCTAAGGACAACTTCACCTCATGCCTATAGACTACAGCTGGATAAAAGCAGTCGTCAGACACTCTTAGCCGACCAATTATATTTGGGCAGGCCGAGCAGAATTGAACCCTCGTAACACCAAGCGTTTAATATCTTGTGCGATCAATAAATTCAGCGGCACAAAAAACAATGTGATAATCGTTGCGAACAAGATTCCGAATGACAACGAAACAGCCATTGGCTGCAGGAATGCGGCATTGACGTCAGCTTTGCCTATAAACGTTAATGGAATCAAACCAAAGAACGTGGTTAAAGACGTTAATATGACAGGTCGAAACCGAACGACGCCAGCTTCTCTAACCGCATCAACTAACTTAGCTCCTGATGCACGCACTTGAGTGGTGTAATCAACCAACACTAAGCTGTCGTTAATCACGACGCCAATTAATGCCAGCAAGCCCAATATACTAAGTAAAGACACGGGCAAGCCCATTACCCAATGACCCAATACGCCACCGACTAATGAAAACGGGATCACCGACATAACAATTAGTGGCAAGCTATAGGATTTTAGGGGTAAAGCTAACAAGGCGTAAATTACAAACAGCAGAGCAAAGAAACTAACAAGCACGCTATCAAATGCTTTACGTTGCTCTTCAGCTTCACCGGTAAATTTGGCTCGAACATCTGGATACTGCAATAAAGTTTGATCTAAAAATGCTTGAAGCTCGGCATTAACTAGGGTCATATTTACCGATTCTTTATCAACATCAGCCGTCACCGTCACAGTTCGATACTGATTGATACGATTAATCGAGGTTGGCCCTTTATCAGCTGTAAGATACGCCACGCTTGAAAGTGGAATACGTCTACCATCAGGCGTACTGATTAACATTTCTTGCAGCGTATCTATGGTACTGCGTTCTGATTTAGGAAAACGAACCAGAACTCGAATGTCATCTCGACCACGCTGAATTCGTTGCGCCTGCAAGCCACTAAATGCACTACTGACTTGGCCGACGATGTCATTACGAGTCAGCCCCGCCACATGCCCTTGAGGTTTTAACTCAATACGAATTTCTTCTTTACCGTTTGACAATGTGTCGGCCACATCAAATACGCCACTAATATTGTAGAGCTCTTGTTTTAATTTTTCTGAAACCGATTGAAGTTCTTCAAACGATTGCCCTCGCAGCTCAATATTAATTGGCTCGCCTGCACTAAAACCACGAGAACGAAAAGTTAGCGCTTCAGCCCCCGGAATATCACCGACACGTTTGCGCCATTCTTTTAAAATCTCTAAGCTGGTTACTCGATTAACCCGTTGACTGAGGGGCAGGCCTTCAAAACTTAAAGAAGCCACATTAGACGAAGTTGCGCCACCGCCGCGCCCTGCTTGGCCTGTCTTGGCAAGAATATTAGTGATGATGGGTTCACCGCCAGGCCCATTCAAATACTCTTTTTGTAGTTCGAGCCCCACTTCCATAAATCGCTGCATGTGCCGGTCGGTGACTTCAAAAGGAGTGCCTGTTGGCATCACCAAATTCACCGAACCACCATCTCGCTCAACACTCGGAATAAAAACGAAGCGCGACCAACCAGTAGCAAGTGTGACAACGATTAATACAAAGGTGCAAACAAAGGTTGTCATTACCGTATAGCGATACTCTATGGCCTTCTCTAATAAAGGTTTGTAAAACCTGACAATCATGTTTTCAAAGCCTTGAGCGAAATTCATTTGCCATAAACTTAGACGCCCAACTTTTTCACGATCGCGAAGCTTAATGTGCTTGAGATGCGCTGGCAGAATAAACTTTGATTCGATTAACGAGAACAGTAAAACAGGTATTACCACTGCAGGGATCGGAACAAAGATCCGCTCTAATCTACCGTCGAGTTGAGTGATTGGCAGAAAGGCAGCAATGGTTGTTAGTATTCCAAAGGTAACCGGAATGGCGACGGCTTTGGTGCCATTGATCGAGGCCGCTAAGCCTTGTTCGCCACGACGCAGTCGAGCGTAGACACTCTCACCAGTAACAATGGCATCGTCCACCACGATTCCGAGCACCGTTATAAAACCGAACAAACTCATAATATTGATGCTGATACCGAGAAAATCGATAACCGTAAGCGCACCCAAAAATGTTACTGGTATTCCTGCAACAACCCAAAACGCAACCGCCGGCCGTAAAAACAAGGCCAGCAAAATAATCACCAATATGCCGCCCTGAATAGCACTGTCGCGCAAGGTCGAGAGGCGGGAGATAAGTCGGATAGAATCATCATCCCAATACTCTAGGGTGGTTCCCTCTGGCAAGCTTGCTTGCTTTTCATCAATATAATTGCGAACTAAACGAGCAATGTCGATCGAGTCTTCTTGTTCAGTACGTTGCACGTCGATCATCGCGGCAATTTCGCCATTGAATCTAGCGAGCAAAGATTCCTCTTGAAACCCATCTATTACCTGGGCAACATCCGATACCCGAATGATTGACCCATCCACATTGGTTTTTACTACGATATCAGCAAAATCAGCATAGCGATAAGCCTGACCCTTCGAGCGCAACAGAATGTCGCCGCCAGCCGCTTTAACATTACCCGCCGATAGATCTTGAGAACTATTACGAATTGAAGCCGCCACTTCGGCAATGGTTAAATCAAAATCCCGGAGCTTGTCTTGACTCACCTCAATGGCAATTTCATAACTCCTTACCGAATCCAGTTCAGCAAGGGAAATGCCATCAATACGCAACAAATCTTCTCTTACCTGTTCGGCAAAACGGCGCGTCTCAGCCTCACCATACTCCGTGGTTATTGCCACTGAAATAACTTCGCGCTTGCGCTGGGCCAACGCTACAACCGGCCGCTCAGCTTCGGCAGGTAAGGTACTAATTGCGTCGACTCTATTTTTTACTTCGTCGAGCAGTTCACGCGGATCGTAATCTTCATTAACATCAATACTAATATTCGTTACGCCTTCTTGTGAAGAACTGCGAATTTCATCAATACCAATCAAATCTTGTATCGCTTCCTCGATACGTACAGCTACCCCAAGTTCAATATCTTCAGGAGTTGCTCCGCGCAAGGAAACGCTTACTGATATCGTATCTGGGTCGGATGATGGAAAAATTTCCAACTTCAAATTGGATGTCATGGTAATGAAACCAGACAACAATATAGCCACCATCAATAAATTGGCAGCCACAGAATTTCTCGCAAACCACTCGATCATAATTAGCCTCCTTGCACCGTAGGCTGACTTGATTGGCCACCAGACTTAGGCTTTTTACCATTTGGTTTGTTACCGCCAGGTTTATTGCCTTTAGTTTTATTGCTTCCGGGCTTCTTTCTTTCACCTGACTTATTTGCACTGAGTGCACTGCGCTCAGGCTTGGTTTGGCCTTCAATGTTCACTCGGGTGCCTGACGCCACTTGACCCAAAGTTGTGGTCACTAAGAAGTCTCCGCTAACCAGCCCATTGCCTATCAAAGCCTCGGACTTACCGCGCCACAATATTTCTATCTCTCTGCGTTCAACGATGCCCTCGCGAAAAACATACACATAACTATCTTGATAAATAGTCGACAGCGGTATAACAACGGCATCTGCTAACTTTTTACCCTGAATTTCAGCTGTGACATACTCGCCAATTTTAAGTGGGCTTCGCCCTAGTGCGGTCTCGCCATAAGGGTCATCGATCTGTGCCACTACGTGCAATTGCCGCGAATCGCTATCAATGGCACTTTCGGTTCTCACTACTTGCCCCATCCAAGGTTCGCCGCCATCAACCAACGATGAATAGATTTTCGCTCTGGTGTTGAATTGTCGATCATCAATGCCACGGTAAGACTCAGGCAAATCCACAAAGCGTAAATCTGTATCTCTGATTGGTAACCGTATTTCAATATAATCAGTAGCGTAGACCTCAGCGACTTGAGCATTGGCATTGGTTACTTGACCAATATCGATCATTTTATTGAGTACCCGTCCTGAGAATGGCGCTACGACTTGGGTACGATCTAGCCCCAATTGCGCTTTTGACAATGCCGCTTCAGCTGAAGCAAGCCTAGCTTGAACCGCCTGTAATTGAGGTTTTCTTAACACCAAATCATT
>CAZEXS010000110.1:0-3741 GCA_964516915.1 uncultured Gammaproteobacteria bacterium
AGATCAAATATACCCGCATGCGTTGCGCCGTCGGCACCTACTAGGCCAGCACGGTCAATCGCGAGCATCACATCAAGATCTTGCACGCTAATGTCATGAATAAGTTGATCATAAGCACGCTGTAAAAAAGTAGAGTAAATCGCCACCACGGGCTTCTGGCCATCGCAAGCCATACCTGCTGCAAAGGTCAGGGCATGCTGTTCGGCAATGGCTACGTCGAAATAGCGGTCAGCATACTCTTCAGAAAATCGAACTAGGCCCGAACCTTCTCGCATGGCGGGCGTTATGCCAATGAGCTTGCTGTCTTGCTCAGCCATATCGCAAAGCCAGTCGCTAAATACATCCGTATAGCTGCGCACTTTGGTTTTTTTGCCGAGTTCGCCCGTTGATGGGTTAAACGGTGATACACCATGATACGTAATAGGTGCGTGTTCCGCTGGCTCAAAGCCTTTGCCTTTTTTAGTGACAATATGCAAAAAACGTGGCCCTTTAATCTCTTTTAGGTTTCTCAGCGTAGTGACTAGGGTTTCAATATCGTGACCATCAATTGGGCCCGCGTAATTAAAGCCCATTTCTTCAAAGAAGGTGCTTGGTAAAATCATGCCTTTAACATGCTCTTCCCATCGGCGTGCGTAGTCTCTAACTTCAGGTACGATATTCAGTGCTTTTTTAGCCCCTTGACGTACTGAAGTCACCGTTGGCCCCGTCATCAACCTTGTGAGGTAATTTTTGAATGCTCCCACATTGGGTGAGATAGACATATCGTTGTCATTGAGTATGACCAGAATGTTGGCATCCATATCACCTGCGTTATTTAACGCCTCAAATGCCATCCCTGCTGTAATAGCACCATCACCAATGATTGAAACCACATCTCGATCTAAGCCTTGTTGCGAAGCGGCTACGGCCATGCCTAAAGCTGCGCTGATTGACGTGCTGGAATGCCCGGCGCCAAATGTGTCGTATTGGCTTTCGTTGCGCTTTAAAAAGCCAGATAAACCGCCTGGTTGACGTATGGTGTGTAATTGATCTCGACGACCAGTCAGTATTTTATGTGGGTAGGCTTGATGGCCAATATCCCACACTAGTCGGTCATCTGGCGTATTAAATACATAGTGCAAGGCAGTTGTTAGTTCAACTGTACCTAGGCCAGCAGCCAAATGGCCACCAATTTTTGCCACGGTGTCGATCAAAAACGAGCGAGTCTCATCACACACTTGTTGCAGTTGGTCCTCAGAGCATTGACGTAAGTCACTGGGGTCATCCAGCGTCATCAGTAGAGGGTATTTGTCGTTTGAGTTCGTCAAAATTTTAAAACGTATTTAAATACAATGAGTTGCTAGCATTTAAGTGCTAGTGAGTGCGTTTGATGATCAATTCCGCAATGTCTCGCAACATGCGTGAAGTATCAGTACTGTTGTCGGCGTTAGAGGCCTGTGTATGCTGCGTATTATCGCCGATTGCGTTAATGCAATCTATGGCTTGTTGATAAAGTTTCTTAGCTAATTGTTTAGATTCATCTAGGCCAAGCAAGGCCGGGTAGGTCGATTTTCCTAGTTCTTGGTCTGAACCACTGGGTTTACCAAGAACGTCGGTAGACCCTTCGATATCCAATACATCATCCACCACCTGAAACGCTAAGCCTATATTAGTGGCGTAGTCGCTTAGCGCGGTGATGTGACCGCTGTCGTTAGTTTCTCCGGCGAGCGCACCACATACCACCGAAGCTTTAATCAACGCCCCTGTTTTTCTTCTATGAACGTTTTCTAATTCATCGAGGCTGAGACTATTATCGGTAGCCTGAATGTCTAGCATTTGTCCGCCGACCATGCCGATTGCGCCGCTGGCTTTAGCTAACTCTAAGGTTATTTGACGTGATTGCAAATCATTGAGCTGTGATTCATTGCTCAAAATCAGCTCGAATCCTAGGGTTTGCAGAGCATCGCCCGCCAATATCGCCGTGGCTTCGTCGAATTTGATGTGGTTTGTCGGCTGGCCTCGACGCAGATCGTCATCATCCATCGCCGGTAGGTCATCGTGAATCAGTGAATACGCGTGAATTAACTCAATTGCCGCCGCAATCGTATCCAGTGACTCGATGCGTGCATTAGTGGTTAGCCCCGCCGCGTAAACTAACAAAGCACGAACACGTTTACCGCCTGATAAGGTCGAGTAACGCATTGACTCCCTTAATCTGCCTGGAATATCTGCGTCGTTTAAATAGCGATCGAGTGTGGCCTCGATACGCGATTGATACTTCTGCATTTGCGGAGTCACAAGAGTATCCTTAAGAAATTCGTTGGTCGGTCGTTAGTATATAAGTCTTGAACGAGAACAAGGCTAAATAGCTTTGTCTTCAAAGGCTTCGGTGCTGAACATGCCTTCATTGTCTTTAACTAGGATATCCACTTTCTGTTCGGCATTCTTCAATACACCGTGGCAATGCTTCATCAGAGCAACCCCGCGTTCAAAATCAGCTAGCGACGCCTCAAGGCTTTGGTCGCCATGCTCCATTCGCTCAACCAGAGTTTCAAGTTGGGCATAGGCTTCTTCGAAGTCGATATTTTCTAAATCGTTCTTGGCGTCAGACATTGGCGATTGCTCCATTAATGATCGGGTTGCGCATTCTATCATTTTTATTGTCGAAAACAGAGTTTTGATGATCGCTTCTGTAATGATTTTTTTCACACAGTTGTTGACCATTGTGTGTGAATTTTGGGTTTTTAGTGAATCGAATTCACGTTAAACTCAGGGGTATTGATAACCATAAAAAAGACGCAGTATGTCAACAGATTACGATTCTTCCGCGATTGAAGTATTAACCGGGTTAGAACCTGTCCGTAAGCGGCCGGGAATGTATACCAACACCGAACGCCCCAACCATTTAGTTCAAGAAGTAGTGGACAATAGCGTCGATGAAGCGATTGCTGGGCACTGCAAAAAAATCAGCGTAACTTTGTATAAAGACGGGTCTGTCGAAGTGTCTGACGATGGGCGTGGTATGCCTATTGATGTGCATCCGGAAGAGGGTGTGCCCGGTGTAGAAGTGATTATGACTCGATTGCACGCAGGTGGTAAGTTTTCCAACAAAAATTATCGTTTTTCTGGCGGGCTGCACGGTGTTGGCATCTCGGTGGTAAATGCACTGAGTAAAAATGTAGAAGTGTGGGTGAAGCGCGGTGGCACTGAATACAATATGGCGTTTGCCAATGGTGTTAAGACCAGTGATTTAGAAGAAATTGGTACCGTAGGGCAACGCAATACAGGCACCACCTTACGTTTCTGGCCAGATGAGTCGTTTTTTGATTCGCCTAAGGTTCACGCAACTCGTTTGTGCCGACTATTACGCGCGAAAGCTGTGTTGTGTCCGGGCCTGACAATTACTTTTGAAGATGAAGCTAAACCCGAAAGTAATCAGTCTTGGTATTACGAAGATGGCTTGAAAGCCTATTTGATGGGGGCGTTGGCTGATAATGAGCGCTTACCGGAACACGGTTTTCAAGGTAAAGAAGGCGATGAAAATGAAGAGGTTGAATGGATTGTAGCTTGGTCGGCTGAATCTATAGAACTTATTACCGAAAGCTATGTCAATTTAATTCCTACGGCGCAGGGTGGAACTCATGTGAATGGGCTTCGTTTAGGTTTAACTGAAGCCATTCGCGAGTTTTGTGATTTTAGAAACCTGTTGCCTAAAGGCGTTAAGTTGTCACCAGATGATGTATGGGCGCAATGTCAGTATGT